>JABJKS010000110.1 GCA_018660265.1 Rhodospirillaceae bacterium | reverse complement strand
GTGAACCGAAAGAGTGCTGGCTGTGGCTTCCCACCATTTCTTGTACAGAGTGGCAAATGTGTAGGTGCCGACATCAAGGTTGTTCCTGACCTTGAACCTCAGGTCGTCAAACATATCTTCTGCTTTTTGGATAGCAGCCGAGAGGTCATTTTTCTTGGTTGTGCGGAAAACGTAGCCGCTGACGCCAGGCACATTCAGGCGGGTTTGATAAGCGGGGCTGCCCTCTCGTTTATAGACGAGTATCTTCCCATCACGGACACGGTGGGCGTCTTGGTAGGTCTTACTTCCAGTTGCTTCCTGAGCGTCCAACAAACTGGTCCTTATTGGATTTTGTACAAGGTTTGTACATTATTCTAACACGACGCTCTTTGATTACAATGCTTTGTACATTTTTTGTACATATGAAAAAGGGGTTAGCGTTTCCGCTAACCCCTTGAAATATAACGACTTTTCTATTTTGAACTTTAGCGTTTCGAGAACTGGAAGCTGCGGCGGGCTTTGGCCTTGCCGTATTTTTTCCGTTCCACGACCCGTGAATCCCGGGTTAGGAAGCCACCCGCTTTGAGAACCGGGCGCAGGGTTGGTTCGTAGTTCAGCAGGGCGCGGGAGATGCCGTGGCGTACGGCACCGGCCTGGCCTGACAAGCCACCACCAACGACCGTGCAGTTCACGTCGAACTGGTCTTTGCGCTGGGCGGTCTCGAACGGTTGGTTGATGATCATGCGCAGCACGGGGCGGGCGAAATATTTTTCGAACTCCCGGCCGTTCACGGTGATCCGGCCAGCGCCTGGTTTCACCCAGACCCGGGCAATGGCGTTCTTGCGCTTGCCTGTGGCATAGGCGCGGCCCTGTTCGTCGATTTTTGGCTCTACCGGGGCGACATCATCGCCGGCGACAGCGGCAGGCGCACTGGCCGCACCATCGCCGCCAGGGGCGGTTTCGGTGCCGGCGGCTGCCGCACCTTCGACCAATTGTTTCAGATCTGCCAGAGTGCCCGTGGTTTGCGGCGTCGTCGGTGTATCGTCGCCCGTGTTTTCGTCAGCCATGATCAGGCGCTCCTCTTGTTCTTGTCATTCATCGCGGCAACGTCCAGTACTTCAGGCTGTTGCGCCTCGTGGGGGTGATCGGTGCCGGCATAGACCTTCAACTTGGTCAGAACCTGGCGGCCCAGGGGACCTTTGGGGATCATCCGCTGCACGGCTTTCTCCACAACCCGTTCCGGGTGCTTGCCTTCCAGAACTTTGCCTGCGGTGACGCTTTTGATACCGCCGGGATAGCCAGTGTGACGGTAATAAATTTTGTCGGTCAGTTTTTTGCCGGTCAACTGCACTTTATCGGCGTTGATCACAACAATATGGTCGCCGCAATCCATGTGCGGTGTGTACATGGGCTTGTGCTTGCCCCGAAGCCGGGTCGCGATAATGGCGGCCAGACGGCCCAGAACCACGCCTTCAGCATCGATAATGAACCATTTACGGTCGATATCTCCCGGCCGTGCGGTATAGGTTTTCATAATTCTTCCTCAATCGTCGTTGACCGGTATCATGGGATGGGTCTGGATTTGACTCCTATCCGGCCCGGCGGCGCGCAGTATGTCAGAAAGAAATACAGGGTCAAGGCGAAAAAGGCAGTATTTTCAATTAATTATACTGCGGTACTATAGTAGCGTCAATATTTGCCTGTATCGTGACAAGGGTTGCCGGGGCATGCCATACTGTCCCGGTTAGAATAGGGTTTAGTCTCGCTCTTTATAGCTGATGGACTGATTTTGTAAGGAGTTTTTCGTGTCCCAATACATCCCTTCCGAAAATGTCATCGCCTCCCGCCGTGGTACCATTGGTGCACTGTTTCACGCTCGGGTGCCTGCCAATCCCGATCATTGGGCGGTTATTGCAGGCGACAGGACATTGAGTTACACGGAGTTGGAGGATCGTTCCAACCGTCTGGCCAATAGTTTGCTGGCCATGGGCCTCTCACGCGGCGACCGGGTTGGGATGTTGGCGCGCAATTGCCTAGAATACCTGGAGGTTGAACTGGCCGCAGCCAAGACGGGAATTATCCTGGCCTGCCTGAATTGGCGTCTTGGGGACCGGGAGTTGACCCATTGCATCAACTTGGTGGAGCCCAAGGTCATCATCGTCCAATCGGCGCTGACGGAAACTTTGGATCGGTTGGACCTCCACCCCCATCGGCGCATCGTCATTGGCGACGACTACGAAGAATTTCTGGCCGCCGGGTCCAACAGCTACCCGGATCTGGATCTGGATCCCGAAGACGGCCTGGTGATCCTCTATACCTCCGGCACAACCGGTTTGCCTAAAGGGGCGCTGGTCAGCCATCGGGCCATGGTGGCACGGGGGTTATGTTTCGCGTCCGAGTTGGAGGTCCCCATCGGGGACAATTTCTGTGCCTGGCCACCGTTCTATCACATGGCTTCCACTGATCAATCGCTCGCCACCCTGTTGCGCGGCGGTACAATATACGTGGTCGATGGATACGAGCCGGACCAATTAATCCATCTTCTGGAACGTGTGGAGTTTCGGTTTTTTGCTTTGATGCCGGGCATGGTTGGTCAGTTCGCGGAAATTCTCAAGGCCCGTGGGGTCAAGGTGAAAGGCGTAGGGGTCTGCGGTGCCATGGCGGATTTGGTCCCGCGTGAGGATATCGCCGCGGCCACCCTGGCCATGGGTGCACCCTATTACAACACTTTTGGTGCCACCGAGACTGGCATGCCGCCGGCATCTTCGAACGCAATACCCGTGGGTGTCGCCCCGACCAACCTGGCGAAACGGCAGTCGTCATTTTGCGAACTGCGCCTGGTCGACCCCGACGATAACCAAGTCCCCATCGGCACCCCGGGTGAGGTTGCCCTACGCGGCCCCACATTGTTCAGCGGTTATTGGAACGCGGACGAAACCAATGCCCATGACTTCCGCAATGGTTGGTTCCACATGGGAGACGTCCTGCGCCGCAACGAAGACGGCACTTTGGATTATGTGGACCGGGTTAAATACATGATCAAATCCGGGGGCGAGAATATTTATCCTGCTGAAATTGAGCAGGTGATGTTGACCGATGCACGGGTGCATGAGGCGGTGGTCGTGCGCCGCCCGGACCGGAAATGGAGTGAGGTGCCCGTGGCCTTCATTGTCCCTGCCGATCCCACCTTGACGGCGGATGAGCTGATGGATCTGTGCCGGGATAATCTGTCATCCTACAAACGCCCCAAGGACATCATCTTTCTGACCGAGGAAGAACTGCCCCGATCCACCACGGGCAAGGTGCAACGCCACGAACTTGAAGCGCGTCTGCCGGCTGAATAGAAACTGTTAGGGAGATTGTTGGATGTCTTGGGAAGAAGAAGTCCGGGAGCTGGAGCGCCGCCGCGCCATGGCAGCGGAAATGGGCGGGGCGGACGGCTATTTTTCCTCTGGTATGGCGTAGGTCAGGGTGGCGTGGGCGACGGGGTGATCGGCTGCATCGCTGCCATCATCGGAATAGATCATCACATCGCCAACCGCCAGGCGGCGGCCCAGTTTTAACAAGCGGCCTTCGGCGATCAAATCAAAAGGTCCAGGGCGCTTCATGAAATTCATGTTCAGGTTGGTGGTGACGGCCTGTTCGCCATGGCCCAATGTGCCAATGATCGCCAGCCAGGTAACGCAATCCGCCATGGCCATCATGGTCGGACCCGATATGGTGCCGCCGGGGCGCAGGTTCTTTTCAGACGTCACGATGCGGGCCCGCAGATAGCGGGGGCGGACCTCCTCTATCGTCAGGTTCATATCGTTCATTTGCGAGAAGCTCTCCGCCATGAAGGCTTCAAGCTGCGGGCCGCTCATCTTCGGCTCAGATGTCTTTGACATAGGCAATAACTCGCTACAGGGAACTCTATCGGCCTAATTTATCGACCTAAACAGGCTGCGGCACAGGCATTCAGGATGGCATCGCTATCGATGCCGTGCAGGTGATAAAGATCGGCGATATCTCCCGATTGGCCGAATTTCTCTACCCCAAGGCTGTAAACACGCCGCCGCGATGCCGAACCGAGCCAGGACAGGGCGGAGGGATGGCCGTCGATCACCGTAACCAGGGCGGCGTTGTCCGACAGGGGATCAAGTAAGCGGCCAATATGACTGCGCGCCTCATACCGGCCAGAGGCTCTGTTTCGCCAGGCATGGTTCCAATCCTGATAGGCCCGGTCGGGGGAAGTTACCACCAACAGGCCTGCGCCTGGTACATCCTCGCGGATTTCTTCGTGGGCGGCGATCGCCTCTGCCGTGACGGCACCACAGCTGACAATAGCCAATTCCGAACCCGGTTGCGGGGAGACCAGCCAATAAGCCCCATCGATGATCTGCCGCCGCAGGGTCGGGGTCAATTGCCGGTCGGGCTGGACCAATCCCCGTGTTGTCAGGCGCAAATAGACAGAGCCGCCATCGTCCGCCTGCATGTGGCCAAAGCCCCATTGCATAATCTCCGCCAACTCATCGACAAAGGCGGGTTCAAACGCGCTCAGACCATCCTGGGTCATGCCAATCAAGGGTGTGCCGATGGATTGATGGGCCCCGCCTTCCGGTGCCAGGGTGATGCCTGACGGCGTGCCGATCAGCATAAAGCGGGCATCCTGATAACAGGCATAGTTCAAGGCATCCAACCCACGGCTGACAAAGGGGTCATACAAAGTGCCTATGGGCAACAAGCGTTCGCCGAACAACGAGGACGAAAGGCCCAGGGCGGCGAGGGTGAGGAAAAGATTATTTTCCGCAATCCCCAGTTCAATATGCTGGCCGTCAGGATGCATGGCCCAGCGCTGGGCCGAGACGACTTTCTCCTCGCGAAAAATATCCTCGCGTCGGCGGCGGTCAAAAATGCCTCGCCGATTGACCCAGCCACCAAGGTTGGTGGAAACGGTGACATCGGGCGAGGTCGTTACAATGCGCCGGGCGAAGTCATCATCACGGGCGGCGATATCAAAAAGAATGCGGCCAAACGCTTCCTGGGTCGAAATTGGCTTGTCGGCATCGCTGGCCGGTTTTTGCAGGGTCGATGGAACGGCGATGGTACCCGCGGTACGCCGCCGGTTTGGTCCCTGGGTAAAGGGCACCTGATCGAGAAAGCTTTGCAGCTCCGCCATATCCATATCCAGGCCGGCCATGGGTTCCCATTCCTGGCCGATAGGTACCCCCATCCGGGATTGAAATTCCGCCATTTGCTCCGGGCTCATCAAACCGCCGTGATTATCTTTATGCCCGGCCAGGGGTAATTCCTTGCCCTTCACTGTATAGGCAATGAAGCAGGTGGGTTCGTCGCCTTCAATATTCTGAAAACAATCCAGCACGGACGCCATGTCGTGGCCGGCCAGATTGGTCATCAGATCATGCAGATCCCGATCCTCATAATCCTCGATAATCGGGCGCAGGCCCGGTACATCACCCAAATCCCGGCGTAGATGTTCCCGCCAGCCAGGCCCGCCTTTGTAGGTCAGGGCGGAATAGAGAGAGTTCGGGCAATCGTCGATCCATTGACGCAGGGCGTCACCGTCTGCGGTATCAAACACCGACTGTAATAGAGTGCCGTATTTCAGGGTGACAACCCGCCAGCCGGTGGTACGAAAAATATCATCAACCCGGCCAAACAAACGGTCCGTAATAACAGAGTCCAAACTTTGCCGGTTATAATCGACGATCCACCAGGCATTGCGCGTATCGTGTTTCCAGCCTTCAAGCATGGCCTCGAACACATTGCCCTCATCCAGCTCCGCATCGCCCATCAAGGCGACCATGCGGCCGGTCGGCATATCCTTGTTGGACCAGTCCTTCATGGAAACATAATCTTGAACCAACGCGGCAAAGGCGGTCATGGCCACGCCCAGACCGACGGAACCGGTGGAGAAATCCACATGCTCCATATCCTTGGTACGGGATGGATAGGATTGGGCACCGCCCAGGGCGCGGAAATTAATCAACTTTTCGCGGCTTTGTTGTCCCAGTAGATATTGAATGGCGTGGAACACAGGCGAGGCATGGGGCTTTACCGCGACGCGGTCTTCGGGTCGGAGAATGTTGAAGTACAACGCGGTCATCAATGTGGTCAGGGAGGCCGAAGACGCCTGGTGGCCACCAACCTTTAAACCATCCCGATTGGGACGCAGGTGATTGGCATTGTGGATCATCCAGGAGGACAGCCAGAGAACTTTCCGTTCCAAAGTCCGCAAAAGCGCCAATTCCCGTGCGCGATCAAATGGCTGAGCTTTGCTTTGTCCCGGCACCGGTTCGTTCATGGTTGTACGTCCTGTTCACTTCAACTTCATCCCACTATACCCCGCAGGGGGTCGAAAGGCATATGGTTCGGCATAAAAAAACCGCAGCATGGCCAAAGGCCACCCGCGGCGGTCAGAATTAGGAGAGAGAACGCGCCTCTCTCAATGGGTAATGTTAGGCCGGCTGATACATGCGCGAGAAGACCTCGGTCGCAAGAATACGTTGCTCACCTTGCTCATCAATACCCGGCGTAGAGACCCGAAAGGTCACATGGGGTATGCCCTGGGGACCGGTCGTCACACCTTTGACGCGGGCGGTCTCAATCAGATTGTGGGCCAGGCGGCGTTGATATGTATCGCCCTCGATGAGGGCGCAGCGGGCTTCGGGACGACGAAAAAACATGCCGAAATTCCTAACATAAAAGACAATCGTTGATTACAAGCTCTACGTTAACCAATCCACCGTAAAAATAGTGTTAACGGATCATCTATGAATATTAATTGGCTGATTCGGTTTGCCAACCTATTGCCGCCAAAGGCAAAGCAAAAAGTTATCCACCGCTTATCGTGCGATTAACCTTACCGCTGGCTAAATCGTCCGCCATGTCTTTCGCACTGCGTTCCACAGGTCGCCCGAAACCACCTCCACCCGCCGTTTGCACGGAAAGGCGATCACCCGCAAAAAGCGTCGTAACCTGTTTGGATGGTATGTATTCGATCATGCCATTTGCACGCAAAATTCGTGCCGAGGCGCAACTGCCCGCTTCGCCGCCCTGACTGCCCTTGGCTGGATGGTCATGACGTTCGCCTCTGTAGGTGACGGTCACTTGTCCAGCCATGATTTCATATTCCCGTCGGCAACCAAGGCCACCGCGATATTGCCCCGCACCACCAGACCCTGGTGCCAGTCCAAAATGATGCACGCGGATCGGCGCGTCGAGCTCCAGCGCCTCGATAGGCAGGTTCATACAATTGGTGGCATCGGTCTCTATCATGTCCACGCCATCGCCCAAATTCGATGCGCCACTGCCCGATGCAATCAAATCACCGACAACGAAGGTTGAGCCATCTTCGCGTTGACCGCCGAACGACAGGATTAACAATTCGCCGCCTGAATCCGCCGGGATGCGTTCGGGCAAGACATCCTTCAATGCGCCCAGAATACAGCCCGTTATGCGTTTGATCGTCGCGGTACGCGAATTGACCGGGGCAGGCGGGTTCGGATTGACCAGACTGCCATCGGGAAAATGCAACGAGACGGGACGGAAGCAGCCGCCGTTCGTCGGTATCTCCGGATCCGTGATGGCGCGTACTGCAAACAAGGCGGCAGCCGTCGCGCCGGAGGGCACGCAATTGAACGGCCCCCGCACCTGGGCCGCCGTGCCCTCAAAGCTGCAGGTCAATTCACCATCGCTGACCCGAACACAGACCTGGATGGGGATTGCCGTGTCCAGATCGATGCCATCGTTGTCGAGATAGTCCGTATAGCTGTAGGCCCCGTCCGGAATGCCGCGTAGGGAGGTGCGTGTCATCTGTTCCGATCTATCCAGCAGCTCGTCAAACGCCGCCAGCAATAATGTCGGTCCATATTTGCCCGCCACTTCATCCAGCCGCCGTCCACCGACAGTGCAAGCGGCGATCTGTGCATTGAGGTCGCCCATGAAAGCATCGGGCATACGGACATTCTGGCGCATCATGGCAATAAAGGTTTCGTTCATGACGCCGTCACTGCGCAATTTCAGGGGCGGAATACGCACCCCTTCCTGAAATATTTCAGTTGCGTTGGTGGGTACAGAACCCGGTGCCATGCCGCCCACGTCCTGATGATGGGTCATGGCAGCGGCAATAGCGATCGCCTGACCCTGATGCATGATGGGCATGGCGACCGCGATGTCAGGCAAATGTGTTCCACCCATATAAGGATCGTTCATCACCAACAAATCGCCCGGTACCAGTGTGTCCAGGGGGAAGGCCGCCAACAAAGCCTCAATCACCGGGATCAATGTCGCCAGATGAATGGGGATGGAAATGGATTGGGACAAGGTTTCGCCGGCAATGGAAAACAGGCAGGCAGAGGCGTCCAGACCCTCCTTGACGATGGGTGAAAAGGAACTGCGCAGCAAGGTCGACTGCATTTCGTTGGAAATACCGTCCAGTTTGTTGCGCAGGACTTCCAAGGTGACGGGATCAATCGTGCTCATGATCAGGTATCCTTAATCGGTTCAAGGATCAAATTGCGCGAAGCTGTCATCTGCGCTGACCAGCCAGGCGTTAACAATGTCGTCGTATCAGCCTGCTCTATAATCGCCGGCCCAACAATGCGCTGGCCCGGCCGAATAGCCGTGCGATCAAGAACGGGGACTTCGTGTGCCTGCTCATCCCCAGGCAGGAATATGGCGCGATGCGATTTTTCAAAATCGTCGTTCCCCTCTGCCACGTCCTGTGCCTCGGGCTGCGCCTCGACCCCGGCCCTTTCCGGGACAGAGGCGGCGGCCTGATGCGCAGCCTGATGTACTGTGCGCAGATTTATAATTTTCGCCGGTGCCTCAAAACGATGGCCGTTGATACGATCATGGATCTCCAAAAAATTTTCATAGATCTCAGCCAAAGGGTCCACTGCCGACAGATCGACGGGCACGGCCAAGTGATAGGATTGGCCGACAAAACAGACATCGGCGAAATGGTGTATTTGCCCATCCCCCGCCGCAACGCCTTCGCGTGCCATCAGGTCCTGTGCCCGGCCATCGATAACCCCAAATGCCTGCGCCAAATCCTCGACACTCAGTGCCGACAGATCATGGCCAAAGGCCTGGGCCACCTCATGCTCCACGGATGCATCCAGCAATCCCTGGGCGGAAAGAACACCTGGATGGGGCGGCACCAGGACCCGGCGAATGCCAAGTTCTTCCGCCAGGGCGATGCCGTGCAATGGTCCCGCACCACCCAATGCCACAAGGGTGAAATCGCGGGGGTCATGGCCACGGCGGACTGTGATGGCGCGAATACCCTCGGCCATCTGACCGTTCAGCACCTGGTGGATACCCAATGCGGCGCCGGCCTCGGACAAACCCAATGGTTCGGCAACGCCCTTGGTGATGGCCTCCCGCGCCAGGTCCTCCCGCAAGGCAATCGTCCCTGCGGCAAAATAATTGGGATCAAGATAACCCAGTACTAAAGACGCATCGGTGACCGTTGCCTGGCCACCGCCCCGGCCATAGCAGGCAGGCCCCGGTTCCGACCCGGCGGAGCGTGGCCCGACCCGCAGACCACCTGCCCCATCCAACCAGGCGATGGAGCCGCCACCGGCGCCGATGGGGCTGATATCGATCATGGAAACCCGGACGGGATAGCCGTCAATCTGGCCCTCGGTCCGGACGCCGGGGCGGCCTTGTTCAATGAGGGCGATATCACAGGTGGTGCCGCCAATATCGATGGAAATCAGATCGCCAAGGTCTTCCTTGGCTCCAATGTTGCACGCACCCATGACGCCTGCCGCAGGACCCGACAGGAACAGGCGCACCGGGCGTTCGCGCGCCACGTCTGTTCCCGATAAGCCACCACGGGATTGCATGATCTGCAACGGCGCGCCCACACCGGCACCGATACCGGCCTGTGACAGACTAGCATGCAAACGGTCCAGATAGCCATCGACGATCGGCTTGATATAAGCATCGAATGCAGTGACGGCGGTACGTTCATATTCGCGGAAGGCAGGGTCCACCTCTGACGACAGGGAAATGGCGATGTCTGGATGCCGCTGCATTATCAATTCCGCCGCGCGCCGCTCGTGCGCTGGATTAAGAAAGGCAAACAAGAACACGATGGCAATGGCCTGTGCCCCGCGCGCAATCAAATCATCTGCTGCTGCCAACAACGCGGCTTCATCCAACGGAATGATGACCTGCCCCTTGGCATCAACCCGTTCGGGGACCTCCCGGCGAAAGGCACGCGGGGCCAGAAAACCCGGCGTCTCAGGTGTTAGGCGCACTTCGTACAATGCCTGGCGGAACTGCCGGCCGATCTCCAGCACATCGCGAAAGCCTGCCGTGGTCAGCAAACCGACCGTCGCACCCTTGCGTTCGAGAACTGCATTCGTTGCAACAGTGGTACCGTGGACAAATCGCGTGACATCGCCCGCCCGTATGGCACCGGTATCCTCCAACTGCCGGACAGCATCCAGAACAGCCAGGCCTGGATCTTCGCGTGTGGTTGGCAGCTTCAAAATGACCGGCGTTCGACCGGGGCGTTGGCAGACAACATCAGTGAACGTGCCGCCAATATCGACGCCTATTTCAATCCGATTTTCAATTGGGGCCTCAGGCGACATGGAGATCCAGGAATTCACCGATTTTGGCAATGGCATCGCGGCCTTCCGACAACATCGGGGCATAGAGTTGCCAGACGTGGAACATTTCCTCCCAACATTGATAATTCACCTCGACCCCGGCCTTTTTCGCAAGCTCGGCCGTGCGGGCGGCATCGTCGAGCAGGACTTCATTGCTGCCGACCTGGATCAACAATGGCGGCAGGCCGGTTAGGTCACCGAAATGCGGAGATGCCAGGGGGTTTTCCCTGTCGCCATCGCCGCCCCCATCTCCCCCCAGTCCCCCAAGATACCAATTGGCGCAACGTTCAAGACCGGACCGTTGCACCATGGGATCAGCCGCCGCGCGGCCATCGATGGAAGCCCCAGACATGGTCATATCTGTCCAGGGAGAAATACAGACGGCAGCACCTGGTAATGGTTGAGCCGTTTGTTTCAAGGCAAGCATGGTCGCGACCGTAAGGCCGCCGCCTGCACTGTCGCCGCCAATGGCAATACGGCCTGCGTCATACCCCTGCGCCAATAACCAGCCATAGGCAGCAACCGCATCATCTACGGCAGCGGGGAAGGGGTGTTCTGGTGCCAGGCGATAGTCAGGCAACAGGCAGGGCATTCCCGTTGCCGCCGACAGATTATAAGCGAGCAGCCTGTGGGTGCCGGGGCCGCAATAAGTATAGCCGCCGCCGTGGAGGTATAGCAGTACCCTGCCTGGATTATTTGCATCATCCGCGACGTTTGGTGCACGTACCCACTCGGCAGCCACACCATTGGTCTCTATCACGTCAACGCGGGCATCATCGGGCGCGGGCAACGCCGTCTCGAAAAAACGCATGCCGTCGCGGACCTGTTCCAGGCTCATGTCGTCGGAGGGTGGCAATTTGCGGAATTTTGCCACCAGGCCTTCAAGCTCTTGGGTCGTCATCGATAAAGTCTCCCGTCTTGCTGTGCTACCAGATTTTTAGTCTGTTCCAGAACTCGTTCAGGTCTTTGGATTGTTGATCCAGGCGCGGATTACCTCTTGCATCCCGCGGCACCCTTTGTGGCAGACGATCAGGTTCCACCAGCCTTTTGCCCATAAAATTGTCACGCAGGAGGGGAGAGCTGTCGCAGGCGGTAAGGCTTACCGCAAGCAGTGCCAATATGGGGATAATATGCTTGATGATCCGCAATTTCATAGGGTCATGCTAACCCTTGTTTACAGGATTTGAAAGACAGGCAAAAAAAAAGGGGCCACCGCTGCCATGATTGCCATGACGAGTTGCGGTGACCCCGAGATTAGGTATTCAAGAGGCGAACGCCCTGTGTAAGGAAACGGGACGCCCGTTAGATAGACTAGAAAGCTTAGATAGTTTCGAAATTGGGTACGCTTTACAAAGTTAGAACTTACTCAGCCGCTTCAGCAGCAGCACTTGCAGCATTATCCTGGAACTGCTCGGATTCGGTGGAACCCGTCAGCGCCGTGGTCGAAGACGTGCCGCCCATGATGGTCTGATTGACCTGGTCGAAGTAGCCGGTGCCGACTTCCCGTTGGTGACGGGTGGCGGAGTAACCAGTCGCCTCGGACGCGAATTCGGCATTCTGCAGTTCCGAATAAGCCGCCATGCCACGATCCCGGTAGCCTTCGGCCAGCTGGAACATAGAGTGGTTGAGGCTGTGGAAACCGGCCAGGGTGATGAACTGATACTTGTAGCCCATGGCACCGATCTCACGCTGGAAGCGGGCAATGTCGTCTTTGTCCAATGCTGCGCCCCAGTTAAACGAAGGTGAGCAGTTGTAGGACAGAAGCTGATCAGGATATTCCTTTTTGATCGCCTCGGCGAAAATTCTGGCCTGTTCCAGGTTCGGCTTGGAAGTTTCCATCCACAGCAGATCGGAATAGGGCGCATAAGCCAGACCGCGTGCGATGGAGCGGCGCATGCCTTCGCCTTCGCCTTCCTTGTGCTTGTAGAAGCCTTCCGTCGTGCGCTCACCAGAGATGAAGTCACGGTCGCGTGGGTCCACATCGGAGGTCAACAGCTGGGCGCTGTCGGCATCGGTACGGGCCAGGATGATGGTGGAGACGCCCATGACATCGGCTGCCAGGCGGGCGGCTTTCAAGTTAGCGATATGCTGCTGTGTCGGGATCAGGACCTTGCCGCCCATGTGGCCGCATTTCTTCTCGGAGGCCAGCTGATCTTCGAAATGGACGCCGGCTGCACCCGCTTCGATGTAGGCTTTCATGATCTCGAAAGCGTTCAATACGCCGCCAAAGCCGGCTTCGGCATCGGCGATGATGGGGGCGAACCAATCGATATCGCCTTCACCTTCCATGCATTGGATCTGATCGGCGCGTTGCAGGGTCTTGTTGATGCGCTTGGCCAGCTCCGGGCCGCTATCAGCGGGGTACAGGCTCTGATCCGGGTACATGGCACCGGCGTTGTTGCTATCGGCGGCAACTTGCCAGCCGGACAGGTAAATGGCTTTCAGGCCGGCGCGAACCATCTGCATGGCCTGGTTGCCCGTCATGGCACCAAGGGAATGCACGTAGTCTTCCGTCTGCAACAATTTCCAAAGTTTTTCGGCACCATTTCGGGCCAGGGTGTGCTCTACTTTGACAGACCCTTGAAGTTTCTTCACATCTTCGACACTGTAGTCGCGTTGGATGTTTTCAAAGCGGCCTTCGGGGGCGGAAACGAGTTGTTCAATTGTCTCTGTCATTGTCTAGCTCCTAGTACTAAATCTACGCTGGATCAGCGTTAATAAGGGTTTAAAGCGTTGTTGCATTGCCCTTGATGCTGTAATGCCGGGTTAGCGCACCGAACGCAAATAGAAAAGTGTCATGTGGATAATTTTGCAAATTTTTCGATTGTAATTTTGTAAAATTTGTAAATAATCTTAATCTTAATCTTAACCTTAACAAGGCAACGGGAAGATACAATGCCGGTCGAAAAAAAGGCCATGCTGGGCCATAAAGTCCGCCGCTATCGCCAGGAACAAAACCTCAGCCAGACAGAGATGGCAGAGATGCTGGAGATCTCACCCAGTTATCTTAATCTGATCGAACATAATCAACGGCCCATGACCGTGCCTTTGCTTTTTCGTCTTGGCCAGGCGTTTCCCATTGATCTGCGTGAATTCGCCGAGGACGAATCCGCTGCTCTGGCAGCAGGCTTGCGCGAAGTCTTCTCAGACCCATTGTTTGAGGGCCTTAAAGTGCGGGAACAGGAAATTCGCGAGGTTGCTGAAGTCTCGCCAACCGCGACCCAGGCCGTCATGAGCTTGTACAAAGCCTATGCCGAAATGCGCGAAGATACCCAGGCATTGGTTGAGCGCTTGGCCGATCCCTCGAAAATGCAGGGGCTGGATACCCAGGCGTTTCCGCTTGAGGAAGTACGGGATTTTCAACAATCACAATCCAATCATTTCCCTGAACTGGAAAATGCGGCGGAAGAATTGTGGCAGGATGCCGGACTGGATGGCAACGATCTGTTCCAAGGTCTGGCCCGGCATTTACAGACGGTGCACGACATCGGCGCGAAAATCATGCCTGTGGATATCATGGGGGAAACTTTGCGCCGATACGACTTCCATCGCCGCCGCGTCTTGTTGTCGGAAATGCTGCCGCCTTCGGGTCGGAATTTTCAGTTGGCGGTGCAATTGGCACTGTCCGGTCAGGGCGAATTGCTGGATCGGTTGGTGGCGAAGGCCGATTTGTCCTCACCCGATGCTAAGAAATTATGCCGCATCGGCCTGGCCGGCTATTTCGCCGGCGCATTGTTGATGCCCTATGATAGCTTTTTGGCCTCGGCGAAGGAGTTGCGATATGACTTGGAGATTTTGCAGAACCGGTTTGGGGTAAGCTTTGAGCAGGTCTGCCATCGCCTGACGACTTTGCAACGTAGTGGGTCACGCGGTGTGCCGTTTTTCTTTATCAGAGTGGACAACGCGGGGAATATCTCAAAGCGCTTAAGCGGTGCCGGTTTCCATTTCGCCCGCTTTGGCGGCACCTGTCCCCGTTGGGTCATCCACGATGCCTTTGGCGCACCTGGGACGGTCCATACCCAACAGGCCCGTATGCCGGATGGCAGCGCCTTTCTAACCATTGCCCGTACGGTGGATCCGGTTCTGGCCGGGCATCGTGGCCGCCAACCTCGTCTCGCCGTTGCCGTTGGCTGTGACATCGGGCAGGCCAAGAACCTGGTATACGGAGAGGCGATGGACCTGAAGAATAAGCAGTCAGCTACGGACGTCGGGGTATCCTGCCGGGTTTGCGAACGGCTTGACTGCGGCCAGCGAGCCCATCCCCCTCTCAACCATCGCCTTCGCCTGGATGAGAATGTTCGACGCATAGCGCCCTTTGCCATATCACCGAGTTAAACTCATTAGTGCAAGTGATCCGATAATCTAGGCGACATAAATCATTGCTTCGGGTGGTTTTGTCCAATCGTTGCGGCGGATTGTCGCAGTTTTTCTATTGGATCAGATTCAAGATGATTTATGTATTATTACCGTATATACAATGAGCAACAGACGGGAACATTGGTTAGATCGTACCGGTCCCGGATTATATTTTATAATTATGTAATAACTTTATCATAATTGTATTATCTTGATGTATTAGTTGAGTATAGAGTAGCGTATATTTAGTATAAACGGCCTAGTATGAGGCCGCCGCCGACGTCGACCGCGTATTTGGTTGACGTCGGCTTTTTTATTTCGGGCTAATTTTTTGCGCTGCGCAGTTTAGTAAGCCGGCCTTTTTAACGAAACCGGCTCATCTTGGTTCCAATTCTGTTATCTTATGGTGACAAACAACAGGGATGCGATTGGAACCAGACTGATGAACAGCGCAGTATCTGCCGAAACACCCAGCACCATGCAGGCCGCCATTATGCGGGGCCAGAAAATTGTCGTTGATAGAATGGCGGTTCCCAAACCGGGCCCCGGACAGGTCCTGGCAAAAACCCTGGCTTGCGGTATTTGCGGCTCTGACCTGCACATGTTGCGTCACGGGCCGCGCCTGGCAAAAACCGCTGCACCCAATGACCGCATTATGCAGGGCATGGATTTTGCCCACGATATCGTCATGGGCCATGAATTCTGTGCCGAAGTGTTGGAGTTCGGTCCGGGTTGCGAGCCCTCCGATAGCAAGACCGGAGTGAAAGCGGGCCAGATGGTTTGCGCCCTGCCTGCCATTTTGGGGCCTGGTTGGCGTCGTACGGTCGGCTATTCCAATGATTACAGCGGCGGCTATGGGGAATATATGGTGTTGCAGGCGGCCTTGCTGCTGCCCGTACCCGAGAATTTGACGCCGGATATGGCAGCCCTGACGGAACCTATGGCCGTCGGATTGCACGCGGTCGAGATGGCGCGATTGGACAAGGGGGCAGTGCCCTTGGTCATCGGCTGTGGACCCGTGGGCCTGGCCGTCATTGCCGCACTGAAAGGTAAAGGGGTCGGACCGATCCTGGCGGCGGACTTCTCACCGGGCCGTCGCGCCCTGGCCGTGGCCATGGGGGCTGATGAAGTGATCGACCCTGCCGCCAATTCCCCCCATGACAGCTGGCGGCAGGTTGCAACCCTGCCCAATGATGCACCGCCCCCCGCCTTGGGGCCAATCCCCGAGAATTTGAAACCAGGGGTCATCTTCGAATGCGTCGGGGTGCCGGGCGTCATCGAACAGGTAATGGCGGGCGCGCCGGTGCAGGCCCGCATTGTTGTTGTCGGCGTCTGTATGGAGGCGGATACATTTCAGCCCTATCAGGGCATCATCAAAGAATTGAACCTGCAGTTCGTGTTGGGCTATACCCCGGATGAATTCGCCGCCTCCCTGGCCATGATTGACAGCGGAAAAATTGATCTAACGCCATTGATCACGGGCCGCGTAGGACTGGATGGCGTGGCCGGGGCATTTCGGGATCTGGACGACCCTGACCACCACTGTAAGATCATGGTGCAACCCGGCGAGGTGTGAAAACTGAGACGTATTGGGGTTTAGGGAACAGCATGTCGGTTTGGCGAAACTATCTGGTCTTTGCATTCCTTATGCTTGTCCCAATATCCGTCGCGGTGGTCATTCTGTTCAGGCCGGGAGATTGGCTGCCCAGGGTGGAGGTTATTGTCCCAATTGCGGACGGCCTTGCCATCAATGCCTACCTGCAAAAAATCGGCTTCAACGATATCGCCAACAATCCAGGGACCTTACAGGCGGTTCCCCGCTTGCGAATTTCACGTCTGCCCAGAAAAATCAGTGAAGCCTGGCGCGAAAATAGCGCGCTACGAAAATCGGTTTTCTTTCGTGTTTCCCTGTCGGCGGCCCTGCAGGCGAATGAACAAATTCTGCGCCAGCGGCATCGTCTGTTGGGCCTGTCGGGTCTCGCGCCCGGCAATCTTTCCAGCGGTGACCGCGCCTGGCTGACGACGATGCTGGATCGCTATCGGGTCACGACGTCGGCAAACCCGGACAATCCCATCAACCCAGACCGGTTGGCTGAACTTTCCCGGCGTATGGATGCCCTGCCACCGTCCTTGACCATCGTACAAGGGGCCATAGAAAGCGCCTGGCTGCAATCGCGCTTTGCCAGGGAAGGGCAGGCCATATTCGGTCAATGGACAACGGGTAAAGGCGGCCTGAAAGCATTGGAGAGCGACGCACGTCTGGCCACCTTCAACAATCCGCATGATGCGCTGATCGCTTATATGCTGAACATCAATACGCATCCCGCCTATGAAGGTCTGCGCCGGGCAAGAGCGGAAATGAGGCGCAAGGGCCAAATTCTGGAAGGTTACGTCATTGCCGGCTTCATGTCCGACTATGCCGCCACGGGTCAGGACTATGTTGATTTGATCAGGCAAATGATCCGCCGCAACCATCTATCAAAATTCGATAGCGCCAAATTGAGCCAAGGGCCGCGCATTCTTTTTCAAATGGCCGACCCGGACTAAGGCAATTTCAATCGAGTTATGTCGTTATCTAATCAACGGACTGCGCCAGGGTCATTGAGATCTGACAGAGGGGCAGCTTGCATTCCGCCCGCAAATCATCAAACACCGCCTGTACCTTGGCGCGCTGCCCCTTACCCTTGCCCGATCCATCATAAAGCCCCCAGGATTTCATGGCGTCCAGGACGTATGGCGTCAGGTTGAAGGTATCCTTGCCCACCATGCGCAAGAAATAAGGCCCCGAATTGCCGCCTAATTGCGTGAACCGTTTACTTAGCTGATCCCATAATTCAACAGTCTGTTCCGGTTTCCAGGCCGTTAACCAGGCCCCCATGCTGCCTGCTTCATCAATGATATCGCACATGCTGGCGGCATTGGCGCGCACGGATTTGATCTTGCCCCAATGGCGGATAATGCGTTTCTCCCCCATTAAAACTTCCAGCGCCTCATCCGGCATGGAACGGACCCGGTGAGGTTCAAAGCCATGAAAGACCTCTTCAAATGCCGGCCATTTATCCCGCACCATGGAATGTTTCAGACCCGCGCTAAAGACCCGTAGCGACATGAATGACAAATATCGGTCATCGGCAATGCCCTTGAGGGCACGGTCGGATTTCACCTTGGGCAGTTTTGCCTTCAGGGCGGCTTCACCACCATTGCGTTCTGCTGCTGCTGCATAGATTTCTTGAAATGATGTCATGTCATTAGTTTAGCGTGACGTACGGGGCTGGCTATATCAAAATGAGCCCGCGTCTTTTAGAACGCATCTATGTGAGGAGACAATCATGGCCCCGCCGCCCTTCCGTGCCGAACATGTGGGCAGCCTGTTGCGCCCCAAAGAATTGACCGCCGCCTTTCGCCAGCACAATGCCGGCGAGATTGATGACGCGACATTTACCGAGATCCAGGATAAAGCGATCCGTAATGTAGTAGCGTTGCAACGTGAAGCGGGCCTGGGACTTGCGACTGATGGCGAATTTCGCCGGGGTTCCTATTGGGGCCATGTCATCGGCCCGGTATCGGGGCTGTCCGTGCGCGAGGCGGAATTCAAATTTCATGACGATCATGGCCACGAACAGGATTTCATCGCAGCCCATGTCGAGGGCAAGGTGCGTCGTGAAAAAGGCTTCTCCACCCATGAATTCAGCTATCTGAAAGCTTTGGTCGAGGCGGGGCCAGGGGACGAGGTGACGGGCAAGATTACGATGCCGTCGCTGCCGACCTTTCATTTCTATCGCCCCGTGGGCGGAATAGATCCGGCAGCCTATGCTACGCCACGGGAATTCTTCAAAGACTTTGCCGAAGTGTTCCGCCAGGAGATCGCGGAATTGTCGACGCTTGGCGCGAGATATATTCAGATGGATGAAGTGCCCCTCGCCATGTTGTGCGACCCAACGGTACGCGATCAGGTGCGGGCGGGAGGTGCTGACCCGGATGATCTGATTGATGTCTATATTGACGCCATCAATGATGCGGTGGCGGGCCGCCCCGAGGGTATGACCTGTGGCCTGCATTTGTGTCGGGGTAATTTCAAGGGCAAGTATCTTTCCCAGGGCGGTTATGAGCCGGTGGCTGAGCGCCTGTTCAATGATCTTGCCGTTGACGCCTTTTTTTTGGAGTACGACACCGCACGGGCGGGTGATTTCTCCCCCCTGCGACTGGTGCCAGAGGGTAAGCACGTGGTTCTTGGGCTGGTCAGTTCCAAGTTGGCGGAGTTGGAAAGCGTCGATAGTCTGGCCGCGCGCATCGATGAAGCTGCGCAATATGTACCTTTGGAACGGCTGTCGTTGTCACCACAGTGCGGCTTTGCCTCCGCCGTCTCCGGCAATCCCGTCACGGAGGATGTGGAGAAGGCAAAGCTGGCCCGCATCGTTGAAACGGCCCTGCAGGTTTGGGGCGAGGTCTAACGGAATTTTCGGAAAGGAAAATGTTCATGAATAAAATTGGCGGACTGCATCATCTGGCGATCACCACGGCAGATATGAAAACGCAGATCGAATTCTTCACCGACAAGCTGGGCATGGAATTGGTCGCCTTGTACTGGATGCATGGTGTGGCCAATACCTGGCACGGCTTTCTGCGCCTGAACGATGAAAGCTCCATCGCCTTCGTCCACAATACCGAGATTGGCAAGATCCCGGTCAAACTGGGCCAGACCCATGCGGGCAATCCCGGTGCCAACTGTGCCAAAGGCAGCATGCAGCACCTGGCCTTTAAGGTAGAGGATGATGCCGAGCTGATGGCCATGCGTGATCGATTGCGGGCCAAAGGCGTGCCCGTGGTAGGCCCGAAAGACCACGGTTTCTGCAAATCCATTTATTTTGCAGGCCCGGAAAACCTATCGTTGGAATTGTCCTATTCGACAGAGCCCATCAATGCAGAAGCCTGGATCGATCCGGAGGTCGTCGCCATTGCAGGCATCTCGGCCGATGAACTGGCGCGCTACAAATCATCGTCGGACTACACTAACCAGGGCCCCGACATCCCCCAGCCGGACGCATCGGCACCCGGCCCCCACATGACGAATTATCCAGACGGCGTTTATACCAAGATCCTGGCCACATCGGACGAAGCCATGCTGGCCGCTTCCGAAAATCAGCCGCCCGTGGCTGTTTGAAGTTGTTCCAAATTCCGCCGGGCCATTTTTAGGCGCAGGGTCAGGCCCGTGAGGATCACCAGATTGACACCGCTTGCCAGGCCCGCTGCGGTGAAGGCCCAGACATAGTTGCCCTGTAGGTCGAACAAGGCACCGCCCAAATAACCGCCCAGGCCCATGCCGACCATGCCGAAGGCGGCACCCAGGCCCAGGGCGCGGCCTGCCATGTGCACAGGCGTCATCAGACGCATACAGGTCAGGATGGAGATCATGTCGGCGGAGTAGAAAAAGCCAAAGGCAACCGCCAGGATGTAGACACCAACCATGCTTTCCACATGCGGAAACCAGACCACAAGTACGGCCTGCCCGGCGGAGGCCAGCATGAATGTGGGCAGGGGGCCCAATATGTCGGCAAACTTGCCGCCTGCGATACGACCAAACACGCCCGCCAGCATCATGACCAATAAGACGGAGGCCGCTGTTTCCGGTGAGATGCCACGATCAGAAATAAGCGGCACCACATGAACAATGGGCACCGACATGCAGATGCAACAAAAGACCACGGCAACACAGATCCAGGTCATGATTTCCGCCGCCGGTAGGGGATAGCGCGGGTTCAGTGGTTCAGGCGCGCTGGAACGGGCCTGCTTGCGGCTGGACGGGTCCCGCACCAGATGGGCCAGAGGCACGGCAACGATCAGGTAGGCGACGGCAAGAACAAAATAAGCTGTCCGCCAATCATAATGGGTGATCAACAGGCGCACGATAAAGGGAATGACACCCTGGCCCATGGCGCCACCGGCAGCCGCGATCCCCAAGGCCAACCCTGGATTCTGTTTGAACCAATGACCTACGTTGCCAAACAACGGCCCCATGAAGGTGGAGAAGCCAACCGCGCCGAACAAAAAATAGGCAGCGTAAAAATGCCAAAGTTCTGTCAGATGGCTTAAACCCAGCAAAGACACAACCATGGCAAAAACACCTGCCATGATCAACCGCTCGCTGCCATAGCGGTCCGCCACATAGCCCCATGCCACACCCATAATGGCGGATGAAAAAGACAGCATGGAATAACCGAACGAGGTCTGACCCCGGGACCAGCCGAATTCCGCCACCAAAGGCTTCAGGAAAACCCCGACAGAGCCTAAAACGCCAAACGCCAGGGCACCCAGAATGAAACAGACCCAGACCATAACCCAGCCATAAACCGGGTCTTTCTCAGGTGCCGGTGTGGGTGCCGGATCGGGTTCGGGATCAGGCGCTGGCTCACCTGGTACAATCCCCTTGGGCAAGGGGCCTTCCATCACGCTCATGAATTAATTGACTTGTTTGGCATGTCCCGCCCAATAGGGTTTGCGCAGCTCCGTCTTTAGAATTTTACCGGCACCCGACAGGGGCAGGGGCTCCGTTTCGAAGGAGACGCTGCGGGGACATTTATAGTTGGCGATCCATTCATGGCAATGGGCGATGATGGCGGCCTCGTCCACCGCGCCGGCTTCGCTCAAGCGGATGATCGCGTGAACCTGTTCTCCCCATTTTTCGTGCGGTATACCGATGACGGCGCATTCAACTACGTCAGGGTGCTGATAGATCGCATCCTCGACCTCGGCCGAATATACATTCTCACCACCCGATATGATCATGTCCTTGACCCGGTCGACCACATAGATGAAGCCATCGGCATCCATGTAACCGCCATCGCCCGTATGCAGCCAGCCGTTGCGTAATGTCGTCGCGGTCATTTCCGGCTGGTTCCAGTATCCCAGCATGACGTTTTCCCCCTGGGCCACAATTTCGCCCACCACATTGCGGGGAACCTCCACATCGTTCTCGTCAAAAATCTTCACCTCAAGGCCGGGGACCGCCAGACCGGCGGACTTGATCTTGCCCGCCAGAGGGCCGTCGTTGACCATCCGGTTGGCGGGCAGGGCGGTCAACACGGGGGCTGCTTCAGTCTGGCCATAGACGTGATGGAATTCAGCGTTGGGAATGACCCGCAGCGCCGTCTGTAAAACCGCCTCCGGCATGGGGGAGGCACCAAAGGCGATGTCGCGGATGGAGCTGAGGTCATAGTCCGCCACGTCCGGATGATTGACGGTCATATTGATCATGGTGGGTACCAACAGGGCAATATTAATCTTGTTGTCCTGAATGGACTGCAGGGTATCGAGGGGGGTAAAGCTTGAAATTATGGTCGAGGCGCCGGCCATCAAAGTTACGGCAAAGGTCGCCGCGCCGTTGGCCAGATGGAACATGGGTGCGGCATGCAGATAGTGGGAATCTGCCCTGAACCCCACCTCGGCGGCAAATTGCAACGCGTTAAGGATCAAGTTCCGATGGCTCAACATCACACCTTTTGAGCGCCCCGTCGTACCGCCGGTGTAAAATAGTCCTGCCAGCTGATCGCCGCCCGTATCCAGGGGGGCCATCTCCGCCGCACCATCAATCAGGGCTTCGTAGGACAGCATGCCTTCCGGTGGCGCACCATCGCCGACGTGAACGATGGATTTAAGGCTTTCCAACTGGCCCTGAATTTTGTCGAGTACGGCGGCGAAATTATCGTCGATCAGCAGAACACTGGCACCGGAATCGTTCAGCCAATGAACAATTTCGGGCGGTGCGAGCCGGGTGTTGATGGGCACGAATACGCCACCCGACCACGGCACGGCAAAGAAATATTCCAAATACCGGTCGCTGTTCAGGCTCAACATGGCAACCCGGTCGCCCGGTTTGACGCCAAGGCCGCACAAGCCTGAAGCCAGGCGTGAGACACGATTGGCGAATTGGTTCCAGTTCTGGCTGCGTCCCTGGAAGTTGGAGGCCAACCCAGCCCCATTGACCTGTGTCGCGCGGTTGACGATGGAGCTGATACGCATGATCTGAGACCTCTTATTGGGGCAGACTAAATCGGAAGCTAATGTAGACCATATTTCGACAGTTGGCAGCAATCGAGCAATGGTCATTTATGAATGTTTTCTTAACTTATTGTGGATAACCTGGAAGTTGCGGTCGTCTAAATAAAATGCGCCCGCAATGGCAAACCGCTGGTAACAGCGGGACGCAAAGCTACCGGTCCGACGTCAATCCTGGCGTCTGGATAGCGGAGCTACCGAAAGGAGTACAGAATGGAACTCAACCTTTCGCCGTCGTCGGCCCAGGCCAACGACAAGATCCGATCGAACGACGTGAAAGTTTCACGTCCGGTCGAGGTTGCCGAAAAAGCCGGTGGTGAGAAAGCCTCGGCCGAGGCGGAATTCTCAGCGGCCAAATCAGCCGTCGGGAGTGGTGAAGAGGAGCAGCCCAGAAAATCGGCTGTAGATTCGGATACTGGTCACAATATCGACGTCTCCGTCTGATCAACGCGATCCTTTGCCCTGGACTAAGCCGCTTTTGGACGTGACAAGCGTTTATATGAGTGGTTAGGTCCAGGGTGATGCGCGTTCTCATTATAATAGTCTCATTACTCATTGCTGTTTTCGCTGCCACCGATGCTGCGATCCCTGTGATCCCTGCGGCCTGGGCGGCAGGCAAACCGACGCCTGGGAAAACCTGGCAATTGTTAAGCGGCCAGGATTTTCTGGAACTGGCCGAATATGACCGGGAAGTTTATGTCACCGGTGTCAATGATGCTTATAATTGGAGCTATATGGCTGGCTTTGAACGCATGAAATGGCTGGTGCCGTGCGTTCGAAACCGAAAATCTCAACAACTTTCCGCGATGTTTTCCAAATGGTTGCAAGATAATCCTGAGAGATGGCATGAGCCTGCGGCAAAATTGTTTCCCTTTGCCATGTTTGCGGTCTGCCGCAAGCCGCATGCCCCCAATACGCCGCCAAATAAGGCACCGAAGGCAACGCCCAAAAGCTGATCACGCCGGGTCATTTTCAGAACTTTGATAAATTGTCGCCGAAGGGGCCGTTCGCCGCTTGACACCCAGGCCGGGGGAGAGGTACATGGTGCCCGCTTCGTGGGGGTGTAGCTCAGCTGGTTAGAGCGCTGGCCTGTCACGCCAGAGGTCGCGGGTTCGAGTCCCGTCACTCCCGCCACATTTCTCCACGAAGCGCCAATCTCTACGAAACCCTATTATCCCTCCAAAATACCTTGATTGTCGCTGGATTGAAGCGTCGCAGCATCATTTTGTCGATTTCAGAGAGAAATCCACCTCCCACCATTGCAGCGCAAGAGAGAAGCCGTTATAGGAATGAGAGGCTTGGGATAACAGTTTTTGTCCAGGCGCTTAGGAGGGTTTCCGCCGTGGATGATCTTTTACGAGAATACCTACCGATCTTGATGTTCTTCGTCGTTGCCGGCGGTTTGGCCGTTGTCATCGTCGTGGCCTCCATGGTTGTGGTGCCAAGCCATCCTGATCCGGAAAAACTGTCCGCCTACGAATGCGGATTTGAGGCATTTGACGATGCTCGCGGACGCTTTGACGTTCGTTTTTATCTGGTCGCCATTCTGTTCATCATCTTCGATTTGGAAGTGGCGTTCCTGTTTCCCTGGGCAGTCTCGCTGGGCAGTATCGGCCTGCTGGGTTTTTGGTCCATGATGGTCTTTTTAGGCATCCTGACCATCGGCTTTGTCTATGAATGGAAAAAAGGCGCCTTGGAATGGGAATAAACGAGACGAATTCCGGCGTGGTTGGCGGCTCTCAGGGCGGCCCTCTCACCGATTTGACAGTTCAAGGTCAGAACGCGTCCTTCGTGGAATTTTCCGAAGAACTGGCCGATAAGGGCTTTGTCACGGCGCAACTGGACAAGGTGGTCAATTGGGCGCGAACCGGTTCTTTGTGGCCCATGACGTTCGGTCTGGCCTGTTGCGCGGTGGAGATGATCCACGCCTATATGCCCCGCTATGACCTGGACCGATTGGGGGTTGTGCCGCGCGCTTCACCACGACAATCCGATGTGATCATCGTCGCCGGCACCCTGACCAACAAGATGGCACCGGCGTTGCGCAAGGTCTATGACCAGATGCCGGAACCGCGCTATGTCATCTCCATGGGTAGTTGCGCGAACGGCGGCGGTTATTACCATTATTCCTATTCTGTGGTGCGGGGGTGTGATCGAATCATCCCTGTCGACATCTACGTTCCCGGTTGCCCGCCAACGGCGGAGGCGCTGGTCTACGGAATTCTGCAATTGCAGAAAAAAATTCGCCGCACCGGCACATTCCTGCGATAGATCAATAACCAGTCAGACGAAATCCATTACCTTTCGGATCCCACAAAAGACTTCACGGACAGAGCGGACAAAAGAATGGCGGACGAGGCGGCATTACAGGAGTTGGGCCAACATATTGGCGCTGTACTGGCGGACCAGGTCATCGCGACGTCCGTGGTGCATGGGGAGTTGATGGTCACCGCCCGGGCGGAACATGTGCTTAAGGTTGTGACTTTTTTGCGTGATGATCCCCAATGTCTTTTCAAAGTGTTGATAGATATTTGCGGTGTCGATTTTCCGGAGCGGGCAAAACGCTTCGACGTGGTCTATAATCTCTTGAGCATGGTGCATAACCAACGGGTGCGGGTCAAAGTAGAGGCTGACGAGATGAGCCCGGTTCCCTCGGTGACCGGTCTACATAATTCAGCCAATTGGTTTGAGCGTGAAGTTTGGGACATGTACGGCGTGATGTTCGAAGATCACCCCGATCTGCGTCGTTTATTGACCGACTATGGCTTCGAAGGTCATCCTCTGCGCAAAGATTTCCCGCTAACGGGATATGTCGAAGTGCGCTATGACGAAGAGCGCAAGCGCGTGGTTTATGAGCCGGTGAAATTGCCTCAGGAATTTCGCAAGTTTGATTTTCTCTCTCCATGGGAAGGTGCTGCCGCTGCCGCGCAGGTCCTACCGGGCGATGAAAAAGCCGATGGGCAGGAGCCGGGCTGATGGCCGAAGTCGATATCAAAAACATGACCCTGAATTTCGGGCCGCAACATCCCGCGGCCCATGGCGTGCTGCGCCTTGTTATGGAATTGGATGGCGAAGTCATCGACCGTTGCGACCCGCATATTGGTTTGCTGCATCGGGGCACGGAAAAACTGATTGAGTACAAGACCTATCAACAGGCGATCCCGTATTTTGACCGCCTGGATTATGTTTCCCCCATGGCGATGGAGCATGCTTATGTGCTGGCCATCGAAAAACTGATGGGGGTGGACGTGCCGGTGCGGGGCCAGGCCGTCCGGGTATTATTTTCAGAGATTACCCGATTGCTGAACCATCTTCTGAATGTGACCTCTCATGCCATGGATGTCGGGGCCATTACCCCCGCGATCTGGGGCTATGAGGAGCGCGAAAAGCTGATGGAATTCTATGAGGCCGTGGCGGGTGCGCGGCTGCATGCGAATTATTTTCGGGTTGGCGGCGTACATCAGGATATGCCGGCAGGCATGGCGGCGGCCATTGCCGACTATTTGCCAAATCTGCTGAAGTATATCGACGACATGGAAACCCTGTTGACCGACAATCGCATTTTCAAACAACGTAACGTTGATATTTCGGTGATCAGCCAGGATGAGGCCATGGATTGGGGGTTTTCCGGCGTCATGCTGCGGTGTACGGGACTGCCATGGGATCTGAGAAAATCGCAACCCTATGACGGCTACGAGAAATATGATTTCGATATCCCCGTGGGCAAGAATGGCGATTGTTATGACCGTTATTTGTGCCGGGTAGAGGAAATGCGCCAATCCGTCCGGATCATCGAACAGGTGCTGGCAACCTTGCCGGACGGCCCCGTATCCAGCGCTGACCGCACGGTTGTTGCCCCGCCACGGGCTGAAATGAAACAATCCATGGAAGCCTTGATCCAGCATTTCAAACTTTATACGGAAGGGTTCAAGGTCCCGGCTGGGGAAACCTACACAGCCATTGAGGCACCGAAGGGGGAATTCGGTGTCTATTTGATGGCTGATGGCTCCAACATGCCCTATCGCTGCAAGATCCGGTCGCCCGGCTATGTTCATCTGGCGGCATTGGATCACCTGTGTAAGGGCCACTTATTGGCGGATTCAGTCGCCGTTCTCGGTAGCCTGGATATTGTATTTGGTGAGGTCGATCGATGAAGCGTGTACCGGCCCCGGCCGATCAACAGCCCGACAGCTTTGCTTTCACGGCGGAAAATCTAGAGGTGGCCAAGCGGCATATCGCTAAATATCCGCCACGCCGGCAGGCATCTGCGGTAATGCCGTTGCTGGATCTAGCGCAGCGTCAGCACGAAAACTGGCTGCCCCGTGCGGCCATGGATGCGGTGGCCGAGATGCTGGAAATGCCCCGTATCAGGGTTTACGAGGTGGCGACTTTTTACACTATGTATAATTTGGCCCCCGTGGGGCAGCATTTCGTACAGATCTGCACCACCACGCCTTGTTGGTTGCGCGGCTCCGACGATGTGGTCTCTGCCTGCAAATCGAAACTGGGCATTGAAATGGGCGACACCACGGCGGACGGCAAGTTCACCGTGATTGAGGTGGAATGCCTGGGCGCCTGCGTGAATGCGCCCATGATGCAGATCAACGATGACTATTACGAGGACCTGACGGCGGCAAGTACCATTGCCGTGTTGGAGGCATTGGCCAAGGGTGAGACGCCCAAGGTTGGACCGCAAAGCGGCCGCCACACAACGGAGCCGGCCGGTGGACCAACCACCCTGCGTGAATTTATGGGGGACGGCTGATGTTAAGTGATCAGGATCGGATTTTTACCAATCTATATGGCTATCAGGATTGGGGTCTGGATGCCGCGCGCAAACGGGGCGATTGGGATAACACCAAGGCAATCCTGGACAAGGGACCGGATGGCATTGTCGATGAAATCAAGGCCTCCGGTTTGCGGGGCAGGGGTGGCGCGGGTTTTCCCACCGGTTTGAAATGGTCCTTCATGCCGAAAGAATCCGATGGCAAGCCCACATATCTTGTGGTCAATGCGGATGAGGGGGAGCCGGGCACCTGCAAAGATCGCGAATTGATGCGCCACGATCCCCATAAATTGGTCGAGGGCTGTTTGGTTGCCGGGTTCGCCATGCGTGCCTCGGCTGCCTACATCTATATTCGCGGTGAATTTATGGTTGAGGCGAACAACCTCGAAGCTGCCGTGCAACAGGCTTATGACGCAGGCCTGATCGGGCCGAACGCTTGCGGCAGCGGCTATTCCTTCGATGTCTTTGTCCACCGTGGTGCGGGTGCCTATATCTGTGGTGAGGAAACCGCCCTGATTGAGAGCCTGGAGGGCAAGAAAGGCCAGCCGCGCCTGAAACCACCGTTTCCTGCGGGCGTTGGTGTTTGGGGCCGTCCGACAACAGTGAACAACGTAGAATCGATCGCCGTCGCCCCGACCATCATGCGCCGCGGGGCCGATTGGTTCGCCGGTTTTGGCCGGGACAACAATAACGGCACCAAGGTCTTCTGCATCTCGGGCCACGTGGAACAGCCCTGCAATGTGGAAGAGGAGATGTCGATCCCGCTGAGAGAGCTGATCGAAAAACATGCCGGCGGGGTCCGGGGTGGCTGGGACAATCTGCTCGCCATAATTCCGGGGGGTTCGTCTGTACGCATGTTGCCCAAATCCATTTGCGATGATGTCTTGATGGATTTTGATGCGTTGAGTGCTGAAAAATCCGGCTTGGGAACGGCGGCGGTGATCGTGATGGACAAATCCACGGACCTGATCCGCGCCATTGCCCGATTGTCGCAATTTTATGCCCATGAATCCTGCGGCCAATGTACGCCGTGCCGCGAAGGAACGGGGTGGATGTGGCGGATTATGGAACGCCTGGCAACGGGCGAGGCGGATGTAGCGGAAATCGACATGCTGTTGGAGGTTTCCACCCAGATCGAAGGGCACACGATTTGCGCCCTGGGTGATGCCGCGGCCTGGCCGATCCAAGGTCTGATGCGTCATTTCCGACCTATGGTTGAGGCGCGGATCATGGACCGCAAAAACTCTCAACCTACCGCCGCCTAGAGCATGTTTCTTTTTAACATGCTCAGACTCTTAAGAATCGAGCAATTGAACCAATCGCTTAGATCGCGCAAGCGATTCCAATTAATTGAAAATTGCTCTAGAAACGTGATACGGGAAGTAAGGACGCCAGGAACATGCCCACGCTGACCATCAACGGCCAGGAAATCACGGTCGATGCCAACACCACGGTGCTACAGGCCGCGGAAGAGCTGGGAATTGAAATTCCCCGTTTCTGCTATCACGACCGCCTGTCGATTGCCGGTAACTGCCGCATGTGCCTGGTGGAAATGGAAAAGGCACCGAAACCCATCGCGTCCTGCGCCATGCCGGTCGGCGAAGGCATGGTGATCCGCACCAATTCCCCCGTGGCGGAAAAGGCCCGTAAGGGTGCCATGGAATTCCTGTTGATCAATCACCCCCTGGATTGCCCCATTTGTGATCAGGGCGGCGAATGCGACCTGCAGGATCAAGCGGTCGCCTATGGCCGCAATGACAGCAGGTTCGATGAGATCAAGCGCGCTGTTAAAGACAAATATCTCGGCCCCTTAATCGCCACCACCATGACCCGGTGCATCACCTGCACCCGCTGTGTCCGCTTCGCAACCGAGATCGCGGGCGTAGAAGAATTGGGCGCAACCTTTCGGGGCGAAGAGACAGAAATCGGCACCTATATTGAAGAGGCGCTGACATCCGAGCTTTCCGGCAATCTGGTTGATGTTTGCCCCGTGGGTGCCTTGACCAACCAGGCCTATGCCTTCGCCGCCCGGCCTTGGGAGTTGAACAAGACCGAAAGCATTGATGTCCATGACGCAGTGGGCTGCAATATCCGCATTGACTGCAGAGGTGCTGAAGTCCTGCGCGTGCTGCCGCGTTTGCATGAGGATGTGAACGAGGAATGGCTGTCAGACCGATCCCGCTATGCCGTGGATGGTTTGGGCCTGCAAAGACTTGATCAGCCCTATGTGCGGGTGAACGGCAAACTACAGCCCGCCAGTTGGGAAACCGCGTTCGCGGCCATTAAGGCGCGCCTGGACGGTCTGGGCGAGGATGCGGGAGGCAAAATCGCGGCCATCGCCGGTGATATGGCGGATGTCGAGGCGATGCTGGCCCTCAAGGAACTGTTCATCGCCCTTGGCTCCACAGACATTGATTGCCGTCAGGATGGTGCCAAGATTGGCGGCAAACATCGGGGCGGCTATCTGTTCAATACCTCCATCGCCGGGATCGAGGATGCTGATGCATTGTTGCTGGTGGGCTGCAATCCGCGTCTGGAGGCGACCCTGGTCAATGCCCGGATCCGCAAACGCTGGTTGGCGGGCGGGTTCCCGGTTGCTGTGATCGGTGGTGTTGGTGGGCCTGGTGCCGATCTAACCTACAAATATGACTACTTGGGCGCAGGCCCCGCCACGTTGGCGGAAGTGGTGGATGGCAGTCATGCCTTTGCCAAGATCTTAGCGGATGCGGAACGGCCGATGATTATTGTCGGCAGCGGCGCGGTGGCCCGTGATGACGGCGCAGCGGTGTTGGAACTGGCCCGCAATGTGGCCGAGAAAACAAATATGATCAGCCCGGATTGGAACGGCTTTAACGTCCTGCACCGGGCTGCGTCACGCGTCGGCGGCCTGGACATAGGCTTCCTGCCCGGTGACGGCGGGCGCGATGTTGCCGGCATCGTCGATGCTGCTGGTAAGGGTGAGATTGATCTGGTCTGGCTGTTGGGCGCCGATGAAATCGACATGGCGGGCCTGGGTGATGCCTTTGTGGTCTATCAAGGCCATCATGGTGATGCGGGGGCCCATCGGGCCGACGTCATCCTGCCTGGTGCGGCCTACACGGAGAAAGACGCGACGTGGGTCAACACCGAGGGGCGGGTCCAACTGGGCCGTCGGGCGGCCTATCCACCCGGCGATGCACGGGAAGATTGGACCATTCTAAGGGCCTTTTCCGCCATCATGGAACAACCGCTACCCTACGATAACCTGCAGCAACTGCGTCATCATATGGTTGAAGTTGTGCCGTCCATGGGCCTCATCGACGAAGTTGGGCCAGGCGAAATGGGTGCATTTGGTGTTGCCGGCGATGTCGATGGCGCAGCATTTGAAAGCCCCATTGATGATTATTATCTGGCCAACGCGATTTGCCGGGCCTCTGCCGTGATGGCGGATTGCAGCCGGTTATATTCGGGCACGGGCACAAATTCTGGCAGCACCGGAGGGGCGACGGGTACCGATGGCTGAACTCTGGTCCATATATCTGCTGCCGGGCATCATTATCCTGGCGCAAATCCTGGCAATCGTCGTGCCTTTGCTGTTGTGCGTCGCGATGTTGACCTATGCCGAGCGTAAAATCATGGCGGCCATGCAGCTACGCATGGGCCCAAACGTGGTGGGACCGTTCGGTCTGTTGCAGGCCTTTGCCGACGGCGCGAAGCTGTTCTTTAAAGAAACCGTTCTGCCCACATCTGCGAACAAGATCATCTTCCTGATCGCGCCGATGCTGACGTTTTTCCTATCCCTGGTAGCCTGGGTTGTGATCCCGTTCGATGAAGGCATGGTTATGTCCGACATCAATGTGGGTATTCTTTATCTGTTCGCCATATCCTCCCTCGGCGTTTACGGCATCGTCATGGCGGGTTGGGCCTCGAACTCGAAATATCCGTTTCTCTCTGCCCTGCGTTCAGCGGCGCAAATGGTCAGTTACGAAGTCTCTATCGGTTTTGTCATTATCACTGTGCTGTTGTGCGTTGGCTCGTTGAATGTTTCCGATGTGGTTCAGGCCCAGGCGGATGGTGTCTGGTTCTTTATCCCGCTTTTCCCAATGTTCATCATCTTTTTCATCTCCACCCTGGCGGAAACAAACCGCCATCCCTTTGATCTACCAGAGGCAGAGGCGGAACTGGTCGCAGGTTATCAGGTGGAATATTCCTCCATGACCTTTGCGCTGTTCTTCCTGGGCGAATACGCCAACATGATCCTGATGTCAGGGTTAACAGCGATCCTGTTCCTGGGCGGGTGGTTGCCACCATTTGATATTGCGCCCTTTAACTGGATACCGGGGCCGATCTGGTTCTTCCTGAAAATTGCCTTCCTGCTATTCGTCTTTGTCTGGGTGCGGGTGACCCTGCCCCGCTACCGCTACGACCAATTGATGCGCCTGGGCTGGAAAGTCTTCCTCCCCTTCTCGTTATTCTGGGTGGCGCTGACGGCGGGCGTATTGGTGGCCTTTGATATGGTGCCGAACACATGAGCTTTATGAGAAATAATCTCCGCAGCCTGCTGTTGTGGGAAATCGTCGAAGGCATGGCGTTGACCTTCAGCTATATGTTCAAAAAACGGGTGACGATTAACTACCCTTATGAAAAAGGCCCGCTTAGCCCACGCTTTCGCGGCGAGCACGCCCTGCGCCGTTACCCCAACGGCGAAGAACGCTGCATCGCCTGCAAATTGTGCGAGGCGATCTGCCCGGCACAGGCCATTACGATCGAGGCGGAACCCCGAGATGACGGCTCCCGCCGGACCACACGTTATGACATCGATATGACCAAATGCATTTATTGCGGCTATTGCGAAGAAGCCTGTCCGGTTGACGCCATCGTCGAAGGGCCGAATTTCGAATTTGCCACGGAAAGCCGTGAAGAATTGTTCTACGACAAAGAAAAACTGCTGGCCAATGGCGAACGGTGGGAGCGGGAAATCGCGGCCAACCTGCGCGCTGATGCCCCGTATCGTTGAGATTTTATCGCTAAGAATGGACCGCTAGGAATGGAAAAGCTGTCATGATTTTACAGGGACTGACATTCTACGTCTTTGCAGCGATTGCCGTCGCTGCCGGGGTGATGGTCGTCTCCGCCCGCAATCCGGTGCATTCGGTCCTGTTCCTCATTCTGACATTCTTCACCACGGCAGCCTTGTTCGTGCTGATCGGGGCAGAGTTCCTGGCCATGGTCCTGGTCGTTGTCTATGTGGGCGCAGTCGCTGTGTTGTTCATGTTCGTGGTTATGATGTTGGACATTAACTTTGTCGAAATGCGGGAAGGCTTCCTGCAATACATGCCCATTGGTGTGCTGGTGGGTATTATCCTGTTGGTCGAATTGTTGATGGTATTGGGCACCGCATCCATGTCGCCGGAAGTTTTGGCGACCGGTACGGAGCCGATCCCCGATATCGCCCATCGCCAGAACACGGCGGCAATTGGCGATGTGATCTATACCAAATACATCTATCTGTTTCAGGCTGCCGGCATGATCTTGTTGATCGCCATGGTCGGTGCCATTGTTCTGACCCTGCGCCAAAGGCCGGGCGTCAAGAAACAGAACATCGCCGAGCAGGTGTCCCGCCGCCGCGAAGATTCGGTTGAACTGAAAAAAGTCCAACCCGGTCAGGGGATATAGGTGGCGATATGATGGCATTTTTTGAAATAGGCCTGGGCCATTATCTAGCTCTGGCGGCGGTCTTGTTCACCATCGGGATCTTTGGGATTTTTCTAAACCGGAAGAACGTCATCATCATTTTGATGTCCATCGAATTGATGCTGCTGGCGGTGAACATCAACCTGATCGCGTTTTCCGCTTTTATGAATGACTTGGTGGGGCAGATTTTCGCACTGTTTGTGCTGACGGTTGCGGCGGGCGAGGCGGCCATTGGCCTTGCCATCATCGTGATTTACTTCCGAAATCGCGGCACCATCGAAGTCGAAGATATTAACCTGATGAAGGGCTAAGGGTCAGATGTATCACGCCATAGTTTTTCTGCCCCTTATTGCCTTCCTGATCGTTGGCCCTTTCGGGCGTGTCCTGGGTGATAAACCGTCGCAATGGATTACCTGCGGTGCGGTCATTACATCCGCCGTTCTGTCCATCGTGGCTTTCTGGCAGATCGCTCTGGGCGGGGGCGATCCGGTCAAGGTGGAAATTGCCTCGTGGATCGTCTCGGGTACATTCGATGTCTCCTGGGCCTTGCGTATCGATGCGTTAACCGCCGTGATGTTGGTTGTGGTCAACGGTGTCTCGGCCCTCGTCCATGTCTATTCGGTGGGTTACATGTCTCACGACCCGCACAAACCGCGGTTCATGGCATACCTGTCCCTGTTCACCTTTGCCATGTTGATGCTGATTACATCGGACAATTTCCTGCAGATGTTCTTCGGCTGGGAAGGTGTGGGCTTGGCCTCCTATCTGCTGATCGGTTTTTGGTACCACAAACCCAGCGCCAATGCCGCCGCGATCAAGGCGTTCCTGGTCAACCGGGTGGGTGATTTCGGCTTTGGCCTGGGTATCATGGCGATCTTCATGGTCTTTGGCTCGCTTGATTTCGATACGGTCTTTGCTGCTGTTCCGGGCCAGGTTGGCAACACCTTCCATTTCCTCAACTGGGAATTCGATATCATCACGACCATCTGCATCCTGCTGTTCATTGGTGCCATGGGTAAATCTGCGCAAGTCCCCCTGCACACCTGGTTGCCGGACGCCATGGAAGGCCCGACGCCTGTCAGTGCCCTGATCCATGCAGCCACAATGGTGACCGCCGGTGTTTTCCTGGTGGCGCGTTGTTCCCCGATGTTTGAATTCTCCCCCACCGCCTTGGTGGTGGTTACCATTGTTGGCGGCTTCACGGCATTTTTCGCAGCCACAGTCGGTCTGGTGCAAAACGATATCAAACGGGTGATCGCCTATTCCACCTGCAGCCAGTTGGGCTATATGTTCTTTGCCCTGGGCGTCGGTGCCTATCCGGTTGCCATCTTCCATCTGTTCACCCATGCGTTTTTCAAAGCCTTGTTGTTCCTTGGCTCTGGCTCCGTCATTCATGCCATGTCCGATGAGCAGGACATGCGCCGCATGGGCGGGATATTCAAATACGTGCCGCAAACCGCGATCATGATGTGGATCGGGTCTCTCGCGCTGGCCGGCTTGCCAATTTTTGCCGGTTTCTATTCCAAGGATGCCATTCTGGAATCCGCCTTTGCCGCCCATACAGGGGCTGGCATGTTCGCCTTTTATGCGGGCATGGCGGCAGCCGTCATGACGGCCTTTTATTCCTGGCGTTTGTTGTTCATGACATTCAACGGTGACCCACGGGCCAGTCAGGAAGTGATGAGCCACGTACACGAATCCCCGCCCTCCATGTTGATCCCCTTATACTTCCTGGCCGCCGGTTCGATCCTGTCGGGTATGCTGTTCGTCCATTACTTCGTTGGTGACGGGCATCAGGCATTCTGGGGCGACGCAATCTTTATGGGCCCGGAAAACCATATCCTGGAGGCCATGCATCATGTGCCCACATGGGTCAAAATCGGACCCATCGCAGCCGGCATTATCGGCATCTTCGTCGCCTGGCTGTTCTACATCAAGCGCAAGGACATACCCGTCAATTTGGCCAAGGTACATCACGAGGTTTATTTGTTTCTGTTGAACAAATGGTACTTCGATGAACTGTACGACCTGATATTCGTGCGCCCGGCGAAATGGCTCGGTCGCATATTATGGCGGGGTGGCGATGGACGTATCATTGACGGCTATGGCCCCGACGGTATCGCGGCCATGGTCATGCACCTGGCACGGCGCGCCTCTGCCCTGCAAAGCGGCTACCTCTACCATTATGCCTTCGCCATGCTGATCGGCGTCGCTGTTTTGGTGACCTGGTATTATACCACCGGCGGGGGGCACTAGATCATGAGCGATTGGCCCCTCTTAAGCCTGGTGACTTTCCTGCCTTTGGTAGGTGCGGGCTTCATCTTCCTTTTCGCCCAAGGTGCGAACGAACTGGCGGACCGCAACGCCAAGAACGTCGCCCTCATGACCACGCTTCTGACGTTTCTGGTCAGCCTGGTTATCTGGGCCAATTTCGACAACGGCACGGCGGATTTTCAGTTTGTAGAGCGCTTTGCCTGGTTGGGCGGTGATATTGACTACCGCATGGGTGTCGACGGCATCTCCATGCTTTTTGTGGTCTTGACCGCGTTTTTGATGCCGATCTGTATCCTGGCCTCCTGGACATCGATTACCACCCGTGTCCGGGAATACATGATCGCTTTCCTGTTGCTGGAATGCATGATGATCGGGGTTTTCTGCGCCTTGGATTTCGTGCTGTTCTATCTTTTCTTCGAAGGCGGTTTGATCCCCATGTTCCTGATCATCGGGGTCTGGGGCGGTCCACGGCGGGTCTATTCCTCCTTTAAATTTTTCCTCTATACCTTGCTGGGTTCGGTGCTGCTTCTGCTCGCCCTGATCTATATGTATTTCGAGGCGGGAACGACGGATATACCAACCCTCATGGCGCATGGCTTCACGGCCCAGGAACAGACGTGGCTGTGGCTGGCATTCTTTGCCTCCTTCGCTGTGAAGATGCCCATGTGGCCGGTTCATACCTGGCTGCCAGATGCCCATGTTGAGGCACCAACCGCGGGCTCCGTCATCCTGGCGGGTGTGCTGCTGAAAATGGGCGGTTACGGCTTCCTGCGTTTCTCTCTCCCCATGTTGCCATTGGCATCCGATCAGTTTGTACCATTGGTCTTTACCCTGTCCGTGGTCGCGGTGATCTATACCTCCCTCGTCGCCCTGGTGCAGGAGGATATGAAGAAGCTGATCGCTTATTCCTCCGTCGCGCACATGGGTTTCGTGACCATCGGTATATTTACCTTCAATACCCAGGGGATCGAAGGTGGCATCTTCCAGATGCTTAGCCACGGTATTGTTTCAGCCGCATTATTCCTGTGTGTGGGTGTGATTTACGACCGTATTCATTCCCGCGATATCGCCCGCTATGGCGGTCTGGTCAATCGCATGCCCATCTATGCGGTAACCTTCATGATCTTCATGCTGGCCTCTGTGGGTCTGCCGGGGACAGCGGGCTTTGTGGGCGAAATTTTGGTGCTGGTTGGCGTCTATCAGGTCAACACCTGGGTCGCCGCCCTGGCCGCCCTCGGTGTTATCCTGGGCGCGGCCTATATGCTGTGGCTGTACCGGCGCACGGTGTTTGGCACTATCGACAAGGACGACCTGAAACAGATCCTGGACATGGACAAGCGGGAGATTGCTTTCTTTGCACCCCTGGTGGTCCTGGCTATTGTCATGGGTGTTTATCCCGGCCCGTTCCTGGATGTCATGCATGTCTCGGTCGATCACTTGATCCAACAACATCAGATGGCCATTCAGGCAGCGGCAGATGGTGCAGGCGGTGCACAAGTCTCCGCCCAGCTGGCGGCGAAATAGGGATAGGTAGGAAAACGGGCCCATGGTCAACCCACACGATTACGCCACAGCGGCACCGGAAATATTCCTCGCCATATCATCAATGGTCCTTTTGATGATCGGTGTCTTCCGGGGCAACCAATCCACCAAAATGCTCAGCTGGTTGGCCGTCGCCGCCTTTGCCGTAACTCTATTGCTGATCATTAAGGCGCCAGCGGAAAGCGCCATCAGTTTCGCCGGTATGTATGTGGCCGATAGCTTCACAGCCTTCGTCAAGGTCATGGTCCTGATCGCCTCAGGTGCTGGTCTGATCATGTCCCTCGGCTATATCCGTGAAGAAGGTATGGAGCGGTTTGAATATCCTGTGCTGTTCGTCCTGGCCACTTTGGGCATGTTGATGATGGTCTCGGCCAACGATCTGATGTCTTTGTACATGGGGATCGAACTGCAAAGCCTGGCACTTTACGTCATCGCTGCCTTCAAGCGGGACAGCCTGCGTTCCACGGAAGCCGGCCTGAAATATTTCGTCCTGGGGGCTCTGTCGTCCGGCATGTTGCTCTACGGTTGCTCCCTGATCTATGGCTTCACGGGTGCGACGTCCTTCACCGCTATTGCCGCTGCCATGCAGGGCCAGGAGCATGCTTCCATCGGTCTGATCGTGGGCATCGTCTTTCTGTGCGCGGGGCTGGCCTTTAAAGTCTCCGCCGTACCGTTCCATATGTGGACGCCGGATGTCTATGAAGGCGCACCGACCCCGGTCACGGCTTTCTTCGCCGTAGCGCCAAAAATTGCCGCCCTGGCATTATTCATGCGGGCCCTGATCGTACCGTTTGTGGCCATCAGTGCGGATTGGCAGCAAATCGTCGTTGTTATATCGGTCGCATCCATGTTGCTGGGCGCATTTGCCGCAATCTGGCAAACCAACATTAAACGACTGATGGCCTATTCCTCCATCGGTCACGTCGGCTTTGCCCTCATCGGCCTTGCCGCGGGCAGTGCGGAAGGGGTGAGAGGTGTTCTGGTCTACCTGGCGATCTATGTTGCCATGAATATCGGTACCTTTGCCTGCATCCTGTGCATGCGGCGTAAAACAGGCATGGTTGAAGATATTTCCGATCTGTCGGGCCTTTCAAAAACCAATCCACTTATGGCCCTGGCCCTGGCGATCTTTATGTTCTCCATGGCGGGCATCCCACCCTTGGGCGGGTTTTTCGGCAAGTTCTATATCTTCGTCGCCGCCGTGAACGCGGAATTGTATGCCCTGGCGGTTATCGGTGTTTTGGCCAGTGTGGTGGGCGCGTTCTATTACCTGCGCATCATCAAGGTGATGTATTTCGACGAGGCGGCGGAGCCGTTTGAAAGCCCGATGTCAGTGGAAATGCGGGCGATCATCGGTGTTTGCAGTATCTTCGTGGTGTTCTTTGCCTTCTACACTGCGCCCTTTATTGCCCAGGCCCAGGTCGCCGCGTCTGCCCTGGTGCCGTGAGCACCCATTCACCAGCGCAATTGCCTGACCTGCCGGCGTTTTTTACGGCCCACTACTACGAAACAATTACCTCCACCAACGATGTGGCCAAGGACAAAGCACGGGCCGGTGCGCCTGCGGGCAACCTTATCGTCGCAGGCGAACAAAGAGCCGGGCGTGGGCGGACGGGCCGGGAATGGACCTCCAAGCCGGGCAATTTGTATATGTCATTGTTATTGCGTCCGCCGGGGCATGCGGGCGAGGTCGCACAAATATCATTCCTGGCGGCCCAGGCGCTATCAGATGCCATTCTACAGATCGCACCAAATTTAGAACCACAACATAAATGGCCAAACGACGTCCTGATCGGCGGTGCCAAGATATCCGGCATTTTGCTAGAATCCGCCGCCCGTGCCGGTGGCGGGGTTGAATGGTTGGTGCTTGGAATGGGGGTCAACGTCGCCCATCACCCGCAGGACGCAGGACAGTCGACAACGTCCCTGCACACACTGGGTATAAGGAAAAGTACACCGCATAGCCTACTGGCCGCCCTGGCGCCAAGATTGCTCCATTGGCTGGACGTTTGGCAGCAGCAGGGGTTCGCCCCATTACGTATGGCGTGGCTGCAACGGGCACAAAAATTGAATGAACAAATTCGGGTCCGCGTGGGGGGGGAGGAATTTGTCGCCACCTTCCGGGATTTGGATGGAAATGGTAACCTAATCGTCGAATTGCCCGACGGCAGCATGCGCTCCATCGCCGCCGGAGAGATTTTCCTGCCACATAACTAAGGGTCGCAACCATGTTGCTCGCCATCAACGCCAATAATACCAACATCAAATTCTCCCTTTATGACGGCGATAAAGCTTTGGGAGAATGGCGGCAGCATACCTCCGCCACGCGCACCGCGGATGAACATGCGGTCTGGTTGACGCAATTGTTCGATTTGAACGGCTTTGATCGAAAAATGGTCACGGATGCGATCATTGCCACCACCGTACCCCAGGCTCTTTTCAACCTGCGACGTCTATGCAGCTATTATTTCAATACGGAACCTATCGTCCTTGGAGATGAAAGCACCACCTACGGCATGCAGGTCCACGCCCGGCCCCCGGTCGGCGCGGACCGCATCTGCAATACGGTTGGTGCAAGTGTGCTGTATCCCAACGAGGCAGCTGTCGTCGTGGATTTCGGCACCGCGACAACCTTTGATGTGGCTGATGAAGTGGGCGACTACAGGGGCGGGGTCATCGCACCTGGTATCAATCTAAGCCTGGAAGCTTTGCACAATGCCACGGCCCTATTGCCCCGGATTGTCGTTGCCCGACCGGAGAAGGTTATCGGCACCGATACCGTCGCCTGTATGCATTCCGGGGTATTTTGGGGTTATGTGGGCTTGGTAGAGGGGATTGTGAACCGTATCAGGGCGGAATTCGGCAAACCTATGAAAATAGTTTCCACGGGAGGCCTCGCGCCGGTGTTCGAAGGGGCCACGGATGTGATAGAAGCCAACGTTCCCGATATCACAATGCGTGGTTTGCTGGAAATCTATCGGCGCAACCGGGGCTAGATCGCTCTTTATGAAGTGGAATTGTATGTGTCCGTGTCTGAGTTCGCAGAAGATGAATTGATTTTTCTACCCCTGGGCGGGTCCGGCGAAATCGGCATGAACATGAACCTCTACGGCATAGGTGGGAAATGGTTGCTGGTTGATCTTGGTATCACCTTCGCCGATGGGGAACATCCCGGTATCGATATCATCACGCCGGATCCGACCTATCTGGAAGAGCGGCGGGACGATTTGCTTGGTCTGGTCATCACCCATGCACACGAGGATCATCTGGGCGCAGTGGCGCATCTGTGGCCCCGACTGCGTTGCCCCGTCTGGGCGACGCCCTTTGCCGCTGCCCTGCTGCGTAATAAGTTGGAGGAAGCGGGCCTGTTAGGCCAGGTACCGCTGCATGTGTTGGAGCCGGGCGAGCGTTTGGACATTGGGCCGTTTGACATTGATTTTATTGGTCTGACCCATTCCACCTTGGAAATGAACGCCCTGGCCATTCGCACCTCTGCCGGCCTGGTCCTGCACACGGGCGATTGGAAATGGGACCCCGATCCCCTGGTGGGACCCACCTCGGACCAGGAGGCCTTGCGTCGTCTGGGTGATGAAGGGGTAATGGCTTTGATCGGCGACAGCACCAATGCCCTTAACGAAGGTACCTCCGGCTCGGAATTGGACGTGCGCAATAAATTGATGGAGATTTGTGCCAATAGGACCGGGCGCATTGCGGTCGCGACCTTTGCCTCCAACGTGGCGCGCATAGATACGGTCGCCCGGGTGGCGGCGGCCCACGATCGGCATTTGGTCCTGGTGGGGCGTTCGCTGTGGCGCATTGTCGCCGCGGCCCAGGAATGTGGCTATTTGAACGATCTGCCACCTTTTCTAAAGGATGTTGAGGGCGCTTACCTGCCCCCCGATAAGGTCATGTTCCTTTGCACCGGTTGTCAGGGGGAGCAGCGGGCGGCAATGGGACGTATCGCATTCGGTGATCATCGCCATGTGACTTTTGAAAAGGGCGATTTGGTGATCTTCTCATCCCGTGTCATCCCGGGAAACGAGATGTCGATCTCCCGGGTACATAATCGCCTGCTATGGAACGGCGTTGAAGTGATTGGCGAAAAGGAAAAGGGCGTGCATGTTTCAGGCCATCCTTGCCGGGATGAATTGGCCGAAATGTTCCGCTTGGTCCGCCCGCAAATCGCTGTACCGGTGCATGGTGAATACAAGCATATGCTGGCGCATGCGGAATTGGCCCTTTCTCTTCAGGTGCCCGAGGCTGTGGTTATTGAAAACGGCCAGGCGTTACGTTTATCGCCGGGCCGCGCGGACGTCGTGGCAGAGGTGCAAAGCGGACGCTGTTTCGTCGATGGGGATGTGATTGTTCCCGCCAATGATGACGGTGTGCGGACCCGGCGAAAATTGATGTTTAGTGGCAGTGCGGCTGTTATTTTGGTTGCCGATGCAAAGGGCGAATTGCTGGCGGATCCCGAACTGGTGCTACAAGGCCTCGCCAGTGACCCAAATGACGCCCGGCCCAGTCTTGAAGACGAAGGCGCGGATGCGGTTGAAGCGGCGTTGGATGAATTGCCAAAATCCGCCCGCAAGGATGACGGTCGCATGGTCGAAGCCGCACGCATCGCTCTTCGCCGTCTGATCCGGGAGAGATTGGGCAAAAAGGCAGTGGTGGAAGCACGAATCATCCGGATAGATTGATGCAAATGAATATATTGAGGAATTTTCGATGATAGGACGTCTCAACCATCTTGCTATTGCGGTGCCTGATTTGGCGGCGGCAACGGCACTCTATCGGGATACATTGGGGGCCACCGTTTCAGAACCCCTGGACCTGCCCGAGCATGGTGTCACCACGGTGTTTGTGGAATTGGAGAACTCTAAAATTGAACTGCTGCATCCCTTGGGCGAAGGCTCTACCATCGCCAAATATCTGGAAAGGACGCCAGGTGGTGGGATGCATCATATCTGTTTTGAGGTCGAGGATATCATCGCGGCCCGTGATCAATTGCGCACCGATGGTGCCCGGGTTTTGGGTGATGGAGAGCCCAGAATAGGGGCCCATGGAAAGCCCGTATTGTTCCTGCATCCCAAGGATTTCTGCGGAACCTTGATCGAAATAGAGCAGCTTTAGGGGCCGAACATGACCGTCGTCAGCGGAGTATTGATTTACGCCATATTGTGGTGGATGGTCCTCTTTATGGTCCTGCCCTTTGGTGTGCGAACCGTTCGGGAAGAAGGTGGAGAAGTCACGGGTGGTGAAGCCGCATCAGCACCAACGAAACCAAGAATTCCATTAAAGATGCTTGTAACAACTTTGATATCGGGCGCTATTATGGCGGTCATCATTGGTGTTGTAGAAGCTGGTTTGATTGATTTTCGGGGGTATTTCGCGCCAAAAGGCTGAAAACGCCTGTGGTATTTTTACAGCGTTCCATTCGCAAAATGTAATAATTATATATTAGCCCTTGATTTATCGTAATTAAGAACCATTATCATATATGTCGTTGGAGGCTCGACTCCCGACAAAACGCTCGATGGCGTTTCCTCCTATTTAGGCCGCACCCTAACCGGTGCGGCCTCTTTTTTTGCCCAATGCCGCCTTAACAAGAATTTAAGTCATCCGATGCAGGATGCAGCGATGATAGTGCGTACATTCACATTTGCATTAATGGCGGCGATCATTGCCTTTGCGCCGGCCCGTGCGGATGAGTTGACGGGTGAAATCAAGATTTCCAAAAAGGATTGCCGTTGGCTTGTTCGCCATCAACCAGCTGCTGATGTGGCCTACAAGCCCGGCATCAACAGCCGGGGACACAAAGTCGCCTCAGCGGACCTGAACCCAGAACAGCAGATTAAGCTGCCCCCGATTATTGCGATCCCTTTGACAGTACCCGTGGGTGATCTGTTGAAGAAGGGGACATCAACGCAAGTCGACGGATCAGAGGTCAATGTCGGCTTGGTCACCATTGATCGGAAAAGCGGCGAAGTCCAATACGAGGGCAAAACCCTTGTAACCGGCCAAACGGACCGCATGGTTGCAGCCTGTCGCGATCTTTTGCACGGACGCCGCAGAAAATAGTCGCGTATCGTATTGGCTGTTCCGGCTTTTCTGCCCTATTCTGCTGACCACAGAAATCATCAGAAAATGAGGCGGTGGTATGGAATTTGGCATCTGCATGTTCGTGACGGATTATTCTATACAGGCAGTGGATCTTGCCGTCGCGGTGGAAGAACGCGGGCTGGACGCTCTGTTTATTCCCGACCATACCCATATCCCCGCCAGTCGCGATAGCCAGTTTATCCTGGGCGGTGACCTGCCGCCTGACTATTCCCACAATGTGGACATGTTTTTGGCCCTGGCCGCAGCCGCTGCGGTGACCAAGCGCATCCGTCTGGGAACCGGGGTTTGCCTGGTGGTGGAGCGCGACCCCATTGTCACCGCCAAAGATGTGGCCAGCCTGGATCATATCTCAGGCGGCCGGGTTGATTTCGGTATTGGCGGGGGCTGGAATCGTGAGGAAATGGAAAACCACGGCGCGCCCTGGGATCGCCGCTGGAAAGTCGCCCGTGAACGTATGGAAGCCATGCAGGCGATCTGGACCCAGGATGAAGCCAGCTACAATGGCGAATTCGTGAATTTCGATCGCATACAATCATGGCCAAAACCGGTGCAAAAGCCATACCCACCTATTTTCATCGGCGGTGATGCGCCGGGGACCTTTGGCCGGGTGCAACGCTATGGTGATGGCTGGATGCCTTTGTTGGAGGCGGATGGCCAAGGCATGGACCTAAAGGCGGCACGTATGGCCGAATTGGCAGCATTGGCCAAGGACGCCGGGCGCGATCCCTATCCCATCACCACTTTCGGGACACCACGAGACCCCGCAGCTATTGCAACCTTGGCTAAAAATGGGGTGAACCGTTGTATCTTTGGCGTCAAGGCCGCCCCAGCGGACGATGTCTTGCCCCGTCTGGATAAGATTGCCCATTTCGCCGAAACCATGCGCGGTAAACTTTCCTAGAACCAATTCCAATTGCTCAAATCCCAAGAGTCGGAGAATTTCCGAGTTGGAAATACTCTTGGAACCGCCATTGCCTTATGGGACGGCTTTGCCTAAACATCGCCACAAGCGTTTTATATTTTGAGGCCCAATCATGCGTATGTCGCAATTCTTTCTTCCCGTCTTGAAAGACACCCCGGCCGAGGCACAAATTGTCTCTCATCGTCTGATGTTACGGGCCGGGATGATCCGGCAATCATCGGCGGGTATTTATACGTGGCTGCCATTGGGCTTTCGCGTTCTGAAAAAAATCGAACAGATCGTGCGTGAGGAACAGGATGCCGCAGGGGCCCAGGAATTGTTGATGCCGACCATTCAGCCGGCGGATTTGTGGCGCGAAAGTGGGCGTTATGATGACTACGGTCAGGAGATGTTGCGCATAACGGATCGGCATGAGCGGGATATGTTGTTCGGCCCCACCAATGAAGAAATGATCACCGAGATCTTTCGCGGGTCCGTCCGCAGTTATCGTCAACTGCCCCTGAACCTCTACCACATCCAATGGAAGTTCCGCGACGAGGTGCGGCCCCGGTTTGGTATCATGCGGGGCAGGGAATTCCTGATGAAGGACAATTATTCCTTTGATCTGGATAAGGATGCCTCGCGCCATTCTTATAACAAGATGTTCGTCGCCTATCTGCGGACCTTTGAGCGCCTGGGCGTTAAGGCCATTCCCATGCGCGCCGATACGGGACCCATTGGCGGTGATATGAGCCATGAATTCGTTATTCTGGCCGATACCGGTGAAAGTGAAATCTATTGCCATGCGGACTATCTGGATTACGAAGCACCGGATGCCTCCATCAGCTATGACAGTGACCTCTCGCCAATCATCGAACATTGGACGGCGCGCTATGCCGCGACGGATGAAATGCACGACGCGGAACGGTTCGAGGGCGAAGTGCCCGAAGATCGCCGGATCGAGACGCGGGGCATTGAAGTCGGGCACATCTTTAACTTTGGCACCAAGTATTCAGAGGCCATGGGCGCAAACGTCACGGGTGCCGACGGTGTGGAGGTGCCTGTGGAAATGGGCTCCTACGGCATAGGTGTATCCCGCATGGTCGGTGCGATTATCGAAGCCAGCCATGATGATGACGGCATCATCTGGCCGTCTTCCGTGGCACCATTTCAGGTTGGCGTGATCAATTTGAAAACAGGTGACGCCGCATGCGACGGGGCGGTGGATGATATTTATGGCAAACTCACTGCCGCCGGTCTCGATGTTTTGTTGGATGACAGCGACGGCCGGGCAGGGGGCAAATTCGCAACCATGGATCTGATCGGTCTGCCCTGGCAGTTGATTGTTGGGCCACGGGGCTTGAAAACCGGCGTCGTAGAGTTGAAGGAACGGCGCAGCGGCGAGCGCCAGGAATTGTCCATCGAAGCCGCCCTTAATGCCCTTACAAATACACCGGCAGGAAGCTAGACCAGCGGGATGTTTGGATCTTTGGAATGGTCCATCGCGGCGCGCTATCTTCGCGCCCGTCGCCATGAAGGCTTTATCTCCATCATTGCCTGGTTTTCCTTGATCGGTATTGCCCTGGGCGTGGCCACATTGATTATCGTGATGAGCGTGATGAATGGCTTTCGCACGGAATTGCTGGATCGGGTACTGGGCCTGAACGGGCACATGGTGGCCCGTGGCTTGGATGGGCCGTTGACCAATTTTGACCCCCTGGCTAAGGCATTGAAGGCTATTGACGGCGTCAAAATTGCGGCACCGCTGATCGAAGGCCAGGTAATGGCCACCGCAAACAGCCAGGCCTCTGGCGCATTGGTGCGGGGGATGTGGCCTGATGACCTGCGCGCGCGCGGGATCATTTCCGATAATCTGTTCTCTGGCTCATTGGTTGATTTTAAGGGCAAACACAATGTTGTCGTCGGCCAGCGCCTGGCCAGAAAGCTTGGCTTGCGCGTTGGTGATACCATTACCCTTGTCTCGCCTCAGGGTACGGTCACCGCGTTTGGTACAGTGCCGCGCATGAAGGCTTACCGCATCGCCGCAACGTTCATGGTCGGGATGTATGAATACGACTCCTCCTACATCTATATGCCTTTACCGGCGGCGCAGGTGTTTTTTCGTCTGAAAGGTTCTGTCAACGGGGTGGAGATGTTCCTGGACAATCCCGATGATGTCCATCGCCTGCGCCCGGCCATTCGCCAGGTGCCGGGCGTTGCAAGACTGGTCGATTGGCAACAGGTCAACAGCCACTTCTTTCAGGCCTTACAGGTTGAACGCAACGTCATGTTCCTGATCCTGACCCTGATTATCCTGATCGCCGCCTTCAATATCGTTTCCTCCCTGATCATGTTGGTGAATGATAAAAGCAAAGCCATCGCCATTCTGCGTACCATGGGGGCAAGTCGGGGCATGGTGATGCGGGTTTTCATGATTTCGGGCACGGCCATCGGTGTTATCGGGACCTTGGCTGGTTTTGCCCTTGGGATGGCGTTCTGCCTTAACATCGATAGTATTCGCCGCTGGCTGGAGAGTTTAACGGGGACAGAGTTATGGTCACCCGAAATTCGGTTTTTGAGCCAGATACCGGCGGAAGTGAACAATGGGGAAGTCGTCTCGGTTGTTTTGATGGCCTTGGCATTGTCCTTCGCGGCAACATTGTATCCCGCCTGGCGGGCGGCCCGCATCGACCCGGTCGAGGCCCTGCGTTATGAATGAGGGTGCTGTGCTGCAGATCGCGGGCCTGGAGCGTACCTTTGTTCAGGGCAATCGACAGCTGCGGGTTTTATCCAACTTGGACTTGAGCGTCGCCAGGGGCGAGGCAATTGCTCTGATGGGCCCGTCAGGGTCCGGCAAATCGACCCTGTTGCATGCGGCCGGGTTATTGGAGCAGCCCGATGCCGGAAGCATTGTCATCGCCGGGCAAAACTGCGCTGATATGAATGATCGTCAGCGCACCGCAATGCGCCGGGACTATTTGGGTTTCGTCTATCAATTCCACCATTTACTTCCCGAATTCACCGCCCTTGAAAACGTCTTGATGCCCCTGCGTTTGGCAAATGTTGGCGCGGAGGAAGCGAAACAACGGGCGCAGAGTTTGCTCATAGAATTGGGTCTTGAAGATCGCTTGGCGCACGCGCCGGCGCAACTGTCCGGTGGGGAGCAACAACGTGTCGCCATCGCCCGTGCCTTGGCCAATAAACCGGTCCTGCTGTTGGCCGACGAACCAACGGGCAATCTGGATCAAGCGACGGCTGAGGTGGTTTTAGAGGAATTGCTGTCTTTGGTGCGTCAGCAAGGTCTGGCGGCGGTTATCGCGACACATGATCCACTTGTCGCGGATCGCCTGGATCGCACTGTGCGCCTCCAGGATGGTCATTTGGTTACCTAGAGCAATTTTCAATTAACCGGCATCGCCCCCGTCGCTCATTTGGTGCGCCTAAGCAATTGATTCAATTGCTCGATTCTTAAGAATTAAGGCATGTTTTTTCAAACATGCTCTGGGGTTATCGTCTAGCTGTTCAATTGAAAATACAATTGCAACAACCCGGTTGCTGAAATCAGCCATAACAGGCTCCATACGGCAATCCCTATTTTCTTACGGGTGCTGACATGGCCTCGCATCTTTAATCCCCCTGTCGCGTTGTTTTGCCCTCACACCCTACATGCAACTAAATACCCAATTGTGCAGTGACCAGGATCACAAACTATTCATCATTAACCGGCGTTAACCGCAATTCCTAACGAGGTCTTAATGTATTCCAGGCAAATTGCCGACTGAGGGCTTTCGGAGGGAGATTGATAAGATGCGCAAAAGCGGAAGCTTTGTCGGCAGCATGGCCGTACTTGGTCTGGTGACCTTCGCGACAGCGACAGTTCAGGCCGGACAAATATCCAACGTTGGTTTTGAAATGGCGCGCCCTGCCAAGGGCAGCATTGCCATATCCGGTTCGCGGGCGGATCGCCTCTGGCCGAATGCGATTATTGACAACGAAACCCATATGAATCTGGTTTTAAGCGGCAGCACAGTCAGCAGCGACGAGATCGGGGCCCAGTTGGCAGCCATTGCACCGGCTGCCGGACCGGAAGTCATCAATCCGGACGGCGCTATCCTGGCCCTGAAACAAATGAGCCACGATGCTGTTGCCATCCTAAATGATGCGCAATTGAGCCATGGCAACCGCACCGCAAAATTCCACGGCCTGATGAAGCGCGATTTTGATATGCCGCTGATGGCGCGTTTCGCCCTGGGCCGGCATTGGAAACGCGCCGATGCCCAACAGCGTACGGCTTATGTGGAAGCCTTCTCCAAGTTCCTGTTGCACAACTACGCGACGAAAATTGCCGGTGCCAAGCTGGTACGCTTTGATGTTTTAAAGGCGAAACGGGCAGGAAAACGAGATGTTATGGTGCAAAGTCGGGTGGTCCGGGGTAACGGCCAGGTCCTGAAGTTGGTCTGGCGTATGCGCCAGCGTGGCGGTCAATACCGGGTAATTGATGTGGTCGCCGAAGGGATCAGTCTGGCGTTGACGAAACGGCAGGAATTTGCCGCGATCCTCAAGGCCAATGGTGGTAATGTGGCCCCCCTGATTGTTCGGCTGCGCCATATTTCGGCCTGAGAAGACCTCCGACTTTAGGAACGAAATCCCTATACGGCCTGCTTTTACGCTACACTAAGTAGCAATTCGTAACAGCAATGGTTTGGTTGGGTAGGCAATTTCATGGGCCAGAGGGTCTTTTACGGCTGGTTCGTGGTTGGTGCGGCGTTCACGATTTTGTTCCTGGGCTTTGGTATAGCCTATTCATTCGCCTCCTTTTTTGGCGGAATGGAACAGGACTTTACGGCCTCCAGGGGCGATGTATCCCTGGTCTTCTCTATTGCCGGTTTTCTCTATTTTTCCCTCGGTGCCATATCGGGGCCGCTCAGTGATCGTCTCGGCTCCCGCCCCGTTGTCGCCTTTGGCATAGTCCTGATCGCCATTGGCTTGTTGGCGGCCAGCTTCGCGCAAAGCCTGTGGCAGGTTTATCTCACCTATGGTGCTGCTGTGGGGATCGGGATCGGCTTTGCCTATGTCCCCTCCGTCGGCGTGCTACAACGTTGGTTTGTCCGCCGGCGCGGATTTGCCACGGGCTTGGCTGTTGCCGGCATTGGCGTCGGCACCTTGATAGCACCACCGATCAGCAATTTCCTTGTTGAGACACTTGGCTGGCGGCAAACGTTTCAGGTCCTCGCCGCAGTAACCTTGGTCATTGGCTTAATCGCAGCCTGGATGCTTGTGCCCAATCCTGCCGCGCGCGGTCTTTACCCGGACGGCGATGCGCATTCGGGTGGCGAAAGCGCATCATTGTCCGGGATGTCAATGCAGGCTGCCCTACGTTCCAAACCATTTTGGTTGCTGTTCAGCGCATCCGCGATCATTTCACTTGGTCTTTTTGTGCCTTTCGTACATTTGGCCAAGTTTTCGCAAGATCACGGTCATGCCGACAGCCTGTCGATCCTATTAATCTCTCTTATCGGGGTTGGCTCTATGTCAGGCCGTCTGACGTTGGGCGGACTGGCCGACCGGTTCGGACGGCACCGCGCGATGATCGCGATGTTTCTTGGCATCGCCATGGTCCAGGTCTGGTGGTACAGCTCCACCGCTTACTGGGCTTTGGTTGTATACGCCGTTCTGTTTGGCTTATTCTATGGCGGTTATGTCGCCCTGGCACCTGCCTTAGCAGCCGATTATTTCGGAACGCGGAATGTCGGTGGGATTCTCGGCGTGCAATATTCCAGTATAGCCATGGGAACTTTGATCGGGCCTGTTGCTGCCGGTTTTGCCTTCGATCTGACCGGCGCATATGAGCTTCCCATCGCAGCGTCTGCCTCCGCCGCGTTTCTGGCCCTGGCGATAATTCTGCTCCTGCCGTCCCCGAGCGAATGGCGACGGGAAATGTCTTAGGCAGGTTTGCGGGCCACGATATGATAGATATGCCAATGTTTTGAGGTCCCGCGCGGTGTTACGGATTCCGTCTCCTCCTCGCGAAACAACTCCACCTCGTAGTCGCGCAACAGATCCTGGACCTCCCCCAGGGTAAAATGAGTGTTGCTGTCATCGCCCACCCATTGATCCCGGTCACCATATAGCTGCCCGCTGAAGCGACCGCCCTGGCTCAGGCTGTCATAGATGCGCTGCCACATGACCAGAAAATCCTCTCTGGGACACAGCGGCAGGGCGAAGGAAGAATTGACCAGATCGGCCGCGGGCCATTGGGCCAGCTCAAACCTGGAAACCATGGTGTCCGGCTGATGTTGGAAATTCGATAATTCGGGTCGCGCCAACAAGGTTTCAATAGCCGATGCCTGACCATCGATGCCCAGGACTGACCAGCCCCGGCGCAGCATCTCAACCGTATCGCGGCCCCCGCCACAGCCCAGATCGACCGCCTGGCCGACCGCATCCTCCGCATCAAATCGTGCCAGGGCATCGAGCAGGGTTTCCCGTGGTGGTCGATCCCCGGTGCGTTGGTAATAAACGCGCCAGTCCTCTGCGTCACTGGATCGGGGCATGGCTCTAATGTTCCACCAGATAATCGATGGCAGCGCTGACACCGCCCCGGCCATGGGGCACACCGAGAGTTTGCAACGTCGCCTCCACCCCGCCCAGGGCCCCTAGGATCATGGGTTCGTTCAGATCACCCATATGGCCAATGCGAAAGACAATACCGCTAAGCCGATCCAGGCCGCCACCAAGGCTGACCTGAAAGCGCTCCCGCGCCATTGTTCGAACATCCTCGGCGTTGAAACCGGTTGGTACGCGAATGGCGGTGATGGAGTTGGAACGTTGTTCGGGCAGAACTGCATTGAAGGCCATGTCACCGCCCGAACACCAGGTAGCCACCGCAGCCCGTATGGCCGAGGATAAACGCTGATGCCGCGCGACGGTGGCGACCAGGCCTTCCTCCGCCAGCATGTCCAAGGCTTCCCGTAGGCCATAAAGCAGATGGATCGGTGCCGTGCCACAAAAGCGGATATATTGCGCCTCTGTCATGCGGTCCTGCCAATCCCAGTAATTCCGGGGTAACTGTGCGCTTTGGGAGGCATGCATGGCTTTTTCACTGCAGGCGGTAAAGCCCAGGCCGGGTGGGCACATCAAACCTTTTTGTGAGGCGGCCAGCGCCACATCAACACCCCAGTTATCCATCTGAAAATCCATGGTGGCCAACGATGCGATGGTATCCACCATGAACAAGGCATTATGACCGGCGTTGTTCATGGCTTTGCGCACAGCGGGTACGTCAGAGACGATGCCGGTTGCCGTATCTACATGGATCATCAGGACCGCCTTGATCCGCCCCTCATCGTCATCGCGTAAATGTTGTTCCACCGCCTCTGGGTCGACGGCGTGACGCCAATCGCCCGGCAGATGCTCGATCACCAGACCCAGCGACTCTGCCATCATGCCCCATTTTAGGGAAAAATTTCCCGTCTCCGGCACTAGGATATGATCGCCTGGCGACATGGTATTGCTTAACGCCGCTTCCCAGGCACCATGGCCGTTGGCGGCATACATGAAGACGGGACCCTCGGTTTGGAAGATGGGCTTGATGTCCTCAAAACAGCTTCGTGTCATGGCAACAAACGGCGGGGCGGTGAAATCCACAGCCGGTTGATGCATGGCATTGAGGATGCGGTCGGGGATATTGGTTGGGCCGGGCGTATGTAGAAACTCCCGGCCCCGTTTTATGTCCGTCATGTGCTCGCGCTTCTCAAATTAACTGCCGGGTACGATGCCTTCGGGCAGGCTTTCGATATGGCGGCAAATGTCGCCGGGGCGGGTCAGCCAGATTTTGTCGCGCTGATCGACGATGTGTTTCAGCGCACGACGCAAATGGCGCATGCGAAATGGTTGGCCCACAACGAAGGTATGCAGCGAGATGGGAAATACGAGGGGCTGGCCAACGGATTGCTCCAACATCTCCTCGAAATTATCAATGATGCAATCGGCCCATTGGCTGGGGGTCATTTTGTGCAAAACAATGGCCCGGTTATCATTCAACTCTACCGGATAGGGCATGCCCAGGATGCGTCCGTTCCGGGTTTTCATCCAGATCGGCTGATCGTCACAACACCAATCCATATTGTAGGTGTAGCCCATTTCATCAAGCAGATCCAAAGTCTGGGGGCTTTGTGACAGCCATGGGCCCATCCACCCGGTCGGTGCCTTGCCTTCATTTTTAACGATGGCATCGGTGCATTCCTGGATCAGGGCGCGTTCCTCAGCCTCCGGTCGGCCGCCCTGTTCCTCAGAATTCGTGATACCGTGGCCCAGAAACTCATCGCCCCGTTCGCGCAGGCGTTGCGGGATCTGTGGTGCATGATCATAGATGGAGGTGTTCAATTGGGCCTGAATGGGTATATCCAGGTCATCGAACATGTCCATCATGCGCCAGAAACCAACCCGGTTGCCGTAATCACGCCAGGAATAGACGCTTTGTTTGTTGTTCATGCCGGATGGGGCAATGGCGGATTCTATACTTTTGTCCCAGCCGAACTGTTCCACGTTTACAGCGATATAGACCGCCAGGCGCTTACCATCCGGCCAGGAATAATCCGGCCGTTGGGTAATTGGGGAAAATTCGTAACGTCCATGGGTCGATAGCATTTCGTTTCCTCCGGGGTTTTTATAGGACTACAGGGGCGGGCGGCGGTTGTGCCAATCCGTGGCCCCCTCATAGGCGGCGGCGACGCGATAGATCATCGCCTCATCGAAATTCTTGGCGACGATCTGCATCGATAAGGGCAGGCCATCGTCATTAAAACCATTGGGCATGGCCAGGGCCGGATTGCCGGTCAAATTGAACGGCGCACGAGCCTGGCGCGGATATTTCAAAGCCATGTCGTCAGGATCATCAATAATAAAGGGCGCATCCATGGACGAGACGCAGATGACCGCATCCAGATCCTGAATTGTCCGATTGAAACCGGTCGTCAATTTGCGGCGTTGGCGCATGGCATCCACGTAGTCACCTGAGGTCAAAAACGCGCCCGGCAAAACCCGTTCCAGGAACGAGGCACTATAGTCCTCGGGACGTTCGGAAAGCCATTTACGATGAATGGCGTAGGCTTCCGACAACAGTATGACACGGTTGGTGGTGGCAAAATCCACCAACGGTGCGGTCTCCACCTCTGACACCACAGCACCCAGACCCTCCAACACCAGCAGGGCATCATCCAAGGCCTTCGCCATGGCGGGCTCCGCAATCAGGTCCCGTTCGTGGAAGTGGCGGATAACGCCAAGGCGCAGTCCTTTAATGCCACGGTCCAGCTGCGCGGTATAGTCCGTTACGGGCACATCCGCCGATCCGGGATCAGCTCGGTCATGCCCGGCTATAGCGTTCAACATCAAGGCGTTGTCGGCCACGGTACGGGTCATCGGCCCCACATGATCCAACGAAAATGACAGCGGCACCACGCCCTGGCGGCTGACCCGGCCATAGGTCGCCTTCATGCCGACAATGCCGCAGGACGTCGCCGGATTGCGGACGGACCCGCCCGTATCCGTACCAATAGCCATGGGAACAAAGCCCGCAGCGACCGCAGCGCCGGAGCCTGAGGAGGAGCCGCCGGGATAGCGGCCACGGTTCCAGGGATTTCGGGCAGGTGGCCAGGGCAGATCAAAGGACGGCCCGCCCAGGGCGAATTCATGGGTTGCCGTCTTGCCCAGGAAAATGCCGCCCGCGCGGCGCAGATGCTTGGCCACCCTGGCGTCGGCTGCCTTTGGCGGTTCCTGGGCCAGGATTTGCGAATGGGCCGTTGTTGGCAACCCTGCCGCATCAACAATGTCCTTGAGACCAAACGGGATACCATGAAGCGGCCCCAATTGCGCGCCGGCCTTAACTGCCTGTTCGGCCAATGCAGCCTCTTCCAAGGCGCTTTCGCCTAAAACCCGCAGAAAACTATCCAACTGGCCATCGTAGCTGCTGATACGATCAAGCATGCTTTGCACATAAGTCACAGGCGATAGGTCGCCGGTGCGGATCAATGCCGCAGCCTCGGTCATGGAGAGGAAAGCTATGTCATCTCTTTTATCAGACATTGTTGTTAGCCTGGAATATGTGGGCTGGTTCTTCGGCGACGTCATCGGGCCGTTGCAGCCGTTCGGCCATGGCGCGGGCACCGTCATAGGACTTGCGAACCAGGTCAGGGTTTTCGCTGTAGAGCTTCGCCAGACCCACCGATCCGGCAAGCTGTTTCAGGGCATTATCGTCCAAAATTTCACTGCTCACGCCTCATCCTCCCTAAGATAGCCATTATGATGATCCGTCAAGATCTTATCCTTATCCCGGTCCTTGGCTGAACCATAGCCGCCGCCGCCCGGCGTGGCGATCAATATACGATCACCTTTTTGCAAATGATGTTGGGCCCTGTTGTCGGCCTCAACCCCATTAATCTCCACCGCGCCAACTTGTCCATCACCGCCGCCCGCCAGGCCGGGTGCAGGATGCCGCGTGCGCTCCGCCATAAAAGTGACGGCGATGTCGCTTTCAGAGAGGCTTTCGATCAACATATCCTCTCCCAGGCCGCCACGATATTGGCCTTTGCCGCCCGAGTTGGGACGCAGTCGCTTGTAATGAAACAGCAAGGGCGCTGCCTGTTCGGCTACCTCCACCGGGGTGCAGGACAGGTTCGAGGGCCAGGATATGGCGCTTTCGCCGTCGGCGTTATGGGTCGCCCCCATACCGCCGTTGAAAAACAGGTTGGAGGCATAGGACTGGCCGTTGGGGCGCACGCCGGATTGGGTGCAATTCCATAAGGGGGAGCCCGCAGCAGCCATAACACGATCCGGCAACACCTCAGCCAATGCGCCGAAGGCCAGGATGGGCACGTAATGTCCGGTACTGGCGCGTGCCCCCACCGATGCCGGGGGTAGGGGGTTAAGCAAGGTATTCTCTGGCGCCGTCACAGTGATTGGTCGCAACATACCGGAATTGTTCGGGACATCCGGCAACAGGGCGCATTTGATGGCATAGGCGGACATGGCATAGGTGTAACAGAACGGGCAGTTGATGGCCCGCGGCTGAACGGGTGAGGTGCCCGCAAAATCAAAATGGACCTGATCGCCGTTCACCGTTAGACGCAGGGCAAAGGTGAAAGGTGCGTCGGCTGCCAGGCCATCGGTCAGCATTTGATAATCATAGACACCATCCGGGACCGCCGAGATAGCCGCCCGCATGGCGGTCTCCGTACGGCCATTTAATTCCCGTGACAGCTCCACCAGATCATCAAGGCCGTATTCTGCCACCATGGCCAGAACACGATCTTCGATCAGGTAGTTGGCGGTGATTTGGGCGTGGATATCGCCCTCTGTTTGATCAGGCGTACGGACCTGGGTGCGCAATAACTCAAAAAATGTCTGATCCGGCTCCCCGGCTCGAAAGATCTTCAACAGCGGGATATGAAACCCTTCCTCGAATATTTCCCGCGCTTCAACGGATCGGATACGCCCGCCGATATCCGGCATGTGTGAGGCGGTCGCAGCAAAGGCGATCAGGTTATCGCCGCGAAAGATCGGCCGAACAACGCTGACATCGTTCAAATGGCCCGTGCCCAGCCAGGGATCGTTGGTGCAGATCACATCGCCAGGTACAAGACCATCGGGCCCGAAGCGTTCCAGAGTGTGGCGCACGGTGGCGGGCAGCGTGCCGATGAACGACGGAATGGATCCGCTGTTCTGCGCCAACAATTGGCCCTCGGCATCCGTTAAGACACAGGCAAAATCATTGGCCTCATTCGACAGGGTCGAGAACGAGGTTCGGACAATGGCTTTAGCCGCCTCATCGACAGAGGCGATCATGCGGTTCCAGATCACTTCCAACGTGACCGCATCGAAAGTGCTCATGCTGTGTCCTTTGGTAAATCAATAATCAGATTGCCGTTGGCTGAGATATGAAATTTCCCGCCAGGACCAATGACCATGGTAGATTCCGCTTCTTCCACGACCGCCGGGCCCGTGTGAACGTCGCCGATCTTCATAGCCGCCCTGTTATAGATTGCCGCATCCGCCACCCCGTCCGTTTCCGGAAAATAAACCTCACGTTGCCCCTTCAGGGCCGATGCGCCGTCCTGGTCGAAATTGTCCATCGACGTATCTACGGGTGCCGTCAGGCGAACCCGAATGGCGGCAAGGGTTACGGGTACATTTGGCGGCGGCCGGGTAAAGCGCGCCTGATAGGCCTGAGCATAAGCCGCCAGCAAACCGTCATGGCTATCCCCTGAATAGGGGCCTGTGGGCAGGTTGACCACCAATTCAAAACCCTGGCCCACATTGCGCATATCCGCCAGACGTTGGACCCGCGCCGTGGCGCTGTCCATGCCCGTATCGACGATCACTTGGCGGGCGGCACTCTCCAGATCCTGATAGGTTGTTTCCAACTCAGCCCAATCCAAATCATCTATCGCGGCGGCAAAGGCTGCCGTTCGGTCCACCCGCGCCGGTGCCAATAACAGACCCAGGGCCGAGGCCACGCCCGCGTTACGGGGACAGACGATACGCTTGATGCCTAGCTTTCGGGCCAGATAGTAGGCGTGAACCGGCCCGGCACCACCCGTGGGGACAAGGGTATAATTGCGTGGATCGCGGCCCTTTTCGGCGACATGCACCCGGGCGGCGGAGGCCATATTCTCGTTCACCAGATCATGAATACCCCAGGCCAGTTTTTCACTTGATAAGCCCGCTTGCTGGGCCAGGTCATCCAGGGCGGCCTGGCTGGCCGGAATATCAACATCGATTGCCCCACCTGCGAAGCCGATGGGGGAGAGGAAACCAAGGGCGAAATCCGCATCCGTGATCGTCGGTTCGGTGCCACCCCGGCCATAGGCAACAGGGCCAGGCACGGCACCTGCACTGTCCGGCCCGGCTTTTAACAAACCCAGGGCGTCCAGACGCGCGATGGAGCCGCCGCCCGCTCCGATCTCGATCAATTCAACGGTGGAGATGCGAATGGGCAGGCCGCTGCCTTCGGCGAAACGGCGTTCCCGCGCTGCCTCAAAACGATAGGCAATGGCCGGTTCCTCCCCATCGATCAAACAGAGTTTGGCGGTGGTGCCGCCCATATCAAAGGCCAGGACATGATCCAGACCTTCGGCCCGGCCAATATCGGCGGCGGCAAGGGCACCTGCCGCAGGGCCGGATTCCAGCATTTGAACGGGCGAGCGATGAACCTCGCCCACGTGGGTCAAACCACCGCTGGACAGCATCAAAAGCAGGGGCGCGGTAATTTCACGCTGGCCGAGGCGGGCGCTCAAGGCATCCAGATAGTCCCGTGCCAGGGGTTTGATATAGGCGTTGGCGACCGTCGTCGAAGCCCGCTCAAACTCCCGAATTTCCGGCGCGACATCGCTGGACAGGCTGATCGCCAGATCGGGCAGCAATTCCTCAATCCGCGCACCAGCGGCCCGTTCGTGAGTGTCGTTGCGATAAGAGTGCAGGAAGACAATCGCCAGGGACGTTACATCGGCTGCCTGCAACGCCGCCGCTATATCGGCAAGAGCATCGGAATTTAGGGGTGTAAGAATACGACCGTCGGCAAGAATGCGTTCCTGTGCTTCAAAGCGCAAATCACGGGCCACCAGTGGCCGGGGTTTTTTCGCGGCCAGATCATAGAGGTCGTATTTACGTTCCCGGCCAATTTCCAGACTGTCGCGAAAACCGTCCGTGGTCAGCAAGGCCGTGCGGGCGCCCTTATGTTCGATCAGGGCGTTGGTGAACAATGTGGTGGCATGCACCACCCGCTCAACCTCCCCCGAAGGTATCGCCTCATCGCGCAGCACTTGATCCACGGCATCCAGGACGGCCTCTGCCGGGTCACCGGGGGTGGTCAGGGCTTTTCGGGTCAGGCGTCTGCCTTGTTCCCGGTCATATAAAACGACATCCGTGAACGTACCGCCGATATCGATACCCAGGGCATAGCGGCTCATGGTTGTCCTAAAAGGGCTTGGCGAAAACGGTTCTTATGATAGGCCGCATCCCAATGGATTCTAACCTTGGGCGGATCATCAACGGCGACCTTAAGCAGGACAAAAGCAGCACCATTGGATTGCCGCAGCATATCGCCTGCCTCGTCCAACTCCGCCATCTCACGCACCGTTCGCACGGCCCCGATCCCGGCCCCCTGAGCCATTGCGGCCAGATCCGTGCCCAGGCCCGTATGGCTGCGTTGAAAGCCGGTTTCGCCGTAATGTTCATTGTCGACGCAGACAACGCCCAGGTTAGCAGGATTGGCAATGGCGATCGTGGCCAGGGTGCCGACGTTCATTAACAATTCACCGTCACCGGTGATCACCAGGACGCGCTTGTCCGGTTGCGCCAGGGCCAGGCCAAGGCCCATGGACGCCGCTGCCCCCATGGCACCGCCAAAGGCAAAGACCCGTGGGGCATCGCCCACGGCGGCAATAACATCTCCCTTGGCACCTGCCAGTCCGGCGATAATCAGGACGTCATCGCCCTGGCTATCCAACAACGCCTTGACGCAGGCGCGGCGATCAATATGGCCGGTCGCGGTTTTCCCCGCCGCACGGCCACCTGGTTTTGCATCTGTCATCGCCGCCTCCTAAAATTTCTTCGCGCCGAGAAGTTTTTGCCCCAACAGGACAGCAACCGGCATTTCGTTGTTAAAGGCCATGGTGATGGCGGCGGTCATGGTGGCGGCGACATCGCCGGCGTCTTCGATTTTCAGACAGGTGACATCGCAAGCTTCCAGCACCGGCTGGGTCGATTGCCCCATGGGGATCTGCCAGGGATTACCCTCGCCAAAATCACCGCGCATGGAGATGATGGTGAGAAACGGAAATCGCCCGGCCCTGGTCAGGGACAACAAATTGATGCAATTGCCCACGCCGCTGCTTTGCATCAACAACACACCCCGGCCGCCGCCCAGGTGGGCACCGGCCAGCAGGCCGACGCCTTCTTCTTCCGTGGTCAGGGCAATTGAATGAACATCCGGATCCGCGATAGAACGTTTGATCAGATGGTCATGCCCGGCATCGGGGACATAGGCGAATTGATCAATGTCCGCCTCGCGCAACAGGCCATAGATCTCTTCGGGCCATTCGGTACTCATGTTTTACTCCATAATTGTTGCGTCAGAATGCCGGTGCCGCGTTCAACCGACTCTGCCGCATCCAGGCAAAGATCCTCTCGCAGGCGAGGCCCAATAATCTGCACACCCATGGGGATGCCGTCGTATAGACCGGTGGGAACAGCGGCGGCGGGCAGGCCAAGTAGATTGACGGCATAGAGCATGCTTTGTTCATCCAGCATTTGCCTTACCCGCTCCGCGCCCTTCAGGTCCTCCAACTGCGGAAATGCAGGCACCTGGCTGACAGGAGCCAAAACCAGGGGGTAATCTTCCATGAACAGGCTCCACGCCCGCAGCAACCGGGTCCGGTCCGCCAGGGCGTGTATATAACCGTCCACGTCGCGGATATTGGATGCTGCCATATAGTCGTCGAGAACCTGATTAATATCACTGCCGCCATATTTTCGCATGGCATCTTCGGACATGATTTTTGTGTCCGTAAACAACAACGTGCGCCAGCTTTCCGCGATTTCAGCCACCAAGGGCGGATCAACCATCTCAACCGCATAACCGGCGTTTGATAGATGCCCCGCAGCCTGATCGATTGCCTGTTCAACAGCGCTGTGACAGGCAATGCCGGCAGGTGTTTTGCAAACCGCAACCTTGATTGGCGATGTCAGCGCCGGCCCTTCAAGGGGGGCGGGCACCCACCAGGGGTCCCGGGCATCGGATTGTGCCATAGCGCCCAGGGCCAGGCGGACGTCACGCACTTCCCGCGCGATGGGCCCCTGTACTGACATCAGTTGCAGACTGGGCGGGCGTTCTTCAGGCGCGGTGGGATTGAACGAAGGCACCCGGCCGAACGATGGCCTGATTGTTGCCAGGCCGCAGGCATAGGCGGGATATCGCAACGATCCTCCCAGGTCATTGCCATGGGCGATGGCGCCAATACCCAAGGCAACGGCGGAGGCCGCACCGCCTGACGATCCACCAGGGGTAATATCGTCCCGCCAGGGGTTTTTCGTCAAACCTCGCAAGGGATTATCCGTGAACCAACGCAGGCTGAATTCAGGCGTATTGGTACGCCCGATGATAATGGCACCGGCCTTGCGCATATTTGCCACAACAGGGGAGTCCGTTTCCGCCAGCACGTCAGCGAATGCAGGCACGCCATTCGTTGTTGCCTGTCCCGCCTGATCCACGTTCTCTTTTATGGTGACCGGCACTCCATGCAGGGAGCCCAGAGCGACGCCGCTTTTCACGATATCATCGGCCTGACGTGCGGCTTGTTGGGCATCCACGCCCAAGTCTACGGTGACAGCGTTGACGGCATCATTGGTCTCGGCCATGCGGCTGAGGGCGGCATCGACTGCTTCCTGCGCAGTGATTTTGCCGGTACGGATCGCTGCCGCTGTGTCGACGGCACTCCATTGCCAGATTGGTTGTGCCATGGCGCTAACTCTTGGCGAACGCGGCGATACGTTCCTCGCTGTCGGGGCCACGACCTGGGCTTTTCTCAGACTCGAAATTCAGGCCATCGTGGAAAGTGTAATCCTGACCCTCGTTGTACAGCATTTTATTGCCGCGCAGGGAATGCCACGATGTCCCGACGATATCTGCGGCCATGGCACGGACGACGGCTTCCAAATCGCTGTCGGCGACACATTGGTTGGCCAGACCCATGGCGGCGGCTTCCGCGCCAGTGTAGGCGCGTGCGGTATAGCTCATTTCCTTGGCCTTCAGGGTCCCGACGCGGCGGGGTAGACGCTGGCTCATCCCCCAACCAGGGGTCATACCCCATTTGCCATGCGTGTCAGAGAATTTTGCCGTTTCGGAGGCAATCAGCAGATCGCAGGACAAGGCCAACTCCAACCCGCCCGTATAGCAGTGGCCGCGGACTTCGCAGATCACCGGCTGGGGCAGGTTTTCGATCATATTCACCGTATCTTTTTGATAGCTTGGCGTGGGGGCGACCTGCCCCTCCTGGATCGATTTCAGGTCATTGCCGGCGCAGAAAGAACGCCCCGCCCCACGCAGGATGACGCAGCCGATATTTTCAGTATCCACTGCTATGCTTTCCACGTGGGCGCGCAGTTCGATGAATAGATTGGGGCTCAAGGAATTCAACGCCTCGGGCCGGTTCAGGGTCAGGATGGCAACACCGTCAGCGTCGTTTCGTAGGACCAATTCGGTCATTTGTAGATCTCCTCGCAAATATCCTAAATTCTTCGGTTGCTATTATTATAGCGTAGTTCGCACCTGCCATAGTTCGGGAAAAAGGCGTATTTCCAACACCTTTTGCAGATAGTCGACGCCCGCGGTCCCGCCCGTACCCCGCTTGGCACCGATGACCCGGGCCACGGTAGTGAGATGGCGAAAACGCCATTGCTGAAAGCGATCTTCCAGATCCACAAGCTTTTCCGCCAGCTCATACAAATCCCAATAGCGCGCGGTATCGCCATAGACCGTCTGCCAGACCGCCCGGACGCCGTCCGAAGCATCGTAGGCCTGTTGCCAGTCCCGGTTCAACCGGTCTTTGGGGACGGCTAGACCGCGTTTGGCGAGCAGGGCCAGGGTCTCATCATAAAGGCTGGGGGCGTTCAATATGGCCTGCAAGGGATCGTGGAGATCAGCGCGATGGGCGAAGGGACGCAGCATCTCCGGGTTCTTATTGCCCAGCATAAATTCGATGCCCCGATATTGCTGGGACTGAAAACCCGATGACTGCCCCAAAGCATCGCGAAAGGTCATGTAATCCGCAGGCGTCAAAGTCGACAGCACATCCCAGGACTGGATCAACTGATGCTGAATGCCCGATACCCTGGCCAACATCTTGAAGGCCGGGCGCAGATCGTCCCGCTGTATTTGCGTCACGGCGGCGCGGAGTTCGTGCAGCACCAGCTTCATCCACAACTCGGATGCCTGATGGATGATGATGCACAGCATCTCGTCATGTTGGCCGGACCGGGGTTGTTGTGCGCCCAGCAGATCATCCAGATGCAAATAGTCGCCATAGCTCATGGCGTCTTTGAAATCGGTATGGGCGCCGGATGTGCTCATGGTTATCGCTTTCAGTGGCTGAACGCTTAAGTAGCTTAAGTAACTTAAGTAACGGCGGCGCGAAGGTGAAATTCAGGTTTATCCCAACGCTGTTCCAGCATCACCCGCTCTATCACCGTAACCGCATCCCAGACATCCACATAGCGCAGATACAAGGGCGCAAAACCAAAGCGCAGAATATCCGGACTGCGGAAATCACCCACCACACCATCTGCAATCAAGGCCTGCATGATGGGGTAGCCCATTTCGTGGTGCCACGAGACCTGGCTGCCCCGGCGTGTTTGATCCCGTGTCGTGGCCAGGGTAAAGCCATGGCCGCCGCAACGTTTTTCCATCAGATCAATGAACAGGCTGGTCAGCACCTGGGATTTTGCCCGCAGCACAGACATATCAATGCCGTCAAAAACATCCAGGGCCGCATCCAGTGCGCTCATCGCCAATACCGATGGCGTACCGCAGAGTTGCCGCACAATGCCTGGCGCAGGCCGATAGCTGCGTTCAAATTCAAATGGTGCGGCGTGTCCGTGCCATCCTGATAGGGGTTGTTGCACCTGGTCCTGAAGATGTTTTGCAACAAATAAAAAGGCCGGGGCACCTGGACCGCCGTTGAGATATTTATAACTGCACCCGGCGGCAAAATCCGCCCCTGCCGCGTTCAAGCTGACATTGAGGGCACCCGCAGAATGGCACAGATCCCACAATATCAAGGCACCTGCGTCATGGGCCGCTTTGGTTACCGCCGCCATATCCTGAGCATAACCGGTGCGATAGTCGACCTGGGTGAGGAAGACCAGGGCTACACTGTCTTCTGCGGCATCAATAGCACCAATAATATCATCCCCTTCAATCAGGCGCAGTTCGTGACGACCCCCGGTTAAACGGATCAAACCTTCCGCGAGATAATTATCGGTGGGGAAATTGTCCGCCTGGCCAATGATCACATTACGATCCGGGCGCAGCTCCAACGCCGCCGCCAGCAATTTGAACAGATTGATCGAGGTGGTATCGCAGGCCATGACCTCGCCCTGATCCGCACCAATCAAGGGCGCGATACGATCACCTACCCGTTGCGGCAGGCCCATCCAATCATGCACGTTCCAGGATTTGATCAGGTCGTTGCCCCATTGCACCTCAACGACGTCTTTTACGCGTTCACTGACACCCTTGGGCACAGGGCCCAGGGAATTGCCGTCCAGGTAAATCATGTCGTCGGGCAATTCGAACTTGTCTCTTAAGGGTGCCAAAGCATCAGCGGCGTCCAATGCCACCATATCTTCACGGCTGATCATGGGTTCCACCATTTGTTGGGTGCGATACGCTTGCCATAGCCAAGCTTGATATCCAGCCACAGCATCAGGCGGCGCAAACGGGTGCCGGCCAGGCGACGGGCCAGGCGCATGATGGGTTTTCTGAAATCTTTGTTGAAGGGGCAGACCCGCATGCAGATGGCGCAATCGCTTTTCATCTTGACCCAAAAGCCGAAGCATTTTTCGCAGTCGGCGGTCCATTTTTTGACCCCCTTGATGGCGGAACGATTGGCTCTACCGACCTCCGGCGGGCCAAAGGGCAAAGCTTTTGGCGGGCAGGCATCGGCGCACCGGCGGCAGACATTGCAGAATTCGGTAACGCCGAACGGTTTCGGTTGATCATGCGCCAGGGGCATGTCCGTGAAGATTTTGGAAAACCTGACGCGGGGGCCGTAATCCTTGGTAATGACCATCTGGTTGCGGCCGTATTCCCCCAACCCCGCCTGGATCGCCATGGGAATGACCAGGGCAGTATCGTTCATGGACCCGACTGCCTGATAGCCCAGGTTCCGGATATACTGGGACAGCTGCGCCACTGTTGTGGCCTCACCGGAATAGCCCATGCCCACAGCGGCCCCGGCCAGGGCGGAGGGGTAGGCATTGACCAAATCATAGTCCATGCCATGACCCATCACGATGACGTTGGTCAGCCCATCGGGCAAATCGTTGGGTTTCGGCTCGAAGCTGCGGACTTCCGTACGTGTGGCATAAAGCCAGCGGGGATCAAGAGCGGTCACGCCTGCCATATGGGCCCCGAAAAAATGCGCCACACGTTTGATCTCCAGCGTCATGGCGGCAGGGTCATCGATTTTTAGCTTTTGTTCCGCCGGGGGATAGCGCGGCTCCTGCGGATCCTGAAAACCTTCGCGCAGGCCGTTCGCCTTGTTTCGATCGGCATAGTCATCCGCCACGGCCCAGGCCGCATTGCGCAGGGCATAATCTTTTTGCGTGAAGCCGTCCGCTTGCCGGGATGCGGGCCGATCAGCGTGCGAGCGAAAAAATGCCAAGGCCTCCTTGGATTGGACCCCGTCATCCCAAAAGGCGCGGGAGAACATATCGTTGCGCTGATCAAACCGCTCAAAATCCGCGCCGACCTCAAACCCAGCCGCCCGATCCGCCTCCGCAAAATCGTCGGGCGGATGATTGGACGGGTAATAGTTGGGTTGTTCTGTCTTCACTGGCGTTGGGCCTCAACTCTAAACGATGGCAAAACCTAACAGGAATGGGGCGTAAGCAGAAGACTTCCCTGAAGGGGGCGCATTCACCGCGTCATTGGTGCTATCGTCGGATGGACAGGATGAATTGGGGATATGCAAATGGTTAAGTTGGAGTATTTTTATTCGGCGCATTCTGCCTATGCTTATCTTGGGTCATCTTGCTTTATGGCAATCGCCGCGGCGGCGAATTGCAAAATTATCCACAAACCGATGGATCTACGACGCGTCGTCGCGGCAACGGGTCCGGGCCCGACCAATGGGATGACACCAGGCCGGCGGGCTTATTTTTCGGGGCGTGAGATTGCCCGTTGGGCGGAAATGCGCGACGCACCGGTGATGGACGGCATTCCCAACCATCATGACAACGATATTGCACTGTCCAATTGCATGTTGATCGCAGGTATCCTGCAAGGCTTCAACGTCGATCAACTGGCACACCATCTGCTGCAGGCTCATTGGCGTGACGATGCCGACCTCGCTGATGCTGCTACTTTGGATCGGTTAGGCAAAGAGGCGGGGTATGTGTCCGAGCCGCTTCTTAGAGCTGCGACAACACAAGACGTTCGCGCGGTCTATGAGCAAAATACGGAAGAAGCGATCGAACGATCAGTCTTTGGTTCGCCGACCTATTTTGTCGATGGTGATATGTTCTACGGCCAGGACCACCTTGAAATGGTCGAACGCGCCATCGTGCAGCCCTTTAATGGGAAATGGCCGTAATCTTATCCAGCACCGGTAACAGATAGTTTCTGAAAACTTCTGGATTTTCCGACATCGGGAAATGACCCATATTCTCCATGACTTCAAATGACGTGGCGTTGATTTCCTCGGCTAATTCACGACTTAGTTCCGGGGTGGCGGATACATCATATTCGCCCGTGAGCAGATAAACCGGGCACAGGGCGGTATCGATGTCCGCCGCCATGCCGTTGCGCATGTCACCGTCGGTGAAATAATAGTTCAAATCGCCCATGAAGACGCCGGGTCCCCCCTGCATATAATGCCACAAGGTCTCCCAGGCATCCGTGCTGTTGGATTGGGGCGCGATCAGGCCCACCATTAGTGCGGCGGAAACTTCACCGCCATGGATATCGGGGCGATGGATGGCACGCAGGCCCTCGGGCTCCCCATCAATTTTGTTTTCCGCGTTCAGCGCCGATTGCAGGCCGATGACGGCGCGCAATTCCTTGCCGTGGCGCAGGGCCAGATGCAACACAGCCCGACCGCCGATGGAACAGCCCATGATGACCGGATTGTCCAGACCCAACGCGGCCTTAACAGCCATGACGATGTCAACATAGCCATCCGTGGTCAGGGCATAAATCTCGTCCTGGAAACCGGCCGGGGGTGAGGACTTGCCGTGCCAGGGCAGATCGAACACCACGACGCGAAAATGTTTGGTGATGGCAGCATCATTTAAAATATCGCGATACTGCCGACCATCCGCGCCTGCAGTGTGCAGGCAGATCAGAGGAATGCCCTCTGGGTCGCCGGCCTCTTCGAAATAAATGCGGTGGGGCCGGCCCTGGAAATCCATGTTCAGATAACGCCCGATGATCGGATCGATCATCGGTTTGCCGGACCCAGTATTGTCCGCTTTCTGCGGACGTTCGCGGGACAGTGAGAACAACAACTCCAACGCCATAAGGTTTTGATAAAAGGCCACATGATCGCCGCTCACCGTCAAATGCCCTGTGCGGCGCATGGCGCTTAACGATTGCAGGCCGGGGCGGGGTTCGGGGCCCAGCAACTCCTGCCAGGCCGCATCCTTGGCAGTAAGGGTCAAATCGACGTCATCGTCAGGCCGGTCCGCGCTGATGGCGATACCTTTTTCGTTGAGGATAAGGAACTGGCTGTCCCCATCGTTGGCCAGTTCGACACAGGCTTTGCCATACCGGCCCCGCCAGGTGACGTTCGGATGCTGGCCAGCCCGCGCCATCATCTGGGTCATCAATTGCTGAAACATGGTTTTACTCCTCCACCAATTGGCTGCAGTTTAGCATTTGGACCGTTTATTCGTTAGGCGTTTCCGTCTTCACGACGCCTGCGTCATGCAGCGCCTGAATTTCATCTTTCGAATAACCGACATCCGCCATTGCCTCCGCCGTCTGTTCCCCCAACAACGGGGTGGGGCGCATATTGGATGTTTCCGTATTGGAAAACTGTACGGTTTGCCAACCCACCGACAATGACCCCACATTGGGATGATCAACGGTGGCGACCATATGATTTTCCAGGGTGTGCGGATCATTCAGGAACAGATCACTATCACCTGACTGTGCCTCGGCCGAGGCGATGCCGTTGCTTTGCAATTCAGCGCGCAGCGCTTCCAGTTTGTGGGTCGCCAATGCCGTCGCGAGGGCATGGGCCAGCGGCGTTTCGTTGGGATGCTGCCCGGCCGTGACCGCATTCTGGGTCCACGCCACGTCGGCGATCTGGCACAGGGCGCGCTCCTGGGCCTCGCCTTCTGCAATCACGTAGACCCAGCCATCGGCCAGGCGGAACAGACGATGAAAGGGCGTCAGGCCATATTGTTCCCTGTCCGCCAAAGGTCGCACGGGCCGGCCCCGATAGTCGGAAAACCAGGCGGAACTGATCAGGGCAGCAGCGTTCAATAAATTGCCATCGACCCTTTGCGCGGTGCCATGGCGGGTCCGCTCGAACAATGCCAGGACCGTGCCCATGGCCCCCATGGCACCGTTGGTATAATCGGTGGGTGCCAGTTGCGCTGGGAAGACCGGTTGCGTTTCCGGTCCGCCCTGGGCCCAGGACATACCCATCAAGGCCTGGGCCAGGGGGTCGATACCGGGTCGTTTGAAATAGGGCCCGGTATTGCCATAGCCGGTCAAGTGGGCCTCAATCATATTGGGGTCGGCATCCAGGCCAATGCCCATGCGTGCCGTCGCACCAGGGCGCAGATTGGCCAGCAATGCATCGCAGGATGACGCGATGCGCTGGACCACCTGCTTACCCTCATCCGTGCTGGTATTCACGGAAACGGAGCGTTTGTTGAAATTCAGGTTATAGAAATAGGTCCGCCCAATGGGTCGGGACAGATCACCCGTCAATGGTTCCAGCTTAATCACATCGGCGCCTAGATCGGCCAGCAGGCGGCCTGCCGTGGGCCCGGCGATCAGATTGGTGATCTCCAATATCCGAATGCCGGCCAGGGGCGGGGGCATGTTTGCCGTCCCAGCATTTTTTGTCTGAGGCAGAGGCGCAAGCGTAATATCGGTTGCCGTCGCAGCGCGCGGCCCCTGGACTTTGCCCGGTGTTTCGCCAAAGGCAATGGGGATACCCATTTGAACCACATCACCCAGATCCGGGTCGTTCAAAGTCATGACCATTTTATTATGGATGACTTGCGGGTCCTTCATGCCGTCTTCGGTCTGCCGCGCCGCGCCAAAGGGGACGTCGGCTGCTTCAAATGCCACCAGCCATTCCGCCTGTGGCCTTTTTTTCATCGCCTCGGCGACGATGTCGCGTAGTTCCGCCTCATCCTCCGGCGTTGCACCACCCGTGCCCTCTAAAAACCGGGGCTCTGCAATAATGTCGCGAATGCCCATCAGATCGGCGGCAGGATTGATGAAGCCCGTATGCACGCAGCCCAACTGTACCCACAGCCCATCAGCGCATTCATAGACACTGTAGAACGGCGCGCTGCCCGACGGATGGGTTTGAAAGTCATGCGGCTCAAGATGATCCGCCGCGACCTTTGGATGATACAGCAAGGCACCCGCCATCAACGATGTTTCCACCGCCCGTCCCCGTCCCGTACTCTCTCGCGCCAGCACGGCGGCGGCAATACCCAAACCGGCCAATACGGCCGCGCCGACGGACGGCAGGGGGTGGACCAAATGCACCGGCGCGGGCCGGAAGCCGGGCAGGCCGCCCAGCACACCCATACGGGCCAACACCAGATCATCCAGGGGCGGTTCATCCTTCAATGGCCCCCGTTTGCCGTAGGCGGTGATGGAGCAGTTGATAAGACGCGGATTAATCTTTGCCAGCGCATCCCGTTCAACCAATTTTTGATGGCTAGACGATGGTGCGAAATCTTCCACCAATATATCAGCACCGGCGATAAGGCCCTGGAATTTGGCCTTATCATCAAAATCCAGCCGGACGCATTCCTTGCCCCGGTCCCAGATGATAAAGCCACCCGCCCGGTGCAATGGTGCGTCAGGTGCCAGCACCCGAATGACCCTTGCGCCGTGATCGCTTAGGAACATTGTGGTGAGTGCGGCGCTGGGCCCTGTGCTGAGATCAAGTACGGTGATCCCGTCCAAAGTGCTGGGCATATGTGGTCCTGTCGGTTGCTGGATATGGTTTTAGAAGAGGCGAGCTTGGCGTAAAGTGAGATTAGCTTATAGTCTAAGCGGAAAGACCAACACAAAAAAGAGGCTGAGGAAATGGAACTGACCACCATCGAGTATGAAAAGAAGGGCGGCATCGCCTATGTCACCCTGAACCGGCCTGACAAATTGAACGCCATGAACCAACGGCTGCATGAAGAACTGGCCTGGATTTGGGGGGATTTTCGTGATGATGACAATCTGCGCGTGGCGATCCTGTCGGGCAAGGGCAGATGCTTTTCCGCCGGGGCCGATCTATCGGGCGGCGCGCCGGCAGAGGAATATCGCTATGACGGGAAGTACCCGGATATTTCCCAAACCCAGCAGGTCTACAAACCCATCATCTCGGTCATGCACAGCCATGTGGTCGGTTACGGTATGTGGATCGCCCTGGATGCCGATTATCGTATCGCCTCGGAAGACGTTTCGTTCTGGCTGCCCGAACCGCAATGGGGCATTGCGACCATACCGGCTGGCTGGTTCCCGAAAATCATGCCCTGGGCCATCGCCTCGGAATTATTGCTGTTCGCCGAACGGGTCAGCGCCAAACGGGCCCTGGATGTTGGCATGATCAACATGATCGTGCCTCAGGATCAATTGATGGCCGAGGCGGAAAAGCATGCGCGCCGGATTGTCGAATTAAGCCCCGTCGCCGTACAAGGCATGAAAGAGATGATGGTGCGCGCCGCTGCCCTGGATTATAGCGGTATCGATGGCATTACCGGTGATGTGCAAAACAAGGTGATGAATTCCGAAGACCGCCAAGAAGGCGGCCGCGCCTTCCTGGAAAAGCGTCAGGCGGATTGGGGCTAAGTGAATAGCGATACGACGACGGCAATCGGTGCGTTGGCGTCAGAAATAAAGTCGTTTGATCGATTGATGCAGTGTGTCTGTCACCGCGTTGCTGGCCGCCGCGCCCACAACGATTGCTCAGCTGAATGGTAACGAACAATACCGCCCGCGGCATTGGCTATATGTGCCTGGCTGTTACACTGTTTCCGTTTCTGAATGCGACGGTGAAGTATCTAGGCGCGGAATATGCCCTGCCGCAGGTGATCTGGTTGCGCTATCTGGGTCATTTCGCCCTGATGTTGCTGATCTTTCTGCCGTTTCATGGCCGGGCGCTGTTTCGAACCAAGAACCTTGGGGCCCAGGTGGTGCGTTCGTTGCTGCTGTTGGGGTCAACCTCGTGCTATTTCATCGCGTTAAGTTATCTGCCTCTGACAACGGCAGCTTCTATCGCGTTTACTTCACCCTTCATCGTAACGGCGTTATCGGTGCCGTTTTTGGGCGAAAAGGTCGGGCCACGTCGCTGGGCCGCTATTTGCGTCGGTTTCGTTGGTGCCATGATCATCATTCGCCCTGGTGGCGCCAGCTTTCACGGGGCTGAGTTGCTGGTCGTCTGCAGCACGACCTTTTACGCCTTTTTTCAGATCCTGACCCGCCGATTGGCCGGTCAGGACAGTGCCGCCACCACCATCATCTACACTGCCGTATTCGGTGGCATCATCACCTCGTTCGTGGGGCCGTTCTATTGGGTGACGCCAACAGTGCAGTTCGATTGGGTCTTGTTCGCCGCCATGGGCCTGTTCGGGGGCCTCGGACACCTGTTCGTGGTCAAGGCGTTTCAATGGGCCGAAGTCTCCGCCGTCTCCCCCTTCGCCTATGCGCAATTGGTCGGTGCGGTGATCCTGGGCTTTTTCATATTCGGTGAATTTCCCGACATGTGGACCTGGGTTGGCAGTGCCATCATCATCTCGTGCGGGGCCTATATCACCTATCGCGAGACCATATTGGGCCGGGTCCAGGTTGAGGCCCGGGGCCGGACTGGTAAAGCGTAGTTCGGAGTATTATAAACGGTTTGAATTACCCATTTTGAGAAGAGAGTGCCGAACGTGGAAATTGATTATACAGCCGAAGAACTGGCCTTTCGCGATGAAGTGCGGGCCTTTATCAATGATAAGCACACGGCGGAAATTCGGGCCAAGACCGCGAAATCCATGACCGGATATATTCACAAGGAAGACCACGTCGCCTGGCAAAAAGAATTGTATAAAAAGGGCTGGATCGCACCAAACTGGCCGGTGGAACATGGCGGCCCCGGCTGGTCGACAACGCAAAAATACATCTACGACACCGAAATGCTGCGCGCCGGCACCCTGCGTCCCCTGGCGTTTGGTCTGAAGATGGTCGCGCCCGTGTTGATGGAATTTGGCACGGAGGAGCAGAAACAAAAATACCTGCCCGATATCCTGCAAACAAACGTGTGGTGGTGCCAGGGCTATTCCGAACCAGGCTCAGGCTCTGATCTCGCCTCGCTGCAATGCCGGGCTATTCCTGACGGCGATGATTATATCGTCAATGGTTCCAAAATTTGGACCACCCAGGCGCAGAAAGCGGACATGATTTTCTGCCTCGTCCGCACCTCCACCGAGGGTAAGCGTCAGGAAGGGATTTCCTTCCTTTTGATCGATATGGAAACTCCCGGCATCACGGTGGAGCCCATCGTTCTGGTGGATCAGACCCCGGCGCCCGAGCAGGAGGTCAACCAGGTCTTTTTCTCCGACGTGCGTGTGCCCCAGGCCAATCGGGTGGGCAAGGAAAATGACGGCTGGACCGTCGCCAAGTATCTGTTGGAGTTTGAGCGCGGCAACGCCTATGCGGGCGGCCTGCATGGCGGCTTGGCGCGTATTCGCACCATTGCAGAATTGGAGCGTACGGATGGCGGCCGCTTGATCGATGATCCGGCGTTCTCTGCCAAATTGGCGGCTTTGGAAGTTCAGGCGACGGCTGTTGAATTTACCGAGTTGCGGACCTTAAGCGCCTTGAGCGCGGGACAGCGGGTTGGTGCCTCGTCCTCGATCCTGAAATGCCAGGGCTCTTCCATGACCCAGGAGGTGGGCGAGCTGGCGGTAGAGGCTGCTGCCTATTACGCCAATCCCTTTGATCAATCCGTGCTGGATTACGGTGCCAATATTCCCCCCATCGGGCCCGATTACACCATGGCCGCGGCAGGGCGTTACTTTAACCAGCGCAAAGCTACTATTTACGGCGGTTCGAACGAGGTGCAGCACGAAATCGTCGCCAAACATATTCTGGGGATGTAGCCCAAAGGAGTATTTGTATGACCGTTTATCTACACGCCCTGCCGAAGCGGCGCCTGGGCGCGAAAGCCCTGGCCCCTTGGACCGATATTCGCAGCCCCATCGCCACTGATGCCATGCACAAGGCGAACGCCCTGGACGCGGCCATTCGCCCCATCAAACCAGGTTACCTGATGTTAGGTCAGGCTCTGACCGTGCGGGCCATGGCGGGTGATATTACACCCCTGCTGCATGCCCTGTCCGTAGCCCAGGCAGGCGATGTCCTGATGGTGGATGCGGGCGGCTATGCCGACAACGCGGTTTTGGGCGGCAATATGACGACCGAGGCCATGCGCCTCGGTCTGGCAGGCCTGGTAATCGATGGGGCCATTCGCGATGTGGCGGAGATCAGGGACCAGGGCATCCCCTGCTTTACACGCGCTATTACACCTTCAGGGCCCAATTTCAGCTATATCGGTGATGTAGGCGCCCCTATTTCCTGCGGTGGCGTCCAGGTAAAAACCGGTGATCTGGTGATCGGCGATGACGACGGTATTACCGTGGTGCCCAAAACGCGCCTGACTGAAGTTTTGGGCGCTTGTCAGGATACGTTGAAGGCAGAGGCGGAATGGGACCGGCGCATCAAATTAGGCGAAAAGTTCTCGGACATCCTTGATCTGACCCCCATGGAACCAGCATCTTTCAAGGCTTGATAAAATGCCAACGCCTTTTATCCACTTTCATGGAGCCGTCAATCTGAATGATCCACTATTTGATTTGGTGAAGCCGACCGTTTCTGCCGAGAGCACGCTCATTGCCTCCTGTTCGATGGATCAAAAGACGACGGACAAGTCCCAGTTTTCCCTATTAGTACATCAGACATTGATGGAATTTTGGTTAGGACTTTGCCAGGGCGAGGCATTGCCCTTAACTGCGGCCCTGGATCCCTTTGCCATTCGTTCAGCCTTGGGCAGTGTGATGATATTGGAGCCCAATGATGATGCCTCCGACTTCTACTTTCGCCTATACGGCACCCGGATAGCTGAAGTTATGGGGCGGGACTTTTCCCGAACATGGTTGTCAGCACATCCAGCTGCGCCAACCGTCGTGTTCGCCCAACAATATCGTGCCGCCATTGCCTTGCGTCGCTGTATATATTCTGAAAACGATGCCGCCCCCAACATGTCTTACAGCACGCGCTGGTGCCGCCTGATCATGCCCATGGCGGATGGGGCGGGAGAGGTAAATCGTCTGTTTGTCGGAAATGTGGCCGTCCCGCGAGAGCGTACGGATATCAACACTGTATTGCCCAAATCCTAAGCGCTTATCGCTCCGGGCAACTGCTGTAATATTTTGTCCGCCTCGCACCGACTTGATGGAAAGCGTAGAGACGCTGTCGTGCCTTGACCTGTTATACTCTCTAATTCCAGTGATCCCTCGTGCAATGCCATCATTCTGTCGACCAGGGGCAGGCCCAGGCCCGTACCGCCTGCGTTCACGCCACTTTCCGTCTGTTCGAACGGTTTCATCGCTTTTGAGATCTCATCAGGTGTCATACCGATGCCCTTGTCATTCACGGTGATGACAAGTTCACCCGTCTCAGTTTCCGTCGCCGCAATCGTGATAACGCCGCCTTCGGGGGAAAACTTGACGGCATTGGACAGCAGGTTCACCAGCATCTGTCGGACCAGGCGTGGGTCCGCATAAAGGGCAGGCCGATTATGGTCCTGGTTGTCATGCAACAATTTGATGTTCCGGTTGTCCGATTGCTCCCGAACAAAGGGTAGACTGTCGGCGATCAGATAATCCACATCGATATCTTCCCGGGAGATTTGCAGTTTCCCGGCCTCAATTTTAGCCAGATCGAGGATATCGTTGATCAATGACAGCAAATGTCCGCCGGCGGTGGAGATATCTTTCAAATAGTCCATCTGATTGGCGGTTAATTCCCCTGTCAGGCCCGACCGCATGGCGTCGGAAAAGCCGATAACCGCGTTCAGGGGCGTACGCAGTTCATGGCTCATGTTAGCCAGGAATTCAGATTTCGATCTGTTGGCTGCATCCGAGGCCTGGCGTGCCTGCCGCAATTCCAATTCGGATTGTTTGACCTCTGTCAGATCAAATGCTTGATTGAAATACCCCACTACTTCGCCAGACTCATCACGATGAGGTAAATGATGGACGTCAATGGTTCTGACTTTACCATCCGGATAAGTCAAAACCCGTTCAAAGCGCACTGCTTCGCCGCGAAGCGCCAAATCAATATAAGGTCGGGCGCCATCATAATTAGCGCCGAGCAATTTTTTTAAGTGAAAACCAAGCACGTCTTCCTGTTTGACCTGGTACCATTCGATGCCGGTCTGGTTTGCGAAGCGTAATATTTGCTGATTATCAACATAACTGATGAAGGCTGGAATATTGTCACTGATCAGACGCATCCTGCTTTCACTATCCCGCAATGCGCTTACCAAATTGTCCCGTTCGCGGGCCGCACGATAGCGGCGGCGGGAGGTCACTTCGCGCTGCCAACGGGCGGCGATGCCCACCGCCGTCAGGGCGAGGATCAGGGCGCAAAGGCTAAGCTTTTCATCGAAGGCGAATTGATGAAACAGTGCAATCTGGAACAGGCTGATGCCGGCCATTAAGACCATTAGGACGCAGGAATAGATATACCGTGTCGGCAGCAATATATGGCCGATGGTTATGACGGTCAGGTTTCGCCCCAAAAGGCCTAGTTTTTCCGGATCGGCAATCTCCTGCAACAAAATAGTCTGGAAGACAATCATGCCTGTAAAGGCGAGCAAGACGTAATCCAGTTTTCGATAATCTGCCTTGCGTAATGCCAGGATGAATAAGACAACCGCCAAACCAAGCTGCGCGCCGCGATAGATATTAAAAAACAACGATGGGGCGGCATCTTGCAGGCCTGTTACCAAGGAAAATGCGGTCGCCAGAAATAGCGTCAGGACACAAACGGTCAGAACCAGTCTGCGTTGGGTATTCGCCTCTGATCGGCGATAAAGGTGCTCGTTAACGGGGTTCTCAAACTCAGCGGCAAGGACAGTGATCTTGTCAGCTTCGCCACGTAAACCATTATTTCGCCTATCGTTTTCGTACTGATCGGCCATATTGCGGCGGTTACTCCGATTGTTCTTCAGCAACAGATGCGTTCCGGCCTATAGCTTTAGACATCAACACCGAAGATATCGTTAAGAAAACATTGTTTGCTGATGTGTTCTCGCATTCAAATGCGGCAACGAATGAGCAAACTGGTGGCGGCCTGAATTAACCACAAAAATCGTGCTGCTGGCCTATCCCCATTCGATCCCCTGCACCTAATCGGCCTCTTGCCGACGTGGAGCCTGTGGCCCGAGGCAGATATCCAGATCGTCAGAAACGACACCAACTCGGTGATGACCAATGCGGTCCTCGCCGTTGTACTCAGCCACAGCATTACCGAAGCCTATCCAGTCGCCGCTAAGACCGATCCCGATAACCCAATTTTGACGCCGGAGGAGCCGGAACAATTTCGCCCGGTATCGGACGCCAAACAGATCTGGTGCGCATTGAACTTTACCCAGGAAGCCTGCGCGATTGGGCGCTAGGCTGTCCAGTACACCACTCCCAGGTCGCAGCATCGAACTGGATTGTTATTTTCGAAAACTCACCCCGACCGCAATAGTTTCACCGCCGCATCCCGCTCGAACAAATACAGCAGCGCCCGCAACGCCTGGCCGCGCTCGTTCTCCAGCTGCGGGTCGCGATCCAGGATAAGGCGGGCATCGTCGCGGGCGACTTCCATAAGGTCCTGGTGGGCCATGGGATCGGCGATGCGGAAGGCGGGGAAACCGCTTTGGCGGGTGCCTAATAGTTCTCCGGTGCCTCGTAATCTTAGGTCTTCTTCGGCGATGCGGAAGCCGTCTTCGGTTTCGCGCATAATGGCGATGCGGGCCCGCGCCGTTTCGCCCAGGGGTTCGGTGTAGAGGAGCAGGCAATGGCCTTGCTGGTCGCCCCGGCCTACCCGACCCCGTAGTTGGTGTAGTTGCGCCAGGCCGAAACGTTCGGCGTGTTCTATGGCCATGATGGTCGCCTCGGGCACATCAACGCCGACCTCGATCACCGTGGTGGCGACCAGAACCTTAGTTTCACCTGCCACAAACGCGGCCATGGCGGCGTCTTTTTCCTTGGCCTTCATGCGGCCATGGATCAGGCCGACGTTTTCCGGGCCGAAAATCCGCGCCAGGGTGGCGTGGCGTTCTTCTGCCGCGGCCAGGTCCAGCTGTTCGTTCTCCTCCACCAACGGGCAGACCCAAAATGCCCGTGCGCCGCTGTTAATAGCCCGCTGAACCCCTGCGACGACCTGATCCAGCCTGGAGAGCGCCATTGCACGGGTATCCACAGGCTTGCGGCCCGCCGGTTTGCCGTGCAGGAGGGAGATATCCATGTCGCCATAGACAGTCAGGGACAAGGTGCGGGGGATCGGCGTGGCCGTCATCACCAATATGTCCGCTGCCTCGCCCTTGTCGCCCAGAGTCAGGCGTTGATGAACCCCAAAGCGGTGTTGTTCATCGATCACGATGAGGGCCAGATCCTTGAACATGACGTCCTCGGTAAACAGGGCGTGGGTGCCGATCAAAATATCGATCCTGCCGTCAACAAGATCGTCCAATAAAGCCTGGCGTGGCCGTCCCTTGTTGCGTCCGGTCAAAATGGCAATCCGAATATCCAAATCCTGACAAAGCTCCGTCAGGGTCGCTAGGTGCTGGCGGGCCAATATCTCCGTCGGGACCATGAAAGCTGCCTGTGCGCCGGTTTCGACCGCCGCCAGCATGGCAAGGAGCGCGACCACCGTCTTGCCGCTGCCCACATCCCCCTGCAACAGGCGCAACATGCGCAGGGGTAATGCCATATCACCGCGAATATCATCCAGCACATCCCGCTGCCCCTGGGTCAAGGTATAGGGCAGGGTGGCCACCAGTTGGTCCCGCAGGCGGCCATCGCCGGCAATGGCACGGCCCGATCGTTTGCGGCTGGCCGCCCGGATCATGGCCAGGGCCAGTTGGTTGGCCAACAATTCATCATAGGCCAGGCGGCGGCGGGCGGGGTCATCAGGCTCCAACGCAGCCAGGCTTTCGGGTTCGTGCACTGCCAACAGCGCCTGCCGCCAGGGCCGCCATTTTTGCTTGGCCAGCCAGGCCGGGTCCTGCCACTCCCCCAGGTCAGGGGCCAGGGCCAGGGCAGCGCGGACGGCCTTGTGCATAGGCTTGGCCGTTAGACCTGCGGTCAGCGGATAGGTCGCCTCCACCTTTGGCAAGTCAGCCGCCTTTTCGGGGTCCACGATATGATCGGGATGGGCCATCTGGATCTCGTGTCCGTAGCGACCAATCTTGCCTGACACCACCCGGCTGGATCCGATGGGCAGGATTTGATGCAGGTAATCATCCTTGGCGTTGAAGAATACCAGACTGACGGAGCCGCTATCGTCGCTACAGATCACCTTGTAGGGCAGGCGGCGGTTGGCAGGGGGCCAGTGTTCATCCACAGTGACCGTCAGGGTCGCCACCACGCCGTCGGGCGCATCGGCCACTTTGGGTTGGAAACTGCGATCGATCAGGCCGGTCGGCAGGTGCCAGCATAAGTCCACAAGACGGGCGCCAATGGGCGTACCTGTGGGGCCGCCCAGTAATTTCTCCATCAATTTGCCCATGCGCGGTCCCACGCCTTTAAGAGTCGTGGCCGGTTTGAACAGGGTGAAAAGTATTTCGGGGCGCATGCTATTCCGGTGCTGGTATGAGTGCTAGGGGTACGTTATATCCTGTGGCGAGAGGTGGGAAGTGCGATGGAAGAGAATAGCGACGTTCAAGAGACTGTGGAAATTCGCCGCAAGCGTTTGCGCTATCACAGCTGGCATCGGGGCACGAAGGAACTGGATCTGGTTCTAGGGCAGTTTGCCGAAAAACACCTGCCTACCATGGACGAGGCGGATATGGATTTGTACGAAGCCATCATAAACGAAAACGAACATGACATTTATGCCTGGCTGGCCCGGCGGGAGAGCATTCCGCCCGAGCATGACCATCACATCATGAATCTGATATTAGACTTTAAAATAACGCCATAAGATTTTGAATTATAAAGATAAAATACTAAAATCCGGATCGCGATACGAACTCACCGCCATGCCCGAAGGTCTGGACGCGCTGAGCTTGGCGGAGCTGGCGCAGGCGATGTCGGGGCAGGGGGGTGGTTGGCTGCTGCATATCGCCCGCGATGAAGGCCGCATGGCCACCTTGGCGGAGGAAATTGCCTTTTTTGCGCCGGGTATCCATATTCTACGCCTGCCTGCCTGGGATACACTCCCCTATGATCGGACCTCTCCCAACCCGGAGATTTGCGCCACGCGGATGAACACTCTGGCCCGTTTGGTTGGGCAGGAGGCACCGAAAGCGCCTTCGATCCTGCTCACCACCATCAATGCCTCCCTACAACGCCTGGCGCCGCGCAGCTCCATCGCTGGCGCGGTATTTCAGGCGGGCATTGGCGTCGAGGTGGTAGTCGACGAATTACTGGAATTTCTGGTCCGCAATGGCTACAGCCGCACAGGCACGGTGATGGAGCCTGGGGAATTCGCCACCCGCGGCGGCATCGTGGATATTTATCCTGCCGGGGCCGAAAGCCCGGTACGTCTGGATTTCTTCGGTGATACTTTGGAAAGCATTCGCCTGTTCGATCCCCTGACCCAGATCACCACGGGCACAGGGCAGACCCTAAACCTGGTCCCGGTATCCGAGGTGCAGTTAACGTCGGAGACCACGGATCGCTTTCGCCAGGCCTATCGCGAACTATTCGGCGCAATCACCGACGAAGATCCGCTTTATGCTTCCATCCGGGAGGGTCGCCGCCATGCCGGCATGGAACATTGGCTGCCGTTGTTCTATGACGAAATGGAGACGGTTTTCGACTATGTCAACGAAGGCATTGTCACCATGGATCATCAATGCCTTGAGGCCCGTGATGATCGTCTGGCCCAAGTAGAGGATTATTATCAGGCCCGGGTTGAGGCGCAAAAGAACCCCTATGGCGGGGCACCATCGTATAAACCCATTCCCCCGCAGCGTCTGTTCATGGACGTCACGGCCTGGGATCAGGCCATCGCCGCACGGCCGGGCGGGGTTTATTCCCCCTTCAGCACGCCGGAGGCCGCGAACGTCATCGACTTTGCCGGACGACAGGGCCGCAACTTCGCCGCCGAACGGGCGCAGGCGGAGATCAACGTCTTTGATGCCCTGCGCGGCCATGTCAACGAACAGCGGCAAAGAGGCCGCCGTGTGGTTTTTGCAGCCTTCTCCATGGGCTCTGCCGAGCGCATGGCCCTGCTGTTGGATGATCATGGCATCGAAGGTGTCCAGGCCGTCGATCATTGGCCCGGTGTCCTGGCCCTGGAAACCGGCGTCCCGGCCATGGTGGTTCTGGGCCTGGAGCATGGTGTTGAGACCGATGACCTGGCCATTATTTCGGAACAGGATGTCCTTGGTGATCGTCTGGCGAGGCGCAAACGCACCCGCCGTGCGGAAGATTTTCTGACCGAACAGAACCAGCTGTCCGATGGTGACCTTGTGGTCCATGTGGAGCACGGCGTCGGGCGTTATATGGGCCTGAAAACCATTGAAGTTGGGGGCTCGGCCCACGATTGCCTGGAACTCCACTACCACGGCAATGACAAGCTGTTCCTGCCGGCGGTTAATATCGAACTGCTCTCCCGCTACGGCTCGGAAGATGCCGGTGCCAATCTGGACAAGCTTGGCGGGGCGGCTTGGCAGGCCCGCAAGGCGAAACTGAAACAACATATTCGCGATATGGCGGATCAGCTAATCAAGGTCGCCGCCGAACGGGTGCTGCGCGCGGCCCCTAAGATTGAACGGCCCGAGGGTCTGTACGAAGAATTCTGCGCCCGTTTCCCTTTTGAGGAAACCGAGGACCAACTGGGCGCCATCGAAGACATCTTTGGTGATCTGATGCGGGGTACGCCCATGGACCGCCTGGTTTGCGGCGACGTTGGTTTCGGCAAGACAGAAGTCGCCCTGCGCGGTGCCTTTGCAACAGTCATGACCGGCAGTCAGGTCGCCGTTGTGGCCCCAACCACTTTATTATGTCGCCAGCACTATAAGACCTTCACCGATCGGTTTGCCGGCCTGCCGGTAAAGGTCCGCCAGCTATCCCGTCTGGTCAACACGGCGGAGGCCACCGCGACCCGTGAAGGTTTGAGCAACGGACAGGTTGATATTGTCATCGGCACCCATGCCCTGTTGGGCAAGAAGATCGCCTTCATGAACCTGAACCTGCTGGTCATTGATGAGGAACAGCATTTTGGCGTGGTTCACAAGGAACGCCTGAAACAACTGCGCAGCGACGTTCATGTCCTGACCCTGACCGCGACGCCGATCCCGCGGACCCTGCAAATGGCGTTCTCGGGCGTTAAGGAATTGAGCCTGATTGCCACCCCTCCCGTAGACCGCCTGGCTGTGCGTACATTCGTGATGCCGTTCGATGGGGTGGTGATCCGCGAAGCAATCATGCGGGAGCATTATCGGGGCGGGCAATGCTTTTATGTCTGCCCCCGTATCAAGGATCTGCCGGAGGTCGAGGAGTTTCTGCGCCAGCATGTCCCGGAGGTCAAATTCGTCACGGCGCATGGCCGCATGGCACCCCGTCAGCTGGAAGACGTGATGGAAGCCTTTTACGACGGTGCCTATGATGTTCTGCTGTCCACCACGATTGTTGAATCCGGCTTGGATATACCCACCGCCAATACATTGATCGTGCACCGGGCCGATCATTTCGGCCTGTCGCAGCTTTATCAGCTGCGCGGGCGTATCGGCCGTTCAAAAGTCCGGGCCTATGCCTATCTGACCCTGCCGGCCCGGGCCCGTCCCACAGAGGCGGCGGAAAAGCGCCTGAAGGTGCTGCAATCCCTCGACAGTCTGGGCGCAGGCTTTACCCTGGCCAGCCATGATCTGGATCTGCGCGGCGCAGGTAATCTATTGGGAGAAGAGCAATCGGGTCACATCCGCGAGGTCGGCTTTGAACTTTATAACCAGATGCTGGAAGAAGCCCTGGCCACCGCGCGCAGTGGTGCGGCGGGAGAGATCAATCCCAGCGATCAGGAATGGTCGCCACAAATAAATCTAGGTGCAGCTGTATTGATCCCAGACCATTTTGTTGCCGACCTTGATGTCCGCCTGGGGCTCTATCGTCGCCTCGCGCATTTGCAGGATGCAGCGGAAATCGATGCCTTTGCCGCCGAACTGATCGACCGCTTCGGCACCCTGCCTGAAGAAGTGAATAATCTGTTGGCCATCATCACCATCAAGCGCATGTGCCGGGAGGCGAATGTGGCCAAGATCGATGCCGGCCCGGGCGGGGCAAGCGTCACCTTCCACAATGACAATTTTGCCAATCCTGGCGGTCTGGTCGCTCTGATCAACGAAAACAAAGGCACGGCAAAACTACGCCCGGATCACAAGCTGGTCTTCCAAAGGCAATGGGGGGAGGCGGCGGATCGCCTGAAAGGTGTTAATTATCTGATCCGGCAGTTGGTGAAGCTGGCTCAACTGGCACCTTAGACGCCTGTATTTTCTCATGATCCTGCATGGCCAGATCAAATACGTGGGTCAGAACGGACGGGTCCTGGGCACCGGATATGGCGTATTTATGATCGATGACAAAGCAGGGCACGCCATTGATGCCCATGCGCCGGGCCACGCCTTCTTCGGCCATGACAAGATCCCGGTCCGCATCCCTGTCGTATAATTCGCGTACCAGATCGGCATCCATGCCACAGCTTCGCGCCAGTTCCACCAAAGCGGCCTGATTGCCCACGTCCACCTGTTCGCAGAAATAACGCTGAAACAAAGCCTCGACCACCGCATCCTGCAGCCCGGCGGATTCGGACCAGCGCACCAAACGATGGGAATCAAAAGTATTTGGCTGATGGGGGATGCCGCGAAAATTGAAATCCAGGCCCACGTCTTCGCCAGCCGTCGTGACCGCCTCGTAAACCCGGTCAGCCCGTTCAACGCCGCCGAACTTCGCGCTCAAATATTCCTGCCGCGGCACCCCTTGGGGCGCAATTTCGGGGTTTAACTGAAATGGCCGCCAGCCGACCTGGAATTCATAATCCGGGCGCAAGGCCGCAGCCTGCTCAAACCGCCGCTTGCCAATATAGCACCAGGGGCAAACCGTATCGGAAATGATGTCTACGTGAATCATTTCGCTATAATACGCATGCTTTTGTTCAAGGTTAAGACCCATAAGCCAAGAATATGGAATATGGAATAGAGCAAAACCGGGGCCGAGGCGTCAGGTACCTTCGATATTGGCCCGCGCCCGGGCGATCAGGCTTTCAGCCGTGTCATCGTCTTGCAGCTGGGCGGAGCCGTTTTTCAGGCGAACCTTCACCGGCTCGCCGGCATTAGTAACCGCGAACTCGGTAAAATTGATCACGCCGGCGATGCGTTGCAACACGGGCCGGGCGGATGCCAGGTCGGTATCGGGCAGAACGATGCAAAACTTGTCACCACCGAACCGTGCAGGCAGATCTTCGGCCCGAACAAGGCCGCCAAAGGCACTGCCAATCTGGCGCAACAACATATCACCCGCCACATAGCCATATTCAGCGTTGAAGGCGGTCATATCGGCAATGTCAAAAAAGCCCAGGGCCAGATCCTTGTGCCGGCTTTGGCTTTCGGCGATCTGTTTCTGCAAATGCACATGCAGATAGCCATGGCCAAACAGCCCGGTCAGAGACTCGGTCGCGGCGTAGTGCCGTCCCTCGCGATAGACGTCCTGCATGGATTGGCGATAGCGTTGTTGCTTGACCAGATGCTGCAGGCGGGGCGACAAACGCGCCATCTCGCTATCCAAATCCAAAACATCAGAAGCACCGGCTTCGTAGGCCTGATCGTGGGCCGCTGTATCGTTACTATCACTCAATATCGCCAAGGGCATGTTGAACAAATTGGCGTGATTGCGCAGGACGCGGCAAAAATCCAACAGTCCGTCTACCTCGTCCGTGCGAACCGCAACCACGGCGTCAAAAGGCGCCTGCAACAATTTTTCAATAGCATCAAAAGGGTCTTCGACATTGTCAGACGTCGCGAAAGGCGCGATGATTTTCGCGATGCTCCGCTGCAAATCCGCGTTTTTGCAAATCACGAGAATGCGGGCACCTGCGACGGTACTGGGAGGTGCCACGTGGGCCGGCGCGTCGACGCCATAAAGCTCTGATGTTTCCGAGCGCAGATCCAATTCCGCCTGCATGGTCACCAGGCGGGAAAGCACCTGCAGGCGCGAGAACAGTTCCGCATCACGAAACGGCGCAGGCAGGTATTCCGTCTGCAGATTATCTTCCGGGGTTTCGGCCCCCGCACCAATCACGATTGTCGGAATGCCGCCCTCCGGCCGCAATGCCAACAGCTCTTGCCGCAGACGCCCGGCATCATCGCCCGTCGTCGCATTGACGATGGCAATATCGGGATATTCCCTGTCAACGATGCGCAAGGCATCTTCGTGGGATGTGGCGGGCAACGGCTGGAAGCCGTGCTTCTCAAGTTTACCGGCCAATTCGCCACTGTTGTCCGTATCGCTGTAAAGCAGAACCCGCGCGTTTGCATGCATAGACATAGTCTCCTCTGTCGCTTGAAGATAGCTGTCGTCGGTTAATAAGCCCTTTACACAAACTTCGGTTTTGCAATTGTGTTGTGCCGCGCTTCGGGTCACATTGGCATGGTATTTGAGGTGTTATTTTGCAGTTTTAGTCGCGTGATGAGGTTTTGTATGCCCGAATTGACCTATAATCTGAATGGTAAGGTTGCCCTGGTTACGGGGGCTTCATCCGGCCTGGGGCGGCAGGCGGCGATTGCCTTGGCCGGCGCGGGGGCACAGGTGGCCGTCACGGCCCGGCGAACCGATCGACTGGATACCCTGGCGGCAGAGATTGCGGCCGCAGGCGGCCAGGCCACAGCCTTTGCCCTGGATGTGCGCGATCCCGATGCCATCGAACGCGTTGTGGCCGCAATCGAAGATACCCTGGGTCCGATCAATATTCTGGTCAACAATGCGGGTGTCTCCGTGGTGAAACGTCCCGAAGATTTCACCATGGAAGACTATGACTTCGTGCACGAGACCAACGTCAAGGGACCGTTCTTTTTGGCCCAGGCCGTGGGCCGCCGCATGATCAAACGGGGGATGGGTGGTAAAATTATCAATATCGCCTCCATGATGGCCTTGCGGGCCTACGGCAAGTTGACCCTGTATGGCATGTCAAAAGCGGCCATTGCCCATATGACCAAGCAATTGGCCTTGGATTGGGCCCGTCACGATATTCAGGTCAATGCCATTTGCCCCGGCTATATCGAGACGGAGATGAATGCCGATCATTGGCTTACCCGCGATGGCCAGGGCATGATCGCCGCCATGCCACGCCGACGTGTCGGGACGCCGGAGGTGATGGATGGCACCTTGTTATTGTTGGCCTCATCGCAATCGGACTATATGACCGGCACCTTGATCCCTGTTGATGACGGCCAGCTCCTGATGTGACCGAAGCCGCTACCAGCCTCCGGTTCGTGTCCAGCTGTCGATGATTTCACCACTTTCATCAATGATGTGATAGCGGTCGTACTGCGCGGCTGTCGAACAGACATGGTTGGGTAGCACGCGCAGGCGGTCGCCAACACGTAAGGCCTGTTTCAGGCCGGGCAGAAAACCGTGTTCCTGGTTCGTCTGACGAATGCGTAAATCGCCGGGCAGGGGACGACCGTCCAGATCAGCCGCCATACCATAGGCGTAATCACCGTTCCCGTCCGGGGCACCTCGATCCAGTGACAAGGCCAAGGCGCCTGCATCGACCATGGCGCGCGCTTCGTCATCTCTCCAGGCGATGACCGAGGTCAGGACCGACACGGCCAGATCCTCCAGTTCGCAACTGCCGATACTCTGCTGAAACAAATCGCCAAACATAAAGACGCCAGGCCGCATTTCCGTCACACCTGTCAAATGCTCCGCATGCAAAGCGGTGGGGGTGGAGCCGACGCTGACGATCTCACATGGCAGACCGTTGGCGCGGATTATCTCTGCTGCGGCGACCACGGCGGCACGCTCAGCCTCCGCCACCTCTCTCATCGCGGCGATGCTATCGCAGTTATAGGAATGTCCGGCATGCGTCATGACACCGCGCAGTTCGCAGTTCCTGGCCCCATCCAGCAACCGGGCGATCTGCAACACCTGTGCATCGTCGGGCAATAAGCCTGTGCGATGTTGGCCGCAGTCGATCTCGATTAAGAAGCCGAAACGCCCGGACAAATCATTTGTCCGGGTCACGACATCTTGGGCGCAATCAAAATTGTCCAGGATCATGGTCACTGTCGCCCCCAGATCCTGGATGGCGTCGACGTCGGCCAATTTGTCCCGTGTGATGCCGACGCCGTAGAGAATATCGGTAAAGCCGGCACGGGCGAAATAGTCGGCTTCCGCCAAGGTCGAAACTGTTATGCCGCCCTCTTGGCCTCTCGTCGCCAGCTTGGCGACCTCGATGGATTTCGCGGTTTTCATATGGGGCCGCAGATTGACGCCCAGGGCCGTGGCACGAGCGGCCATATGGTCAAGATTTCGTTGCAATTTGGCCTGGTCCAGCAACAGGGCCGGGGTGCGAAGATCGTTCAGATTGGGCATGCGTTCCCTCCACTAATTCCTAACCGATCATAGCACGACTATTGACAGGCACTGATAGCTGGCTAGCCTGAGGCAACAGTTCTGACTTTAGGAGAGTGGTCATGGCATTTGTAATTCGCGACGACGTCAAAGTTTATTTTGAGGATCATGGGACGGGGCCCGCTATCTTGTTGAGCCATGGTTTTTCTCAATCCTCCACCATGTGGCGGGAACAGATCGCCGACCTGCAGGACCGCTACCGGGTCATAACCTGGGACATGCGGGGACATGGGCAAAGCGACTATCCGGAGGACCCGGCGGCCTATACGGATGCTGAAAGCGTCGCGGATATGGCCGCTATTCTGGATGCCTGTGGCGAGCGAAAGGCGGTCATCGGCGGATTGTCTTTGGGCGGCTGTGCCTCGCTGCTGTTTCATCTGAAATACCCGGAACGGACGGCCGGTCTGATGCTGTTTGATACCGGACCCGGCTTCAGGAAGGATGCCGCCCGGGATGCCTGGAACGACGTTGCCCATAAACGCGCTGCGTCTTTTGACAAAGTGGGCCTGGATGGGCTTGGCGATGGGCCGGCGGCAAAAATCGCTGGACACCGCGACGCCACCGGGTTGGCCCATGCGGCCCGTGGCCTATTGGCCCAGACCGATGCATCCATGATCGAAAGCCTGCCCAATATTGCCGTGCCCACACTGGTGCTGGTGGGTTCGGAAGACGTAAATTTTCATGCGGCGACGGATTATATGGCCAAGAAGATCGAAGGCGCACAAAAGGTCATCATCGAAGATGCCGGGCACGACGCCAATTTGGATCAGCCGGCCGCATTCAATAAAGCAGTGGGCGGGTTCCTGGACGGCCTTGGACTAAATCACTAGCGGTCTATTGAATTGTGTAGGTTACGCCGGGCGGCAACATAAATGCGCTACAGACGCCCACGCCCGTCACTTGAAATTGCAATTTGCTGGCCACATCAAAGGCGATATCAAACGTCGGCGTGGTTGCAGATACGGTAAAGGCGGCGGCCAACGCCTGGGTAAAGGTCATTGTTGTGCTATCGATGATCGCGATGCCCTCCGCGCTAAACGATGTCGTTAAATCCCCCGCATAGCTGCCAGTTTGATCGGGTACGACCAAGGTTTGACCGCCCGCCAACCCAGCCGCCGTTGCCGCCGATACGACGCTGGTACCGGCCACGCCAGCCGTCGTCGTGGTTGATGTGCTGTCAGTAGAATCTGTATAACAAAACGCTGACACACCCGCCCCGCCGGCATTGGCAAGTGCCGTTGTCGTATTGCCGGAAATCACAATGTTACGGGACATGGTGACCTTTAGGTGGGAGAAGCTATCGCCCTGGGTCAATGTAACATTTTCGATATATGCCCCCGAGGCAGCTCCGGCAGAGCTGGCGGCAAGATCAAACGTGGCGCTCCGTTCGCCCAAAACAAGTGTGGAGGCGCAGGTAGATTCTCGACAGAGTTCAATTTTTTGCACCTGGATTTGATACTGGGCTGGCGTGACGGAGGTCTGCGCCCGAACAACGTCTATCGAAAGGGACAGGGCGACCATGGTCAACAACAAGAACGAGAGGCATTTCATGATCATGTCCCCCTGGAAATTGTCACCGAGCCACGTACCGTGATGGTTCGTTGAACAGTGATCTCGTTCTCGCGCCGAACCTTGCTCAAAGTCTGCTCTCGCATGTTGCGGGGGCGGAAGGCGACGCTGTCTATGGGATTGCGGCGTAACAAAACCGGGCGATATGGACTGGCCGGCAAAAAGCGAACACGCAGGAACCATTTTTCACTACTGCTGTCGTCATCATCTATACCGAATTCGAGTTGCAGGTTTTGATGCAGGTCCACTTCAATTCCGGCGCTCCAGCCATCCAGGTCCGATGCGCTCGTAACGTCATAATGATAAAACTTCGCCCGTACCCGCGCCGATGGTAAATATGGGATTTGCGAGGCGATTTCTCCGTCATAGCCGTCCAACGCCTTTTCCGTGGTGTTTGGATGTACTTCGAATTTGGTTCCGGAAATGGCGTTGTAGTAATTGGCGTAGAAATCAAAATTGTTCCAGCGCGCCTCTGCCCCCAGCCCGATCCGGCTGTGATCGCGTTGCCATTCATGATCAAAAAAACTATTGGCACCAACCATGATGGTGTCGTTGAACAACAAGCGGCGATAACCGATACCCAGATTGGTGGTTGTTCGCGCTTCACCAAACGGGTGGTTCCTCAAAGCACTGATCTGCGTGAACACGGTATCGGTCTGCATCAAGGATTGGTATAGTGGTTGCACAGTCAGGATTGACCAATCAGGCTTGTTATCCTCCCGCAGGCTCCATTCGAACTCTGTTCGTTGCAACCAGCCAGGGGCCTCCGATCCAACGCCGGGCAATAGAAAATCGATGGTCGCATCGGCTGCTTGATTTACGGCAGCCCGTTCGCCGCCCGCTGCGGCACCTGCGGCAGCAGACATGAGCCGATTGCCCAATGTCTTCGCCTTGCGCTCCAAAGCGGGGCTTGCATCAAGAGCATCGCTGCCAGCGATTTTGGCCGGCATGACGGAAAAAACCGCTGCGCCAATGATGCCGGTTAGCAAAGAAATGACAGTTCGAACTCGTCTTTTACTGTGTATTTGAAGAAGGAACATGGGATCCCCGTATCCGTATGCACGCTTGAATAATGCTGCAAGTCAGATGAGAGTTGTCATAATAGAGAATTAACCACAATTCATTTCACCTCTTGGTTCGTGATATTTTACCAGTTGTGGCGCATTAGCCACATACTGTTCGTGGGCTGGCTGTCGCAGCCTCTTCCAACAACCAGTCACGAAAGGCGATCAGGCGTTCATCTTTTGCTTTGCCATCGGGATAGACGATGTGGAAAGGGTGGTTGGAACGGCGTTGCATATCAAACAGACGTACCAAACGGCCCTGCGCCAAATCCTCGCGCACCAGGGCATCGATGCCGATGGCAACGCCGATACCTTCAATGGCTGCCTGAATGGCCAGGTTCAGGCTTTCGAAACGCAACTCCCGCGCGCCATTTAATGTCGGCAGGCCTACAGTGGTCAGCCAACGGCGCCAATCCGTCGGCCGTGGGCCACTGTGGATCAAGGTATGCTCGACCAGATCGCTGGGCGCGTTTATGCGCGCGGCAACATCCGGGCTGCAAATCGGATACGTATCGACGGAGAGGAATTGATGCGATTGCAAACCAGCCGTCTGCGCATTCCCGCCCATCACCTGGATGGACAGATCATAGTCATCACGGCTGAAATCAACCGGGTTTAGAGATGTGGTAAGGCGCACGTCCACATCCGGATGGCGGTCATAAAAACGGCCCCAGCGTGGCAGCAACCAGCGGATGGCAAACGTCGGATAGGCGCAGATGGATATGGCCGCGCTATGGCGTTCACCGCGCAGTCGCGCGGTTGCAGCTGCCAGATGATCCAAGGGCGTGGAGATTTCCGCCAGATAATCACGTCCCTGGGCGGTCAATTCCACCCGCTTGTGGTGACGATGAAACAGCCGGGTGCCCAGCATCTCCTCCAACCCCTGGATTTGCCGGCTGATGGCACCCGGGGTCACGTTACGTATCTGGGCCGCTTGCAGAAAACTCAAATGATGTGCCGCTGTACGGAACGCTAAAAGGGCTGTCGTTGATGGAATATCGGTCATTTCTTAAATATTTCAGTTGAAAAAAACTCAATCAAACGCCTCAAACTTATCGTTTGTCAAGGAACGGCGTGTGAGCCACATTGTCGAAACATCAACGCAGCATGGGGATATCCAAAATGAATACGGGCGCATTGGCAGCACAGATTGAGGCAATGGATCTGAACGATTGGGTCGCACCTGATTGTCAGGGACAGAATTTCTTTGAGGTGGACCATAGCCTTCAGGGTCTGCTGAAGCTGTATCTCGATGATAAGCTGCGCAATCATATGGAGCCGCATTATCGCCGCCTGGGCGAGATTGCCGGCGGCCGATTGGATGAATTATCCCGCACCTCGGACCGTCACACCCCCATTCTACATGCCCGCAGCCCGAAAGGCGTTGATGAGGATTGGGTCGAATTCCATCCCGCCTATCGGGAGATGGAACAGATTGGTTTTGGCGATTTCGGCATTCATTGCATGTCACGCAAGGCGGGCGTATTCGGTTGGGATGCCCCCGTGCCGCCCCTGGCCAAATATATATTCCAGTATCTGTTTGTGCAGGGTGAATTCGGTTTGATGTGCCCCATCTCGGTCACCGATACCTCCGCATTGCTGATTGAACGCTATGCCTCGGAAGAGGTGAAGGCGAAATTTCTGCCCGGCATGCACAGCCAGGACATGAGCAAGATCCTGAAAAGCGCCCAGTTCATGACGGAAAAAACCGGCGGCTCGGACGTCTCCAACATTGAGCTGGAGGCGCGCATGGAGGATGGGCATTGGCGTCTGTATGGCGAAAAGTGGTTCTGTTCCTGTGTTGACGGTGATGTAGCTCTATTGCTGGCCCGCCCCGTAGGTGCTGCGAAAGGTAACAAGGGCCTGGGTCTGTTCGCACTGCCGCGCCACCTTGATGATGGCAGCCGCAATAAATACCGCGTCGTCCGCTTGAAAGACAAACTCGGCACTAAGTCCATGGCCTCAGGCGAGATTATCTTTGACGGTGCGCTGGCCTATCCCTTGGGTGAGATCGGCAATGACATCAACAACGGCCTGAAATTGATGATGGACCAGGTCAACATGTCACGCCTATCCCATGGTGTCCGTGCTGCTGCCATGATGCGCCGCTGCCTGAACGAGGCGCTGGTGGTGGCCCGTAACCGAATTGCGTTCGGTGAAAAGATCATCGACAAGCCCTTGTTGCGCCGCCAGTTGATGAAATTGATGGTGCCGACAGAGCAGGTTTTGTCCATGGCGCTGTTCGTGGGCCGGCAATTAGAACTGGCGGAGGCGGGCGATGAGAAAGCGGCAAATCTGGCGCGTATCCTGACGCCTTTGCTGAAATTCCGCTCCTGCCGGGATAATATCACGGTTGCCACGGGGGCAATGGAAGTTCGGGGCGGCAACGGCCTGATCGAAGACTGGGTCAACTCCAAACTGGTGCGCGACGCCATGATCGGGGTGTTGTGGGAAGGGACCTCCAATATCAATGCCCTGGATGTCACCACCCGGGCCATTGCCAAAGTTGGCGCGCAGGTTCAAATGGCCGAGGCCATGCATGACATGCTGGCCGATACCACGAGCCTGCCGGGCCAGTTCAAGGGTGAATTGGACAGTACCATTGACCGTGCGGTGGCCTTCGCCGAGAAAGTTGCCATGACCGGTAATGAACCTATGGCGCGGAAAGCCTCCGATGCCTTGTATCACATGGTAACGGCAGTGTTGCTGGCCACGGAGGGGGCCCGATTGGGCGAAATGGGCGAAGATGCTTCCCGTCTGATCCTGGCCCGCATGGTCATGGATCATCGCCTGCGCGCAGGCGATCCCCTCGCCATTGAAGATGACAATGACGCCGCCGTAGCAGCGCTGTTGGGTGAGGAGAAAGTAGACCTGGCGACGGCACAGGCCTTGGCGGCGGCCTAGAATAGTCAATGACCACGTCGCTGCATCAGGCGCGGTTGGATCTGGTGATAGAGACCCTGCGGGCGCATGCTGCCCGCGGGGTGCTCGACCTTGGCTGCGGCACCGGGCCTTTGCTGGAAGTCCTGGCTCAGGATAATTTCTTTGACAACATTGTCGGCCTCGATACCTCCCGCCAGGCGCTGGAGGATAGCACCCGTCTGCTTGAAAGAGCCGGCGTAAAAATCGGCGGACGGATCCGTCTGATGAACGCATCCTTTACGGATGCCGATCCAAACCTCGCGGGTTTCGATGCCGCCGTGTTGTTGGAAACGATTGAGCATATCCCCCCCGACCGTCTATCGCAGGTAGAGCGGGCGATCTTCAATAGTTTCCGGCCCGGCCTTGTCATCATCACAACGCCCAATCAGGAATGCAACGAACTTCTCGGTGTACCTTCCCATCGCCTGCGTCATCCTGAGCATGAGTTTGAATGGAGCCGGGCTAAATTTGAGGCTTGGGCCGGCGGCGTTGGGACCCGCAACGGCTATCGGACGACCTTTCAGGGGATCGGCTGGTCCCACCCCACCCTTGGCGCGGCCAGTCAGATGGCAATATTTGTACGCGCCGAAGCTTGACGTTGCAGGCCCCGTCAAAGCAAACTGCTAAAGGTCTGTTTAATCTATTGGGGAACGAAACATGGAACTTAATGAAGCCATGCGTACGACATTTTCTGCGCGGGAATTTACCGGCGAAGAGGTTCCGGATGATGTCGTCTACGCACTCATTGAAAACGCCCGGTTCGCCCCGTCAGGGGGCAATCGACAGGGTAACCGGGTCATCGTTGTTCGTGATCCCAATACGCGTGAGGCCCTGGCCAAACTGGCAGAGCCAGCCGCAAAACGCTATGCGGCGCAAATCAAGGCCGGGGAAAATCCGTGGAATGCGGTGATCCCGACGAAGGTAACGGCAGCCGAAATCGAGGCAACGCCCGCGCCCACAATGCTGACCAATTCCTTTCGCGACGCCTCGGTCGTGCTGGTGTTTCTGGTCGACCTGAAGGCCGTGGCCTCCATGGATCAGGACCTGGACAGGGTAGGGGTTATATCCGGTGCCTCGATCTATCCCTTCGTCTGGAATACATTGCTGGGTGCCCGGCAGGCCGGCTTTGGCGGCACCATCACCACCTTGGCCTCGGCCCGTGAGGGAGAGGTGCAGATATTATTGAATATTCCTTCACACTTCGCCGTCGCCGCCGTTGTACCCCTCGGCAAACCCAAGAAACAGCTGACCAAACTAAAGCGAAATTCGGTTGAAGAGATCGCCATGAAGGAACGTTTCGACGGACCGGCATTTGAAAAGAGCTGATACTGGCTTTGTTGGCGTGCCTTTCAACAGGGCGTCCCACTCACTATACCGGCGAGTCCGGCGAATGAATTAGGTTCCCATTCCAGCGTTTCCAAATCTGCCTCCCTATTGCGTCTGACGGCTAAGACACGCAAACTAATGGGTGAAAACAAAAACAATGATCGAGGGAAACGCAGACATGTCAGCCTCACCTGAGCTACAGCGCGAAATGTTGCGCCAGATGCAGACCATTCGTCGTTTCGAGGAGCGCGCCTCGGATGATTATCAGAGCGGGGCCATCTATGGCGTCGTCCACTGCTATATTGGCGAAGAAGCCGTCGCAGTCGGGGTTTGCTCCGCACTGAAGGATGGCGATCAAATTATCTCCAACCATCGCGGCCATGGCCATTGTATTGCCAAAGGGGCCGATCTGAACCGCATGATGGCGGAACTTTACGGACGCGAGGACGGCTTTTGCAAAGGCAAGGGCGGCTCCATGCATATTGCTGATTTCTCCATTGGCATGCTGGGAGCCAACGGTATCGTGGGTGGTGGTCTGTCGATCATCACGGGTGCCGGGTTGGCCGCGCAGATGGATGGGGATGGCGGTGTCGCGGTCGGCTTTTTCGGTGACGGTGCCTCGAACGCCGGTTCGTTCCATGAATCCCTGAATATTGCGGCCAGCTGGAAATTGCCGGTGATTTATGTTTGCGAACATAATTCCTGGGCCGCAAATACCGCTGCCACGATGACCCATGGCGCTGCCGACGTCGCTGGCCGGGCCGCGGGCTATGGCATGCCGGGCATCGTGGTCGACGGCAATGATGTCGTCGCCGTCTACGACGCGGCGACGCAGGCCATCGCCCGGGCCCGCGCCGGTGAGGGGCCGACGTTGCTGGAATGCAAAACCTATCGCCATCGCAACCATACGGAACGCCCCGGCGCAGTGGACCCGCGCCCGGCTTCGGAAATCGCCGCTTGGGTTGCGCGCGATCCCATCCCGATGTTGCTGGAACAATTAAAACAGCAACAGGGCCAATTCAGTGATGCGGAATTCCAGGCCATGGATGATGAAATTCTGGCCCAGATCGAAGCTTCCGTCGCCTTCGCCGAGGCGTCTCCATTCCCAGCGCCGGAATCGGCGCTGGATGATGTGTTTGCGGATTAGGAGGGATGACAATGCGAGAGATATCTTATGCCCGCGCCGGGATGGAAGCGGTCACCGAAGAAATGAACCGCGACCCCAAGACAATTCATCTGGCAACAGACGCCCCGCCGGCCATGGTGGAAGAATTCGGTGCCGCCCGGGTGCGCGCCACACCCATTGCCGAGAACGCCTTTTCAGGCATCGCCATCGGGGCGGCGGGTTCGGGTTATCGCCCCATCGTGAACTGGTCCATGGTCACATTTTCGTTCGTTGCCATGGATCAGATCGTCAATCAGGCTTCAAAAATCCACTATATGTTCGGTGGCCAGCAAACCTTCCCCATCGTCTTTCGGTCTTCGGTAGGCGGCGGCACAAATCTGGCGGCCCAGCATTCGCAAAGCCCCTATTCCATGTTCATGAATTTGGCCGGCCTGAAGATGATCCTGCCCTCGACGCCTTATGATATGAAGGGCCTGTTGAAATCTGCGATCCGGGACAACAACCCTGTTTTGTCATTCGAATCCACCCGTCTGATGGGTGTCAAGGGGGAGGTGCCGGAAGATGATTATACCATTCCCCTTGGTGTGGCCGATGTAAAGCGGACGGGCAGTGATATCACTGTCGTCGCCCTGGCCTGGTTGGTGCATGAAGCATTGGCAGCAGCTGAGGTGATGGAGAAGGAGGGCGTCTCGGTCGAGGTTGTCGATCCCCGTACCTTGTACCCAATGGACAATGACACCATCCGCGCCTCGGTGCAAAAAACCGGACGTCTGGTGATCGCCGATGAGGCGGGACCCACGGCAGGTGCATCGGCTGAAATCGCTGCGCTGGTGACGGAGGACGCAACCACGTTCGCGGCTATGAAAGCGCCCTTGTGCCGGGTTTGCGCCTTGCAAGTGCCCATCCCCTATAGCCCCGGGCTGGAAGATCATGTCTTCCCGAACCGTCACCGTATCATCGCCGGCATCCGCGAGGTTATGTCTGCCGGCTAATTTGTGAGTACCCGTAATGGACGTTATGTGGCTGGAAATTCTGGTTGTCGGTGTCGTTGCCAACATTTTCACCGACATCTACGAACTGGCATTGGAACACAGTCTGGAGAAAAACCGGGATTGGAACCTGGTGGGCCGATGGGTTGCCAATCTGGGCCGGGGTGTCTTCAGGCATGATGAAATCACGGACGCGCCGACCGTTCGCTTTGAGCTGGCCCTGGGTTGGGCGTTTCATTACCTGGTCGCCTTCGTCTATGCGGAAATTTACCTGCTATTCATGGTGGCGGTCATGGAACAACCGGCCAGCCTGGTAAGCGGATTGGTTTTCGGTGCGGTCACCGTGCTGGCACCCTGGCTGATCCTGATACCTGGTTTGGGCGGTGGTTTCTTTGCCGCCAAAACCGAACGACCGAACTTTATCCGTATGGCCAGCCTGTCCGTGCATGTGGTATTCGGCGGCGGCCTGTTCCTTGGCACAGTGGTGTTCGCCGCTATATGAAAGCAGCCCCAATGAAGCAGCTCTATTGAAGCAGGGGGGGCCAGGGGTTTTATGGCGCGCGGCGCTTTATATGGTCGTCGCCTCCGCCCTGTTCGCGACCATGAATGCCCTGGCGAAATATTTGCTTTTGGCAAATACGGGCCAGCCAATTGGTGCCCTGCAGATGACTTTTGGGCGCTATTTTTTCGGAACCCTGTTTTTGCTGCCCGTTCTATTCGGGGCAAAGGTGGTGCCGCGCACCAAGCATCCTTTTAAGTATATGTTCCGCGCCAGTTTCGGCGTGGCCGGTGTTGCATTGATGTTTCTGGCCATCGCCGTCATTCCCCTGGCCAACGCCACGGCCATTGGGTTTAGCTCCCCCATATTTGCGATGATCTTTGCGGTTCTGTTGCTGGGCGAGAGGTCCGGGCCCTATCGTTGGTTGGCAGCTGCGGTCGGATTTATGGGCGTCATTGTGATTGCCGGACCGGATGCGAGCATATTTGGCGCTGCCTCATTGTTTGCCGTAGCCGCTGCTGTCTGTATGGGCGGGGAAATTGCGGCGGTAAAATGGCTATCCGGCCTGGGCGACCGGGCCTTGATCATGTTGTTCTTCGGCAACCTATTTGGCGCAATTCTAGGTGGGCTGGCGGCCATCCCGGCCTGGGTCTCGCCACAGCCTATGGAATGGTTGATATTCGCCGCCATGGGTCTGGTCGCTATCGCAGGTCAACGCCTGGTGCTGCACGCCATGGCCATGGCCGATGCCAACTTCGTGGCCCCGTTCCTATATTCGACCCTGCTGTTTTCGGGCCTGTTTGGTGTGCTGCTGTTTGATGAAGTGCTGCGCCCGAGTCTGTTTTTGGGGATGGCGCTGATCGTCGGCTCCGGCCTTTTGTTGGCACGGTTTGGACGTTAGCGCATACGCAGACCGCCATCGATGCGAATGGTCTCGCCATTCAGCATCGGTGTGGTGACGATTGTTTCCACCATCCGGGCATATTCCGACGGATCGCCAAACCGTTTGGGAAACGGAATGGCGGCCGTCATTTCGTCGACATAGTTTTGTCGCAAGCCAGCGACCATGGCCGTTTCAAAAATACCCGGTGCAATGGCCATGACCCGGATGGCATGCCGGGATAACTCCCGCGCCATGGGCAGGCACATGGCGGCAATGGCCGCCTTTGCAGCGTTATAGGAAATTGCACCGGGCGGGCCATCATACCCTGCGATAGAGGCGGTATTGATAATAACGCCGCGCTCAGCCGTATCAGCGACCGGGTCGCAATCCGCCATGTCGGCAGCTACAAGGCGGTTGATATTATAGGTCCCGATCAAGTGGATTTCCACGATACGGCGATGATCCGCCAACGGGGCCGGGCCGTTCCGATCCAGCATCAGGCGGGATTCAGAGACACCGGCGCAACAGACGGAAATCCTGGCCGCGCCATGGGCATCGCGGGCGGCCTTGACCGCTGCCTCGCCCTGTTCATCGGATCTGACATCGCATTCCACCGCGATGCCGCCAATTTCCGCTGCGACGCTACGGGCCTGATCCATATTAACGTCGAGGATGGCGACCTTGGCACCCAACTTGGCCAGATGCCGTGACGTTGCCGCACCCAAGCCTGAACTGCCGCCCGTGACAACGGCAGCCATACCATTGATCTGCATATTATTTACTCGATCCTAAAAAGCCATGGGCTTCAACTTCCACCGCCAGGCCGGGTCGGGCCAGGGCGGAGACTTCGACCAGGGTGGAGCAGGGAAAATCGCCGGTGAAAAACTCCCGCCGGGCTTTCCATACTTCTTCCCGGCGGGTGATGTCCGTGACAAAGATCGTGACCTTGATCAGATCATCCATCACACCGCCCGCCGCCTCCACCAGGTTCTTGATCTTGGTGAAGGTGATCCGGGCCTGTTCATAGACATCATCACCACCTGCGATGACATCATTTTCATAGCCTGAAACACAGCCCGCAATCTGGATGAAATCACCGGCAACCTTGCAGTTGGACCAGGTTTCCGCCTGAGGTTCACTCACCTGGTCAGAATAAATGCGTTTCATAGCCATGACAGATGCGCTCCTATAATACGGCCTTAGCCAGAACCTGGATTTCAGCAGAGGTATTCGCCCGTGCCAGTAGGGATTTAACCTTCTTCTGCTTGGAAGCAGCTTTCCAGTCCTGCAGACGTTCCGTGATCTTGCCTGCCGGTCCCGTAAGAGATACTTCATCAACAAAGCTGTCGGGTACCGCTGCCATCGCCTCGGCCCGGCGTCCGGCCAGGAAATGATCCTGGATCTCGACCGCAGCATCCTCATGGCCCAGGCGCTTGGCATAGTCGTTGTAGAAATTCTTGTCGCGGGCCCCCATGCCACCCACATAGAGTGCCAGGTTTGACCGTGTCGGCATGCGGGCGGCCTCTTCGTCATCGTCCAGATTAACGAAGCAGAAGGGCGAGATGTCGAAATCATCCAGGCTTTTGCCGCCGCCTGCTTTGGCAAAGCCGTCGTTCAGCGCATCTTCAAAGACATCGAAACGATCCGGGTTCATGAAAACGGGGATCATGCCATCGGCGATTTCCGCGCTGACACGAACGCCGGCCGGGGCAATTGTGCCTGTTATGATTTTCAAACGCGCGGGCGAATGCAGAATACCCTTTAGGGGCTTACCAAGATTAGTCGTGCCTTCGCCTGTTTTTGGGATTTGGTAGTGATAGCCGTCATGGGTCAGTGGTCCTTCCCGTGCTTCGATCTTGCGAATGATCTCAATATATTCCCGGGTCCGGGTCAGGGGCCGGCCATAGGGCATGCCGTGCCAGCCTTCGATCACTTGCGGTCCGGAAGGCCCAATGCCAAGGATAAAGCGATCATTGGACAGATGTTGCAGGGTCATGGCTGTCATCGCCGCCATAGCCGGGGTGCGGGCGGACATTTGAATGATGCCGGTGCCAACCTTGATCTTGCTGGTTTGCGCCAAAACCCAAGACGCCGTTGAAATCGCGTCCGAGCCCCAGGCTTCCGAAGACCAGACGGAGTCAAAACCCAGATCCTCTGCCTCCCGGATCAGATCCATATCAATATTGACCCGACCACCTTCGCCCAAGCCCATCACCAATCCGAGTTTCATGCCGCTAACCTTTCCGTTCAAATGACAAAATAAGACGAATTTCAGCTAATTTATCCGTTGTAGGCTGTTACGCCTAGTACCAATCGTCGCGTTGAGTTGCTAATCTGCCAACTGTGTGAATTTTTACAGGCATAGGTACCAGCAATGCAATTCGGTATGATGATCATGGCCCGGGGACCGGGTGGCCGTGCGCCGGGGCTGACAGCAATGGCCCAGGCGGCAGAAAACGGTGGTTTGGATATGATCGGTATCAACGATCATGTGGTCGTCCCTGGTGATATCAATTCGGCCTATCCCTACAGCGACAACGGTGTCTGGCCGGGTGCTGCGGTGGGGGAGTGTTTGGAACTGGTCACCGCTGCATCCTTTATTGCGGCGGCCACGAACCGAATCCGGTTATTGACCTCCGTCATGGTGGTGCCGTATCGCCCCGCCGTGCTGGCAGCCAAGATGCTGGCCACGGTTGAAGTGCTTTCCGGTGGGCGTCTGACGGTTGGCTGTGGTGCCGGTTGGATGCAGGAGGAAGCGGATGCTATGGGCGTGCCGCCGTTCAGCGAACGGGGTAAGGTCACGGATGAATATATCGCTGCCTTTAAATCCCTGTGGACAGAAGACAAACCCGCCATGAGCGGCGACTACGTACAATTCGATAACGTGGTGTTTGAGCCGAAGCCGGTGCAGAAACCCCATCCGCCTATTTGGATCGGCGGCGAAGGCGGTGCTGCAATCCGCCGTACCGCCCGTGTCGGGGACGGCTGGTATCCATCCAACCATAATCCCCAACACCTACTCGACACACCTGAACGCTACGCCAAAGGCTCCGCCCGCCTGAATGAGGAGGCGGACAAGCTGGGCCGCGATGGCGGCGCGATCCATCGGGCCTATTTGGCGTTCTATCCCGTCGACCGTAAGGCCCGGGTTGGTCCTGAAGGGGAGCGGCGGATTTTCACGGGCACGGCGGAGGCTATTCGCGATGATATTGGCAGCTTCGCCAAAGAAGGGGTAGAAACGATTGTCTTCTCCGTCGGTGGCCGGGAGATTAATCAGATACTGGATAATATCGCCTGGCTGACCGACGATGTGCTAACCAATACGTAACGGGCTCATCCAACTTAGGAAGATTTAATGACAGAGACGAAACATACCATCGCCGTAATCGGCGGTACGGGGGCGCTGGGCTTTGGCTTGGCACTGCGTTGGGCCACTGCCGGACACAGCATCATCATTGGCTCCCGGGCCCAGGACAGTGCCGATAAGGGCGCTGCCCGACTGGCCGACCTTGCCCCTGACGCGACAGTTAGCGGACTGGAAAACAGTGAGGCGGCGGCGGCGGCGGAAATCATCGTATTGACCGTGCCGTTTTCCAATCAGGCCCCTATGTTGGAAGCCATCAAGCCGGGCTGTCAGGGCAAGATTATGGTCGATGTGACCGTGCCTTTGATGCCGCCGAAAGTGCGTACCGTACATTTGCCCGAACATGGTTCCGCGGGCAAAGGCGCGCAGGTTTTCCTGGGCGATGGCGTTAGGGTTGTTTCCGCCTTTCAGAATGTCGCGGCTGATCATTTGACGGATCTGGCGCATGATATTGATTGCGATATCCTGGTCTGCGGCAACGATCCCGAGGCACGGGAAATTGTCGTTGGTTTGGCAGAAGATGCCTCTATGCGGGCCTGGCATGCTGGCCGGATCGACAATTCCGTTGTTGCCGAGGCCTTGACCTCAGCCCTCATTTTCATGAACAACCGCTATAAGATCGCTGGTGCCGGCATTCGGATTACCGGGACACCGGGTTCGGCGAACAGTGGTGAGCACTAGAACCCGATGAAGACCTCCCGCATGCAATTGTTTGCCTTGCCCGGTATGCCGATGGTGCAGCCGGGCGATGATCTGGTCGAGATGATTTCTCAAGGCTTGGTCCGCGCTGACGAAACCCTAAAAGCCGGCGACATCCTGGTCCTGGCCCAAAAAATCGTCTCCAAGGCCAATGGCCGGATATTTGATCTGCGCGATATTACCCCCTCGGCTGAGGCGGAAGCATTGGCGGTTGAAGTGGATAAAGACCCCCGCCAGGTGCAATTGGTTCTGGATGAATCCGTTGATATTGTCGGCAAACGTCCCGGCGTTTTGGTGGTAGCGCACCGTTTGGGCATCGTCATGGCCAATGCAGGCATTGATGCCTCCAATGTGGAACAGGCGGATGGTTCGGAACATGTTCTGCTGCTACCCGTTGATCCGGATGATGATTGCCGTAAGTTGCGGCATGCCCTGGGAGAACGATATGGTGTTGATGTAGCCGTCGTCATCAACGATTCCGTTGGCCGGGCCTGGCGTCAGGGCACGACGGGTTTGGCGATTGGTTCGGCGGGCCTGCCCGCATTATGGGACCTGCGGGGCGAGCCGGACCTGTATGGCCGTGAACTCATGGTCAGCGAAGTTGGGCTGGCGGATGAGCTTTCCTCCGCAGCCTCTATCTTGCAGGGGCAGGGCAATGAAGGCCAGCCTGTGGTGGTTATCCGTGGTGTCAGCTTCCCAGACTCGGATATGGGTGCCGATGCGTTACCAAGACCAGCTGAACAGGATATGTTTCGCTGATGGGCGATCATAAGATCATTGCGTTATCTGGTGGCGTGGGTGGTGCCAAACTGGCCTTGGGCCTTAGCCGTCTGGACCTGGGCGACAGGCTGCTGGTGGTCGCCAATGTCGGTGATGATTTCGAACATCTCGGCCTGACCATTTGCCCGGACCTGGATTCGAACACCTATGCCCTTGCCGGATTGAACGACGAGGTGAAGGGCTGGGGCCGGGCCGATGAAGGGTGGCGCTTTATGGAAGCGCTAGGTGAATTTGGCGGCGAAAATTGGTTCAACCTTGGTGACCGTGATCTGGCCTTGCATGTGCTGCGTACCCAGGCTTTGGCAAAAGGTGATAGCCTGTCTGATTTTACGAGAGCCATTACTTCCAGCCTGGACCTTACCACTCATCTGGTCCCAATGACCAATGATCCCGTGCGGACCATGGTACAGACCCCAGATGGTGCCTTGGCCTTTCAACATTATTTTGTCCGCGACCGTTGTGAACCGGTGGTCACCGGCTTTGATTTCAACGGTATTGCGACGGCAAAGCCGCAACGGGAATTCATGGCCACGCTGGCAGACGCGGATTTGCAGGCGATTATCATCACCCCGTCTAATCCATTTGTCAGTATTGACCCCATTTTGTCGTTGTCGGGTGTGCGGGAGGCTATGAAAGTTGCCGACGCACCGATTATTGCTGTCTCGCCCATCGTCGCGGGTATGGCGATCAAGGGCCCGGCAGCGAAGATGATGGCGGAATTGGGCATGCCGTCCACGGCCTTGGCCGTGGCGGAACATTACGGCGATTTGCTGGACGGTTTTATCCTCGACCATAGTGATGCGGATCAGGCGGATACGGTTGCCGCCCTGGGTATCAAGCCATTGGTGAGCAAAACCGTGATGCAAAGCCTTGCTGATCGGGAAGAACTAGCCCGTGATGTTCTGGCCTTTGCCGAAAGCTGTCGCAGCTAATGTGGGCGGTGGTGCCCATCAAGGGGTTTTCCTCTCCCAAACAACGTCTGGCGGATGTGCTGTCGCCCGAGGAACGCAGCCAATTGGCGGAACATATGTTGCGCGATGTTCTGAACGCGCTGGGTGCCCTGGATGGCGTCGTGGTCATCAGTAGTGACGAAAAAGTACTGAACGAGGCGCGCTGGCAGGGCGTGCGGGTGATGTCCGAAAGAGGGGCAGGTGGCTATAGCGCGGCAGTAGCCCAGGCAGGCCAGACATTAGCGGGGGAAGGCATCGCGGCAATGATGCATGTGCCCGGCGATGTGCCTCTGATTACGCCTGATGAAGTCGGCCAAATTGCCAATGCGCAAATATCGGCACCAGGCGCCTGCGTGGTGCCGTCACGTGACCGGGATGGGACAAATTGCTTGGCCCTGTGGCCGCCAGACCTGTTGCAACCGGCCTTTGGCCCCGATAGTTTCAATCGGCATTGTCAAATGTTGCGGGATCATGGGGTGGAGCCGACCATATTGGAATTGGCCGGTTTCGCTTTGGATATTGACACAGCCGCTGATCTGCGGCTGTTTTGTACCGGGGATAGGGTCGGCGCCGGAGATTGCGGCAGTTTACAGTACCTGAAAGCCTCGGGCATCGCGGCCCGTGTGCTCAAGGGATAAGGGGCTAAGGGGTAGAATTGGAATGGCGTCTGAGTTGAACATAGCGGCCTGGGTGGGCCAGCGGAACCCCGACCGAGACGAGGCCCTGGCGCTTGTCCATGCAACAGACCTGACCGGCTTACAAAAAAAAGCCGCCAGCCTGCGCGACAAGGGGCACGGTCGCACGATCAGCTATTCCCGTAAAGTTTTCATACCCCTGACCCAGCTGTGCCGCGATGTTTGCCATTATTGCACCTTTGCCCATCCGCCCAGGCGTGGACAGCGGGCCTTCATGATGCCTGATGAAGTACTGGAAATCGCCCGCGCCGGTGCCGAAGCCGGCTGTAACGAAGCGCTGTTCACCCTGGGCGATAAGCCGGAATTGCGCTATCGCGTGGCGCGCGAAGAACTGGCCGAATTGGGCTATGAAACCACCCTGGATTATTTGCGCGCCATGGCTTTGCTGGTGTTCGAGGAAACGGGTTTGTTCCCGCACCTGAACCCAGGCGTGATGAATGAGGGCGAATTGGCCTCTCTGCGTGAGGTGTCAATTTCCCAAGGCATCATGCTGGAGAGCATATCACCGCGCCTGATGGAAAAAGGTGCCTGTCATCATGGCTCGCCCGACAAGGACCCAAAGGTGCGCCTGGCCACGATTGAAGCGGCGGGCAAACTGGCGATACCGTTTACGACGGGTATCCTAATCGGCATTGGCGAGACTCGGGAAGAACGGGTAGAGGCGTTATTGGCGATCCGTGATCTGCATGAACAATATGGTCACATCCAGGAAATCATCGTGCAAAATTTTCGCGCCAAAGATGATACCCGCATGGCCGACTGGCCCGATGCACCCATAGACGAGTTGCGCTGGAGCATTGCCGTGGCGCGTCTGATATTTGGCCCTGAAATGCACATTCAAGCGCCGCCAAATCTTAGCCCCGGCGACAGCCCCAGCCTGATCGATGCAGGCATTGATGATTGGGGCGGTGTTTCCCCCGTCACGCCGGACCACGTGAACCCGGAGGCACCCTGGCCGCATTTACGCCAACTGGCCGATGATACGGCCCGCCAGGGCAAGCATCTTGTGGAACGTTTGGCGATCTATCCAAATTATGCGCAACAGGCAGAGCGTTGGCTGGATCCGGCCTTTGTCCCTGCTGTTCTGCACCGGGTTGATGCGGCTGGTCTGGCGCGCACGGACACCTGGGCGCCGGGCATTGATATGGCACCCCCCGTGGCGATTAGCACGGCCTCGCCCCATGTGCCGGAGCTTGATAAATTGCTGGCCCGCGCCACAGACGGCGAAGACCTGAATGAGGACGAGATCACGCGGTTGTTCGACGCCCGTGGCGGCGAAGTGGCCACCGTCCTTCAAGCAGCTGATAGCCTGCGGCAAAAGGTCAATGGAGATGATGTCTCCTACGTTGTCGTGCGGAATATCAATTATACCAACATCTGCTATTTCAAATGCCAATTTTGTGCCTTTTCCAAAGGCAAGTTGAGCGAGAACCTGCGCGGCCGTCCCTATGATTTGTCGCTGGATGAAATCGGTCGTCGGGTCGGTGAGGCCTGGGATCGAGGTGCTACGGAAGTCTGCATGCAGGGCGGCATTCACCCTGAATATACCGGCCAGACTTATCTGGATATTCTGGGCGCGGTAAAAGCTGCTGCACCAAAAATGCATATCCATGCTTTCTCACCCCTGGAAGTCTATCAAGGGGCTGAGACCCTTGGCATTTCACTGACCGAATTTCTGACCCAGTTGAAAGCAGCCGGCCTGGGTTCATTGCCCGGCACGGCGGCGGAAATTTTGGACGAAGAGGTCCGCCGGGTGCTCTGCCCAGACAAGCTGACGGTAGATCAATGGTTGGAGGTGATGGAGACTGCCCATGGCGTCGGGTTCCGCACCACGGCAACGATCATGTTCGGTCATGTTGACCGGCCCGTTCATTGGGCCCGTCATATGTTGCGATTACGGGATCTACAAAAACGCACGGGCGGTTTCACGGAATTGGTGCCATTGCCGTTCGTACATATGGAAGCGCCAATCTATCTAAAAGGCCGCGCCCGCATGGGCCCCACCTATCGGGAGGCGTTGTTGATGCATGCCGTGGCGCGTCTTGCCCTGCATCCGCACATCACAAATATTCAGACATCCTGGGTCAAGATGGGCCGGGACGGCATCAAGGCGGCTTTGAATGCAGGCGTCAACGACATGGGCGGCACCTTGATGAATGAAACCATTACCCGCGCCGCCGGTTCCGAACATGGTCAGGAACTACCCCCCCATGCCATGGATGCCTTGATCCGTGATCTGGATCGCAGCCCCGTTCAGCGCACCACATTATACGGCACCCCGCCGGAACGTCAGGTGCAAGCTTCATTCCAGGCGGCACCCTTGGCCGATGTAATCAACAATCCGGCCCGCAAGTACGAACGCGACAGCGACCGTCAGCCGTTAATACGCCCCGGCCTGGAAGCCAGCGGTTCCGACTAGACGCTGCAAACAAATGGGCCAGTTACCCTGGATTGCCGGATCAAGTCCGGCAATGACGAATTGCAAAAGAACCGCTGTAACAATCTACAATCGTCATACCCGCGCTTGACGCGGGTATCCAGGGCCATGTGGCGATCATTGGATTCGTTGGCCTAGTAGCTTCCGTAGCCCTTGAATTTTGACGGGATGCGTTGGATATCCTGGATTACGCCCGCCGGCAGGCTGCCGCGTATTTCCGATGATGAACTGTCCGTCATGGTATCTGACAGGCCGCCAAAGCGTTTTTCGATGGCACCTGCGATTTCGTCATGTCGGCCCACTGCGGTGAACAGATGCACCAGATCGTCATCTACTTCCCCCGTCATCTTGTCCCACTGGTCGGTCTTTGACATATGGTTCAGCTTCATGCCCAGCTCCTCCAGGCCATGCTCCGCCAAAACCGGCCAATAGGCCCGGGTGGAACCATAGAAGCCGATCCGCATACGCACCCATTCGACCATTTTTGCGACGTCCTCGTCAGTCGCACCGGTGGCGATGAAGCCGCCGCCTGAAATCTCGAACTTATCGCGCGGTCGCCCCACATTAGCCATGGCGCTTTCCAGGCGCGGGACGATAACGTTTTCCAGGTATCTGCGACTACAGAACGGATGCAGCCGGACGCCGTCATATTCCTCACCCGCGACCTTCATCATAATGGGGCCAACCGCAGCCAGGGTGATCGGCGGTGGGGGGGCTGTGATTGCCTCGGGCGTGAAATTCGGTGTCATAAGGGTGAATTTATAATGTTCCCCCTCAAAATTCAGAGCCTCGCCTGTCTTCCAGTTATTCCAAATTGCACGCAGGGCCTGGGCGTATTCCCTCAAACGTGGCGCAGGCGGGCTCCATGGCGCACTAAACCTTCGCTCGTTATGGCCTTTTACCTGGCTGCCGATACCCAAAACAAAGCGGCCGTTGGATGCGGCCTGTAAATCCCAACCTATATTGGCGACGGACATTGGACTGCGCAGAAAAGCAATGGCGATCCCCGTTGTCAATTGCACCCGCTCACTATTCACCGCCGCCACGCCCAGGGGCATGAAGGGGTCATGGCGGTTCTCCAACGTGGTAATGCCGTCATAACCCTTGGCCTCAATCTCGGCCACAACGCCTGGTATTTTGCGCAAATTGTGCTGTGGAACTGTCGTCAATACCCGCATGGGTGAGATCCTTTATTGAATTCAAATTTTTCCCAGTTTGCGGCAAATTCGACGTCGAGTAAAAATATTTGTCCGCCTAACAGATCATTCCCTTTATGCTAGGGCCCGTGGACATTTATCTTGCGGCGATGAT
>JABJKS010000109.1 GCA_018660265.1 Rhodospirillaceae bacterium | reverse complement strand
GTGTAAGACGGGTATCGTGCCGCGCCGCGCCAAAGATGGCACCCCGTTTGCCGCGATAGAGGACTGGTATGACCGTGCCCAAATCACCAAGATCGGCTTCGTCAACGATTACCAGATCGAAATATCCCGGCTCCAACGGCAGTGTCTGGCCGATTTCGTCCAGGGTCGAACTCCAAACCGGCAACTGCTCGGCCAGGATACCAACAGCCTGGGCCAACCGTTCGGAGCGATGGGCCCGGGTCTCATTGGCATCGCCCTCATTGCGTTTGTCGATTAGATCAAAGAACGTCGTGACTTGCCGTTCCAAAACCGCCGGGTCGTCTTCCAGACGGTCGTTCCAATGATCTTTGTAGAGCTCTCGCACGCCGGATATTTTGCGGGCGGATTGGTTCATGGCTTGTAATTCCAAGGTGCGGCAATCTTTGAAGCGAACAATGTCCTGTGTCGCCTGATCCCGTTTGGCGACAATTTCCCGCCATTTGAAATATTTGCTCAAAACCCCTAATCCGGCCCCGATACCGGCTATCTCGTCTTCCCCATCCAGGGCCTCCAGCGCCTCCTCGGTTAAGGCGGCGGGTAATTTGCTGACAGCGCCCTTAACGGAGACTAAAAGGTCATCGCGACCATCTTTCCGTGACAACATGCCCTTCATCATCTTGCCCAGGCCGGCGCTTTTCTCGCCGCTCAGGACGGCATACTCCTCGCGCCATTCGTCGAGGGTTTGCCTGTTGGGACAGGGCGTCATGCGAAGGGCGGGCGGCATTTGACCCAGGTTAAGCTCAAATGCGTCCTGGCGCATCAAGGCGTTCAACTCGTTTACCCGCGCGAATGCAGCCCGCAGCGGCTCCACGCCCTCTGTGTCGGCGGCGGGCAGGCGGTCCAACTCCTGCATATCCTTCAGGGTTGGTTTTTCCCGCTGTGGCGCTTTTTGTTCTTCTTTCTTCCTTGCCGCTTCCAAGCCGTCGGGATCATCTTCGTCAAAAACTTCGACTTCGGGTTGCTGAATTTCCCGCAGGGTTTCCTTGATGGCGATGCAGCAGGCTTCGTTGACATTGCCATCACCGACCCGCAGCACGGCTGATTTATTTCGCCCTATCCAGGCGTTTAAATGCTTCGACATGGCGTCGACAGTTTCCCGCCTGCGGGCTGTGTACAAAACACTTTGCCCGTTCATCACCGCCGTGGCGATCAGGTTGACCACCGTCGCCATTTGCCCGGTACCAGGTGGTGCGGCCACTGTGACCAGTTGTTCTTCCATGCAGGCCCGCACTGTCTGGGTCTGGCTGTAACCAAGGCGGTGCATGTCGAATACCATGGGGCCGTCCAAATGCTTTTTAGCCTGGATTTTTCCTTCATTATCATCCGAATTTTCGGCGGCAACCTTCACATTTTGAATGCCGCCCAGGGCGGTGTCTGCGATGCGGGACAGGGCCTCTGTGCCGCTCAAATCGTTTAGATCCCGTAGTAATGCGGAGATGGAGGGCGGCATGGTGGCGGATGCCAGAACCGGTCTGTTGCGCCATTGCATAAATCCCAATGCACCTGGTGGCGCAACCTCATCCAGCGATTGGGGATTGAAGCGCCCCTCTGCCAGATCAAGTCGCTTGCTAAGCGTTGCCAGCTTGTCTGCGAAGAGTATGTTGGGGTCGGCCATTTGATGCGCCAGGCCCTGGATCTGCAGGGGCTCAACACCCTGATCCTGCAACAGGGCGCAATTGATTTTCAGATAACCATCCGGGTCGGGACGCAACATGCCGTCCTCTACCTTGGCCCGCATAAGGAACAGCGGCCTGATGGAGCCGTCCGCATATTGCAGATAGGGATAGCCGTAACATAGCAGGGAGCTGCCAAAGGCAGACAGAAACCGCTCCACCCCATCGTCATTGATGGGCATGACACCTGGTTGGTTGCCCTGGCTGAAAATATCTTCGGTGACCACGGGCATTTCCACGAACGCCGGGATGCCGTTGGACAGGGGAACGCGTAATTCGTGTAGTCGCTCTTCTTCAATGGCCCATCGGCACGAACGCATTAACTCGGATATGTCACTCGCTGCCGAGGTATCACGAGTTGCCTCGGCAAGGTCCACTTGCCCGACGTCGTCGCTCAATACTGCCTGACTGGCAGGTTGTGCCATTGTGGGACCTCGATTGGGTTTAGTTCCTGGTGGAATCCGGCTCTGCATGGGCCGGTCCCAGGGCAAAATCTAGGGCCATACAAATAACGTTTGGTTAATCGGGCAGCAAAAAGCCGACACCCATTCGGGTGTCGGCTAATCGTTGCTCAGATTCGGCTGAAAACCGGCCCAAATCCTACTTTGTCGCTTCTTTTAAATAGGCGATCAAATTGTCCCGCTGTGACTTCTTCTTAAGGCCTGCGAAGGCCATTTTGGTTTTCGGCACCATCTTCTTTGGCTTGGTCAAATACTGATCCAAGGAGGCGTCGTCCCAGGTGATGCCGGAGCCCTTCATAGCGGTGGAATATTTAAATCCCTTGACCATGGCCGCTTTGCGACCGATCACACCATTCAAATTGGGTCCAACCTTGTTTTTGCCACCCGCATTCAGGGTATGGCAGGCCTTACATTTCTTGAAAACCTTTTTGCCTTTTTTGACATTTGCGGCATCGGCCGCGCTGAATGTCAAGGCAATGGCGATGGCGGCTACAACCACCGGCAATCGAAACGTCCGCATTTGGATCTCCTTACGGCGAAAAAATCACAATATCATGGTGGCTTGGGCCACACTGGTACTTCCTAGCATAGGTTTTGCAAACTTGGTAGCGGCGGATCGTCGCGCTATGGCCCGGCGTCCTGATTTGCCTGCGCGGCGGCATTATGGGCAGTCCTGACATGGGCTGACGGGCAGATCCCGACGCAACCAGCCAGCACCCCGGCGGTTACCCAGCATCCCTTCGCTGATATCGAGAACCTGGGTGTAGCCCTTATTTTTCAACAACCGGCTCGCATGTTTAGAGCGCACCCCGGCAGCACAGATCAACGCGATGGGCTGTGATTTGTCACCACCGGTCAGTTTCGCGATGCGGTTAAGAAATTTTGCGGCACCCCGGCTGAAATGAACCGTTGCGCGTTTGGCGCCGGTGGCAATGCCTGTATTGCGCCATTCATCCGGACGGCGAATATCGATGATGGTGATTTGACCGGCCTTGGCCATGGCCAAGGCATCCCCGGGTGCAACGACTGCTTGCGCCCGAGCCTGCCCGCTTCCCACGATGATCAACAGCGCCAGAACGACACTGCTGACTGCCGCGATGACCGGCTGCCGCGCTATTATTGACATCGGCCGCCACATTGTCTCGATCCATCCATTCTACAAATGCCTGGGACGTATATAACCCAAGCGCCCGCGTATGGCAGTTCATCATGCCATCAAAATCGTGTGAGGGCACCGCAGCCCAACCTGTTTACCCGACCGTCGCGCGAATTGACGCAGGTCATGTTCCCTGACCAAATCCACACTATATTACTGATTGTCGCGGCTGTGCCGGTGCGTTTAAGATGTCTCAGCTGCAATGCAGATTATTGAAAAGGATGGTTTCATGCGTGCCAAGGATATCATGACAACGAACGTTGCCACTATTACCACTGATACGGACGTTGGGGCGATTGCCCAGGTGTTGATGGACAAGAACATCAGCGCGCTACCCGTGGTTGATAGCGCCGGTCGGCCTGTGGGCATGGTGAGCGAGGGCGATTTGTTGCACCAGGTTGGCTTGGGTGGCGATGCGCCGCGGTCGTGGTGGCTGCGTCTGGTATCCAATCCGGAACAGGATGCCAAGGATTTTGTCAAAAGCCATGGCCGCACGGCTGGCGATATCATGACCGAGGGCGTGATCAGCATTGGCGAAGATGCCACGGTCAGCGAAATCGCTCAGTTACTGGAGGAGCGTCGGATAAAGCGCGTGCCGGTACTGCGCGATGGTATTTTGGTCGGTATCGTTTCCCGTAGCAATCTGCTACAAGCCTTGGCAAGCCATCAGGAGAGCGGTTCTGCCGCCACGCCCAGTGCAGATGATCGTACAATCCGTCAGGGTGTCCATGACGCTTTGCAGGGCAAGGGCTGGACCAGCCATGGCGCAACCAATGTCATTGTCACAAATGGCGTGGTAGAGCTGTGGGGCTGGGTCGAGACAACGGCGGAGCGTAAAGCGATGCTGCTGGCGGCACAGGAAGTTTCGGGCGTACAGAAGGTCGTTGACCATCTG
>JABJKS010000052.1 GCA_018660265.1 Rhodospirillaceae bacterium | reverse complement strand
CTACCCCCGCAACCAAAACATACAATATATCAATGACTTGCCAATGGCCTCGGATCAATCTCCGAGGCCTTTCGATTTGTGTCCGCACTGTGTCCGGATTGAACACCGCCAGAATACACGAACTAACGGATGCGGGATGGCGTCGCGCATGCATTGCTGGCCTCAGCCTTCAAACTTTCCTAAACACTCGCTTCGCTGAAGACCTGCGCTGCTTGCCATCGCTTATCGTGATTTCGCCCATGCCGCAAGATTTTCAGAGTGAAAAGATTGTAATACATGATCGCATTTTGCCGGCTCCAAGCAGCATGAGGGTTGCAAAATTTTGATACGTACAATCCCATTTGATACGGACAATCCCATGTCTTTATGAGTTGCATTTCTGGCGGTAATTTTGAATTCTTCAATCAATTAGCAGCATTAAATAGAATTATAAGATTTATATTCTCTATTTTAAATTTCACGGGCAACTATCGCATTACGGACGTAACAGCATTGTCATAATAACGTCTGCGGTAATTTTATTTTAATATTTTTGTTGCATTTTCCATATTCCTAAAGTCACCAATTGGCCATTTGGAGTAGGCCAAGGTCGTGACCATTATGACAAATAAATGGGGCAAGCACCTTGGTCCAACGACCACTCCCCAATCAAATGTGAGAGGTAATTCAAATGAACACCCACAAGAAAATCGTAACGGCGGCGGCCGGTCTTGTCCTTGGGGCCGGTTTGGCGCTTTCGGGCGGTGCATTCGCCGGCCAGCAGATGCATTTTGAACATGCCATGAATATCGGTTCGACAACGTGTTTGCCTCCTGGTGCGTTGCCTGCCGGGCTGAGCATCCTTTGCTGATGCGCCTGGCGGAAGAGGGCCAGGTGCCAATTCATGGACTGAATTATAAAGACCAACCCCAGGACGCGGCGGATTGGCTTGACCGGCTTGGCGATCCCTACACGCGGACCGGCGCGGACATTTCAGGCCGGGTTGCGATCGATTGGGGCGTTTACGGAGTGCCAGAGACATTCGTCGTTGGCAGTGATGGCCGCATAGCCCACAAACATATCGGCCCAATTGATGAAAAAGCGTTGCAGGAAGAAATCCTGCCGCTTGTACGCCGATTGCGCCAAGGAGTTTCGAAATAGATGTTTGAGATTGCCGGGGTCAGCGCACTTTGGGCCTTCGCAGCCGGGATCATCTCTTTTCTGTCGCCTTGCGTCCTGCCCCTAGTGCCGGGGTATGTTTCGTACGTGGCGGGTGTTTCCCTCGATGATCTGCGCGATGCCAACAATACTCAGACCCGCCTGATCGCGGTCGGCTACAGCGGCGCCTTTGTCCTTGGTTTTACGCTGGTATTCGTAATACTCGGCGCCTCTGCTACGGCACTTGGCCAGCTATTTCTGTCCTACAGATCCGTCTCCGACGTTGTTGCGGGCGGGATCATTATCCTGTTCGGTATCCATCTCACCGGCCTGCTGCGCCTGCCGGCCTTGAATCGGGACATACGGTTTACCGCCGCCAAGAGACGTTGGAAGGCACCGGGCGCCGTATTGCTGGGCGCGGCCTTCGCATTTGGCTGGACGCCGTGCATTGGTCCAATTCTTGGCAGCGTTCTTACGTTAAGCGCCGCCCGTGGCACCGCAATAGAGGGCGCCTCGTTGCTCTTCGTCTATGCTCTTGGATTAGGGATTCCATTTCTACTTGTCGCAATTTTCACCGGCACGTTCCTGCGCCGGCTGAAATCCGTGGGACGTTTTGGCCGTCAGCTACAAGTTGGCTCCGGCGTAGTTCTTCTATTTGTCGGCCTGGCAATGGCAATCGGGTATCTGGGCGTTGCCGGGACCTGGATGCTGACGAACCTTACTTGGTTGCAAAGCCTGATACTTTGATCAAAATGCTCTTCCCTGGGTCTGCACAGGCGCCCAGTCAGAATATCAGTGGATTTTTGGTACGTTTTTTGGGCCTTCTATAAGTGTACCCGACAGACCATCCATGATCGGGCAATCAGGACGTTCATCGCCTGCGCAATGCTCCACAAGATGCGACAGCGTTTCTTGCAGATCTTGCAACTCCGCAATCTTTGCCTCGATCTCTTCAAGATGTTTCCGTGCGACGTTCTTCACTTCCGCACTGGCCCTGTTTTGATCTTCATAAAGCGACAGAAGTGTCCGGCAATCATCAATCGAAAAACCCAGGCTGCGCGCTCGTTGCACGAAACGAAGTTTATGAATATGCGCATCGGCGTAATCGCGATAGCCGTTGGTCAATCGATCACCGATGACAAGATCGATGCTTTCATAATAACGAATGGTTTTCGGCGATAATCCGGTGGCTTTTGCCGCATCTCCGATATTCATGATTTGGTCTCCTATCGTCTATTGGACCTTTGGTAATCTAGGCAACTGGCTTCAACCTTGGCCGGCCATATAAGAGCCGACCATAGATCAAGCCGCCAAATATGGCTGGGACAATGCCACTCAATACGAAAAGTCTTGCGTTATCCGCGCCCCCAAAATAGTTGAAGTGAACGTCAATCCTGCTGCATACGAGCGTGCAAAATATGCCCACGACAGCCATGACGGTGGCTGCGATCATGATGCCGGTACGGGCACCGGCACTTTTAGAAACCAAAATTTGAGTGGCCACGCCGATTACCGCGCCCATCCCAATGCTACACGTCAAGACCCATACCAATTTGCCAAAAAGGCTTCCATCTGGATATAGAAGCAGACCCCAGACCACAAAATATGAAGCTTCCAAAAGCAATATCAGCAGCGTCGCTACATAAACGGGCTTGAGGCTTCTATTCTCTGCCTTATTTAGCCAATCTTCTGCCAGCAGGGTCATGTTCTATCCGCCTAGATCTTAGTGTTGCGCAATCGCAGCGCATTGCTGATAACTGATACGGAACTCAGGCTCATTGCCGCCGCCGCGATCATCGGGCTCAACAGCAAGCCAAAGAATGGATACAGAACGCCTGCCGCCAATGGCACGCCAAGGGCGTTATAGAAAAAGGCAAAAAATAGATTCTGCCGGATGTTCCCCATGGTCGCCCGGCTGATCCGCCGGGCGCGCACAATGCCGTTAAGATCGCCTTTGACCAGGGTCACCCCGGCACTTTCGATGGCGACATCGGTGCCTGTTCCCATGGCAATGCCAATGTCGGCCTGGGCCAGGGCGGGAGCGTCATTGACACCATCGCCGGCCATGGCGACGACGTGGCCCTGATCTTGCAACCGGCGCACCGCCGCGCTTTTTTCGTCCGGCAGGACATCGGCGACGATCTCGTCGATATTGAGCTCTTGCGCCACCGCCTCCGCAGTGGTCCGGTTGTCGCCGGTCAACATCACGATCCGCAGCCCCTCCGTATGCAAAGCCTTTATGGCATCGGGCGTGGTGTCCTTGATGGGATCTGCCACGGCGATCAGACCGGCAATGGTACCATCAACAGCGGCGAACATTGCCGTGGCGCCCTGGCGGCGCAATTCGTCCGCCGGCAGGGCGGAAATATCGGCGCCTTGTTCCGCCATCATGGCGGCGTTGCCGAACGCCACCGCGCGGCCGTCCACATTCCCCGTGACACCCTTGCCAATGGTTGCCTGAAATCCTGTCGGCTCGATCAGTTCAAGATCCCGTGCCCGCGCGCCCGCGACCACGGCCTCCGCCAGCGGGTGTTCGCTGGCCCGCTCCAGGCTGGCGACCAAGGCCAGGACCTCGTTCTCTTCGAAACCAGGGGTCGCGATAACCTTGGTCAACGCCGGTTTGCCCATGGTCAAGGTGCCCGTCTTGTCGACAATCAGGGTGTCGACTTTCTCGAAACGCTCCAGGGCTTCCGCGCTCTTGATCAGGACCCCGGCCTGGGCCCCACGTCCGGTGCCGACCATGATCGACATGGGCGTCGCCAGGCCCAGGGCACAGGGACAGGCGATAATGAGTACGGATACAGCGGCCAGCAGACCATACGCCAGGGCTGGTGAAGGCCCCCAAAGCGCCCAGGCGGCGAAGGCGGCAACCGCACAGGCGACCACAACCGGCACGAAATACCCCGCGACGGTGTCCGCGATGCGTTGGATGGGCGCACGGCTGCGCTGGGCCTCGGCGACCATCTGAACGATGCGGGCCAACATGGTTTCGGAGCCCACCTTGTCGGCGCGCATGACCAGAGCGCCGGTGCCGTTCAGCGTACCGCCGATCACCGTATCGCCAGCCAATTTTTCCACCGGCAAGGGCTCACCGGTAATCATGGATTCATCGACCGCGCTATGACCGTCCAGGATCTCGCCATCCACTGCAATGCCTTCGCCGGGGCGAACCCGCAAGCGGTCACCGATATGTACGGCGGCCAAGTCGATTTCTTCCTCGCCGCCATCCTCGGTCAGACGCCGGGCCGTCTTTGGCGCCAGATCCAACAGCGCCCGCAAGGCGCCCGAGGTGCGTTCCCGGGCGCGCAGTTCCATGACCTGCCCCAACAGCACCAGGGTGATGATGACCGCCGCTGCTTCCAGATAAATCGCCACGCGTCCATCGGCGCCGCGAAAGCCTTCCGGGAAGGCGCCGGGCAGCAATATGGCGACAACGCTGTAGCTGTATGCGGCCCCGGTGCCGATGGCGATCAGGGTGAACATGTTCAGTTTCATGGTCAGCAGGGATTTCCAACCCCGCTCGAAAAACGGCCAGCCGGCCCACAGCACGACCGGGCTGCTCAAGGCAAGCTGGACCCAGGGGTTCCATGGCCCGCCGACAATGTTGCTCAGTCCCGGTATCATTTCGCCCATGGCCAGAATTAGGACAGGTAACGCCAGTGCGCCGCCGATCCAGAAACGCCGGGTCATATCAATCAGTTCGGCATTTGGTTCGGCCTCGACCGCGACCGTGACCGCCTCCAACGCCATGCCGCAGATCGGGCAATCGCCAGGTTCATCCTTGACGATTTCCGGATGCATGGGGCAGGTGTATTTGGTTTGTGTGGCGCCAATCACCATGTCGGCTTCAAGCGCCATGCCGCAGTCTGGACAGCTTGCCGGCGTGGCGCTCCAGACTTCCGGGCACATGGGGCAGATATAGCCGCCCTTGCCAGAGCTGCCGCTGGACGTGTTTGCTGTCATGGCGGACTTAGCCGTGCCGTCCAGATAGCCGTTGGGGTCCGCTTCGAACTTTCCGGCACAACCAGCACAACAGAAATAGAAGACGTTTCCGTCATGCTCAAAGGAAGGCTTTTCCGTTGGCAATGTCACCGTCATGCCGCAAACCGGATCAATCGCAGCCTTGCCCAGATATACATCCGGCATCGCCTCGAACTTTGCCGCACAGCCGGCGCAGCAGAAATAGTAGACCTCGCCGTCATGTTCGAAGGAGGGCTTTTCAGTTGGCAATGACACGTGCATGCCACAGACCGGATCAATCGCGTGATCGCCTTGGTTTACTGCCGCTTCGGTCATCTTGCACTCCCTACCCATTGCACCGCCGCCCAGAGCAAAAGCGGCTTCCATGTTTAACATGGAGCTTCCAGCGGCTGGAAGGTCAAGGCATGGATTGACGATCACATGTTGCATTTGGTCGCAGGCGATATTTTGCCAACGATGCATCGACACTGACCGCAGTGGGGAAAACACTGTTATTGACGGCGGGCGTTCATGCGGTCGTGCGATTGACGGATTTCAGCCGGCCATTTGCTTTTGATGTAGGACAGGACCGCGATTATCTCGTCGTCTGACAGGATATCCTTGTAGCCCGCCATATCGCTTTCATAGCCACCCCCTGCCATAGTTGCGGGCCCCTCCTTCGTTAAGGCGATGAGCAAGCCATCGGCGTGATGCCAAGTATGACCGGATGCATCGTGAGGTGGCGCCGGCAAGCGGCCATTGGATTGGCGCTCTTGCCAGTTTGGTTGGCCCTCAAGCTTGGCACCATGGCATTCTGCGCAATGTTTGGTGTAAAGCTGCCCGCCTAGTGCCGTGGCAATCGAGTCATTTGGGCGCAAAGTATCTGCGCGAGCCTCGTTGCCGCTAAATGCCAACAACAATGCCAGACCAAACAGGGCCGTAGCCCCCTTATCATATATCATCATCCACCTACTCTTTTACCTTTGCCGATTATCGATTTTCTTCTTCGATCGCTGAGGTGATTTTGGATGAAACGAGGCAGCAAGCATTGTTGCTGCCTCGCCCATTTTCGTTGATAGGCTAGAACATTAGCTTCGTGCCGATAACGAGGCGCCAGCCTTCGATGTCTTCACCCTCTGCTTTCGCAAAATCCTTGGTTTGTCCGAACTTTCGTTCATAAACAAAACCTAGATAGGGCGAAAAAGATCGATCAACCAAGTCATAGCTGAGACGCATGCCGGCTTCGATATCGCTGATGCCGGAACCTATGCCGATTTCCCGGTCATCCGAGAAAGCGACGTTGATGTCCACAGACGGGGTCAGGATCCAATAGTTTGTCAGCAACAGTTCGTACTCCACATCAAGTCTTGCCGATGCGTCGCCGGTCTCGCTGATGAACAGATCGGCATCGATCTCAAACCATTGCGGCGCCAAACCCGTTAGACCGAGAACACCGTACCAACGGTCAGCGCCTTTCGGTGCATCCAAACGGACGCCGCCTTTTACGTCAAAGAACGACGATACGGGGATTTGCAGAACCAGGCGGTTCTCCAAGGTCTCAAAATCAGCCTTATCAAGGTCGTATTCGCCCTCACCCAGCCAGCGCAATTTCAGCTCATCGGTGCCGACAAAGGCATCACCATTCCAGGCCAGAAGATCTTCGTCTTCATCGCCCGAACGATATTCAAACTCCTCCAACTGCGCGCCATACAGCGTTGCGGCTTTTTCCTGGGCCCAGGCCTGATTGGCCAAACTCAGGGACGCGAGCACAGCTATCGAGGCAAACGCAATAAATCGCTTTTTCATGATTGTTACTCCTTACTGCGCCATTGACTGTGATATTGCGTGGCCGCCGGCGTCGGCGGTTTTGGGCCCGCCTTCGACAACGATCCGGCGGAACATGCCAGAGGCGGCGTGGTAGGAAAGATGACAGTGAAAGGCCCACTGGCCCGGTGCATCAACCTCCGTCTCCGTATAGACAGTGGTACCGGGGGCAACGCTGATCGTATGCTTGATGGGGTTCCATTTGCCTGCGCCCGTGTCCAGGATGGTCCACATGCCATGCAGATGCATGGGATGGCTCATCATGGTCTCGTTGACGAACTTGAAGCGGACCCGCTCGCCATAGCGCAGGCGGATTTCCTCATCATCCTGATACTTCTTGCCGTTTATCGACCAGATGTAGCGCTCCATATTGCCGGTCAGACGCAGTTCAATCTCCCGCGTTGCCTGGCGGTGCTTGTAGCGGGGCTTTTGTGCCTTGAGATCCTTGTAGGATAGGAATTTGCCACCATTGGCCGCCTTCGGTGCCAGACCGCTGCCGGGGGCATAGAACGGATCCGGCTTGGCCATCTTCATGCCGGACATTTTCGAGTGGTCCATGCCTTTCATTTTGGAATGGTCCATCTTTGGCATCTTCGAATGGTCCATCTTCGGTTCGTCCATCTTTGAGTGATCCATTTTTTTCATACCGCCATGGTCCATGCCGGCCATCGCGCCATGATCCATACCTTCATGGGCCATGCCCATATCCGCCATGGTCAGCAATGGTCTGGTTCCCAGGGCAGGCGTATCGCCGGCGACATCCTGGCGCGGTGCCAGGGTGCCCCGGCCAAACGCCGAACGCCCCATGGAGGCGGCGAATATGGTAAAGGCCTTGGCTGTCTTTGGGCGGACGATCACGTCATAGGTTTCCGCCACCGCAATGCGGAATTCGTCTACCTTAACAGGCTGCACATTGTTGCCGTCCGCGTTGACCACCAGCATCTTCAGGCCCGGAATGCGGATATCGAAATAGGTCATGGCCGATGAATTAATAAAGCGCAGGCGAATGCGCTCGCCCGGTTTGAAAACACCGGTCCAATTCTGTGCCGGTCCCTTGCCGTTGATCAACGGCGTGAAGCCCTGCAGATCCTCGATATCAGCCGGCATCATGCGCATGTTGCCCCATGCCATGCGGTCGTCCACCGTGGCGCCGAAACCTTTCTTGGCGGCATCGTCAAAGAAGTCGCCAAGGGTTTGTTGCTGGCGGTTGTAGTAATCCGCCATGGTCTTGAGGTTGCGCATAATGCGGGCGCCGGCATGTGGATGACTGTCGGTCAGCTGCACCACATATTCGCGGTTGTAGCGAAACGGCTCCCGTTTTTTGGGCTTGATGACGATGGCGCCATAGGCGCCGTCGGGTTCTTGAAATCCCGAATGGCTGTGAAACCAATAGGTCCCGGACTGGCGAATGGGGAATTGATAGGTGAAGGTATCGCCGGGCTTGATGCCGTCGTAGCTGATGGTCGGCACGCCGTCCTGTTGATACGGCAAGATCAAGCCGTGCCAATGAACCGACGTCGCCACGTCAAGGTTGTTGGTGACATTGATGGTGACATCTTCCCCCTCCGTAAAACGAAGAACGGGGCCCGGCGAAGCGCCGTTGTAGCCAACGCCTTCTTTTTGAAAGGCACCGGTGTCGATGGTGACTTTGTCCACTGTCAGATTATAGGTGCCGGCTATCGTGGTTGCCGGAATACAGGCGGCCAGAAATGCCGCGCAAATTGCTATGCGCATGTAAATTTACTCCAGATGCGTTGAAATCAGCGGCCAGAGCGCATTCGAAGAAAATGCGCTCAGACTCTTAAGAGAAGAGCAATCGAACCAATCACTTAGGTCGCGCCAAATACGTCTTGGGCGACTCCGATTAATTGGAATTTGCTCTAGTGGCCGTGCTGCATGTGAATGGGGCCCATCATCCCGGATTCATAATGACCCGGCACGTTACAGGCGAATTCCAGCTCGGCTTCTTTGGTGAAACGCCAGATCACTTCGGCCTGCTTGCCCGGCTCCAACAGCACACTGTTGGGGTCATTGTGCTCCATCATCATCTTGCCGCCGCCGTGATCCATTTTCATCATCTTATGGTCAATGCCGGTGGCCGTGATCATGCCGTGTTCCATCATCTCGGCCATTTCCTTTTGATGCGCCGCATGCATGGCTGCCGTGCCGATGTTGAATTCATGCAGGAACTCGCCTTTGTTGCTGACGACAAAGCGAATGGTCTCGCCTTCCTTGATTTTGATCTCTTCGGGCTCGAAGAAATTATCGCTCATGGTGATGGCGATGGTACGGTCGGCCTTGGCGGGATCACCCGGCTCGCCAATCGCCATTGAATGGCCATGGCCTTTGTCATTATCGTGACCGCCAGAGTGCGAACCGGCGGCGATAGCGCCATGCGCGGCAACGGTAAAGGCGAATAACGCGGCCAGCGCCGCCAGCGCTGTTGTCTTGAATGTGTTCGAATGCATTTGGTCTCTCCTGTATGCGGCACTACTCATGCCGCCGGAACCACCGATCAATATCTGAAAATACAGCCTGATCAGAATTTCTAAAATTGAAGAATTTGGACTGGCCGGGCCGCGACTAGACGTACGATGCTCGTCCGCCTACTAAATTCGTCATGCTGAAACGCCTGGCGTCACGCGGCACGGCCCAATATCAAACTTGTTCTGGAGGCGGCAATAGAGGAAGCGGCTGCAAACCGGCCGGCAGAGCGTCATCGTACATTTGCCTTGTCTGCGCCGATGAAACCGCAACAGCACCACGGCTATCCACGTTGATCACCGGCACGCCTGGAGCACAATGGCCAGCTTCGTTATGGCAATCGTCATAATTCGCATGTTCGTGCCGGTGTTCATTCTGGTGTTCGTGTTCTGAAGCGCTGTCTAGATCGACGGGGATTTGTAGTATCGAAATTCCCGATATCGTATGTAGAAAGATGCCATCAAAATTCGCATCCATCTCGTACATAGGCGATAGAGCCAGCACGAGACCCCACAAAAAGGGCATCGCCAAAAAAATTCGCCGCACGTAATTCACTTAAATCCCCATTCCATGAGGTCGATATAGTCCTTCCCCCAAGTGGAAGGTCAAGTGCATTAAAACTGTTTTCGATGAAATAGACATGGGCGGAAGCCTGAATCCATAAACCAAGGACATGCAGCTTCCATTACAGTTCCGCTGAAGCCCGCAGTTTCCTTGGACTTCGCCTTCTGATCCAAAGCTGCTGTGTGGCCGCCTGCTATGAATCAATGTGGCACGCCATCCGGGCCCGTTAGCAAAGTGATCCCGTTATCAAATCGTTATGTTTACGTTATTCGAACGTGATCTCGACCTTGTTTAGTGGTTGTCAGGCGCTCTCCATGAGGAGGCGTCTGGCAAACCAACTTAGAGGTAACGAGAATGACGAAGACAATGACGAAAGTCGTTTTTGCCGCTGCCGCGACTATTCTGTTTGCTGCAAACGCCCATGCGGGACCGGTGACATTGAACGCCGAGCAAATGGATTCGGTAGCGGCGGGCGGAGCGCCATCGCCAACCGGTTTTGTCTGCCCGGTGATTAGCACCGACGCGGTTCTGAACGCCAAGAATGGCATTCAAATTAATGGCGCCTACTCAGTCCTAGGCCCAGCGGTGCGCGTTCCCGTTGGCGCGACCAACGGCGAAGGTACAGGCAGTCCCGGCGGGACATTCGCCTCGCCGGGTGATGCCGGTTACACGGCTATCTGGAGTACCGCCGGATAATAATAGAGCTGTATGAACAATCGTTGCGGGCACGTCGCTTCCCGGTGGACCGGGATGGCGTGCCCGCGATGTATCCGACACTCCAATATAGGATTCCTAATGGGCAAAATTTTAGCCTTGGGCATTTTCGCTCTTTCGCTATGGCTGTCACCGGTTGCCGGCCCGTCCGGCGGAATTGCCGCGCTGGCGGCCCCGGCGGTCCGGTCCCTGCAAGAGACGCGGCATCACAACGTGGTTTTGCAGCAATGGGAATTGAGCTGTGCCGCGGCCGCTTTGGCGACCATCTTGCGCTATCAGTACGATATACCGGTCACCGAACGTTCAGTCGCGCTCGGCCTGATCAATCGGGCGGAATACATCGCAAACCCAAACCTGGTCCGGGTCCGGCAGGGATTTTCCCTGCTCGATCTAAAGCGTTATGTCGATAGCGTAGGATATGACGGCGTCGGACTGGGGCAATTGGACTTGCCCGACCTACTGGAACGCGCCCCAATCATCGTGCCGGTGATACTGCAAGGCTATCCCCATTTTGTAGTCTTTCGTGGTGCCACGGCCCATGAGGTGCTGCTGGCAGATCCAGCATTCGGCAATATCACTGTGTCGATCACCAAATTCATGTCTGGCTGGATCAAGTACAAAGATTTGGCACGGGTCGGCTTTGTGGTGAAAAAATCAGGAAAATTGATGCCCCCTGGCCAATTGTCGGCGCGGGCAGTGGATTTTGCTGTGTTCAGGTAACAATGATGGGACTTCGAGGGATTTCAAGTGTGCGGTGGAGTTGTTTGAGGATCGCTCTGGCCGGCTCGGCATTGATGCTAACAGCGGCGCCCAGCTGGGCCGAGGATGCGCGCGTGGAGGTATTGCAGCGCCAGCTAGCTGAACGGGACAAGGTCATGCTCGAATTATTGCGGCGCGTTGAGACGCTTGAAAAGCAAATCGGTGTGCCGCGCGCGGTGCGGGACAGCGCCGGAGAAAGCAAATCGGTTACCGTGAACCAAAGCGCCTCGGCGCCTGGATCGGTCATAGTCACTGAACAGATGGCCGAGCGGGCGCTTGAACGTTCGCTATCACGGGAGGGGGCCTTATTGCTGCCCACTGGTGTTGTAGAGGTCGAGCCCAGCTTAACCTTTACCCGGCAGGAGGATGCCACATCGCGTTTTGTCACGTCTGGCGGCGTGATCATCGCAGGCGAGACGGAAATCAATGCCAATCGTTTTTCGGCCGATCTGGACCTTCGTTTGGGATTGCCGTGGGACTCACAATTGGAACTCGGTTTGCCCTACCGGCGGGCAGAGGTCGAGACCGTGACAAATGTTGGCTTTGCGCCGATTACCTCAACGAGCAATTCGGGCGGCGGTCTAGGGGATTTACGCATTGGGCTCGCGAAGACCGTACTTCGTGAGGGATTGTGGCGACCTGATCTGGTCGGGCGTATTACCTGGAATACGGCTTCCGGTGAAAACCGCGACAATGGCGTTTCCTTGGGCGGCGGTTTTCACGAACTGCAAGCATCCCTGACGGCAATTAAGAGACAGGATCCGGTGGTTTTTATAGGTGGTCTGTCCTATCAGCATAGCTTGGAAAAAAACCGAATTACGCCGGGGCCGGTGATCGCCACTAATCTTGGCGGTGCCATTGCCTTGAGCCCCGAGACCTCCCTGCGTCTCTCCCTCTCTGGAACCTACCAAGGCGAAACAGAACTGTTCGGGAGCGATATTGATGGCAGCGATCAGGTAATCGGCAGCTTTGTCATTGGCAGCTCAACTTTAATGGCACCAGGTGTCTTGTTGAACGGTGCTTTGGCAATTGGCTTGACGGACGCCGCTGATGATATGTCGATAATGTTCTCTCTGCCCATTCGCTTCAACATGCCATTGTTCTGATGAATATGTGGAAGCTGAAACTTACGTTCGAAAACTTCGTTTCTTATATGATGTAGGTGCCCAGAGCGCATTGGATTGTCGGAGCCGGGTCACCCGCTGGGAACACGAAGATGTTTTCGATGAGGTCCAGAGACGGCTCGACGAGCACCCTGAGAGAATGCGGCAACGGCGTGAAACCGTAGAGCATCCCTTAGGCACCATCAAATGCTGGATGGGCTATACCCATTTCCAGATGAAGACTTTGAAAATGTCGGCACCGAGATGGCACTGTTTGTGCCAGCCTATATTGGCGCCGAAATACCTTTTCGTCATGCCCATCAATTGGGGCAAAACTAGAACTAATGGAGAATTCACCCTTCCAGAATAACAACAACAACCAAAGGGAACTCAGGAAATACGAAAAATTCCCACCCGTCACGCTGGCTGTATGCGGCGGTGACACACTAGACCACTGAAGCGGCGGATACCCCGCTGCTGGCGGATTTAAACTCTGCCACCTGTAACCTTCCAACCTTTTGTGGATGGAAGGTACGGCCCCATTAACGATACCCCGTATCACGCCCAAGTTCTTTGCCCACGCTCCTACCCGAAAACGCCCGAAAGACGTCTCAATGGTCGTCATTTCCGTCGGTTGGCATAAGTGCGGCGCGCAGCCAGTCG
>JABJKS010000094.1 GCA_018660265.1 Rhodospirillaceae bacterium | reverse complement strand
TAACCTTGTCACATACATTGAGACAATGAGGGCCGACTAAGCGCCGGGGTACGTATTCATCTGATTTTTTTGATGGCCGCTTTTGGCACTTATCGAGTATCAACCGACGTTAAGCCGATGTCCACTTTGGCTCTAGCTTCGAGCATCGCCAGCTGGTTTGAGAAATCCTGCATGGAACCATCAAGATCGCAATAATTCTGCGGGCACAGTGCCCAAAGCAGCCGCTGTCAGACAAACGAGAACTGGTCTGAAAAACCCCGTAACCCATATTTCTCAAGCCGCAAGTTGACGCCACTCGGCCAGAGCGGTCGCGCGACCCTGCGTGAATATGTCTCGGCGGTTGAGGTGACGGTCTTGATTGAAATGATTGAGAATGGAGGCGTGAGCGGAAGCGAATTTCTGCTGGCTCTTGATGTCCCTGAACCTGGCCATCGCGCCCTCTCGTCGCCGGAACGGCTGGTGTGAGTTTTCGGCCCGGTTATTGTGCCATCGCCTACATTCCTGACGCTCCAGATTCCCAATCACTTTCATCGCCGCACCGTATGAGCGAAGACGGTCCGTCATGATCGACCACCGCCCGCCTCAACCTGATTTGCTCTGACACTGCTCCTGCGATGGGTGTTCATAAAACCCCTGCGATATTCAGAAAAATTGGCCTCAGTTTCACGCCGTTCTGTTGGTTTGATATTTGTGTCCGCAAAATATTCCAAATCCGGACAGATCATTTGGTACATAAACCGGACAGACCACATGTTACTGACAATCATGCCAACGAGCGCTTGCATCAACGCCGTGGTTTGGTTATACACCGTTCGCAATCCACGGAGCTGTATGATGAAAAAAGATATCCACCCCGATTACCATGAAATTACCGTGGTTCTGACCGATGGCCAGGAATTCACCACCCGTTCGACCTATGGGGAGCCTGGTGCCGTCCTGAAATTGGATATTGATCCCTCCACCCACCCGGCCTGGACCGGCGGGCCGCAGCGTGTTCTCGACACCGGGCGTGTTGCCAAATTCCGGAACAAGTTCAAGGGCTTTGGCCTGGACTAGACCGGCGACCTGGCCACCGGGCTACTTCTGCGAAAATCGCTGATTTTACGATTTCTGATAGGCTGACAAGGCACTGATGCGCCCGGAAATAGTGCTTCAGGCAGGCGTGGCCGCAACCATACCGTCCAGCCGGGCTATTCGGCTATATAAACGCTCGCTCCGCCGCAGCAGATCGCCCAAATATGGGGGTAACTGTTCAGGGTCGATTTCGCCATCGGCCAGGCAAATTTCCGCACCCCCCAGGCGCCAGTCATCCTCGCGCACTTCCTCGCGGGTCAATTCACCCTGATGTACGGCCCGCTGAACCAGCAGCCAGGCCATCATATTAGTCAGGCGCGCGGTCAGGCGCATGATTTCGACTGAGAAATTTGCTGCGATGTCGATGGACAGCTCCCGCGATTCCTCCTCGCCATAGTCGCGCAAATAGTCACGCGCTTCGCGGGTTAACGCCAAGGCTTCATCAAATGTGCGGCCAAAAAAGGCCGGAGCCGCAGATTTCACCCGCACGCCGTTATCTGTACTGTCCATGGCACCATTATGGCCACAAAGGATTAACAAATTCAAATCCTTCAGACTTGAAAAATCCCTGTGCCTCCTTACATCCAAGGGGTCCGGACGCCAATAATGGGTCCGGTTCTAGACGCGGGCCCGGCCAATGACGGCGGGTCTTAGAAACATTGGATATTGCTTCGAAAGGAGGGTATCGCGCCATGCGTAGATACGATTTAGCACCATTATTGCGTTCATCTGTAGGCTTTGACCGATTTGACCAGCTGTTTGATACAGCCAAGCGTAGCGACACAGCCGCAAACCCCTATCCACCCTATAACATCGAAAAAGTGGAAGATAACTACCGCATTTCCATGGCGGTAGCAGGCTTTAGCGAGGACGAGATCGAGATTACCGTAAAGGACAATACCTTGGTCGTTGAGGGTAGTCCCCTGGCAGAGCCGGAAGGCGTATCCTACCTCCACCGCGGTATCGCTGGGCGCGGGTTTGAGCGCCGCTTCCAATTGGCAGAAAACGTCCAAGTTACCGGTGCCAACCTGGAAAACGGTCTGTTGCACGTGGATTTACAGCACCACACCCCGGAACATATGAAACCACGGCGCATAGAGATCGAAAAAGCCGCCTGATTTCATTACAAAATTAGCAAGATTGAGCCCGCCATCGAAAGATGGCGGGCTTTTTCGGATTTTGAGTTGTCATTCGGTCATCTGTTTACATTGCGTTAATAATCTCTATATATAAAAATATCTTTATGTTATTCGTCGCAATTGGGGGGCGGATTTTCAAACCATATTCGGTAGAACGCTATGGAATCGTTATTACAGGGCCTACGCGCAGCGGCGGAACCGACACGGTTACGACTTTTGGCGCTTTGTGCCCATGCCGAACTGACCGTGACGGAATTAACCCAAATTCTGGGGCAAAGTCAGCCGCGAGTATCCCGCCACTTGAAACTGCTTTGTGAGGCCGGATTGCTGGAGCGCCATCGCGAGGGGACCTGGGCTTACTACCGCCTGGCTGATAGTTCGGAATGTGCTCATCTGGCCCGTACTTTGGTTGATCTTGTGCCTGTCTGTGACGATGCCTTGAGCCGGGATCTGGGGCGGTTGGGTGCCATCAAGCAGACCAGGGCGGCGGCGGCAGCGGAATATTTTCGCGCCAACGCGGATCGTTGGGATGAAATTCGCTCGCTCTACCTGCCCGAAGCTGAGGTTGAGGCCGCGCTGTTACGTGCGGCAGGCGATGGTCCTATCAAAGATTTCCTCGATATCGGCACCGGGACGGGGCGCATACTGGATGTCTTTGCGCCGCATGTAAGCCGGGGTACGGGGCTCGATCTGTCCCACGAGATGCTGCAAATGGCCCGGGCCAAGTTGGAAGAGAACGGCCATCGTCATTGCCAGGTTCGCCATGGCGATATGTATAATCTACAGCTGCCCAGCAATGAATTCGACCTCGTCGTGGTACATCAGGTTCTCCATTACGCTGAGGACCCCGGCTCCGTGATCGCGGAAGCTGCCCAGACCCTGCGTCCGGGTGGCAAGCTGTTAATCGTCGATTTCGCTACCCATGATCAGAATTTTCTACGCGATGAACATCAACATCGTTGGCTGGGGTTTGAGCAGGATCAGATCAAATCCTGGTGCACGGCGGCCCAGTTACAAAACCAAGCACCAATAGAATTAGCCGGTGGACGCCTGACCGTGTTCATTTGGCAAGCCGTGCGCAAAGAGGATACGCCGTTATGATGCCGCCCATCCAGGATAGCCGGGTGTTCACATCCAACAACATGGGGCCCCTTTCGGTCTCGTTCGAATTTTTCCCACCAAAAACGGAAGCCATGGCGGATCAGTTGTGGCGCGCCATGCAGCGTCTGTCACCGCTTGGCCCAAAATTCGTCTCCGTCACCTATGGGGCGGGGGGCAGCACGCGGCAACGGACCCATGACACTGTTGTCCGCATTCAGGGAGAAGGCGGCCTGCCGTGTGCGGCCCATTTGACCTGTGTCGGATCGAGCCGAGAAGAGATCAATGCCATCGCCCAGAATTACTGGGACGAGGGGGTTCGTCACTTGGTGGCCCTGCGCGGCGACGCACCAGAGGGCGACGAAAACTATCAGGCGCACCCGGACGGCTATGCCAATGCGGCCGAGCTGGTGGTGGGCCTGCGGGACGTCGCGGACTTTGAAATTTCCGTCGCCGCCTATCCAGAACTACACCCAGACTCGCCCTCCAGCCAAGCTGATCTGGATAATCTGAAACGTAAGATTGATGCAGGCGCGAACCGTGCCATCACCCAGTTTTTCTTTGATGCGGATATCTATCTGCGCTTTTTGGAACGTGCGCGTGCCGCCGGCATCTGGGTCCCAATTGTGCCGGGCATCCTGCCGGTCAGCAATTTCGTCCAGGCCGCCCGCATTGCGAAAGCCTGTGGGACGACCATGCCAACCTGGATGGCGCATTTGTTTGAGGGGCTGGAAGACGACCCGGATACCCGGAAAATGGTGGCTGTCACGGCAGCCGCAGAACTTTGCCGGAAGCTGCAAACAGCCGGCGTTACTGATTTTCATTTCTATACATTGAACCGGGCGGATCTGACCTATGCGATCTGCCATATATTGGGCTTGCGTCCACAAAGCAGTCACATTGGGGAGACGCCGGCATGACCGATCTATTGGAACATCTACGCCAGGAGGTGTTGTTGTGCGACGGTGCCATGGGCAGCCGGGTACAACAGGCCGATCTGGATATTGAGATCGATTATTGGGGTCAGGAAAACTGCACGGAAATTCTGAACCTTTCCCGCCCGGACATCGTGCGGGAAATCCAGGCAGGCTTCGTCGCCGCCGGGTCTGATATTCTGTTGACCAATACCTTTGGTGGCTCCCCCATCACCCTGGCAGAGTTTGACCTGCAGGACAAAACCCACGAAATCAACAAGCGTGCAGGGGAGCTGGCCCGGGAAGCCTTGGGCGAATTTCATCGGGACGGCATTTCCCGCTATGTGTTGGGCGACATCGGGCCTGGCACCAAACTGCCCAGTCTGGGTCAGATTGACTATGATGAGTTGGAGGCGGCGTTGGCCGCGCAATCGGCGGGCCTGTTGGCAGGCGGTGTCGATGGCATCATGATCGAAACAGTGCAGGATATCCTGCAGCTAAAGGCCGCCGTCAACGGTGCCCGCATGGCCATGGCAGAGGCGGGACGTCAGGTGCCATTGCTAACCCAGATCACCGTGGAAACAACCGGTACCATGCTGGTCGGCACGGATATCGCCGGTGCCGCAACCGTTATCAATGCCCTGGGCATCGACGTGATGGGCCTGAACTGTGCCACCGGTCCCCGGGAAATGGCGGAACATGTGCGCTGGTTGTCAGAACAGTGGCCCGGACTGATCACGGTACAGCCTAACGCAGGCCTGCCGGAATTGGTGGATGGCAAACCGAGTTATCCCTTGGCAGCGGAAGAATTAGCGGATTGGACCCGGCGCTTTGTGATCGAAGACGGCGTCAACCTGATCGGTGGGTGTTGCGGCACCATAACAACCCACATCAAGGCCATGAGCGAGATGTTGGAAGCACTGGCCAAAGAACAAGGACAGGGCCGGCGGCCCAAGCCCACGGCACGGCAACCGGAATGGGTGCCTGGCATTGCCTCGCTTTATGGACAGATCCCTTATCGCCAGGAAAACGCCTATCTCTCCATTGGGGAGCGTTGCAACGCCAACGGCTCGAAAAAATTCCGCGAGTTCCAGGACGCCGAAGATTGGGATGGCTGCGTTGCCATGGGTCGGGAGCAAGCCAAGGAAGGCTCTCATGCCCTTGATCTGTGTACCGCCTTTGTGGGCCGTGACGAATTGGCTGATATGAGCGCCATGGTCAGCCGCATGCGCGGCGCCGTGCATGCGCCGCTGGTCATCGATTCCACCGAATATCCGATCCTGGAAGGTGCCTTGAAGCTGTACGGCGGCAAGGCGCTGATCAATTCCATCAACTTCGAAGATGGTGAGGAGCCTGCAGCCAAGCGACTACAGTTGGCCCGAAAATTCGGCTGTGGCGTTATTGCCCTGACCATCGATGAAGTCGGCATGGCCAAAACCACAGCGGAAAAGGTCAAACTGGCCCATCGCCTGCATGATTATGCGGTCAACGAACATGGCTTGGCGTCCGAGGATCTGTTGTTTGATCCGCTGACCTTTACCATTTGCACCGGCAACGAAGATGATCGCCGCCTTGGCCTGGAAACCCTGGATGCCATTGAACAGATCGCTAAGGAGCTGCCCCGCTGTCAGATTATTTTGGGGCTGTCCAACATCTCGTTCGGATTAAAGCCCGCAGCCCGTCATGTGTTGAATTCAGTTTATCTGCAACATGCCCTGGATCGGGGCATGACCGGTGCCATCGTGCATCTGTCGAAAATTCTACCCCTGCATTCGATCCCTGAGGAAGAGGTCAAGGCCGCGGAAGACCTGATCTATGATCGCCGGCGGGAAGGCTACGACCCCCTGCATGCCTTTATCGCCCTGTATCAGGACCGTACCGCAGCCAAGGTTAAAAAAGAACGCCCCAAGGAAGTTGAGGAGCGCCTAAAACTTCGGATCATTGACGGTGATCGCCCCGGCCTGGAAGAAGACCTGGACGAGGCTATGGAAGGCCACCCCCCCCTGGAAATCGTCAACGATATTTTGTTGGGCGGCATGAAAGTTGTCGGCGAATTGTTCGGTTCCGGCCAGATGCAGCTGCCGTTCGTGCTGCAATCAGCGGAAACCATGAAGGCTTCCGTGGCCTATCTGGAACCTCATATGGAACGCAGTGCCGATAGCGAAAAAGGCACCATCGTCCTGGCCACGGTTAAGGGTGATGTGCACGACATCGGCAAAAACCTGGTGGACATCATCCTCACCAACAACGGCTATCGGGTGGTCAATATCGGCATCAAGCAACCTATTGGCGCCATTATCGAGGCGGCGAAAGAACACAAGGCTGACGCCATCGGGATGTCCGGCTTACTGGTGAAATCCACCACCATCATGCGCGATAACCTCGAGGAACTTTGCCGCCAGCAGATCAGCCTGCCGGTCATGCTGGGCGGGGCCGCGCTGACCCGGAACTTTGTCGAGGAAGACTGCGCCCTGGCCTACGAAGGTGCCTCCCGCCGGGTGGCCTATGCCCGCGACGCCTTTGACGGCCTGGACCTGATGGCCAAGGTTACCGAAGGTGGCTTTGACGACTACATCACCGAGCGGGACAGCAAGCGCGAAGGCCGCCCCACCAACCAACGGCGTAAACTGGGCCAACCAACCTTGATGCCCCGGCCCCTGGATCTGGAAGAAGTGAAAACCAGACGGGAGGAGCTGCACAAAGGTGTCGAGGTGCCCACTGCGCCATTCCTGGGCCATCGCATCATCGAACAGGTGGGTATCAAGTCATTGCTGCCCTATCTGAATGAACGCATGCTGTATCAATTCCATTGGGGCTATCGCAAGGCGGGCCGCTCTTTAGCCGATTATATGAAATGGGCCCGGACCGAGATTAAGCCGATCATGGTGGACCTGGTGGCCCGTTGCGAGGCAGAGGAAATCCTGCACCCGCAAGCAGTCTATGGCTATTTTCCGGCAGCCTCCGAAGGCGACGATCTTGTGCTATATGGACCGGACGGCGGCGAGGAGGTCGCGCGCTTTGCCCTGCCCCGGCAAAACCGGTCGGGCGGTCTGTGCATTGCCGATTTCTTCCGTGAAGCAGATTCAGGCGAACGGGATATTATTGCCCTGCAGGCGGTGACCGTGGGTCAACATGCCTCTGAAGTAGCGCGGGAATGGTTCGATAACGACAAGTATCAGGACTATCTGTATCTGCATGGCCTGGGCGTGGAAATGGCCGAGGCCATGGCCGAATACGTCCACAAGCGGGTTCGGGGAGAATTAGGTTTCGGCGACAAGGACGCCCGTGATAACGATGCCCTGTTGAACCAAGGCTATCAGGGTTCCCGTTATTCCTTCGGCTATCCCGCCTGCCCGACCATGTCCGATCAGCGCAAGATATTGGAATTGCTGGACGCAGACAGGATCAACCTGGTCATGGGGGACGAAGATCAATTACACCCGGAGCAATCCACATCCGCCATCATCGTGCATCACCCCCAGGCGAAGTATTTCAGCGTCTGAGACACCTCTGCGGCACTTGCCATTTTTGGCGTAAAATAGATGGGCGCGTGCCATCACAGGACATTTCACTCTCGCGGTGATTGGGCATCGTCGATGGTGCAAAGGCCAGCTTCTGAAGGTCAAGTTAATGCCCGTCAAATTGACAAATAGTATAAATGATATCGATCAGACAAAGGTCAGCAGCTAGCGCACTAAGCTTTTTGAAAACCAGATTATTGCGCCGGCAACAATGCCCCAAAAAGCCCCACTCACGCCGAAAAGTGTCATGCCGCTTGCTGCGATCAGGAAGGTCAGCGCGGGTGCCTCCAACTGGCCGGGCACGCTGAACGCGGCGGAGATTGAACCGACCAAAGCGGGGATAAGCGCAAGGCCTGCGACCGCCGTGATCAACGCAGCAGGTGCAAAGCTGGCCAGGGAGGCGACGGTCGCGGCTGCAAATGCCAACAATACGTAAGCGACCCCCGAGGTGATGGCGGCCCAATAACGGCCCGCCGGATCCCTTCCCGCATCCTCGCCAGCCATCATTGCCGCTGTTATTGCGGACATATTGACCGGAATAGCACCGAACGGCGCAATCGCAAGACTGACCAAGCCGGTCTTGCGGATCAGCGGTTGCCGATCCACGGTATATTTGTTGAGCTCCAATACAGCAAAGCCAGGAATGTTCTGGCCGGCCATGGTCACTAGGTAGAGTGGAAGTGCAATGGAAATGAAGGCTTGAAAGGTGAAGATCGGCGCGACGGCGGTGAGCTCAGGCAACAATGCAAAGTTTCTTTGGCCAAAGCCTTCCTGGATGGGGCTTTCGGGCATATCCAAACTAAAGTAGAGCACGAAAACAAAGGACATCACCGCAAATGGCATCGCCGCAAGCTTGTTCCATGATAACCCAATCAGCCAAGCCACAAGGACGGGTAAGATCAAAACGGGGATTGTCCCTAGTGCCAGGGCGGGAGCCAGGCATAGTTTCAATAAAACCCCGGCCAGCAATCCGTTCGCAATCGGTTTTGGAATAGCCGCAACGATCCGCCCCAAGCCCGGAACGAACCCTGTCAATACAATCAATCCCGCACAAAAGAGCAGTGCGCCGACTGCTTCGCCAAAGCCGCCTGGCAAGGCGGCGGTCGCGGCAAGGAAAGCAGCGCCTGGCGTCGACCATGCGACAGCTGCCGGGGTTCGCGTCGAAGCTGGCAGCCAGATGCTGCAAATACCCATTCCAATAGTCGCGAAGAACAATCCCGTCGCCGCCTGCGCAGCAGTGGCACCCATCGCGGTTATCCCGGCGAGAACAATGGCAAATGACGCCGAATAACCGACAAAGGCTGCGAGCAGGCCCATATAGAGTGCAGGCACGGAGAAATCGCGGAACATTGATTGCCGGTATCCTAGTCAATTGGCTCGTGCAAGTATGCCAAAGCCTCCTGGCCTTTTCCAGAGGCCTCCATTTCGACAGGATACAGAACAGGTCTGACTTTTTTCTCAAAAGCAGACATCAAGTTACTGCACCCAGAACAGTCCACATCAGCCATTATCGTGCATCATCCCCAGGCGAAATATTTCAGCGTCTGATTATGTTGTCTGATCGCTTAACCGCTCCAGCGGTTGGTCGCTGATGGGCCAATGGAGGATGGCGGCGGCCAGGCCAAGACCGGCGGAGATCGCCCACATCAGGTCATAGGAACCGGTGGCATCAAAGATCAGGCCGCCCAACCAGGCGCCCGAGAAACCGCCGATCTGATGGCTCATAAAGACCACACCGAACAGCATGGAGAAATGCCGGGTGCCGAAAACCTGCGCCACGATGCCGGAGGTTAAGGGCACGGTCGCAAGCCAGAACAGGCCCAGGGCCGCACCGAATATGATCGCCGTGGTATCGTTGATCGGGACCAGCAAAATAATCGTCATCAAAACCGCGCGGCTGGCATAGATCAGGGTCAGGACGTTCTTTTTGCGAAACCTATCGCCGGCTGCGCCAAACGCATAGGCGCCGATCACGTTGAACAATCCGATTGTTCCCATGGCATAGGCCGCTGCAGTGACCGAGACGTCGTTATCCGCCAGATAGGTCGGAAAATGTGTAGCAATGAAGGTGACGTGAAAGCCGCAGACGAAAAATCCCAGGGCCAGCAGGACATAGCCCGAATGACCCCTGGCTTCGCGGACCGCCTCCCGCAACGACTGCGCGGCACCGACACCCAGCCCCGCCGCCTTTACCCGCAAACCGGAAGAGACAAAGGGGATCAAGGCGACGAACAACGCCATGAGAACCAAAGTTTCCCGCCAGCCGAACATGTCCAACAGGGCCTGGATACCGGGGATGAAGAAAAACATCCCCACCGATCCCGCCGCGATCACGGTGCCAAAGACCACACCGCGCCGTTCATTCGAGACCATCTTGCCCAAGGCCCCAAGGACGATCACCTGGCTGGCACCCGCCAGGCCAAGACCGACCAGAACACCGAGTGAGAGGTAAAGGTCGAAAGCAGAGGTGGCCAAGCTCAACAGCCACAGGCCCAGGCTATAAAATACTGCGCCTACGATTATGACCTTCACCGCACCATAGCGGTCGGCGAACATGCCGAAGATTGGCTGGGCAACGCCGTAAAGCAAGGTTTGTACGGCGATGACCAGACCAAACACCTGGCGGCCAACTTCGAGGTCCATAGAGATGGGGCGCAGGAAAACACCAAAGGTCAGGCGCAGCCCATTGCTGGCCAGCATGATCAGCACGCCGCAGATCAGCATGATCCATATTTGTCGTGTCAGAGTTTATCCCCAATCAGACCCAGATCCATCAGGCCCAAGGCCATCAGATCCAGGGCCATCAAATATTATCGGCGTCTATCAATATGCCTGCGAGAATAGCAGGCTCGTCCCCTTTGTTCACCCAGGCATGATTTGTACCCCGTTGGATGACCACGTCCATAGGCTGCATCGCAACCTCGCCATCATCCAGGATCAAGGTAACCTGGCCTGACAACAGTATAATGTAGTCCGCCGTGTCCGTCTTGTGCATGCCCGGCTGGGCCGAGGCGCTGTCGTGGGCCCCGGTGGCGCCCATTTTTTCAAAGTTCGCGGCATCCCGTCGGGCCCGTTCTTCCGCCGTGATATCCGCATCCCAGGCCGCGGGCCTGATCTGGAAATAACGAAAAACGCTGCCCTTGGCGGGCGGTGCCAAAGTGACCTGGGTATCGGCGGCATCGGCGTTGCCTGCGTTACTGGCCGGCGTGGCCGTGGTACGCCACAAATCCGTCAAGCCGCGCTGTTCCTGTTCCGGGTTCTCCAGAACATGGGGCGATGGCCCATCGCTGAGAATAATGGATTTTCCCGTTTCATCGTGGCCGGTCACAATCCGGCGAACCTGTCGTAGCATTTCGCACCCCACCCAAATAACTCTGATCCCCAGGGTGCCATGAATTTGGGATTCCAGACACAAAAAAAACCCCGCGCGCCAGCCGGCGTCACGGGGCTTTTTCTAAATTTTCCAGTGGGGCGTGGTCACTGCGATTCTCATCTTTACCAGTGGAACCGACCCCACCTCTCGACCACGAGATCGAGTTTTGGGTTATTGTAAATGGTCAGGTGGCGTCGTCTTCAATCGCCTCTCCCTTACAAGTAACGATGCAAAAACCTTAATGCATTATGTCAAATTTTGCAAGCTAGAAATGGGAACCAGGGGCGCTTTCTGACTCAATTTTCCCCTTAACCATTTGCCACACTCCGGTTTTAGAAAAACAATGCCTGAGGGGGCCATAGGTTTGAGTGGATAGCCTGCCCGTATACAACATGAGCCCGAACGCCCATGCGGCACGGTTGCATTGTTCAACCGTCAGCAAGATTATGAAGGCGCTGGAACAGGCTTAGTCACAATCAAGAATCTAACCCATCCATCTGTGTATCCAAGAAGAAAGACTCGATCTAATTGATTTTAGTCATATACTATAACGGGCATATAAAAATTTATTGCCTCGATAAATAGAATGATTCAACCTTGAGAAAACATCAAGAACTGATGATACGCTGATGTAAGATTGAAAATGGGACACATACTTTCATATATTCAGGCAATATTTCTTGAAAAAATACTGGATCGTTTAGTTTGGTTTGCGCCAAAGAAATATCGCCTATTCTGTTCATTTATTTTAGCCTGTGCAATTTTCTCACTTTTTATTTTACTCGCATTGACGTAGTTGTTTTTATTAAAGCGTTTCATAGTATTCCTTTTTGAATAAATTGCGACGCTAACATGTTTCTCATCACAATTCCGGCATTTGGCCCATACGGCAAATAGGGCCAAACACCGGCAAAATGTGAACATAAAACGTTGATTAAACTAGAGCGCTATGGCTTCGGGGCGGTCTTCATATATTTCTGGCCGTTGGGCTTCACTGCCTTTGTTGCCTCCGATTTGAAAATTTCGCCCATTGCGCGTTTTAACGCATTGATCCTAATCTCTTGGCCGTGCTGCTTCAAAACCCGCCTCACAGAAGCTGGATCATTCATCATTGCGCCGCGTCGTTGCATTTCGGTCCAAGCCGCCGAGGCATACTCGGACAGGCCCAGGCCAATGTTCCGACCAGCTACTGCGCCGATTGAGCCGGCAATTGCACTGCCAGCAGCGCCTGTAATTCTCGACAATGTTGCAGAGGGAATTTCTTCAACGCCATAATGACCGATGACGGCCATAGGGTCCTGCTCGAAGTATTGCCAGAACTCGCCAATATCGCCTATTTCCCATGCGCCCAACGCGCCTCTTGCGATTGGTGAACTTGGAATGGACTTTGCCTTATTGGTCAAGTTCCAACCACTTTCGACAGACTTTGCAAGCTCCTCTTCCTCCTCCTTATACATTTGATCCTGTACACCATCGCCCTCTTTGGCACGAAGGAATTTCGCCAGACGCATTTGTCTGGCGCTCAGTGGGCCACTGCCAGAGGTGGTTTTCTGCCGGGTGAATGTTCCTTTCTTGATAGCGTCGTAGTCATCCAGCAGCCTCACAGATGATATCATTTCGAAAGCATCGACTCCTGCAATTAACGGCAAGGTACCAGCCTTCAGCCTATCACCGACATACTTCCACCAAGGCGTTTCGTCCTCGTACTTCTCCTGCTTGATCTCCAGATCCGTCTTGTAGGCCGAAGGTGGCCTTAGGTCCGCTGCCATGTCGGAAGCGGATTTGCCCGACTTCGCCTGTTGCTTCAGCTGTGTTTCGATAGGTTGCACCTGGGCATCTTCCCAACCGTCAGCTTCCGCCGTGATGGAAGCGGCCTGCCATGGATAGTCACCATCGGCGGCATTCGCCTCTTCACCCCGCTTTCGTGCAATATGAGACGTGGCACCAGCCGCTGGCGCAAGATCGTCATACCCGGTTTTGTTATTGTCGTCGGGTTCAATGGCGAGAGTATTGTTCTGGTTCGCTTCCGCGTCGTTATAATCTTCCTGTGTCAGTTCATAAGTCTGCCAGGGTTGTATCCTGGCGCCCAGATCATCGATGACCGCCTGCCGTTCCTCCGGTGTACCTTTGAAGAACACGGTGTCTTCCCATGGTGTCAGGCCTTCGCCGACGTGGTTTGCCAGGGCGGTTTCGGGATCGTCTTCAAATCGTGGGTAAGCCTTCATGAAGACCTTTTCATTGTGGGCGACGTTGTATTGCTGGGCCTTGGCCACCGCCGCCATTTGCGCCTTCAGTTGTTCGGGCGTTGCCGTCTTGGACCAGGCCAGGGCGTTGCCGACTTCACCGGCGATACGTTTACGTTCAAGCTTGTCGGCAATATTATAGGTGTTCGTGACCCGGCGGGAGGTGCCGTAGTTGATGCCAAGGGACATGCGATCAGTTTCATGCTCTATGGGAACATCACTGGCGTCCAGATGCGCAAATAGGCGTGGCGCGCGGGTCTTCTTCCGACGTCGCGCCTCGGGCCCGGCAAACGGGTCATAGACATCATCCCTGCCGACCATTTCAAAGTCGTTGTCTGATTGCATCAAGTAGTCAATCGCAAAGGGATCATCTTCCCACACCACATCCTGGTTCGGCTTGCCGTTGGCAAATATGTCGATCATTTGTTGTTTGTCCTTCGCTAAGTTTGTTTGGATGGGCGCGCCGATGTCCCCCGCCTAGTGGCGCAGTGGCGCAGTACCGGAACGAAAAAGGGCCCGCGGCGGATAACCGCCAGGGCCCTGTTCGAAAATCAGATCTTATGGTGGGATTTCAGGCACAAAAAAAGCGCCTGGAATTGGCGCTTTTTCCGACATGATGCCGGTCTGGCGCGGCACTTTATCGCTATAAAAATACTACATTATGTAATTTTAAATTGCAAGAGAAATCATGTAATCTCCCCTACCACTGAATAATCTCTCCGTCGTAATTGCGGAAGCCGCCGTTGTCGGCGGCACTTAGGCCCGCGATGACGTGGCGTATACCGCCCGCGCTTTCCTCTGCCGAGATATCGGCGGCGGAGCCACCCATATCCGTGCGGACCCAGCCGGGGTGGAAGGATGTGGCAATCACGCCCTGGCTGCCCAGATCATTGGCGACGATCTTCATGACCATGTTCACGGCGGCCTTTGATGACCGATAGACGATGGAATTATCCGCCTTGGTCTCCCCTATCGAGCCCATGCGGGAGGATATGGTGATCAGTTTTTTCTGGCTGGAGGCCGCGACATTGTCGGCGAACGCTTCGACCATGCGCATCGGCCCCATGACGTTGGTCACCATGGCCTCGCCCCAGGCATCATAGTCGATGCCGCCCCGGGCGGCGTTGCGCTGGCCCATGATGCCGGCGTTGTTCAACAGCACATCCAGGGGCACATCGCCCAGTTCCGCCTTTAAGGCGGCGACGGAGGCATCCTGGTCCACATCCAGTTGATGAACGGTAACACGGCCATTGGAGGAGGCGGCGATGTCGTTGAGTTCGTCTGCTTGCCCAGGTGTGCGGCAGCAGGCGAAGATGCGCCAGCCATCAGCGTCGTACTGGCGAACAAATTCCAGTCCAATGCCGCGGGAGGCGCCTGTGATCATGACGTTTTGCATTCGTCGATCCTAGATCATTTCATCCTGTCAGGAAACCACACCGACATGGCATTTTTTCAAGCCACATTGCCAGCAACGGTCGCGACGGCGGCCCGGCGCTCATGCGCCGCTCTCGCGAAGCGGTGCGCAATTGCGCACAAGCGTGAGCGCAAAGAATTAGGTCTTTCCCTATGAATTTTGGATAGACCTAAAGGAAGCGGCGATAAATCTTGTTAGCGACGACGGGCAGCATATACATGGGCAGCTGCGCCAGGGCGAAAAAAATCACCACCTCCATCTCCGCCCGGTCCGCGAGCACCGCTAGGATCAACGCCATATTGCAATTGCCCGCCATATGCCCGGCTGTGAAGGCGATCTTGCGCCCGGCGGGCAGGAACACCAGCGCGCCAATGGCCTGCAATCCCGCATTGGCGATGAAGGCGGCGGCAATGGTCAACAGGACATAGGCGGGGCGGGCAAAGAAAAAATCCGTCACCCCGGCCATAATGGCGATGGCGATCACGCCCAGGCCCAGCACCATCAGGCCGTCCATGTGGCTGGCATGGCGGGCCTGGGACGCCGGCGTCATCAGCCAGCGCTTGGTGACAATGGCGATGATGAACGCACCACCGATCATGGCGCCCAGACGGCCCATGAATTCAGGCAAACTGATCTGCAAATCCAACCCCAACAGATACAGCGCCATCACCGGCAAGGTGAACGGCAGCAGAATATGGTTGAGCACCACGACCGCCATGGCAAAGGCCGCATCCAGACCAAGGATCAAGGCAAACGTGGTGGCCGAGGTGATGGGCGCAGATGCCGCCATAAGCACCAACCCGGCGGCAAGACCCGGCGGCAGGCCCAGGGCCCAGACAATTCCGGCCATGGCGACCGGAGAGACGAAAAGTGCGAAACCGGTGAACAGCAGCAACAATGTCGGGCGGCGCAGATAGCTGGTAACATCGCCAAAATCCAGGCGGATCAGGGCCAAAACCAGATTGATAAATATAGCCGGTGCCAGGGCCGGCCGCATGAAGTCTGCAAGGGGAGGTAACAACAGGCCGGTCAGCACCCCAATAGCCAGAAACTTCGTGGCATGCCGGGCCATGAAGGTGAGGCAGAAGGACAGGGCGCTCAATCTATCGGCCCTTATCTGCCCACGGCGATCAGGATGCAGCCGGGCACCACGATCAAGGCGGCCAGCAGGCTGTTGCGGGTAATAGTCTCCTGGCGTATCAAAAAGACGCTCAACAACATGGTCAGAAATGGCGAGGCAGAGACGAGCGGTATGACCACGATAACGTCGCCCAATTGCAGGGCGGTATTCAGGCTATAGACCGAGATGCCGTTGATCACGCCGGCCAAGGCGAACCAGCCCGAACCGTGGGCCCGGCCTATTTTCGGCAAAGTACGACGCCGGGCGCAAAAGAAACCCAATGCCACAATCAATGAAACAGAAAAACTGACCAGTCCGGCAAAATAGGGGCTGGGCAGATCCAGCATGGCAAATTTTGTCATGGCATCGCCAGCAGTCCGAATGAAGGCCGCGGCCAAGGGCAGCAATAACGCCCACATGGGCCATGAGGCGCGCGCGCCGCCACGGCCCTTTTGGGCCAACAGGATGCAGCCGCCAACAATGGCAATTGTTCCCACGACGATCGGCAGGGTCAGTTGCTCGCCCAAGATTAAAACCCCGAATGCGGCACCAAATAATGGCGAGGTGGCTGCCAGCGTCGAGGTCGGCGTAGGTCCCAAATAATGCACGCTCAACAAAGATGCATTGGCCGAGAGGAACGGCTTGAACAAACCGATGGCGGCAAAAATCAAGGCGGCGGGGGTCAGCCAATACCAGCTTTCCACCAACCAAGGTGCCAACAGCCAATAACAGGCGACCGTGGCACCAATTTGCACCACGGATCCGGTTTCAGAATCCGTCGAACGCAAGCCCCTATGCAGCACCTGGATAGAGACCGCAAACAACATCGCCGACGTTAAGGCCAGCAGGATAGGCGCGAGGTTCTGCAATTCTATGCTTTCGCGGCGTGGCCGGTTAGGACTATAGGGAGGCGGCTGCCCGCGCGGCCTGATCGTACAGACCGGAGAGGACACGCAGCAGACGCGCTGCTTCGCCAATTTCCTGGTTATCTTGGCCCAAGGCGGCATGGCTGGCAATCAGGCAATCTTCACGGATCTCTCTATAGCGCTGACAAGCCGTCTGCCCGGCCTCTGTCGTGGCATAGAATGTCTCCTTGCCCCGGCGATGGCCGACAACCAAATCCAGCTTGGCCAGTTTTTTCAGGGCATAGTTCACGACGTGGCTGTCCTCGATATTCAGCAGGAAAGACAGATCCGACAGGCGCTTTTCCCGCTCCCGATGGCTGACCAGATGCAGGACCAAGACATCCAGTGCGCCCAGGCCATCCTGCCCCGCCGCCGCCATGCAACGGACGATCCAGCGGTGATAGGCATTCACCGCCATATTCAGACCGAATTCAAACTCACTTAATTCCGCAGCCTGTTCCGAGACCAAATGGGCCGAGGATACGATGGGTTGTCCGCTCATGACTCAACCTCCTCGGTGGTGCCGTACGCCCCACCGGTCGGGGTCTGGATGACGAAGACATCCTCCGCCTCCATTTCGGCACTATCACAGCCCGACAGCTCCTCATGGGCACCATTCGCGCGTGTCACCCAACAGCGGCCGGCCTGGCCATTTCCCCCGCCCGCAATGCCATGGGGCTCCACGTCCCGGCGACAGGACAGGATGGAGGCCGTCATGGGACGAAGAAACCTTATGCAACGTAAGGTACCCGCACCGCCGTTGAAAGCACCACGGCCGCCGGAATTGGGCCGGATGGAAAAGCTGTCCAACATGACCGGAAAGCGCCATTCCAGGATTTCCGGGTCGGTCAGGCGGGAATTGGTCATATGAGCATGCACACCATCAGTGCCGTCGAACCCAGGCCCCGCAGGCGTTCCGGCGCAGATGGTTTCGTAATACTGCAGCTCGTCATCACCAAAGGTGAAATTATTCATAGTGCCCTGACAGGCTGCCAGACGACCCAAGGCACCATACAGGCAATCAACGATATTCTGCGATGTCTCCACATTGCCCGCGACCACCGCCGCCGGATATTTGGGATTTAACATACAGTCATCGGGGATCAGCAATTCAATAGGCTTCAGACAACCCGCATTCAGGGGGATGTCAGCGTCCACCAACGAGCGAAATACATACAACACCGCAGACCGGCTGACAGCAGTTGGTGCGTTGAAGTTCGTTTCCAACTGCTTCGAGGTGCCGGTAAAGTCGATCTTTGCCGTGCGCGCGGCATGATCGACCGAGACCGCCACCTTGATAACGGACCCATCATCCAGCGGGCATTCAAAACTGCCTGATTGCAGATCATCAATGACCCGACGTACAGATTCTTCCGCATTGTCCTGAACGTGACCCATATAGGCATGCACCACATCCAGACCAAAATGCGCCACCACCCGGCGCAGTTCCTGCACGCCTGTCTCACAAGCCGCGATCTGCGCTTTCAGGTCGGCGATGTTGCTATCCGGGTTTCGCGAGGGGTAAGGACCGCTGGCCAGCACTTCACGGATTTCCGCTTCCAGGAAACGGCCCTGGTCGACCAACTTGATGTTGTCAATCAGGATGCCTTCCTCCTCAACATTCCGGCTGTAGGGTGGCATGGAGCCGGGGCTGATACCGCCGATTTCCGCATGATGGCCGCGGGAGGCGACATAGAACAGGACGGTCGCATCGTCGCCTAGATCATCGTCATCAAATACAGGCGTGATCACCGTAACATCGGGCAGATGGGTACCACCATTGTAGGGCGCATTCAGAACAAACACGTCACCGGGGCGCATGATCGCGCCATGCACACGGATCACCGCCTTAGTAGATTCGTCCATACTGCCCAGATGCACAGGTATGTGCGGCGCGTTGGCGATCAACTCCCCCTCATCGTCGAAAACCGCACAGGAGAAATCCAGCCGCTCCTTGATATTGACTGAATTGGTGGTCTTTTGCAGCACCAGGCCCATTTGCTCCGCCGCTGACATGAACAGATTATTGAAGATCTCCAACATCACCGGATCCACATCCGTGCCGATGGCGACCCGCTTTGGCAGGGGTGTGATACGGCTGAGGATCAAATGACCCACATCCGTTAATGCAGCCTGCCAGCCTGGTTCGATCACCGTCGTTGCCGTGTCTTCACGCAGTATCGCCGGGCCACTGACCTTATCGCCGGGGCGCAGGTCATTGCGGTCGATGACCGGGGCATCATGGTAGGCCCCCGCCATATAAACCCGAACATTTGCCAACGGCGGGATCGTATCGACCCGGTCGCCCTGTCCCAGTTCCAGTGGCGCATCGATTGCCGGCTCACCGGCGCCTATGGCCTCAATGGAAACCGCCTCAACCACATGCGCCTTGGTGTCATCGATGAAACCGAATTGCTGGCGGTGGGCATCCTCAAACGCCGCTACGATCGCGGCCCGGTCAGTGAAATCCACGACGAGCGCCGTATCCGTGCCCTGATAACGCAAATGCACCTTGCGCAGGATGGTAATTCGATCGTCGTCAATTTCCTGGCCATGCAGCTCCCCCAGGCCCTCTACCGCCAGCTCATCCAAGGCGGTGGCCAGTCCGGGCATGCTGGCGTCGTCCAATACAGCCTCTATCGCCCGCTCCCGCATGGCGCGAACATCGGCCAGGCCCATGCCATAGGCGGACAGGACACCCGCCAGGGGATGGATGAAAACCTTTTTCATGGCCAGGGCATCGGCCACCAGGCAGGCATGCTGCCCGCCCGCACCGCCAAAGCAACTAAGCACATATTCAGAGACATCATAGCCGCGCTGGATGGAAATTTTCTTGATAGCATTGGCCATATTCTCAACCGCGATGGTCAAATAGCCTTCCGCAATGGCCTCTACCGTCATGGCGTCTCGACCGGAGGCAGCGATCTTTGCCGCCAGGGCCGCGAATTTTTCCGCCACCGCATCGCGATTTAAGGCTTCATCACCATTTGGTCCGAAAACTTTGGGGAAGAAGTCCGGGATCAACTTGCCCAGCATCACATTGCAGTCGGTGACCGCAAGGGGGCCGCCGCGTCGATAGCAGGCCGGCCCCGGATTGGCCCCGGCGGAATCCGGACCAACGGTAAAGCGGGAACCGTCGTAATGCAGGATGGAACCGCCACCGGCAGCCACCGTGTGGATATGCATCATCGGTGCCCGCATGCGGATACCCGCGACCTCACTTTCAAAGGCGCGCTCAAACGTGCCGGCATAATGGGAGACATCCGTTGATGTGCCGCCCATGTCAAAACCGATAATTTTCTCGAACCCCGCCATGGCCGTGGTGCGTACAGCACCGACAACACCGCCCGCAGGGCCGGACAGAATGCAATCCTTACCCTGAAACAGACTGGCGTCTGTCAGCCCCCCGTTGGATTGCATGAACATCAAACGGGCATCGCCCAACTCAGCCGCGACCCGGTCCACATAACGGCGCAGGATCGGCGACAGATAAGCATCAACCACCGTAGTATCGCCGCGGCCGACAATCTTCATCAAAGGACTGACTTCGTGGGACGTGGAGATTTGCGTAAATCCGATGTCTTTGGCCAGACCCGCAACGGCCTTTTCATGCGCGCTATAGCGATAGCCGTGAAGGAAAACAATGGCGCAGGCGCGAATGCCGCTGTCATATGCCGACTGTAGGCCGGACCGGGCACCCTCCAGATCAATGGGCGCACGCTCAACACCATGGGCGGTATAGCGGCCCGCAACCTCTAACACGTTTTCGTACAGCATTTCGGGCAATTTGACGTTGAGATCAAACAGCCGGGGGCGGTTCTGATAGCCGATGCGCAAGGCGTCGCCAAAGCCTTCGTTGATCACCAACAAGGTTCGGTCCCCCTTTCGTTCCAGCAAAGCGTTGGTGCCCACTGTGGTACCCATCTTCACGGCGGCGATACGCTCCGTCGGGATGGGTTCGGACTTGGCGACGCCCAGTAGGTCACGAATCCCTTGCAGGGCGGCGTCTGGATATTGCTCTGGGTTTTCAGACAGAAGTTTATGGCTCAGGTATCCGCCATCGGGGTGACGGGCGACCACGTCCGTAAAAGTGCCGCCACGATCAATCCAAAAATCCCACTTTTCAGGCATGTTCCAGGTCCTTAAATTGCAGTTTAATTTATATTTTATAGACAATTTATCGATAATTCATCAATTTGGCAATGGCGTACTTGCAAAGCGCGGTCCGGGGTCTTAAGTGTAAAAGACCGCACATGAGGGATGAAGGCGGCATGAGTATTTGGAATAGAATTGTTCGCGGCGTCGGCGGCGCATTGGATGGGCCGTTGGGTGCCCTGTTGGGCGGGTTCGCCGGGCAGGCAGCGGACACCTTTCGCAATATCACCGGAGAATTCACCAGCGAGGCTGGTGATGCCACCAGGCAGGTTGCTTTTACCATCGGCGTCATCGCCCTGGGCGCCAAAATGGCCAAGGCCGATGGCCAGGTAACCCGCGACGAGGTTGAGGCCTTTAAGCAGGTATTCAAGATTTCGCCCGAAGACATGAAAAGCGTCTCCCGCGTCTTTAATCTGGCACGCCAGGATGTGGCCGGTTTTGAGGCTTATGCAGGACAGATCGCGGATCTGTTTGAACCCGCATCCCAGGTCCTGGAAGATTTATTGCACGGTCTGTTTCAGATCGCCAAGGCAGACCAGATTGTCCACCCGACAGAGCTGGAATTCCTGGCTAAAGTGGCGGAGATATTCGGCTTTAATCCAGCAGGTTTTTCGCGCATCCAAGCCTATCATATGGGCCCTGATCTGGCCGACCCGTACACGATTTTTGGCATTGAAGCGGATGCGGACGAAGAAGAAATAAAGCGAACATGGCGCGCCTTGATCCAGGAAAATCATCCCGACCGCGCCATCGCCCGCGGCCTGCCACAGGAGTTCGTTGACCTGGCGACAGAAAAACTGGCCACCATCAATGATGCCTATGACCGCATCTGCCAGCAACGGGGCATATCGTAACCAATGTTTTGGGGGAGCAAATTATGAAGATCGACATCGAATATTGCATGATGTGAAACTACGAACCGAACGCCCTCCGTGCGAGGGACCGCTTGCAGGACAAATTCAACGCCGATGTCAGCCTGACCGCTTCGGGGGGCGGGGCATTCGAAATCACCGTTGACGGAAACCTGGCCTACTCAAAAAAAGCCACGCACCGTTTTCCCACTGATGTTGAATTGGACGCCTTGACGCGCATTTAAGCAAAATACGCTCGGGATTTTAAACATCGAACAAATTGAAATTGCGCAGGATTAGGATACAACCTTGCGCAGGGCATCCGCTGCCTCTTCCAATTGACCGGCATCGATGTCCAGGTGGGTCACCGCCCGCATACGATATGGGCCCATGGCACCGATGCGGACATCATGGGCCAGCAGTTTATCCGAGACCGTGGCCGCGTCCATACCCGTGTCCGATACATCGAAGAAAACCAGATTGGTTTCGCAGCGATCAAAGATTAGTTTGATGCCGGGAATTTGCGCGATAGTGCGGCTGAAGGCACGGGCATTCTCGTGATCCTCCGCCAGGCGCGCGACATTGTTTTCCAGGGCATAGACGCCGGCGGCGGCGATAATCCCCGCTTGGCGCATGGCACCGCCCATTTGTTGTTTGAAGCGCCAGGCCTGGTCTATGAAATCCGCACTGCCCGCCAGCACGCCACCAACCGGACAGCCCAGGCCCTTCGACAAATCCAGCCAAAGGGAATCAAAATGCTTGCCGTATTCCTGCGCGGACGTCCCGCTTTCCACCACCGCATTCATCAGCCGGGCACCATCCATATGATTGGCCATGCCGTGTTCGCGGGCCACTGCCGTAACGGCAGCGATATCTTCTATGGGCCAGATAGTGCCGCCGCCGGCATTGGTGGTGTTCTCAATCGATAGAACCCGGCTGCGGGGAACATGACGGCGGGGCGGACGAATGGCCTCGCGCACCTGATCTGCGGTAAAAATCCCCAACTCCGTATGAATGGCACGGGTTTGCGCCAAGGCTATAGCCGGCGGGCCGCCGGCCTCCGCATTAATGGGATGGGCCGTGTAATCCAGGATTATCTCGTCGCCTGGCTGGCAATGCACACGAAAGGCGATCTGGTTGCACATGGTGCCCGATGGTAAAAACACCGCTGCCTCCTGCCCCAACAACGCTGCCGTCATGGCGCATAGTTTGTTGACCGTGGGATCTTCGAAATTCTGCTCATCACCCACTTCTGCCTCGGCCATGGCCTGGCGCATAGGTGGCGTTGGTTTGGTGTTGGTATCGCTGTAGAGATCAATGCGCGGAGCGGGCATAATTTTCACCTGTAGCTAATTTTTGTTGCGACGATGAATGAACCACTTCGTGTTTATCGTCGTGGTCAATTCACCATGTTGATTGCGAATTTCGTTGTTGAATTCCAGATAGCCCAGCTCTGGCCTGCTTTTCAAGGGGCGCAATGCCGTCACTTCCGACTGCACGCTGAGAACATAGCCGACGACGACGGGCATCAGCCAATTGATTTCACCCCAGCCCGGCGATACAAACGCATCGGTGGCGGCGAATGCGTCTTTGGACAGACGACGCCAGACGGCACAGACATGAGGGCCGGATGCGATTAAATCCGGCCAGCCCATGGCCTTGGCGGCAGCCGCATCAAGATGAAAAGGTTCGGGATCAAATTGCCGGGCAAAAGCCAGCATGTCATCCCGTTGCATTTCATAGGCACCATAGGCAAAGCGGTCGCCCATGGCGAAATCTTCGAAATACACATTGTCGGTGAAAGGAGGGTCCGTCTTCATGATCAAATTCATCGAATGGGCAGACTTGACGGCACGATTTCATCAATGGGACGATTGCCCCAATCCAGGCCCGGCACCGCCAATTCAGCCCGATGCTGGGCCTCATCCAAGCGCCCGGCGGCATCGGCATAATCCATAGTCAGGACCTTGCCTTCGGCCACCACTTGTCGGCCATCCACATAGACATCGCGGACAGCGCGGTCCTGTGCAGAATAGATCAACGCCCGCAAGGGTTCCCGGCCCGGCAGCATGGCGGGGTGCGCCGTATCCACCAGAACCACATCGGCCTTGGCACCGACCGCCAGGCGGCCAATGTCATCCCGGCCCACAACTTTTGCTCCGCCTATAGTGGCGCTGTTGAAGACGCCGCCTGCCTTAACCGCATCCACATTCTGGGCCGCGACCCTGGCCAGAACACCGGCCCAACGCATTTCATCCAGCATGTTATGGGGGAAGGTATCCGTCCCGATACCGACGTTAATACCCCTGTCCAGATAATGGCCCAGGTTCTCCAACGTGATGCCACGGCGGACAAAAACGTTCGGGCAATGGGCCACGGAAGTGCCACTGTCCGCCAGCAAATCCAGATCCCGCCGGGTTGGCCAACGCACCCAGGAATGATGGTCCAAAAAGATACAATGGGCGATGGAGGTGTTATCGCCCAGGAAACCGATGCTGTTCAGCCATTCAATGGGAGTAAGACCGTGCCGGCGGGTCATTTCGTTGAATTCGACCACGCTTTGGGCGGCATGAATTTGCATTTGCAGGCCACGTTGGCGGGACTCTGCCGCAGCCTCGCGCAACAAATCCTCTGTACATGTATCAACCTGCGACGGCGTCAACATACCGCCCAGACGGCCAGAGGGGTCCTGTTGCGCGCGCTGAATGATTTGCAGGGTCCGCGCCATCCCGGCCCGGCCGCCCGCCTCGTCCCATTCATAGAGAACTTCATGGCCGTTGGGCGTGTACCAATAGCCGGAGCGAAACATAGGGGCGAGCACGCCGCGCAGGCCGCTTTGCGCCATCAAAGCCTGCCAGCCGTCCCAGGGCACGGACATATCCACCAATGTGGTCACGCCGCTTAACAGTAATTCGCAATAGGCGACCTCGGCGGAGGCTGCGGTGCCTACCTCGTCGGGACGAAAGATGGGTAGATATTCATACAGACTGCTCATGCCAAGATACTTGCTGCCGACTTCTTCGCTGAAGCCTTTGTTCATGGGTTCGGACATGGGGTGGGAATGAATATCGATCAGACCGGGCATGACCATGCGATCACGGCCATCGATCTCCAGACCAGCCGGGCCCTTATAATCAGGACCGCAATGGATTATGTCGCTGCCGCGAAACGCCAGGTCCGCACCTCGCAGAAAAACCTGCTGATTTTCCGGCCCGTCCCAGGCGATCAACCAGCGGCAATTGCGGATAACCGTCGTGGTCTCAGTTGTCGTCTCTGCCATGGTGGAGCCCTAAGATAGTTTAGATAACCCGGTGCATAAATTCACCGCCATCCAACAGACGGCGGCTGTTCTGCACGGCGATATCGATGCTGCGGGCAAACGTCTCCGGCGTCAACCAGGCCACATGGGGCATCAATGCAACGTTCTCCAACGCCAATAATGGTTCGTTGTCTGCAATCGGCTCATCCGCGAACACATCTAATCCCGCCGCCAGTAACGTGCCCTTGGTCAAGGCATGGTGCAACGCGCTTGGGTCAACCAGGCCACCACGCGCGGTATTGATCAGCACGGCGCCGGGCTTCATGGCGGCGAAGGCTGCCGCATCCAATAAATTCTCAGTTTCCGCCGTCAGGGGCAGGTGCAACGAAACCACATCCGCCTGCGCCAACAAATTAGGCAGGCTGCACCATGCCAACCCAGTATTCTCTTTTTTTGTCGGTGCCGTATAAATTACCTTTGCGCCCAGGGCTTGAAGGACGGGGGCGACACGGCGTGCAACTTCACCAAATCCGACCAAACCAACAGTGCGGCCGGCAACTTCACCGACCCGGTCGAAGATGCCCGGATCCATGCGCCAGCCATCCCCTGCCCGCGTCGCATCATGGAAGGTCGCAGCCCGGCGCAAGGCCGACAGCATAAGCATCACCGTCACTTCCGCCACCGCCTGGCTGTTGGTGCCAGGCATGTTGCAAACGGGAATATCCCTGGCCCGAGCCGCATCAAGGTCAATTGTGTTAACCCCAACACCGATTTTCTGGATCAGGCGCAAATTCGGTGCCGCCGCAATAACTTCAGCCGTCGCCGGCTTCAAAACATGCCACAACACATCCGCCTCCGCCATCAAGTGGAACAGGCGTTCGTCATCAGCCTCGTCACAGGTTTCTATGGATAGCCAGTCACTTTCGGCAGCTTTCAGACGGGCAGCGATACCGTCACTTGCGGCATAATGAAAAACCGCCTTCAACTTCGACATGCAAGACATCCTTATCCGATGGGCAGGCTGGATGGAAGGACTTTAACCTCTCTCCGCCAACTGCGAAAGCGCCTGAGATATGGAGAGGTCTCTGCAGCACGTTTTTTGTATCAGTCACCGTTGCCAGAAACAAAAAAAGCGGCGGTCCGAAGACCGCCGCCTAATTCAATCCGTAAATAAGTTAGCGTCAGGCAGCAGATGCCTTGCGCCGACGATAGCCGGCAAATCCTAGACCCAACAGCGCCGTCCCAAACAGCGGCAAAGCCGCAGGAATGGGGACCGCAGCCTCGACCGTGTGTGCCCAGGGCGCATTGGTGATATTGAAACTGTTGCTATCTACATCCATGACGAAAACATCGCTCGTACCAGCAAGGAACGCCGTAACTTCGAAAATATAGCTAATATTGAGGTTAAAGATGCCGCCCAGGCCATCCGGATTGTGGAAAATATCCATAGTTCCAAATGCCTGTTGACCAAACATAGTGCCAGATACCAGTTCGATATCGACCAAAGTCCCGCCTAGATCCACCGGGGCGACACTACGGAGCGACAATGCCACCAACTCAATATTAATAGTAGCGCTGCCACCATCTGGCGGGCCATCTTCAAGCCTTTTGACGATCGTATCGACAGGGTCACCAGGCTCCTCCGCCTCCTCATCAGCCGCTGTCGCGCCACCGCCACCGGTGATCAATATAGGGTCCTGTCCGGGTATGCCGGGGGTGGCTCCAGGATGAAAGCCAGGCGCTGGTGTAATGCCCGGATCAACAGCGAAAGGATTACCTTCCAATGCGACGATTTGCCCTGATATCAAGCCCTGTGCCGAAAGTGTGGTGTAAAAATCGTAGCCCGCCACAATAAGAGAGGCGTTTGCATTACCGGCGGGAACAATCGAACCTGCGACGAGCAGAGCAAAGGCATAAAATAACTTCCGCATAATTATACTCCCAAGACGTACCGCCGACTACGCGTCGTGCAAAACTTAAAGTTAAGAGATAGTTAATTTGTAACACAATTGTCTTATTGGCGTCAACGCGCAACCAAACGACATGGCCCGATACTCCGGATCGGTGGCAATTCGTCAAATATTTGATGGGATTGGAGCGGGCGAAGAGAATCGAACTCTCGTCTTAAGCTTGGGAAGCTCCTGCTCTACCATTGAGCTACGCCCGCGTGGGGCCTGTGTAGCACAGACCTTTGGAAGACGAAATGCCATGCATAGGCACTTTTTTCAGACAATTTTGATCACAGTCCCGCGACAAGGTCCTATGAGCCGTTGACATTGGCCCTATGTCTGTAGAATTTGGCGCTATTCCGCCCTGTAATCGGCGTGTATTTTTGGATTGCTTTGGAAAACCCTAGATGAACAGCGCGATACCCGATAAAGATCCTGCCATATTGGCCAAGGCGAAATTTCGCGACCCCCTTCGGACTGTAGACAATCAAGCCCGCGCCAGTGTTCGGCTGGAGAATATTGAGACCCTTTGGTTCAACACGGGCACCCTGTGCAATCTGACCTGCACCAATTGTTATATTGACAGCAGCCCAACCAATGATCGGCTGTCTTATCTCAGCATTGGTGAGGTGGATAGCGTCCTGGATGAGTTACAGGCAGATTGGCAGGCACAGGAAATCGGCTTCACGGGTGGCGAGCCATTTATGAACCCACATATCCTGGCGATGTTGGAGAGTGCCCTGAAGCGGGGCTATCGGGTTCTGGTTCTAACCAACGCCATGCGCCCCATGATGAAGCTGGCGGATGGCTTATTGGCCTTGCGCGAAGCCTATGGCGACCGGCTGTGCCTGCGGGTATCCATGGATCATTACGCATCTGACTTGCACGAGTTGGAGCGGGGGGGGAACAGCTGGGCACCGATGTTGAACGGCCTGCGCTGGCTGGCCGATAACCACTTCGATATCAACGTGGCAGGGCGCACCCTGTCAGGGGAGGACGAAAGCGTTTTACGCCAAGGCTATGGCCGCCTGTTTGCCGGCAATAATATTCCCGTCGATGCCCAGAACCCCGGTGAACTGGTGCTGTTTCCCGAGATGGATGAAGCATTGGATGTGCCCGAGATTACGACGGCCTGTTGGGATATCCTGAATGTTTCCCCCGATGCCATGATGTGCGCTTCATCCCGCATGGTGGTCAAGCACAAGGGTGATGAGGCATTGACCGTCATGCCCTGCACCTTGCTGCCCTATGACGAACGCTTTCGCATGGGCCCAACCCTGGCCGCCGGCAAAGACGCGGTACCCCTGAACCATCCCCATTGCGCCCGATTTTGCGTGTTGGGCGGCGGTTCATGCAGCGCGGGTTAAATATCGCTTGAATTAATTCCCATACCGCCCCGGGGTGGTAATGGAATAGAATGGCGGGCATGAGCTATGAAAAACCATTTGCCAACCTGAAAGTCCTGGACCTGAGCCAGGGTTATGCAGGTCCGTACTGCGCCGGGCTGTTGGCCCAATATGGCGCGCAGATCACCAAGGTTGAACCGCCCGAGGGCGACTGGGCCCGTAGCCTGGGACGCATCTTTGGGGATCACACAACCATCTCCATGACTGCCAACCGGGGCAAGAAAAGCATCGCCCTGGATCTAAAAACCCCCGGCGGCCTGGCCGTGGTCCAGGAACTGGCAGCCGACTGCGATGTATTTATGGAAGGCTTTCGCCCCGGCGTTTGCGCCCGCTTTGGCCTTTCCTATGAAGACCTGCGCAAGGTCAATCCCGGTGTCATCTATCTTTCCGTCAGCGGCTATGGCCAGGAAGGCCCCTATGCGGATCAGGCCAGCACTGACACGGTGGCCCAGGCGTTTTCCGGCCTGATGTCCATTAACCGTGGCAATGACGACATCCCGCATCGGTTTGGCCATTTCATCGTCGACTGCGTCACCGCGTTATATGCCTACCAGGCCCTATCCACCGCCATTTACGCGCGCCGGGATGAGGCGGCTGGACGCTTTATCGATTGCAGCCTGATGCAGGCAGCGGCGGCCGTTCAAACCTCAAAAATTGCGGATTTCCATCTCGAAGACGGAAACCCAACCGCCAACAATGCCCCTGCCGGCAGCTACAATACCAAAGACGGGTTCATCGCCATTACGCTGGTGAAAGAAGAACAGTTCAAGCAAATGTGCCCGGCCCTTGGCCTTGCTGAATTGGCGGACGATCCCCGCTATGATAATTTCGCGCACCGGGCGGCAAATATGGACACTCTAAAACCTACAATACAGAACGCCTTGATGGCCCATACGGCGGCGGAATGGGGCGAACGCTTTCAGGAGGCAGGGGTTCTGGCCCATCCCGTTGCCAGCTATGGCGACTGGATGGCGGACCCCCATGTTGTCGCCAACAAGGCCTTTCAAATGATGTCGCAACCAGGCATGGGCCCGGTGCCCCTGGTGCAAATTCCAGGCACGGCGATGATCGACCCCAACGATCCGGACCAACAGGCCCCCCGCCTTGGCGAACATAGCCGGCAAATATTGGCGGCAATGGGCTATGAGGATGAAAAAATTGCCGATCTGGCTGCCCAAGGTGCCGTGCATTTCGGCACCGACCCGGAATGATGGGACAATACAGGGCGGTTTTCCAGGTCAACGGCATTTTGCTGTTAATCCTTGGCCTCGCCATGTTGGTACCGGCGTTGTTGGATGCCCGCACGGGACACCCCGATTGGCAGGTCTTCCTGGCCGCCGCATTCCTGACAGGCTTTGTCGGTGCTGGCCTGACGATCACCTGCTGGGGCGGCGGTGAAGATCTGCACCTTCGCCAGGCCTTTATCCTGACCACGACCATGTGGATTGTGACGCCGACATTTGCCGCCCTGCCTTTTGCGTTTTCCAACCTGAACCTCAGCTATACGGATGCCTTTTTTGAGGCGATGTCAGGCATTACAACGACCGGGTCAACGGTCATTTCCGGGTTGGAGGACGCCCCACCGGGCATTCTGATCTGGCGGGCCTTGCTGCAATGGATGGGCGGTATCGGTATTATTGTCACAGCCGTCGCCATCCTGCCCATATTGCAGGTCGGCGGCATGCAGCTGTTCCGCATGGAATCTTCCGATGCATCTGAAAAAGTGCTGCCACGCACCGCACAGATCGCCGGCACCATCTCCATCATCTATCTGGCATTGTCCGCAGTCTGTGCCTTGGTCTATTGGGCCGCAGGGATGCCCCCGTTCGAAGCGGCGGCCCATGCTATGACAACAATTGCGACGGGGGGATTTTCCACCTCTGATCAATCCATCGGGATTTATGACAGTGCATTGATTGATTATACCGCGACGGCCTTCATGATTATTGGTAGCCTGCCGTTCCTGTTGTATTTCCAAGTCCTGCGCGGGCGTCCCCTTGCCCTGTGGCGGGACAGTCAGGTGCGTTGGTTTTTCGCCATATTATCCACCGCCATTCTCGGCATGACCTTGTGGCAGGTCGGCGGCAATGATTTGGAATTTACCCAGGCCATGCGCTTCACCACCTTCAACGTGACCTCAATTCTGACCGGCACGGGTTATGCCACGGATGATTACAGCCAATGGGGCGGCTTTGCAGTGGTGATGTTTTTCTTTGTCATGTTCATCGGCGGCTGTGTTGGGTCAACATCCTGCGGCATCAAGATTTTCCGCTTTCAGATCCTTTATGCCGCCGCCCGCACGCAGATGGCACGCCTGTTGCAGCCCCACGGCGTTTTCGTCGCCAACTTCAACCGCCGGCCCATACCGGAATCGGTGATGGATTCGGTGATGAGTTTTTTCTTTCTCTTCGCCCTTAGCTTTGCCGCCATCGCCGTCGGTCTAAGCCTGATGGGCCTGGATTTTCTGACAGCCGTTTCAGGGGCCGGCACGGCGATTGCCAACGTTGGCCCCGGATTGGGTGATGTTATCGGTCCATCAGGCACATTTGCCCCCCTGCCCGACATGGCGAAATGGCTATTGGCGGCAGGCATGTTGCTGGGCCGGTTAGAGCTGTTGACCGTTATGGTTCTGTTCACCCGGACGTTCTGGCGGGGATAGAGAAATTCCGGTTGTATATTGGAATTGCCTTGGGTCACTCAAACATCTGGCTGGGCAGCCATAACAACGAAGAAGACCATCGCCGTCATCAACGCAGTGCCTTCAATTGCCTCGCGAAACGTTGCCGGGCGAAAGGCCGGCCAGCGTTGTTAGCGAATGACGCGGTGTTCCTGATTGCGCTGCCGGAGATTACTAAAATCCAATTGAATAGCGATCAGTGCGGGGATCACCAACAGCACCAGGAATGTGGCAAAGGCCAGCCCGAATATCATGGTGATGGCCATGGGGATCAGGAATTGTGCCTGTAGAGAGGTCTCAAACAGCAATGGGGTCAGACCGCCTATTGTCGTCAATGAGGTCAACAAAACAGCCCGCAGGCGATCCTGGCTGCCGGCGACAATGGCCAACATGATTTCTTCACCCGCGGCAATACGCTCATCAATGGTGGAAACCAAAATTATCGAGTCGTTGACCAGAATACCCGAAAGACCCAACAGCCCCACCAACGTCAACAGGCTTAAGTCAAAGCCCAGCCACAGATGTCCGACCACCGCCCCGACCACCCCGAACGGGATCACCGCCATAACCACAATCGGGCGGGTATAGGAGGAAAAAACCCAGGCTAGAATAATGTAGATTGCCGCGATACCGATCATGGCGCCAAGACGCATATCGGCCATGGTCCGGGCTTGTTCTTCGGCCCGACCGGCAAAGGTATATTGCAGGCCGTATTGGCGGGCAATATTCGGTAACTCGGAGGTTTCCAGGGCCGCGATCAGCTTACCAGCGCGGATCTTGCCTTCATCAAGCTCTCCGGTGATGGCGATCTCCCGCTTGCCATCTTTGCGCCGGATCCGGGAGAAACCGGCCGTCTCCCGCATGGAGACGACTTCACTTAAAGGCACATCGACGCCCGCCGGGCTGCGCAGGTAAAGGTTCAACAGATCCTCGGTGGTGATAGCACCACGGGCATATTGCACCTTCACGGAAACCTCTTCATCGCCCCGTGGGAAGCGCTTGGCAACGGTACCTTCGAATGCGGCGCGCACTTGTTTGCCAACGCTGTCCGTGGCAAAACCCAGGGCCCGGCCCCGGGGAGTCAATTCAAGGATCACCTCGACCTTGCCATAGGGCAGATCATCCTCCACATCCGTGACGCCGGGGAAGGTTTCCAACAATGTTTTGATCTGGCGCGTCGCGTCCTTCAGATCCCGTGTGCTGCCGCCGCTTAGTCGGATATCAATTTCCCGTCCTGGCGGCCCACCGCGACGTTCGTTCAGATTGATCCGCTCCACACCCGGCTGCAACTCAATATTCTCTCGCCAGGTTTCAATAAAATCAGGCATGCGTACCTGGCGATGGTCAGACGGCACCAATTGCACATACAGCCCGCCGTATTTGTCACCGCGCACACTTTGAAATTCCCGGGCCTGGGAGCGCCCAAGTTTGCCAAACGTCGAATGAATAAGCGCCTGTTCACCATCCAGCTGAGCCCCAAACTGGGAAAGGGATTGCGCCGCTGCAGCATGCGCTGCCCGTTCCAGTTCTACAACCATGGCCGCTGTCCGCTCCCGCGGGGTGCCGGGCATCATCACCACATTGCCGTAAACAATGTCTCCCTCGGGGCTGGGAAAGAATTGAAAGCCAATCCTGCCGCCGCCAATGACGCCCAATGCCAGGATCAATGAGGCAACCGCACTGGCCAATGTCAAATAGCGCCATTCCAAGCACAAGACCAAGGCACGGCGATAGCCGCAGTAGCGGAACCGATCAAAATGGCGATTGAACCAAACCCGTAATCTTGATTCGTGCTCAGGGTCACGTGCCATGGCACCCCGGAGATGGCCAGGCAGAATCAGAAAACATTCAATCAAACTGGCAACCAGGACCGAAACCATGACAAGGGGAATGGCCTGCAAAATAGTGCCAATAATGCCGCCAATAACGAACAGGGGTAAAAAGGCGGCAATCGTTGTAATGGATGAGGCGACCACCGGTGCCAACATACGCAAGGCACCTTCTTCTGCTGCCTGTTGGGCACCAAGGCCACGGCTGCGCCGCGCCGCGCTATGCTCGCCCACCACGATGGCGTCATCAACGATGATGCCCAAGGTCATGATCAGGGCGAACAGGCTGACCATGTTGATCGACTGCCCCGACAACAGCATCACGCCCATGGTGGCCAAAAGTGCCACGGGAATGCCCGCTGCGACCCATATGGCGACCCGCAGGTTGAGGAAGATAAACAAGATGATCAGCACCAGGGCGAGGCCGCCAAGACCATTTTTTAAAAGGATGGCGATACGTTCCCGGATTAACCCGGCCTGAACGTCGTAATGCCTCACATTCAATGTGGGCGGCAATGTCAGACGAAGTTCCGCCAAATAGGTTTCGACGGTTTCCGATATTTTCAAGGCATCGGCGCCAACGGCGCGCTTTACATGCAGCTCAATTGCGCGCTCCTTTGACAGCCTGCCTTCGGGCGCATCATCATCAAAGGCTTCGTGCACCTTGGCAACGTCGCGCAGACGGATTTTCTCTCCATTCGGCAAGGATCGAATTTCAATATCGCCCAGCCCGGCAGCGGTAGTTTCCAGGCCTATGCTGCGGATCTGCTTTTCAACCGTGCCCTCGATACTGCCCGAAGGCAGATCCTGACTGCGGCTGCGAATACGTTCGGCGATATCATCCAGGCTCAAATCCAGGCGGCGCAGGGTCTGAGGTGCCATATCGACCCATATTTCCTCGTCCCTGGCACCAAAAAACAGCACTTGGTCGATGCCGCGGGCCAATAAGCCTTCCCGGATTCGTTTGCCGATGGCCTTCAGGGCGTTTTCGCTAAACGGACCCGACAGGGCGATCCGCGAGATCGTGTCGTACCGGGCGACGCGGCGAATTATGGGCGTCTCACTGCCGATGGGCAGGGTGGTTACCTGGGCAACGGCGGACACCACATCCGCACGCCCGGCCTGCATATCGCTATTGGCGTCAAACTGTACCAAAATCGTTGCGGATCCTTCGATGGAGAAGGATTCTATATGATCGACGCTGTTAAGGTAGCGGACCTCCGGCTCAATGGCGGTAACGATGTTGGCTTCGATATCTTCCGCACTGGCACCAGGCCATATGACGTTGATGGACACCATATCGATACCAAAATCGGGGAAAAACTGTGTGTTCAACCGGGACAAGGCAACTCCGCCGAGGACCACCATAATGATCATCAGCAAATTAGCGGCATTGCGATGTCGTACGAACAGGCGGACCAGATCAGCGGGCGACATCTAGCGTACTTCCACCTTTTGCCCGGGCCCAATTTCGGCGAACCGGGTAACCACAACTTGGTCGCCGTCCTCGATCTCGCCACGCAAAAGAACGTCATTGCCAACCCGCGCCACCAACTCCACTTTGCGTTTTTCCAGGCGTTCCCCGGCGATGACATAAACGGTATCGCTATTGTACAAAGCACTTTCAGGCAACTGCGCCACCTTATGAAACGTTCGATCCGGCATGGCAATCGTGACAAAAGCGCCGGGACGCAAAGGTTTGGACAGACCCACATCATCCAGGCGGACAAAAACCTGGACGCCGCCGCTGGCACTGTCGATACGCGCCCCAACCCGGTCCAGACGCCCGGTGTAGATGAAACTCTGTTGCCCCACCTGCCAGGTAATTGCCACGGTGCGACCTGCCAACGATCCTTCGGATACCAGACGGCCATATTGCCGGTCGGACAATGTCACCCGCGCTTCCAAGCGGCCTGCATCGATCAACCGGGCAACCCGGTCATTGGCGCTTAAGCGCTTGCCGACCTGGGCCTGCACGTCCGCCAAAAAGCCATCGAACGGCGCAATTAGGCGTACCTTTTGCAAATCCCGCTCGGCCCGGCGGACACCGACGGATAGGCGATCGATGACCGCTTGCTGTTGTTTGACACGGGCTGCTTCCGCCGCCAGATCGCTTTGCCGCATTTCGGTGGCTTTTTGCTGGCGGGTTAGGTCCATCCGGGCCGTATCCAGCCGTTTATCGGAAACGGAGCCCCGGCCCGACAGGTCATTCATGCGTTTAACATCCCGTTGATGCAGAGAGACCATTTCGAGGTCCCGACGCAGGGCCATGGCAAAGGATTTCCTGCGCGCCTGGATCTCCTCCAACCGCGCCTTGGCTTCGTCTACTTGAGACGACAATTCATCAAATTTTGCGCGATAGTCAAAATCATCAATGGCGACGATCAGATCGCCCTGACGCAGGCTGCCCCCATCAACAAACCTATCAGCGACCGCGACCACTTCGCCGGCCACCAGGGCCCGCAATTCAACCTCCCGCCCGGGAACAATTTCACCGTATAAGCGTAACTTCGGTTGAATATCAGCCAATCCGACCTGACTTGCCGCAACAAGCCAAGGTTGTTCCACCTTATCCAACGGCTCGACAACAGGCTTGGTCCGCACCAGATAGGCTGTACCCATCATTGCCGCCAGAACCAAAATTCCGGGAATTACTGCTTTGCGTACCTGCCATGCCATGGCGGGAAACTACGCAGCTTGATCCTATGGATCAAGCTTTCACTAATCGATGTTTTCGACTGCTAGACCAGGGCAGACTTGGTGGTTATCCTAGGCCAACAAATACAATGGGGAAAAAAGCATGTCCGCCCAAGTTTATACACCACGCGAAATGATTGACCGTCTAATAGCATTTGATACCACCAGCCGGGAATCGAATTTGGAGCTTATTCATTTTGTGCGGGACTATTTGGCGGACTATGGCGTCGAAGCCACCCTGATCCATGATAAGCACGGCACCAAGGCCAACTTGTTCGCCACTATAGGTCCGATGATTGATGGCGGTGTTGTGCTGTCTGGCCATACGGACGTGGTGCCCGTGGACGGTCAGGATTGGGCAACGGACCCCTTTCAAGTGCATGAAAAAGATGGTCGGCTGTATGGCCGCGGCACATCAGACATGAAAGGTTTTTGCGCCATTGCCCTGTCCTTGGTCCCAGACATGGTGGCAAAGGGCCTTTCCCTGCCGATCCATTTCGCCCTGTCCTATGATGAGGAGATCGGCTGCCTGGGCGCGCCGGATCTTTCCCGCCACATTCAGGGCCTGCCGGTCAAACCACAGGCCTTGATCGTGGGCGAACCAACAGAGATGAAGGTCGTTAACGCCCACAAGGGTTGCTGTGCCATCAGAACGACTATTACCGGGCGTGAAGGCCATTCATCGGAAACCCACAAAGGGGTCAATTCGATTTTCGCGGCGGCAAAATTGATCGGCTATCTGGATGAACTGGCAGAGGGCCTAAAAACCTCGAACCTGAATGAACGGTTTGATCCGCCCTACACCACGGTGCAGGTTGGCACCATTACAGGCGGCACCGCCGGCAACATCATCCCCAAGGAAACCACATTCTGGTGGGAATATCGTGCCCTGCCGGAAGTTGACGGTGCAGCCATTGTTGCCGGTTTCGAAGCCTTCGCAGCAGAACAGGTGCTGCCAAGAATGCGTGCGGTCCACCCGGAAGCTGATATTCGCGTGGATGTGCGGGGCGAGGTTATCCCGCTATTGCCCGAAGACGGATCACCGGCAGAAACTCTGGTCCTGGCGTTGATGGGCAGCAATCAAACCTATGCGGTATCCTATGGAACCGAGGCGGGCATTTTTCAAAAAGGGGGTGTAGCCTCGGTTATTTGCGGGCCGGGCAGCATTTCCGTCGCGCATCGGCCGGACGAATATATTGAAATTTCCCAGATCGAAGAGTGCACGGCTTTCATGCATCGTCTAATCGATCATCTAGGCTAAAGAATTAGCGGCCCATTTTGAAGGCACTTAGGTGGCGGTCGATATTGGTCGCCATGACCTGATCAAAATCCTTGGCTGCCAACTCGACGAAATGATAGAGGGCATCGTCGCGATCATTCAGGCTGATCCCCTCTGGTATGGTGCGTTGGCGGGTTGCCGTTGCGGTTGCGAATCCTTTGGCCAGGCCACCGGTGTTCTCGACTTCCAGCTTGGCTTCCAGGCGGGCGTCATAGCGGGCTGCCTGATCCTTCGTAAAGGCCGCTTTCAGGCCCTTTTTCTTGACCAAAGCTTCCGCCTTGACCGAGGCATCCATGATAATAAATCTTGCGACACCGTTGTTGCCCACAGCGCGCAGACGGTCCCGGGCCCAATTCCGCATTGCCTTTGCAGGCGCCAACGGCAATTCATGCTCCACATTCGGGGCCTTCAATGGTGAGCGATAATGCTCAACCACTTCGATTTGGGCAACGTTCAGTTCAATCATCGGCAAATGATCGAAGCGCAGATCAGGGTAGTTGACGACAGGAAGAGGGCTTTCGCAGGCCGAAAGCAGAAAGACTATGCACAAGGCCGGAAGGACTGACAGGAGGCGTGAAATTTTCATCACTAGAACCCTTAAGTGGATGGGCTGAATTGTTCGAGGGCGAAAGTGTAGGACGCATTGCAGAATTCACAAGTGACGATCAATTGACCATCTACTGCCAAGTCCGGCAATTCCGTTTCGGGCAGTTGTTGCAATATGCGCTCGGCCCGCTCGTGGGAACAGCGGCAGCCTGGCAGCAATGCAGTCGGTTCAAAGATCCGCACGCCGTCTTCGTGGAACAAACGATAGAGAAGATCATCCCCGGACAACCCGATATCCGTTAACTCCCCGTCCCTGGTGCTGGCCAGCAATGTCACGACACGACGCCAGTCATCCTCGGACACCTCGTCGCGCTCCACCTCAACGCCACGGGCCAGCAAGCTCGGGTCCCCCTCGGGCAGACGCTGCAACATAATGGCACCACCACGCCATGGGCCAGCATCCGCGCCTTTGCTGCATCCCAGCACAATCGCCGTTTCTATCTGTTCGGATTCACGGAAATAGTTGTGCGCACAATCGGCCAAGCTGTGGCCTTCCAGGGCAACGATGCCCTGGTAACGCTCCGTATCGGCACCCTGATCAACCGTAAAGGCAATATGACCCGCGCCTTGGAGACGAGGAATCGATGGCCTGGTCGTCGTATCGATGCCCGCCACCGCCGCTGCATCAAATTGAGCATAGCCGCGCAAATTACCTGGTGAGCGGTAATCCGCGACCAATGTGGAGATCGGCCCGTCACCTTTTGTTTGCAAAGTGAAAATGCCATCAAACTTCAAAGCACCTGCCAATACGCACGACAGCGCCACAGCCTCACCCAGCAACTGGGCCACCAGGTCCGGATAATCGTGACGGCCCAGGATTTCATTCAACGCGGGGCCAAGGCGAACCAGGCGGCCACGCACACCAACGCCTTCAATTTGAAACGGGCGGATCAGATCGTCAGGTACCATCGTCACAGGACTCTACAACCTATCCCAGGCACCAGGTCAGAATGCCCTTTTGTGCATGCAGACGATTTTCGGCTTCATCCCAAACCAAGGACCGGGGGCCATCAATTACGTCCGCCGTGACTTCCTCTCCGCGATGGGCCGGCAGACAATGCATGAACACCGCATCCGCTTTCGCCTGGGCCATCAACTGATCGTTCACCTGATAGGGGGCAAGCAAATTGTGGCGCTGCCGGCCTGACTCTTCATCATCATGCATAGAGACCCAGGCATCGGAAACAATGCAATCACTGCCGCGCACGGCTTCTTCAGCGGATTCGGTAACCGTTATTGTCGCACCATTTTCTCTGGCCCACTGCACGGCTCTTGCCGATGGGCTCAAGGTCTCAGGACAAGCCAGACGCATTTCATAGCCAAACTGTGCAGCACCATGGATCCACGAGGTGGCAACATTGTTGCCATCACCAGCCCATGTGACGACTTGTCCTTCGGCCGCACCGCGATGTTCTTCCAAGGTCATTACATCGGCCATTAACTGGCAGGGATGGCTGGCATCCGTCAGGCCATTGATTACCGGTACCGTGGCGTGCTGCACCAGTTCGTCCAACATCTCGTGAGATTTCGTGCGCAACATTATGGCGTCTACATAACGGGAGAGAACCCGCGCCGTATCGGCCATGGTTTCGCCACGATCCAATTGCAGGTCGTCGGAGTTCAAGACAATTGTTTCACCACCCAACTGACGCATCCCGACATCAAAAGACACTCGGGTGCGGGTCGATGGTTGAATGAACACCATGGCCAGGACTTTACCGGCCAAGGGCTGGTCTTCGTCGAGCTTACCTTTCGGTTGACCCGCGCGGGCGTCTTTGCGTGCCTTGCCATTGTCCAGGATGCCGCGCAGCTCGGCGCCGTCAATCTGGTCAATATCCAGGAAATGACGCAGTTGGCTCATTGCCCCAAATCCCGGCAGACATCTTCAAGCGCCGTGATCGCTTCATCAATGTGCGCTTCTTCAATATTCAGCGGCGGCAGCATACGCAACACATTATCACCTGCGGGGGGGACCAAAACACCCTTGCCGCGCATAGCCGTCACCAAATCCATATTGGGGAATTTGCATTTGATGCCCAACAACAACCCCCGGCCCCGCACTTCTTCGACAACCGCGTCATTGCGCTGGCAGACATCTTCCAACCGCGCCCGCAGCAGGTCGCCCAAGCGCTGCACATTTTCGATAAAGCCTTTCTCCAGGATGATATCCAGCACAGCATTGCCGGCGGCAGCCGCCAACGGATTACCGCCGTAGGTGGAGCCGTGGGTACCGGCGACCATGCCTTTCGCGGCCTCCGCCGTGGCCATGCATGCGCCAATGGGGAAGCCACCGCCAATGCCCTTGCCCAAAGTTGCCACATCCGGCATTACACCGGACCATTCATGGGCCAGCAACTTGCCCGTCCGGCCCATGCCCGTCTGGACTTCGTCAACAATCAACAACAATCCCTTGTCGTCGCAAACCTGCCGCAACTTCACCATGACCTCGTCAGCGACGACCATCACGCCGCCTTCAGCCTGGATCGGCTCAATCATGATGGCAGCCGTATTTGGGCCGATGGCTGCATCCAAGGCGGCCCAATCACCCACTGGCACATGGTCAAAGCCATCCATTTTCGGGCCGAAGCCATCAAGAATTTTTTCAGTGCCGGTCGCCGCGATGGTCGCAAAGGTACGTCCATGGAAACAATCGTTGAAGGTGATGACCCGATAGCGTTCGGGATTACCGTTTGTGTGATGATAGCGCCGCACCATTTTGAGCGCACATTCGTTCGCCTCGGCCCCTGAATTGCAGAAGAAAACCGTATCGGCAAAGCTGTTGGCCACGAGGCGTTCAGCCAAGCGCTCCTGACCCGGGATGTTGTACAGGTTCGATGTATGCATCAATGTGGCGGCCTGCTTTTGAATTTCGGCAACCACATGGGGATGGCTGTGGCCGACGCACAACACCGCCAGTCCGGTGGCAAAATCAAGATACTTGCCACCTTTGGTGTCGTACATGTAGGCACCTTCGCCTCGTTCGAATGCGATATCAATTCTGCCATAGGTCGGCATGACTGCTGCGGTCACGGCAGTACCCTCCTGCACTGTTTTGAACGGCGGACGCAACCGCCTGGGAAAGGGGCCGGATTATCTATGCAATCGACGAACTGTCAAGCAACAGTCGACATCGTAGTTCATGCAGACGGTTCGGAACTATTCAGTATCGGGTGGGATTCCAAAATGAGCCCACCTCTGACGGCCACCTTCAATATCCAGATAATGCAGCAGGGCGGAGACAGGACGGGTGTCGAAGGCCGTGCCTGTGCCAGTCATGAGGGCCTTGGAGGCCTCATCAAACGACATGCCGGGGCGATAGGCCCGGGCGCTGACCATACCAACAAAGGCGTTGGCCACAGCGACGATCCGGGCGGTTGGCAGGATTTCCTCCGCTGCCAGATTATCCGGTTGACCTTTGCCGTCCCAACGTTCCTGAAGCTGCCGAATGGTGCCGGCAACAGGGCCGTCGAATTCCACGCCTTCGATCAGATCGGCGCTGGTCAGGATAGATTCTCTGATCATGGCTAATTCGGCATCGGTCAATTTTTCAGTTTTAGTCAGAACACCGCGCGGCACCGTGACCTTGCCCAAATTCATCAATGCTCCGGCAATGTCGCAGGTTTCAACCCCGGCTTCATCCAGATGCATCGCCTCGGCTATGGCGCGGGCCACCTCGGCGACCCGGGCGGAATGATAGGCCGAGAACGGATCGCGCCGATCCACCACGGCTACGCACGTCTGAACCAATTCACGCAATATGCGGCCCCGTCGCTCCCTCTCATCCACCAGATCGGTAATATCTTCCATGATCATAAGGACACCAGAGGGTTCTTCGCCCTCGGACCGCAAGGGAATATGATCGGATTTGATGACACGGCGACCCGTCGGCCTGCTTTCCACCCGCCATTCCGTCAACGGCGTGCCCTTTTCCATGACCTGCCCATTAGCGCGCTGAAAATGCTCCGCCTTGTCGGCACCCATGACGTTGATCAGGGATTTGCCGATCAGTTCATTGGCCGCCATGCCGGTTTCTTCACCGCCTTTGGAATTGGCGAATACGACCTGACTGTTGCGATCCACAGCGACAATTGCCGTTGGCTGACTATCCGTGACCACACGCAGAAAATCACTGACAGTCTGCAACTGGGAATTTGATTGCCGTAGCCCTTCGGCGGCAGCGGCAACCCGGACGGAGGAGCCATGACGCCAGACCGCAAAAATAGCGGCCGTGATCACCGCAATGACCAGCCACAATCCGATCAGAAGCGTCAATTGACGCCGATCTGATACTGCCAAGGCCTCGCCCCGATCAACACTTCGGATCAAGGTCCACGGCAAACCTTGTATGCTCCGGCTGGTCGCCAGGACTTCGCGCCCCTGGTAATTGCTGAATATGCCAAAGCCCCCGATCCTGGACATTAATTCCGCGCCCGCCAGGTTATTGGTATCAAGTGCTAACGATTGTTTCAGCGCCGGCGTACCATCCGACAGGGGTGAGATATATTCTACCGTAGCGCCATTTTTTCGCACCAAATAGGTCTCTCCGCTGCGCAAGGCCTCGCCTGGTTGGGCCAGACGCGCATACAAGCCGCTTCCGACAGTGCGGATACCCAGTATGGCACCAACCTGGTCCGCAGCTCGGTTCTCTCCCTGCACAGCAAAAATCGGCTGAAGGAAGGCCATCGTGACTTCACCGGTGGGACCAACATAAAGATCAAGTACGCCACGACTACCTAACTTCGTTCCCCGCACGAAATCATGCAATCGGCTGTCCAGGGCCGGCGTGCCGGGGGTTGTCACAAGTATTTGACCCTTCTGATCCAACAGAGCCAAGCCGGCAATACCGACCCGTTTTACATTCGCCTGTACATCGGCACCCTGTATAGGTTCGCTGAAACCGGATTGATCCGCTGTTACGACCAGTAAATTGGCCAAATATTCCGCCTGAGCAGATTGGTCGGTAACCACCCCCGATTGTCCGCCCGAGAGTGATAATTCCGTCAGGTAAAGCTGCAAAGACAGATTATCTGCAAGGCCGGACAAGGTATTGAATTGCTGATCACGCCATTGCCGGACCGCCTGGGCCCGACTGGCGGCGACAATACCAAGGCGGACCTGCCATTGCTGCAAATCACGCTCGCCCTCAGCCGCTACGAAACTGTGTACCGCAAACATGCCCAAGACCGCGCACAGCAACAGCAAACTGCCCGCTGCGACGACATTCCTGTTAATTTTGCTCACTGCATCGCCTCTATCATACTCAAATTAATCTGCCCAAATTGGCCATGCGCCAATAATTCCTGCCATAACACTCGAAAATAGTAAAAAATTCGGTATACATTGGGCCGAATTTCGACATTTACTGCGGTTTTAGGGCACAATCATGCAAATTCCGCTGTTGGCGATTGCCTCAGCCGTAGCGATCAACGTTCTCTGGGGTGCCAATCCAGTCGCCGTGAAGATTGGCTTGGTTGCTTTTCCACCGTTGTGGAGCGCCTTTCTACGCTTTGCCATCGGTGCTTTGTGCATTGTCATCTGGGCCCGCTTGAACAAGGTTCGAATTTGGCCGACGTCCCAGGAATGGCCCGGTCTATTGCTCCTGGCACTACTATTCGTATCGCAAATCACCTTGATGAATTCCGGCATCAACATGACCTCAGGCGCATCAGCTTCGGTGATGACGGCAACCCATCCTTTATTCGCAGGACTGTTCGCCCATTTCCTGATTGCCGGTGACCGGATGACCCTGGGCAAAACTGCGGGCCTAGCTGTTGCCTTCCTTGGCGTCGGCCTAATCCTGACTGGTGGAACCGTACCGGAACATTTGTCCCGGGCCAATTTCGGTGACCTTGTCATCCTGGCAAGCACGTTCTTGTTGGGCGGGCGCATGATCTGGACCGCGCGGTTGGTCAGCAATATGGATCCGGCGCGGGTGATGTTATGGCAAATGTTGCTGTCCTTGGGCGTATTTGCCGCTGGTGCGTTTATGTGGGAAGAGGTGAATTGGGATGCCGTCGGGTGGCAACCGGTCATGGCGCTGGCTTATCAAGGGGTCGTCATTGCCGGCCTTGCCTTTGTAGTCAATGCCTGGCTGATCAAATATTACAGTCCTACGGTGATTGTCGGCTTTGGTTTCGTCTCCCCCTTGTCGGGGGTTCTATTAAGCGCTTTATTGTTGGGCGATGTCCTAACCTGGGACCTTGCCGCAGGAACTGTATTGGTTGGTATAGGCTTGGTCATATTGGCACGACAGGCGCAGATGCGACCGGGGACATAGTGCCGATGGATAAATCGCGGCGTAATCGCCGTTTGGAGAGATAAAATATGAATGCCAAACCGGAAATACGATCTAGTGCCTGCCCGCACGATTGTCCCTCGACCTGCGCCCTGGAAATAGAAAAGCTGGACGAACGGACCATTGGCCGTGTGCGCGGAGCCAAAGACAACGACTACACCGCAGGGGTTATCTGCGGAAAAGTCGCCCGCTATGCCGAACGTATCCATCATCCTGATCGTCTGACCCTGCCGTTGCGGCGCAAAGGCGTCAAGGGTTCGGGTGAGTTCACGCCCATCAGCTGGGACGATGCACTGGATGATGTCGCCGAAGCGCTTCTGCAAGCGGAACAAAAACACGGCTCAGAAACCGTCTGGCCGTATTTTTATGCAGGTACCATGGGACTGGTCATGCGCGACAGCATTCACCGTCTGCGCCATGCCAAAAAATACTCTGGCATGTATGCCACCATTTGCGTCACCTCTGCCTGGAACGGGTTTATCGCCGGCACTGGACGCCTGGCAGGCGCTGACCCACGGGAAATGGCCCAGGCTGATTGCCTGGTGATTTGGGGCACCAATCCCGTGAATACCCAGATCAACGTCATGACCCATGCGACCAAGGCGCGCAAACAAGGCGCGAAAATCGTTCACATTGATACCTATCGCAACGACACCGCCAAACAGGCCGATCTGTTCCTGTGCGTGCGTCCGGGGACAGATGGTGCCCTGGCTTGTGCGGTGATGCATATTCTGTTTCGTGACGGCCTGGCCAATCGGCCCTATTTAGAAAAATACACAGACTGCCCAGACGCACTTGAAGCGCATTTAAAGGACAAAACACCGGCCTGGGCAGAGGCCATCACCGGTGTGCCCGTGACGGACATCGAGGCTTTCGCCAAATTGGTTGGGGAGACGCCAAAGACATTTTTCCGCCTGGGCTATGGCTTTTCCCGACAACGCAATGGCGTGGTCAATATGCATGCGGCATCCTGCATCGCGGCTGTGACCGGTGCCTGGCTTGAAGAAGGCGGCGGTGCCTTTCATAACAACGGCGCGATCTATCACTGGAACAGAAGTATGATCGAGGGTTTGGATCTGCTGGATACAAAAATCCGGGTGCTTGATCAGTCTCGCATCGGCCCGGTGCTGACGGGTGACAAGTCGGCTTTGGCCGGTGGTCCACCGGTAACAGCATTGTTTATTCAAAACACCAATCCCATGCGCGTCGCCCCCGATCACAATCTGGTGCGCGAGGGCTTTGGCCGGGATGATTTGTTCACCTGTGTCCACGAACAATTCATGACCGAGACCGCCCAGGCCGCCGATATCGTATTGCCGGCCACCATGTTCATGGAGCACGACGATGTCTATCAGGGCGGCGGCCATCAGTTTATTACTCTGGGGCCGAAAGTGGTTGAGGCACCGGGCGAATGCCGCTCAAACCTCGATGTCATCAATGCCCTGGGCAAACGATTAGGTGCGGAGCATCCCGGCTTTGAGATGAACGCGTTGGAGTTGATTGACTGGACATTGCAGAAATCCGGCTGGGGCGATGTTGAAAATCTTCGCAAAGAACGCTGGATTGACTGCCAGCCGGAATTTGATGACGCGCACTATATTAATGGGTTCGCCCACCCGGACGGAAAATTCCGCTTTGCGCCAAAATGGGCGCAGGTGCTGCCCCATGGATTCGACACCAACAGCCTGACCAGCAAAATGCCTGCCCTGCCGGATCATTGGCCGGTGATCGAAGACGCGACTGCAGAGATGCCCTATCGTTTGGTCACTGCGCCGGCGCGAAGTTATCTAAATTCGACATTCTCCGAGACACCGTCATCCATTGCCCGCGAAGGCAAACCCACGGTTATGATCCATCCCGATGACGCCGCCGATCTGGGCGTCGTCGACGATGATATCGTCAAACTGGGCAACAACCGGGGCGTTGTGCCAATAGCGGTGGAAATCTTTGACGGACTACAGCGTGGCGTGGTCGTGGTCGAAAGCATTTGGCCAAACGCAGCGTTCGAAGGCGGCAAAGGCATCAATGCCCTGACAGGCGCGGACCCGGTGGCACCCGTTGGCGGTGCAGCCTTCCACGACAATCGCATTTGGATCAAACCAGTCTGAAGAAGCAGATAGGCGGGACGATCATGAAGCAATCCGACGGCATCGCCTTTATCGAAGGTGAATACCTGCCCATTGCCGAGGCGCGGATACCGATCACGGATTGGGGGTTTTTACGCTCCGATGTGACTTACGACGTGGTCGCGGTTTGGCGGGGCGGTTTTTTCCGCCTTGAAGACCATCTGGATCGGTTCTTTCGCAGCATCGAGAAGCTGCATATGCACTCTCCCCATGACCGGGCCGAAGTCGCTAGCATACTGACCGAATGTGTCAGGCGGTCAGGCCTACGGGAGTCTTATGTGGAAATGATCTTGACCAGGGGGACGCCGCCTGTGGGCAGTCGCGATCCCCGGGAATGTGAAAACCGTTTCTATGCCCTGTCCATTCCCTACGTCTGGATCGCACCATGGGAGAAGCAGGAACAAGGCACCCATCTAACCATCAGCAGCGTGCCACGCATTTCGCCTGAGTCCGTTGACCCGACTGTGAAAAACTTTCACTGGGGCGATATGGTGCAAGGCCTGTTTGAAGCCTTTGAACGCGGCGGGGAAACAGCTGTCCTGACCGATGGCCAAGGCAATTTAACGGAAGGTCCCGGCTTTAACCTGTTTGCCAGCATTGGCGGGCGATTGGTTACGCCGGCCAGTGGCGTATTGCAGGGCATCACGCGCAAGACAGTAATCGAACTGGCGGAAACACTGAATGTGAAGATCGACGTGGGCATTTTAGCAGAAGATGAATTACGTCAGGCGGACGAGATCTTCATCTCCAGCACCGCAGGCGGTGTGATGCCCGTATCCCGCCTGGATAATGTCCCCGTCGGTGACGGCAGCCCCGGCCCCTTGGCACTTCGACTGCGCCAGATGTATTGGGATGCGCACGAGAGCGGTAAATACGTCACGCCGATTGACTATCAATAGACGTATCCGCCGCCGCAAGCGGTCCCCGAGATCGCGTCTACCATGTAGCGCCAGGAGGCCGATCTATTGTTTCCAGGAATTGCAGAATATGGGCGTGCATGGGCGGTCCAGCGCTGATCACCGATCTATGCCGGGTATCGGGCCGGTTGTATTGAAAGCTTTCGCCAATTGAATTGGTGTTGACGCCACCGGCTTCCGCCAAGATCAATTCAGCCGCTGCGATATCCCAGTCGCACTTGCCCGACAGAGAAATACAGGCATCGTAACGGCCCTCGGCCGCCAGGCACATTCTGTAGGCAATCGAATTGACCATATGGATCGTCACATCTTTCGGCTTTTCATCAGCGCGGGCATTCTTGAAGATATGTCGTCCCGTCAATAAACGTGACCCTTCAAAATTCGATGCGGTGCTAACCTGAATGGGCTTGCCGTTCAACCGCGCACCGCCACCCAATACCGCCTCGTAGAATTCCTCGGTCGCCGGATTGTAGACCGCACCTGCCAGGGGCCGCCCATCGCACACCAGAGCAGCGCAAACAGTAAATTCCTCGCGCTGTTGGATAAAGGCACGGGTGCCGTCTATGGGATCCACGACCCAGACATTACGGCAATCAAGGCGTTTGGTATCGTCCTCGGTCTCCTCAGAAAGCCAGCCATAGTCAGGCCGCGCTGCCAACAATTTTTCCCGCAGCAAATCATCCACCGCATGGTCAGCTTCGGATACCGGATCATCCGGGCCCTTTTGCCAATGCTTCACGCCGTCATGAAAATAGCTCAACGCCAGGGCACCGCCCTCGCGGACGGTTTCCAGCAATAACGCATAGTCCTGATCCAGTTGGCTCACGTCCCGGCCACCATTAAACCATCAATGCGTAAGGTTGGCGCGTTGGAACCATAGCGGAAGATCAAATCATCGGCAGGGGTCATTTCCAGGAACATATCCTTCAAATTACCGGCAATGGTTAGTTCCGACACCGGGTGGGCCAGCACACCATTTTCAATCCAGAAACCGGAAGCACCACGGCTGTAATCACCGGTCACACCGTTGACGCCAAAGCCAATCAGCTCGGTGATGTAAAGACCGGAGGGGATATCGGCCAACAACTCATCGCGGCTACATGTCCCGGGCTGCATGTACAAATTCGTTGTGCTTGGTGATGGCGGGCCTGATGTACCCCGGCTGGCATGACCGGTCGTGGCCAAACCAAGCTGACGGGCGGATGCGCTATCCATGATCCAGGTCGCCAATTCCCCCTTATCCGCCAACAGCCATTTTTTATTCACCACACCTTCACCATCGAACGGTTTGGAGCCCAGGCCCCGCTTTCGATGTGGCTCATCAACAATGGTGATGCCGGGTGCAAACACGTTTTTGCCGAGACGATCCTTTAAGAACGATGTGCCGCGGGCAACCGCTGCGCCGTTGATACCACCAACAAAATGCCCCAACATGGAGTTGGAGACCCGGGGGTCAAAAACCACCGGCACCTGCTGGCTTTCAACTTTGCTTGGATTGAGGCGGCGGACGGCCCGTTCACCGGCCGATGTACCAACGCCTGCAGCGGCAGATAAATCACCGCCATGATGTGCGGACGTGAAATCATAGTCCCGCTCCATGCCGGTGCCCTCCCCCGCAATGACCGATGCGAACAAAGAATGTGACGATGTGGCATAGCCACCCGCGAAGCCTGTGGATGTGATTAAGGCAATGCGATTGCTGCCCCAACCGGCACCGGCACTTTCGGAGTTGCTGACGCCTGCAACGGCAAGAGCGGCTGTTTCCGCTTCCGCTGCCATTTCGTACAAGGCCTCCGGCGTGGGTTCTATGGCATCATAAAGGTCCAAATCTGGGATATCTTTGCACAATCGATCAGGGTCGGCCAAACCGCAATAGGGGTCCTCGGGCATTGCCGTTGCCATGGCCAAACCCCGTTCAAGCAATTCGTCCAGGCTGCTGGTTGTCATATCTGTAGATGAAACGATGGCCTGTTTCTGGCCTTTGAAGACGCGCAGACCAAGGTCCTTGCTCTCCGACCGTTCCAAATCTTCTCGCTTGCCCAGGCGATAGCTTACCTCCAGCGAGGCGCTTTCGAACATCACCGCATCAGCGGCGTCGGCACCGGCTTTCTTTGCCTTGGCAACAAGGTCCGACAAAATGTCCAGGTCGTTGGCCGTCTCGGCCGATAGTTGGCTCATGCGGCATCTCCGCCTTTGCAAGAATTTTTGATGTCCCTGTATAGGACGTCCAGGCTGTCAATGCGACTGCCACACCACCAAAATGGGGAAAAATTGCTAAAGAAGGCATAAGAACCGCAATTCATGGCTTCTAAGCGGGTACCATAGGGATAAGATGTGGGCTGAGAATTTTTGAAAAATTGGGAGGACAGCATGGAAATCAACATGAAAGGGCGGTTTGCGCTCATCACCGGCGGCAGTGAAGGCCTGGGCAAAGCCATGGCGCTGGGTTTTGCACAGGCAGGCGCGGATGTTGCCATCGCGGCCCGGCGCATGGAGTTGTTGGCAGAAACCAGAGACGAAATCGCCCAAGCAACCGGACAACGGATTATGGCCTATTCGGCAGATGTCAGCGACGCCCAGCAGGTTTCCGACCTATTTGCCAAGGTTGTGGCCGATTTCGGACAAATCGACGTCCTGGTCAATAACGCAGGCACGTCGCAAACTGGCAAATTCGAGGAGGTTACCGATGAAACCTGGCAATTCGACATCGACCTGAAATTGATGGCGGCGGTTCGCCTGTGTCGTCTGGCGCTGCCGGGCATGAAAGAGCGGCATTGGGGGCGAATTATCAATGTCCTTAACACAGCGGCCAAAGCACCCCGTGGCGGCAGCGCGCCGACTGCGGTAACCAGGGCGGCAGGTATGGCGTTGACCAAGGTTCTGGCCGGCGAGGGCGCAGCGCATAACGTACTGGTAAATGCTCTATGCACAGGTATCATCGAAAGCGGACAATGGGTGCGTCGTCACGAGGCGTTGTCATCTGATATGCCCATGGATGATTTCCTTACCGGCATGGCAAAGGAACGTGGCGTTCCAATGGGCCGGTTGGGCACGGCGGAAGAATTTGCCAATATGGCCTGTTTCCTGGCTTCCGACGCGGGGTCGTACATCACTGGAACGGCGATCAACGTGGATGGGGGGCTATCCCCGGTCGTTTGATGTAGGGTTCCTGGTGGTGCGAGAGAAACAGAAGAGTCTTTCTGTTTCTCTCGCACCACGATTCTTAAGAGTCTCGTAGTCTTTCGATCCTAGCGGCTGGGAACCATCCGTTAGAATCGGACCACTAGAAGTCGGAAACGATGCCCTTGCGCTCCCAATCGCCATAGCGCGTGGGTTCAAGCCCCTTTGGGCCACCCACTTCCTTGACACTTTTGGGGGTTTTTTTCGGCACATCTTTGTCTGACGCCTGCTCGATGGCGTCTTTGTCCGATTGTGCCGTATCCGGTATTTTCGTTGGCATCAAATCTGTCTCCTACACAGGTTCCATTACTGTGCTACATGTCCATAGAAATTGAACGTAGCAGCCTCGGGCGATGGACGCCAGCTGGCAGAAAGACCCCTAGATGAGTAATAATATCCATGAGTGACAATACGGGGCACCGATCGAGGGCCGCAGCGGCACGCCTTTTGGGGCGGATACTGGATCGTGGTCAGATGTTGGATCAGGCCCTGGCTGATGAGTTGGAGGCAGGTGGTCGGCTGGCGGCATTGGAACCACGGGACCGCGCCTTTGCCCGGTTGCTGACAATGACCGTGCTGCGCCGCCTGGGCCAAATCGATGACGCCATTACGCGTTGTTTGGACAAACCCTTAAACAGAGCGGCAAAACCAGCCCTAAATGCCCTGCGACTTGCCGCCGCGCAGGCGATGTTTCTGGGCACACCGGCACATGCAATCGCTGATGGTGCCGTACGCCTGATGGGCCCGCGCCGACGCCATTTGAACGGACTCGTGAATGCTGTTGCCCGGCGCTTGATACGTGAAGCGCCGGGCATACTGGCAGATCAGGATGCAGCAGCGCTAAATTGCCCGAAATGGCTGTGGCAGGCTTGGACCAAGACATATGGCGCGGAAACAACAAAAACAATGGTGGAGACCATGTTGTCGGAACCACCCCTGGATCTGACATTCAAAAACGAGTCTGAACCGTGGCTGGAAGCTCTACAGGGGGAAATGCTGCCGACAGGCAGCATGCGCCGTATGGCGGGCGGGGCAATCCAGACATTGCCAGGATTTTCGGAGGGGGAATGGTGGGTCCAGGATGCGGCAGCCGCTTTGCCTGTCGCTTTGCTGGGCAAAGAGCTTGAAGGCCGGGCAGTGTTGGACCTGTGTGCGGCACCGGGGGGTAAGACCGCGCAATTGGCGGCGCTGGGTGCGCAGGTAACAGCTGTTGATAACGAGCCGAATAGAATGACGTTGGTGCAAGCCAACTTGGAACGCCTGAACTTGCAGGCAGAGACTGTCGTCGCCGATATTTTGACTTGGCGACCGGAAAAACCGTTTGATTTCATCCTTCTGGATGCGCCATGCAGTGCGACAGGCACCATTCGCAGGCATCCTGATATTTGGCACTTGCGTAGCGCCAAGGTGCCCAAGGAGATGGCTCTTGTACAAGATGGCATGCTGGCGGCTGCCGTCGAAATGCTGGCACCTGGCGGAACAATCGTTTTTTGTACCTGTTCTCTGCAACCGGAAGAGGGCGAAGACCGCATTGAGGCGTTACTGGCATCAGGCAAATCAGTATCCAGGTGGCCAATTACAGCTGATGAGCTATTTGGTCTTGAGGAGTTGATTACACCCCTTGGGGATATGCGTACCCTACCTCATTACCTAGGCGGAATGGATGGATTTTATGCCTGCCGCCTTGTGCGGGACGCTTAGACCTTCCCCGCTTGCGGCCACCATGGCAACCTGCTACCAACCGACTATGCAACAGAAAACCCGCATCGCACCTTCCATCCTCTCGGCTAATTTCGCTGCCCTGGGAGAGGAAATCCGCGCTGTCAGCGCTGCTGGCGCAGACTATATTCATATTGATGTGATGGACGGCCATTTCGTGCCCAATCTGACCATTGGACCGGCAGTCGTCGCCGCCCTGCGCGCCCATAGCGAACTGCCATTTGATGTGCATCTGATGATCAGCCCTGTTGATCCTTATATTCCCGAATTTGCCGCCGCCGGCGCGGACATTATCACGGTCCATGCCGAGGCCGGTGCCCATCTGCACCGCACAATTCAGTTGATCAAGGACCAAGGCGTGCGAACAGGTTTGGCAATAAATCCAGGCACCTCTGTCTCTGCTGTCACGCCTTTGCTAGACGATTTAGACCTTGTCCTGGTAATGAGCGTCAATCCGGGCTTTGGCGGGCAGTCGTTTATTGCGGGGCAACTGCAGAAAATTCGAGAATTGCGTGCCCTTATTGATGCGACGGGGCGGTCCATCGATTTACAGGTTGATGGCGGCGTGAATGCGGAGAATGCAGCAGAGATCATAGCGGCAGGAGCGGATGTTTTGGTTGCGGGCTCTGCCACGTTTAAGGGCGGCGCAGACCAATATGCGGCCAATATAAAGGCCTTGCGGACGACGAAGCCTTAGAAGCAAGGATAGGTTAGGCCAACATGAATGATGGCTGGGTCAAGCTGAAGAATGCCGGTTACCGGACCCGCCTTTATCGCCTGACCCTGGAACGTCGTCAGGTTGAGCAATTGGCGTTTCTGCCTCATCACCCGTGGCCCGGCGATCAAAGCCGAGCGGATGAGATGTTTCGCGGTCGCTATCGGTTTGCCGGACGGGAAGCGAACGCGCCGAACCAGCCACCCTGGCGATTACGTCCCGACGACCATGAATGGTTGGCGGAATTACACGGGTTTGCATGGCTTTGCCATTTTGAGGCATCAGGCGGCGAGACAGCCCTTACTTTCGCCCGTCGGCTGGTTCGTTCCTGGATAGACCTTTGCGGTGAAATTGATCCCATAACCTGGTCACCAGGCGTCCTGGGGCAGCGCATGATATCATGGCTGGGCCATGGTCGGTTCCTGTTACAGGATGCGGATGCTGGTTTTGTTGATGCCTATTTAGCCTCAATAGCCCTGCAATGGCAGCATCTACAACGCTCCGCCGGTGATGCGCAAACCGGTACCGATCAATTGCTGGCGTTGCTGGGCCAAGCCTATGGTGCCATTGCGCTGCCGGAAGAAGATGCCGCGCTGAAAAGGGTGCTGCGGCATATCGAAACCCTCATTGACAGCCAAATCATCCAGGACGGCGGTCATGTCGGCCGCGCCCCTTCGGATTTAATGACGGCTTTGCGGCAACTAATTGCGTTGCGGGATGCCATTGCTGCGTCAGGCCGGCTGGTGCCTGATTGGCTGCACAGCGCGATCCGTCGCATGGCACCAATGTTGGCTGGGTTGCGTCACGGTGATGGCGGCCTGGCCCTCTTCAACGGTGGCATGGAGGAAAGCAATGACTGCGTCGAAGCGACATTGACCCGCGCTGACGTCACCATCAAGCCGGTGTTGAGTGCAAATCAATCCGGATACCAACGAATGGTAGCAGAGGATGCCGTTCTTTTGGCGGACACGGGCGCGCCGCCAGCGGGCAAATGGGGCCGTGCTGCCCATTCAGGGGGCGCCGGGTTTGAGCTGTCGATCGGCAAACGGCGTTTGATCGTCAATTGCGGCAGCGGTCGCCAGCGTAGCGGAGATTGGCACGAAGCGGCGCGGGCTACCGCCGCCCATTCAACGCTGAATTTGGAAAACGCCAACGCCTGGCCAATTCTTGCAAACGATGAATTTGGCAGTGAACCGGAGCGCCTTCATTGCCGTCGCCATGAAGATGAGTTGGGCAATACCTGGCTAGAACTGCATCATGATGGTTATCGCAGACGATTTGGCTTTTCACACCGTCGGCGACTATATCTTGGAGCTTCGGGAGAGGATATTCGAGGCGAGGATAGTTTGGAAGTCGTGGGCACCCGCAATGCAGGAACGGACCTTTCAGGGCGCGCTGCTGCGGTACGTTTTCATTTGCACCCGGACGTGCAAGCCTCTGCCCTGCATGGTGGTTCCGCAGTCTTATTGCGCATGGCTGACGGTCAGGGTTGGCGGTTTCGGGCCAGCGGTGCCGAAATTTCGATGGCAGACAGCGTCTATCTAGGGCAAAGGGAGCGTATGCGTCGCAGTCAGCAGATCGTCCTGTCCACAACCACTCAAGACGAGGGTTGCGTCATCAAATGGGCCTTGCGGCGCGTCTAAAGCGTAATCGTCCGCACGCCATCGTTGCTGCCCAGCAAAACACGTTCAGTCATAGCGCAAAAAAGACCATGTTCCACGACCCCGGGCCAAGACGACAGTGTTTGAGACAATTCAGCCGGTTTCGCAATCGTTGGGCCAAACGCACAATCCAAAATCCAATGATTTTCGTCCGTACGAAACGGCGCGCCATCGGCAGCCAGGCGCAAGGTTACATCAGCGCCCATATCGGTCAGTCGCCGGCTCAATGGTTGGCGGGCCATGGAAATAATTTCCAATGGCAGGGGAAATCGCCCCAGCACATCCACCTGCTTACTCGCATCGGCGATCACGACAAACCGTTTCGCAGCACCTGCGACGATTTTCTCCCGTAATAAGGCTCCGCCGCCACCCTTAATCAAGTTCAGTGCCCCATCAAACTCATCAGCGCCATCGACGGCCATATCAAGGACCGGCGTATCGTCAAGATTGGTCAGGGTAATACCCAATTGATTGCACAATTCAGCACTGCGATCCGAGGTCGGAACGCCAGAAACAGATAGTCCATCCGCTACACGGGCACCGAGCAAACGGATAAAGTGCTCTGCCGTTGAGCCGGTGCCGATGCCAATGCTCATGCCGTCCTGCACCAATTTCACAGCAGCCTCAGCGGCGGAACGTTTTGCCTCGTCACTCATTAAGTGGAACCTTTTTTCATTCGCCATCGTCTGGAACGTTTCCGTTCAGTTCGATCCAGGCTATACGTTCGCCATGTCAAAATCTGCAAGTAATATCTCGACCACAAATCCTATCCTCAAACTGGCTTTGGAAGTCGGTCCCTTGGCGCTGTTTTTCGTTTCCAACGCGCGTCTTGGAATATTTTGGGCGACAGGCGTTTTCATGGCTGCAATCTTTGTTTCGTTGTCCATAACCTGGATACTGGAACGCCGATTGCCAACCCTTCCCCTGGTCACGGGTGTGTTTGTCTTGGTTTTTGGCGGACTGACCCTGATCCTCCAGGACGAGCTGTTCATAAAGTTGAAGCCTACTATCGTAAATACACTGTTCGCTGTGATCCTCTTAGGAGGATTGTACTGGGGTAAATCATTCCTAAAAAGTCTGATGGGAGCCATGTTCCCCATGACCGATCAAGGCTGGCGCATCCTGACATTCCGCTGGGCCCTGTTTTTTGTATTCCTGGCGATACTGAACGAGATTGTTTGGCGCAATACTTCGACCGATGATTGGGTCAGCTTCAAGGTTTTTGGCATCATGCCACTAACCATTTTGTTTTCGCTTATACAGCTGCCAACAATGAATCGTCATAAATTGCCCGATGATGGGAACGACGCCTGATGTTCCAAGGCCGGGATATCGCTTGCGAGCGAGGGGAACGGCGGATATTTACCGGCCTGAATTTTACCGTCGCACCGGGTCAAGCGCTGGTCCTGCAGGGACCCAACGGTTGCGGCAAGACGAGTTTGATACGAATTGCTGCAACCTTGCTGAAAGCTGCGGATGGTGCCTTGACCTGGAACGGCATTGACGTCGCCGAAAATCCAGAGGGGCACCGCGCAAACCTTCACTATATAGGCCACCAGGATGCCGTGAAGGGTGCCCTGAGTGTTCGTGAGAATATCGCGATGTGGGCCAGGATACGGGCCACTACAGATGATCAGACAGAGGCTGCGATGGCGGCGTTCGATATCGCGCACCTGGCTGATACGCCAACGCAATATCTGTCAGCCGGCCAGCATAGGCGCACCGCATTGGCGCGCCTGGTTGCCAGCCCGGCGAAGCTTTGGCTACTCGACGAGCCAACGGTTTCGTTGGACCAGGCCGGCACAGCCTGTTTGCAACAAGCCATCGCAGCCCACCGCGCTAAAAACGGCATGGTAATGGCCGCAACCCATATAGAGCTGGGCCTGGATGACGCTCAAATCTTACAGTTGCAGCCGCAATTGATGACGCTATGAACATATTCTTGGCAATTATCACGCGCGATTTGCTTCTTGCCGTACGCCAAGGCGGGGCAACATTCCTCGCGCTGGTTTTCTTTCTTCTGACCGTTACCTTGTTCCCGTTGGGTATCGGCCCGGAACCTGCCATTCTGGCTCGCGTCGCACCCGGCGTACTATGGGTTGCGGCTTTGCTAGCGGCCATGTTGTCCCTTGATCGTCTGTTCCAGGCGGACTTCGAAGATGGCAGTTTGGAACAATTAACACTTTCCGGCTTGCCAATTAGCTTGATCGTTCTGGCAAAAATCATCACCCATTGGCTGACTACCGGATTACCACTGTTGCTAGCGGCACCTGTCTTGGCCATATTGTTGAACATGGATAATGAAGGCTTTGCCGCATTGCTGTTGACTATGTTGATCGGCACACCGGCGTTGAGCCTGATCGGTGCCATTGGCGCGGCCTTGACCCTGACGGTGCGCAGAGGCGGCGTCTTGTTGTCATTGCTGGTTCTACCGCTTTATATCCCTGTGTTGATTTTTGGTGTCTCAGGCATTGATGCTGCCGTTCATGGCTTGAATGCCAAGCCTCATTTGCTGTTATTGGCCGCCCTGACCGTGGCTGCTATTCCGCTTTGTCCCTGGGCTGCCGCTGCAGCTGTTAAACTGTCGTTGGAATAGTGTATTTAAGCCTCACCAAACCGCGACAATTTGTTACCTCTCTGGCGCTTGCGCCCAGGCGTGGAGGGGGCTAAACCTCAATCTATGTCGATACACTATTTCGCAAATCCAGCTCGATTTACCCGGCTGGCCGGACGCATCCAACCTTGGGCTGGTGGGCTGACGGCTGTCTTGCTTTTGATTGGTCTGTATATGGCATTGGTCGAAGCGCCGGCAGACTATCAACAGGGCGATACGGTTCGGATCATGTTCGTGCATGTGCCCGCCGCGTGGATGGCAATGTTCTGCTATACGTTCCTGGCAGTGGCCAGCGCCGTCGCATTGATCTGGCGGCATCCCTTGGCTGACCTAGCTGCAAAGGCTTCCGCCCCGATTGGTGCCAGCTTTACATTCCTGGCCCTGGTTACCGGATCCATTTGGGGCAAGCCCATGTGGGGGACATGGTGGGTATGGGATGCCCGGCTGACATCAGTGCTAATCTTGTTCTTTCTTTACCTGGGCTATATGGCCTTATGGGAAGCTATTGAGGACGGGCAAAAGGCGGGCAAAGCGGCGGCGGTATTGGCGCTGGTCGGTGCGGTGAATGTGCCAATCATCAAGTTTTCAGTTGATTGGTGGAATACCTTACATCAACCCGCCAGTGTTCTGCGCATGGATGGACCGGCGATCCACTCTTCCATGTTATGGCCGCTGTTGATCATGGCTCTGGCTTTCAAAGCCTACTTCGTCACCTTATTGCTGGCCCGAATGCGTATGGAATTGAATCTGCGACGCATACGCGCAATGCGTCTGGCCGAACGGACGAGCTAGGACGCCAGAATGGGGAATATGGAACAGTTTTTGTCGATGGGGGGGTATGCCGGTTTCATCTGGCCAGCATTTGGCATTGTTCTCATCGTGATGGCGTTTCTATGGATCGCATCCATGCGCAGCTGGCGCAAATCTGAACAGGCGCTCGCATCGCTACGCCAACATCGCCGGCAACGAGGAGACATTGAAGAATGACGCGCAAACGGCGGCGGCTTTATATCGTTGGTGGTTTCATGCTGATATTCGCAACAGCGGCTGCCTTGGTGTTGGCCGCGTTTGAAGAGAATATCGTTTTCTTCTATTCGCCGACCGAACTCGCCCGCATGATGGAGCAGCAGCCGATCCCGCCCGAGCGGCGATTACGCATTGGCGGTTTGGTGGTAGAAGACTCTGTTGGTCGTGATATGGATGGTGTCACAATAACCTTTCGCGTAACCGACACTGTGGAAGTTGTGCCGGTAAAATTTCGCGGCCTGTTGCCCGATCTGTTTCGGGAAGGTCAGGGCATTGTCGCTGAGGGGAGCATGGCCGGGGATGGCACGTTCATTGCCACGGAAGTCCTTGCCAAGCATGATGAAAATTATATGCCGAAAGAAGTTGCCGAAGCTTTGAAAGAGGCCGGCCAATGGCAAGGGGACCACGAATGAACGAAATGTCGAATGGGGGGAAACCATGCGTCCTGTTGATCGAACCGATCCCTTCCTGGATTGTCGATCGGGCGCGAGATGAATTTAATTTGATCGTATTGTCCCATGAAAGCGAACGGCCTCAGGAATTTCTGGACAATGTGGCACACATTCGTGGCATCGCCATGCCGGGCTTTGCCAAGGTTGATGCGCCCTTAATGGCCTTGTTGCCGAACTTGGAAATTCTAGCTTGTTTTGGTGTCGGTTATGATGGGGCGGATGTAACTTACGCCCAGGAAAATAATATCGCGGTGACCAATACGCCCGGCGTGTTGACGGACTGTGTCGCTGATCTGGGGATGGCGCTGGTATTGGCGTGTCTGCGCAAGATTGTCGTGGGCGACCGTTACGTACGGGCAGGGCGATGGAAAAACGAAGGCATCATGGCATTGAATGACGCCCCGCGCGGTCGCTGTCTGGGCATCGTCGGAATGGGACGCATCGGATTAGAACTTGCCAAACGGGCCGAAGTCTTCGGCATGACCATTGCCTATTATAACCGCACCGAAAGGGACGACGTTCCTTATCCCTACTACGCCTCCGCCGAGACACTGGCAGAGGCTTGTGATGTACTTGCCCTCACCTGCCCAGGCGGAGACGCGACGCAGAATATGATCGACGAAGACGTATTAAAGGCGTTGGGGCCCAAAGGTTATCTGATCAACATTGCCCGGGGCAGCGTCGTGGATGAAGCAGCCCTGGTGCAAGCCTTATCGGAAAAAACTATCGCAGGGGCCGGCATTGACGTTTTTGCCGATGAACCCAATGTGCCAGAAGCACTGTTTGAGTTGGAAAATATTGTCCTGCAACCGCATCAGGCCAGTGCGACCGTTGAAACCAGGACGGCCATGGGGAATTTGACGATTGATAATCTGCTGGCCCACTTTCAAGGCCAGCCACTACCAAATCAGGTGGCATAATCTGATGGGCGGATTACGCCGCATTCAGGCAGAGACCTTGCGCCGGCAATTTGGCAGCGCATTCGTTACATTGCTGGATCGGAATAGTGATGAAGGATAAGCAAAGGATGCACACATGATCGCCGAATTGGGACATTACGCGTTAGTGCTGGCGTTGTCAGTGGCGATTGTACAAGCGACAGTGCCTCTATATGGGGCCTGGCGCGGCGATCCTGGCTGGATAGGCTTGGCCAGACCATCAGCCATAGTCCAATGCTTGTTGGTTGTGATCGCCTTTGCTGCCTTGATGCATGCCTATATCACGTCAGATTTCTCGGTTCTGAATGTTGCAACCAATTCCCATTCCGCAAAACCATTGCTTTATAAGATCTCCGGTGTTTGGGGCAATCACGAAGGTTCATTGCTGTTATGGCTGCTGATCTTGGTGCTTTTTGGCGCGGCAGTTGCAGTATTCGGCGGCAATCTACCCGCACCATTCCGGGCAAGGGTGCTGTCGGTACAGGCGATGATCGGGGTTGGATTTCTGTGCTTTGTATTGTTCACGTCGAACCCATTTGAGCGGCTGTTGCCTGCGCCAATCGATGGCCGCGGCCTTAATCCATTGTTGCAGGACCCTGGGTTGGCATTCCACCCGCCATTCCTGTATCTCGGCTATGTTGGTTTCTCCATGGCTTTTTCCTTCGCCGTTGCTGCCCTGATAGAGGGCCGTGTCGATGCCGCCTGGGCTCGTTGGGTTCGCCCCTGGACGCTTGCCGCATGGTGTTTCTTGACGACGGGCATCGCACTGGGGTCCTGGTGGGCCTACTACGAGTTGGGCTGGGGTGGTTGGTGGTTTTGGGATCCGGTCGAGAACGCATCCTTCATGCCGTGGCTGGCCGGCACCGCCTTATTGCACTCATCCATCGTTGTCGAAAAACGGGACAGCCTGAAAAACTGGACGGTGCTATTGGCCATTCTGACGTTTTCCCTAAGCTTGTTGGGAACGTTTTTGGTCCGCTCTGGTGTACTGACATCGGTTCATGCTTTCGCCACTGACCCGGCACGCGGCATCTTCATCCTGGCTTTCCTCATCGCAGTTATAGCCGGTTCATTGACCCTGTATGCCTTCCGCGCACCTGCCATGAAAGGGGGCGGCCTGTTCGCGCCGATCAGTCGTGAAGGTGGATTGGTATTGAATAATCTGCTTCTGTCGACGGCATGCGCTACGGTCCTGCTTGGTACGCTGTATCCATTGTTTTTGGATGCCGTGACGGGCGAGAAAATTACCGTCGGGCCGCCCTATTTTAATGCAACGTTTGGCCCGCTTATGGTGCCGGTTTTTCTGGCCATGGCCGTAGGACCCATGTTGCATTGGAAACGGGGCGACGTGCTGGGTGCCGTGCAAAGATTGAAATTTGCCGTTGCTGCATCGGTCATAGCTCTCTTCGCCACATTGGTATTTGCATTCGACGGCCCCTGGCTTGCTATCCCTGGTATCGCCCTGGGTGTGTGGATGATTGCCGCGGCGCTGGAGGAAGCAGCTTATCGCATCCGATTGTTCCGCGTGCCGGTGGCTGATAGTCTGCGCAGGCTTTGGCGCTCGCCACGGGCCGCCTGGGGCACCACTTTTGCCCATGCCGGTGCCGGTATGGTGATTATCGGAATCGTAGCGTCTTCAGCCTGGCAGGTTGAAAAATTGCAGATCATGCAACCGGGAGAAAGCGTTTCCGTTGGCAGCTATGAGTTCAAGTTCGAAGGCGCGGCACCTATACCGGGCCCAAATTATGAAGCCGTTCGTGGTATCTTCCAGGTTAGCCGCGATGGCAAAGACATTGCGGTGATGCAGCCAGAATCCCGCAAATATCAGGATCCACCAATGGACACCACGGAGGCGGCGATCCGCACCGGTTGGGGCGGCGATTTATACGCTGTGATCGGCGATCCGACGGGCGATGGGTCCTGGTCGACACGGTTCTACAACAAGCCCATGATCCATTGGATCTGGATTGGATGTTTGACTATGGTATTTGGCGGTTTGGTTTCCTTAAGTGACCGTCGACATCGTGTCGGCGCGCCGGTGCGAGGCAAGGCGGGCGCAAAGACTGCGACAAAGATGTCAGCGGGGGCGAAACCGCCAACGCCGGTGGTCACAAAATAATGTCCATCGAAGCAAACGATCCGAATTCGGAAGAGACACCGCGCCGCATTTGGCTACGCATGGTGCCTCTCGCCGTTGCATTGCTTATTGGTGGTTTTTTATTCGTTGGCTTGAACTTGCGCCCAAAAGAAATTCCATCCGTCTTGATTGGCAAGGACGTGCCGACATTCGACCTCCCCGCCCTGCCCGGACGGCCAAAAGGTCTCAAATCAGCCGATTTGAAAGGCCAAGTATCCCTGGTCAATGTTTTTGCTTCATGGTGCGTTTCATGCCGGGCGGAACATCCCTTGTTCATGAAGTTGAAGGCGCAAAATATCGTGCCGGTGCATGGCCTCAACTACAAGGATGAAGGCCCCGCCGCAATCGGTTGGCTGCAGCGTTATGGGGATCCCTATGATCGCGTCGGAGCCGATTTAAATGGCAGAGTGGGCATAGACTGGGGCGTTTATGGCGTGCCGGAGACTTTTTTGATCAGTGCCGAAGGTCGTATCGTTTGCAAGCATATTGGTCCGGTCATGGAACGTGATTTGCAGGAAAAGCTATTGCCCGCGATAACAGCATTGCAAAAGGGCGGCACTGCGAAATGTTGATGCCGTTCATGCGTAACCTGATCACGATGGTTTTTGTTCTTGGTTTAGCCGGCTCGGCCTGGGCTGTGGCTGTGGATAAACCAATGGACGATCCGGTTCTGGAAGCCCGCGCCCGCGTTATCCACAAACAATTGCGCTGTCTGGTCTGTCAGAACCAGTCCATCGAAGATTCCAATGCCTCACTCGCCCGGGATTTGCGCATTTTGGTACGAGACCGAATTGAGGCCGGCGACAGCGACGACGAGACAATCCGCTATATCGTTGATCGTTACGGCGATTGGGTGCTTCTAAAGCCACCGGTGAAAAGCGGAACCATCTTTCTTTGGCTTGGCCCAGTTCTATTTCTGGCACTTGCAGTGATATTTATATTTCTTTGGTATCGGCGTCGACAGACGCCCGTTGCGGCTGTTAACGCACCCCTTAGCCATGACGAGCAGGCTCGTCTGAAATCTATACTGGATAATGGAGACCGGGGATGAGTGTTTGGTTAGGGATTGCCGGCCTGACCCTGTTGGCTGTGCTGCCTATTTTGTGGCCGTTGTTGAGGCCCGCACAGAGGGTCAACGATCGCCTGGATCATGATTTGGAAGTTTATCGGGATCAACTACGGGAAGTAGAGGCCGAACTTGCCGCCAATGCATTGACGGAACAGGAAGCGGATGAAACGAAGCGGGAAATAGAACGTCGCATATTGCGTGCTGCAGAACATGGTCAAAGCCATAGCGTATCTTTAGCGCCTTCCGCAATGACCGCTGTTGTGATCGCTCTTATGCTGCCGGCACTTACTCTTTTGCTCTACACCCAGCTTGGTCTGCCGGAAGAAAAGGACCAACCCCTGGCGGAGCGGGAAATTTCAGTACCGGCACCAGCACCGGCACAGCAGAATTTGACTGAGGACCAAAACCAACAAATCATTGAAATGGTCTCTCGCTTGGCGAAACGATTGGAAAACCAGCCAGATGACCGGGATGGCTGGATTCTACTGGGCCGGTCATATGCTGCGTTAAATCGATTTGACGATGCCGCCAAGGTTTTGCGCCGGGCGTTGGATCTTTCGAATGACGATGCGGAATTGCAGGTCGCCTTCGGCGATATTCTTACCAAAGCCGCAGGGGGTACGGTTACCCCGGAGGCATTGCGCGCCTTTAAGACCGCGCAGGCACTAGCGCCAAAACAATTGGCCGCACGTTACTTCCTTGCCTTGGCAGACTTGCAGGCCGGGCAACCGCAAAGTGCTTACGATGCGTGGTTGGCGCTGTACAACGAGTTGCCTGCTGACAGTGACAACAGAGCGGCACTTGCCGAACAGATCCGCCGGGTGGCACAACAAATTGGCGTCGACCCCACAAACGACCTGGCGGAAGCCGCAACGCCCAGCGAGCGCAAGACAGCCCCCCCACTCAAATCTGATGCGGCGCCAGGGCCAGATCGTGCCGCGATGGCCGCTGCGGCGGATTTATCGCCCTCTGAACGCCAGGAATTCATACAATCCATGGTGCAGCGCCTGGCGGATCGACTGAAAGACGAACCTGGTGATTTTTCCGGCTGGATGCGCCTGGGCAAAGCCTATGGCGTTCTAGGTAAAAAAGCCGAATCTGCTGGTGCCTACGGCCATGCAGCGGCGCTACGGCCTAAAGACCCGGAACCTTTAAATGCGCAGGTCATAGTTTTGATAAAAGACGCCCCACCAGAGCAGGTATTACCCGAAACGACTTTGGAGATATTGCGGAAACTCGAAACACTACAGCCCAACAACCCACGGGCCCTGTGGTTTCTTGGCATGGCGGATGCCGGTGCGGGCCGCGCGAAGACGGCCATGGAACGCTGGCAGCGTCTGCGCGATCAACTGCCCAAAGGTAGCAAAGAACGTGAAAGCCTAAATGCCGCAATTAAACGGCTGGAAACTGCAAAATAGTCACCCAGTACAGCCATTTACAATTCCTTAAATAAATCGATGCTAACGTCGATGCCAAGAACGGTGAAAAGCCAAAAAAGGGCACATCACCGGTAGGGCTACGCAAAAGGCAAACCGTCGGCGACGGCGGGACGCAAAGTCACCGGTCTGGATGATCCAGATAGCGGGACCGCCGGAAGGAATAGCTCTAATGTCGATTGATTTGTTTGTATCGCTGCGCGCGATGATTGTTGATGATCAACGCACCATGCGGTCAATCGTTCGTAAACTGTTGTCTCAAGTGGGCGTAACGGACGTAATCGAGGCTGCTGATGGCAAGGAAGCCTATGAAAGGCTCGAAACGCCAGGTGAAATACTCCCGGATTTTGTGATCTGCGATCTACACATGAAAGATGGTGACGGGATGACGTTTTGCAACAAACTGCGCCGCCACAAGAACGCTGATTTGGCCCAGATACCAGTGTTAATTCTAACCGGTGACAGCGACGGACTTTTGCATGAGGTTGCGATGCAAATTGGTGCTGCCAAAGTACTGACCAAGCCAATTTCCGCCCCTGATCTGGGACGGGAAATTAGCGAAGTAGTCGGGTTCGCGGCATAAAAAAAGGTCCATCTAGTAGACTGCCACATCCATCAGATCCCTGGCAGTGACTAATCGGTGAGCCTCAATCAACCCGAATTATTCGCCGCGAAAATTCGGCTTACGGCGTTCCAATCTGGCTTTGACACCCTCTAGGGCATCGGCGGACGCGGCGACTTTGGCGACATCTGCGTTCAGATCGTCATAGTCGGTCGCTTCGCGGAAGGCCATTTGCCGAACCATCATAGCCTTCATATTGCGAAGTGACATCGGCGCATTGGCGGCTAACCGGTCTATGATTTTCTGGGCCTCACCGTCCAAAGCATCCGGCTCTGCCACCCGCGCGATGAGACCAAGTTCATGCATGCGGGTTGCCGGCAGCGGATCACCTAGCAACAGGATTTCCCGCATGGCCACAGGCCCTGCGACTTCCATCAACTTTTTGGCCAGAAACCACGTCGGTGCCAGGCCGATCTGGGCCAGGGACATACCGAAAATGGCGGTGCTGGCAGCGACAACGAAATCGCAATGCAAGGCCAATTCGTTGCCCCCTGCGATGGCGGGGCCATGCACTACGGCGACCACGGGTAGGGGATAAACCTCAACCCGGCGTAACATGACCTCAATTGCGCCGGGCTTACCCAGGCCAGCGGCCTTCTGGCCTAAATCCATGCCGGAACAAAATGATGGCCCATTGGCGCGAACAACCGCTACCCGTTCGTCGACGCCCGGCGCATCGGGAAAAGCCGCGCTTAACCCATCCAGGGTCTCCGGGTCCAACGCATTGCGTTTTTCCGGTCGGTTCAAGGTTATGGTTCGTACCGGGCCATCTATTTCTACAAGGACCTTACTCATGGGGTCGCTCCTATTTATCGATTATTCCATCACGATTACCGCGACTATAGCAGGGCTGACAGCTGGAACACCCTATCGCTGGCATTTTGAACAAAAGAATGTGGACCGGCCGGCCTGAACAATCCGTTTGATTGGCTGGCCGCACTGAACGCATGCTTCACCTTCACGACCATAGACGGTGAATTCGTGCTGGAAATACCCCAACTCTCCCGATGCCTGGACATAGTCCCGCAAAGTGGATCCCCCCTTGGCAATGGCCTTGTTCAGGACGTCGCGAATAGCAGGCACCAAACGCTCCGCCCGGCGCCCAGCAACTGACGCGGCCAGACGGCGGGGCGAGATGCCTGTATGGAACAAAGCCTCACAAACGTAGATATTACCCAAACCGGCAACGATTTTTTGATCCAGCAGGGCGGACTTGATGGGTGTTCGCCGGCCACGCAGAGCGTTGGATAGGAGCACGTTATTAAATTCGTTGCCCAAAGGCTCTGGGCCGAGGTCCCGCAACAGGCGATGTTGGTTCAGGTCCTCTGCCCGAACCAAGTCCATCATGCCAAAACGGCGATGATCTTGATAGACTACCGTGTGTCCCCCATTGGTTTCCAACAAGACATGGTCATGTTTCGCCGGCTCTGGTGCTAGGCCATCGTGAATAAACATCCGACCCGACATGCCAAGATGGGTCATCCAAACCCAACCATCATCCAGATCAGCCAGAATGAATTTCGCCCGCCGGTACAGGCGCTGTACGGTGCGGCCCTCCAAACGAGCGGCAAAATCATCCGGAAACGGCCAGCGCAGGTTATCGCGACGTTGGGTGACCTTGCTCAAACGCCGTCCCACAAGGGGACTTTCAAGGCCACGGCAAACAGTTTCAACTTCAGGGAGTTCAGGCATAAGGAATTTGTAGCCGATCTTTCCTGCCACTGCCAAGGGTCTGATAAAGCGTGCTATGATATATAACCGATTAGTTGAACTGCGGAGCGACCCGGCAATGGCTTTTGGTGCCAATACAGATTTCGGCTTTGAATCGATTCCGTGGCAGGAAAAGGCCAACCGGGTGCGCGATGTTTTTGATTCAGTTGCCGGACGCTACGATGTGATGAATGATCTGATGTCAGGCGGTTTACACCGTTTGTGGAAGGCGGCGTTTATCACCTGGCTGCGCCCCAGGGCGAATATGCATCTATTGGACCTGGCAGGGGGAACAGGGGATATTGCCTTCAGATTTTTGAATGCTGGTGGCGGCAGGGTCACCGTGGCGGACATCAATCAGGAAATGCTGTTGGTTGGACAAAAACGCGCGGAAAGCCGGCGCGCCAACGGTGCCATTGAATGGCTTTGCGCCAATGGCGAGGATCTACCCATTCCCGATGCCTCGGTGGATGTAGTCACTTGCGCCTTCGGCATCCGGAATATGACTGATAAGCCAAAAGCGTTGGCGGAAATGCGCCGTGTCCTAAAACCAGGTGGGCGCTTCCTGTGCCTGGAATTTTCACGGCTTGCCCTGCCCGGATTGGAGGGGCTGTATGACAAATATTCGTTTGAGATCGTCCCTCGCCTGGGCCACTTTGTGGCAGATGACGAGGCCTCCTATCGCTATCTTGCCGAAAGCATTCGAACATTCCCTGATCAAGACGCGTTTGCTTCGATGATCAAAGAAGCCGGCCTGGGCAATGTGAACTATCGCAATCTCTCAGGTGGTGTCGCCGCCATGCACTCCGCATGGCGAATTTAGGCGGGCGATCTCAGTTCAACCATAATGCTTGTTCTGCTTTACGCCGGCGCACCAAACCGGCCAAAATTCTGCCGCCCGCCCTGCGCCATTTTGGAAATTCATCCGCCGCGCCAATTTTATCGCCGCGATTGGCCTTCATACGCAGCGTGGAGCGCTGCAGATTGCCAGCTCCAAGGTTATAGGTGAAAGATACCAGCGCGGAGAATTCACTGCTTGTCAGCGGCGTCTTGATTAATCGGGCTACAGCGCGCTCCGCATGCTGTAGCATTCTGGTCAGCATGATCTCGCCCTCATCCTGGGTAATCTCGCGATGGGCCATAGTAAGCCGCTTTCGGTCCAGACCCCAGATGGAACCATAACCGATTGTCGGGATGCCGATAGGGTCTCGATAAGGCCGCCGGGACCAGCCCTCAAATTCCTTAATTATCGACAGTCCTTCGCTGCATATCCTCATGCGCCTTGAAAACTTTTTAAGGCCCGGTGTCCGAACCAAAAACTCAGGATGGCGGCAAACAACGCCCTGGTCTCGTCATCCCATACCATGTTCAGCGTCGCCAGATTGACGCCGTCAGCGCCGAATATCAGATACATGGCGGCAGATTTAACAAAGACGAATTCCAACACCATGATGTAAGTCACTACAGGCCGCACGGAACCGCGCAAGGCGTCCACCCAACCGATGCCAACCTTGCGATCATGGCGATGCAGGCTTTCGGCCTCGCGAATATCCGCATCGATATTGATTTCTTCGAGGCGTTGTAGATGGCTGTCTCGCTGTGCCGCGATCTGCAGATCCAACAATGCCAGCTCGTGGGCCTTGTCACGGCGGTCCTGAAAGTAGTCGATGACCTTTGGCAGAAACGAGCTTGTGAAACCCAGTAATGAGCCTAAAAGAGAGAGCATTTTCCATACCTCATTGATGCGCAGTCTTGCCATCCGGCAATGCACCGTAAACCTTGCATTTCGCTGCGAAATTGCATAATAATCGGGGTGAGGGCCGCGAAAGAGTCGGCCAGAGTGTGTTTTTACATCACGGCATTCTGGTCGGCCCCTCGCGCAAAACGCCAGTTTTTGGCGCTTTAAATGGTACGACAGCACACTTTTCCGATCTTTTTTGTGTGACGATGACGCTTCGGGCGATGCTTATTCTGCGCCCGTACTGGTGCCTTTATTACGAAGCTCCCGGCGATTAATGCGATAGCGTTGCAATAGGACCAAGATCGTTAGAATGCCTATGATCGCTGCCAGCAGTGTATTCAGATGACCTGAAGCGAAAAAATTCCAGATAGCGGCCCCCGTACCCGCACCACTGACAGCAACATCAATGCGGGTCATGCCCCCGGGCCCTTGGCAGCTCTATCGCCGGGGCCATGTGGCCGTGGCAGGTCCTGCCAACCCTGACCGGCTCCCATAAGGCAGGATCGCCCCTGGGGATGGGTGACAATGATACTCCAACTACCCGATGGTGATGTAAGCACCTCAACTACCTGGCCAGATGCGGCCAGACCAAGGGCAACGGGCACCTCGTGAAACTTCTCACCCAGGCGCGTGAGCAAACCAGATCGATCACCACATACCGGCTGTGCGATCGATGACATAGGCATAAAAAAAGCCGCCAAGGCGGCGGCGTGAAGGATAGGCTGCGCTAGCCTTATACGAATGAGTTTCATTGTAGTGCCACCGGCAGATAGGCATCAATCGCATCCGTCGTCACCATTGCGTTGAGGGCGATTTCTGCCAAAGGTGGCAAATCCCGTAGGACTTGTCGTTCAGCCTCAATTGCCGACACAGTTCGCATACCAGGACGCCCCGAGAGGGCATGGTTGGCTTCACGATCCAGTACAAGGAGCTTGTTTTTCCGAAGACCACGAAAATAAGATAAACGTTCGGCTCTTGCTTTTGGTAAACGCCAGGGATGGGTCTTTAAGTTTACTTTGTTTATTTCAACCGCCAGATCAGCAGCATCAGGGATAACCAAAGGGGTTACTTCCACACCCTGGCCAATACAGGTCGCCATCAAGCCCTGGGCGCGCGGGATCTGGCCCTGGCCAGCCCCTTCGCCTCCGCCCCCATCGTGGCGTCTCACATCGGTAAGCCAGAGATGCGCCCGGCCCTGAAGCAACTGCTCCAGGCGGAGGCGAAAGGCAAGGCCACCCTGGAACAGGGCCTCTCAAAAGAGGACCTGGAACTGCTGCGAAACACCTTCGACGCCAACATGACGGACGTCATGGCCGTGGCCAAAGAAACAAGCCCAGACGCGGAGGCCCTGGCCGAACAAACAAAGGACGCCGCCTACCTCTACGCAGTCAGCTTGACCGCCGCAGGCCGCAGCCCCCACAACGCCGCCAAGTTAGCCGTCAACAAGTTCATCAAAGACCACACCACCTATACGGACACCTTTGCCATCCCCAACGACTACGATGCAGGGGCTGTCGAGGCCTACACAAAGGCCGAACTGGCCAAGCACGAAGGAGACTTGGACGCCTTCGCCTGGCGCAACACCGACGACGGCACCGGCCTGAAGCTGGTCACACCAGATGGCGAACCCATACTGGACAGCGACGGCAAACCCATCCGCAAGACCTTCGAGGAAATGCAACGGGAAGGCCAAGCACTGCCCGAAGATCGGCAGGGCCCGTCGGGTCTTGATGAAGAGATTACGGACAATGCCGTACGTGCTACATCAGTGGATGTCGATGGTCTCAGCGATTACGGCGAAGACGAACCCAACCCCAGTGCGCCAGAGCCATCGGGAGACTCGGACGATGCGAGTGAGTATGGAGGAGCTTCTACTAAGGGTCAGCAAGATCCTTCCGATATTGACGAAGATGTATCCAATCCTGGCGCTGCCGGGGAAGGTAATGTCGACGAAAATACGTTCCTTATGGCAACAGACATCGCTTTCGTTGATCCCATCGAATTGCCTGAAGGAATGGCAATCTCGGAAGCAGGATTAGGAATAGTCGTCAAAAGTTTATGGCGGCTGGGTAAACAATATTTACCCCTAATTTTTGGTAAGGCAGACCGAATACAACGCATGGATCTCGCCAAGTCGCGCGTCATGACACTGTCGGCTGATCGGAACATCGATAAGCTCGAATTGTCGCCCGAGGATTTTGGGAGTGATGCGACCGCTGGCGATGCGGCATCGATGTATGCAGAAATGTCTGCGAACGGAGACCTCGCACCGACAAACCGCAGACACCCGACGCTCAATCTTGGCCCGTTACCACAAAAGGCGATTAATCGAATTCGAGAT
>JABJKS010000107.1 GCA_018660265.1 Rhodospirillaceae bacterium | reverse complement strand
TGCCGTTGGAGCCGGGATATTTCGATCTGGTAATCGTTGACGAAGCCGATCTTGGTGATTTGGGCACGGTCATACCAGTCCTCTATCGCGGCAAACGGGGTGCCATCTTTGGCGCGGCGCGGCACGATACCCGTCTTACACCGCTACCGCCTGAGTGGGAGGCGAAACGTATTTTTACCCTTCCGAACACCGACACCAGTCTGCCCCCCGCCAGCCAGACCGCGCTTGGCAATTTCTGCAATCTTCTGTCACCTCAGGGGCTGCAATACGATTTGTTGGAGCATTACCGCTCCCATCCACGGATTGCGGAATTTCTGTCGTCCACATTTTATGACAATCAGTTAATTGTACAGACCAATTTCCGGAAGCTCCGCTCGGATGCGCCGGACAATTTATTGGGCGTGCAGTGGCACCATGTCACTGGGCGTATGTCGGTCATTAACAATGGCACCGTCAACGACGCTGAGGTCAAAGAGACCCAGAAACTTATTCGCGATTGGGTCGAAATGGGCGTGTTCCGCAACCTGCCCCGCCGTTCGGTCGGCATCGCCACGCCGATCAGCGGGCAAGCCGATCAAATTCGCGAATTTCTGAAACGGGGCGGTTTTCCTGACAACATGCGTGAACGCATCAGCGTCGGCACGCCGGACTTGTTCCTGGGCAGGCAAGTGGATTTCATCATATTGCTACCGGGCCTGTCATCGGATGCGCCAGAGGCGATAAACCAAGCACTCGCAAATGCCGAAGATCTATATCATGACGTCGCCGGCGCGGCCCGCCTGGGCCTGCATATCGTCGGCGATCGGGACTGTTGTCTGGAAACGGGCGGCCTGTGCGCCGAACTTTCCGGGTTCGCTGAAGATGCCCCGGCCTTTGATGCGAATGGAGAACTGGTCACCGACGAATTCGAAGTCATATTCGACAATGCCTTTGGCAATAAGAATGCGGACGCGCCCCTAAATCCCTGGCCTGCTTTACGACAAATGCTGATTGATGCCGGCTACCCGTTTCAAAGTAATGTAAGCGAAGGTGAAATGAAGCTGGCTGTGCGTCTGGTATCGCCTTTGGGCGGTCGTTACAACATCGAGATCGTCGCGCCATTGGAATCTATTCGTGGCGACCATGAGCTTGAGGCAGAACGCATTCATGACAAGACGATGATGGAGCGGGGATATCATGTCATGCGCCTGACTCCCACGGAAATACTCGAAAAGAACAATTATATCATCGAAAGGTTGCACCGGATGGTGTGACGGCTATCTTGAACAGAACCGAAGGGACGCGGTAAGGTGGATCGATCGATACCAGTGTCAGCATACGAACTGCGCTATCAATTGGGAGCTATTCTGGGTGGGGGACATGACGGTTTCTAATCAGGCGCTTGAATTCCTTGAATTCGTTGAGCAGCAACCGCGTCAATCTGTGCGGCAATTGATGGACAAGGTTCTGTTGAAAAGCCGCCTTATGACCGGGGCCGAAGCCGGCACGATATTCATCGTCCGAAAAAAGGGCCAACAACGATGGCTGGAACCCATCAGCTTGCAAAATGACGTTGTCCGCATTGGCAGCAATGACTTCATAGTTCCGATCACGGCGAAAAGCATTGCAGGTTTTGTGGCCGGATCGGGCGAGATTGCACGGATTGACGATGTCTACAAAATCCCGCCAAAAAGAACATACAGCTTCAATCCTGATAACGAACTGTCAAACTATCACACCATGTCGGTGCTTTGCTTTCCCCTGAAGAACTACCAGGAACAGGTGATCGGCGTGGTGCAACTGATCAATCGCCGAATTAATGGGAAAGATGATCCCATGCCCTTTGAGGATGAGCAGATACAGTTGGTAACGCCCATCGCGCGGGTCCTTGCCACGCATATCGAACGGGCGGACATGCTGGAACATATCCGGACAAAGAATAGCCGGTTGCGCCAACGAAACCGGGAACTTGGTGAACAACGGGCCCAGGTTATCGCCATGCAGGCGGAGACTGAGGAAGCCTTTCTGTTATCAATCCAACTGCTGGCGCGGGCGTCTGAAATCCACGACGAAGGCACCGGCAACCACATTGTCAGAGTGAATGAATACAGCTATTTCCTGGCCAAGGAATATCGCATGAACAGGGCTTTTTGTGACGAAATCCGCTATTCCGCACAGCTCCACGATGTAGGCAAGATGAGCGTTGATGTGGCCGTGTTAAAGAAAAAGGGCGGCCTTGATGATGCTGAACGGGCGGAGATGGACAAGCATCCCATCTATGGTCACCAGATCCTGGAGACGGCACCGCGCCTGAACATGGCTTCGGAAATTGCCCTCTACCATCACGAAAAATGGGCCGGCGGCGGCTATCCTTTCGGCACCGCAGGTGAGGATATTCCCCTATCGGCCCGTATCGTCGCCATTGCCGACATCTATGACGCCTTGCGTTCAGAGCGACCATATAAACCCGCCTTCAACCATAAAAAGACCATTGAAATTATGCTGAAGGGCGATGATCGCATTGATCCGGCCAGTCATTTCGACCCGAACCTGATGTCGTTGCTGTCAAAGCATCATCAAGGCATGAATAAGATCCACCGCCGCCTGAAGGATTAGGCATAAGCCATGCGCGCCATTCGTCTCATCAAGCGTCAAATGGTCTATTTCGTGCCGGCATTAATGCTGCTGGCAGCCCTTGGTCTGCGCCTTGAAAACCCACAAATTCTACAGGTATTTCAGCTAAAATTATTCGACCTCTATAACCAGATATATCCGCGCGACTATAAGCCGGTCCCCGTTGCTATTCTGGACCTGGACGACGAAACCCTGAAGCGGAGCGGTTTGCAATGGCCGTGGCCGCGTAGCAAGCTGGCCGATATGCTGGTGCGTCTGTTCGAATCAGGTGCAAAGGTGGTCGCCTTCGACGTGGTCTTTGCCGAACCGGACCGCACCTCGCCCAAGCAGGCACTGTCAGTGTGGTTGAACCAGCGCACCCTGGATCTGGAAAAACTGTCGCCTGCCGCGCGGGCGTTTTCCAAGCCGATTATTGAATCTATACCAGATCACGATGAGGCCTTCGCCGACATTATCGGCCAGATCCGTGATGCGGCGAAAGATTACGGCGTCGTTGCCGGCATTGTTTTGACCAATGATGGTGGCGACAATCGGCCCGCAATCAAGGCCGGCTTTGCGGTCAATGGCGACGACCCCCTGCCATTCCTGAACGAATATGATGGGGCGGTGGTCAATTTGCCCGGTATTGAGGCGGCTGCCTCGGGCGTCGGCAGTTTTAATCTATCGCCAGAAACCGACGGTATTATCCGACGGGTGCCGACCTTTATGCGTATCGGTCAACAGCTTTATCCAAGTTTGGCGTTGGAGGCGCTGCGGGTATTTCAGGGCGCATCCACCTATATCCTGAAATCTTCCGGCGCAAACCTGGAAGAAAATTTTGGCGAATCCACCGGCCTTAATCATATTAAAGTCGGTCGCCTGGAAATTCCCGTGGATGGCCGGGGTCGGTTCTGGGTGCATTACGCCAAGCCTGTGCCGGGGCGGGTGATCCCCTTGTGGAAAGTATTCGAGGATGATTTTGACCCGGCATCGGTGGCAGGAAAAATTCTGTTCTTTGGCACTTCGGCTGCCGGTCTGAAGGATTTGCGGACCACCCCCCTGGACCCCGCCGCGGCGGGCGTTGAGGTCCACGTCCAGGCCGCCGAACAAATTCTGTCCGGTCATTTTATGGAACGCCCTGACTGGATCGACGGCATGGAAAAAATCTTCATCCTTGTCATGGGCCTGTTGCTGATATTCCTGACGCCGCGATTTGGCGCGCTGCCCGGTGCCTCCATCTCTATTGGCACCGTCTTTGGTGCGATCTTGATGGGCTGGTACCTCTATACGGACAAGTTGTTGTTGATGGACCCGATCTATCCCGGCATCGCTGTTTTGGCCATCTACCTGTCCAGTTCGACCATTTTGTATCTGCAGACGGAGGCGGAACGGGAGCGTGTGCGCGGTGCTTTCAGTCAATACCTCTCCCCGGCACTGGTGGAACAATTGGCGAAGGAGCCCGACCGCCTGCGCCTTGGCGGGGAGAGCCGCAATATGAGCTTTCTGTTCTGTGATGTGCGTGGTTTCACCTCCATCTCTGAAACCTTCAAAAGCAACCCCCAGGGGCTGACCCGTCTGATCAACCGCTTTCTGACGCCCCTGACCAATTGCATTCTGGCCCGGCAAGGCACAATCGATAAGTACATGGGCGATTGCATTATGGCCTTTTGGAATGCGCCGCTTGATGATGAAGAGCATCCGCAACATGCCTGCGAATCCGCGCTGGTGATGTTTGAAGAGTTGGAGATATTGAACCAGGAACGCGAGGCCGAAGCCGTGGAAAGCGGCGAGGCATTTATACCTCTGAATGTGGGCATCGGGGTCAACACCGGTGATTGCGTCGTGGGCAACATGGGATCAGAGCAGCGGTTTGACTATTCCGTGCTGGGTGATGCGGTCAATCTGGCCGCCCGCCTGGAGGGGCAATCAAAGAACTACGGTGTCGGCATAGTCATCGGCGAAGAGACGGAGGCCATCGTGGGGGACGAATTCGCCACCCTGGAGTTGGACTTGATCGCGGTAAAGGGGAAGGCGGAGGCCGTGCGCATTCACACGGTCATGGGGCGCAAGGATTTGCTGCAGCAACAGGACTTTGTCGCTCTGAAGGATCAGCATAAGACGATGCTGGCAGCCTACCGGGAACAGGATTGGACCAAGGCGCAGGGATTGATCAAGGATTGCCGGGCGGCGGACGGCACCTTGGGCGAATTGTACGACCTTTATGATGAAAGAGTGGAATTCTACCTGGAAAATCCACCCGACCCCGACTGGGACGGCGTCTTTGTGGCCACATCAAAATAGCGCCGTCACCCGCCGATATTCCAAATATTCTGCATTGACCGAATTTCATCTTTGGCATTAGCCGGCGATCCTGAGTAACATGCCAATTAGAGCATGTTTCTATTAAACATGCCCAAGGCGTTGGGACTCTTAGGAATCCAGTAATCGAACCAATCACGTAGATCGCGCCAATCGAGCGACGGGGGCGATTCCAGTTATTTGCAATTTGCTCTAAAGAGGCAGGATACAGGTGAAGGCTTTATGAGCGATTTGGAAAAGGTCAATGGGCATCATGCCAAGGATATGCTGCCCGCAACATTCGCGGCGGCCCTGTCATCGCCAAGCGAAGCCGCCAAACTGCCCTTTGATGTGGAGCGAGCCCTGGCCGCCGTAGTGCGCTTACATGGGGAAGTGCCCGAAGACGGCTATACAGCGCCGTTTCTGGGCACGGAGCGGGAGGGTAACGGCGTCGTCATTGACGATAACGGCCTGATCCTGACCATCGGCTATTTAATTGTTGAGGCTATTGCGATCAGCATTAGTGCGGCAGATGGCCGTATGATCCCAGGTGAAGTCGTCGCTTATGACTACGACAGTGGTTTCGGTCTGGTCCGCGCATTGGAGCCCTTGGGCCTGCCCCATCTTGAGATCGGCAGCTCGGATGATTTGAAGGTGGGCAACGGCGTGTTGGTTGCCGGCCATGGTGGTCATGACGGTGCCATTGGGGCCCGGGTCGTCTCGAAGCGGGAATTTGCCGGCTATTGGGAATATATGCTGGATGAGGCGATCTTTACCGCCCCCGCCCATCCCAACTGGGGCGGCACAGCGTTGATCGATCAGCACGGCAAGCTGGTTGGCATCGGCTCTCTCTATGTCGAGGATGCGGTTGCGGAGGGGGAAGGCCGCACAGGCAACATGTTTGTACCGATCGACCTGCTGGCACCGATTTTTGCGGAAATGCTGAGCGAGGGTCGAACAGCGGGTTCCTATAGACCGTGGATGGGTCTGTTCACGGCGGAGGTGGAAGGCCATGTTGAAGTAATCGGCCTGGCCCAGGACGGGCCGGCCGAACAAGCGGGGCTACAGGCAGGCGATGTCATTGTTAAGGTCAATAGCCAGCCTATCGCTACCATGATAGATCTTTACCGCAAGGCTTGGTCGTCTGGTAAAGCCGGAGTAGATATTCCTATGACGGTCCTTCGCGATACTTATGCTTTTGATTTAGTCGTGAAATCTGAGGACCGTTACGCCCGGCTGAAGTTTCAATACCGGGCTTAGTGCAATTTTCAATTAATTGGAATTGCTTACGCATTCTAAGTGATTGGTTCAATTGCTCAATTCTTAAGTGTCCCAGGCAATTGGGCGTGTTTGATGGGGCCATGTTTGTGTACGGCACCGATATGGAAGGAAGATAAAATTGCAGTCACGCAGAGCGATTTTGCTGGGTGGTACGGCACTGGCGGCCACGGCTGGGGTTCCGGGTTTGCTATGGGCCGCAGCATCACCCCAGGCAGTGGCCGGCGCGCAGAGCTTTATCTCGAACCTTGCAAGCCAGGGCATCGCCATTCTGCAATCCACCGCTGGCGGGATCGACCAGCGTGAGGCGCAGTTCCGCACTTTGCTGGCAAGCAGCTTTGATATGCCCTTTATCGCCCGTTTCGCCCTGGGAAAGTACTGGCGTAAGGCCACCCCCCAACAGCGGTCAGATTATGTCGTATTGTTTACGGAATTCATTTTGAAGTCATATAGCCGCCGAATGGGCGGTTATTCCGGTGAGACGTTCACCGTTTCCGGGGCCAAGGTGGCCGGGAAAAAGGATGTGATGGTCAAAACCAAGATCGTGCAGCAGGGCGGCCCGCCAATTAAGGCCGACTGGCGTGTCCGTCCCCTGGATGGACAATTCAAAATCATCGATATTATGGTTGAAGGTGTTTCCATGGCGGTGACCCAGCGATCTGAATTTTCGGCTGTCGTCCGGCAACAGGGCATACCGGGCCTATTGCAGGCATTGCGCGCGCGGACCCAGAAATTCGGCATAGCGTCGTAGTGGAAATGTGGAAGGAAATGACATGTGGATGAACGAAAGCATGGCCGGACGGATTACCAAACTGCTTTGCATGGGGCTGTTTATTACCGGCGCGTTCCTAACGCCGGCGACATACGCCAACAGCGCCGATTTCAAAACCGGATATAGGGCCTATCAAAGAGGCGATTTTGCCGCGGCAGCCAAGGAATGGCTGGCCCTGGCGGAGGCCGGTAATACCAAGGCACAATATAATGTCGGCATACTGTTCGATCAGGGCAAGGGCGTGCAACAGGATCGTGCTGAAGCGGTCAGTTGGTGGCGTCGGTCGGCGGAAAGCGGCTTTCGCATGGCCCAGCATAACCTGGCAAACGCCTACATCGCCGGTGATGGCGTGGAGCAAAGCTATAAGGATGCTGTGCATTGGCTGCAACGGGCTTCCGAGGCAGGGCTGAACCGGTCCCGTTATACCCTTGGCAAAATGTATCATTACGGCCTGGGCGTGGAAATGGACGTCAAGCGGGCGGCGATCCTGTACCTCGCCGCGGCCGAGACTGGCTTGGACAAAGCGCAATATAACTTGGCCAAAGCCTATCGTGACGGCGACGGTGTGGCCCAAGACCACGCCCTGTCCGTTAAATGGTTCCGACGTGCTGCCGAACAGGGCTATACCAAGGCGCAAAACCATCTGGCGACCCGTTATGCCAGAGGCCAAGGCATAACGGCGGATATGGTCGAAGCTTATAAATGGATGAGCCTGGCCGCCCAGCGCGGGCACAGTCAGGCCAAGGAAAACCTGAAGGCCCTGGTCCGCCAAATGACCCCCGAGCAAAGAACCGAAGGCAAGCAACGCGCCGCTGCGTTTAACCCTGTTCGGGAACTTCATTAAAGCGGATTTATTGCCGGTGTGTATGACGCTGGCCTGATGCTGTAATTCGCATTATTCTATGCCTCGCTTGGAGGGCATTGGTTGATGAGAATATGTGGTTTTGTGGTAGCCGTCGTACTGGCCACTGGTTTATTGAGCTCAAATACGGCGGTGGCCGCAGGCACAGCAGGCTCAGCCGGCGTTGGGCAAACTGCCCAGGCCAACTATTTTGCCCGGCAATTTTCCGTTGCGGCCAGTAGTGCGGGCGGAGGTGCGCGGAACGAGGAAATTCGCCAACGCAGAATTGCGGCGGCCCTGTCCCCCCTTGTCATACAATCCATTGTCCAACAACCAAGGCAAATAAACACCATCATGGCCGGCCTGGTCACAGCGGCGCCCCATGTCGCGCCGGGCATTGCCCATCAGGCCATGCAAGCCTTTCCGGGATTCGCCGACCAGATCGCCCAGAGCGCTGGTCTGAGTGCCGGCCTGGGTGCCAATTTGCGGGGACAGCAAGCCGGGACAGCCATGCCCACGGCCTCAATGGCCCCCGCGCCTTTGGTAAACCGAACCTTACGCGTGGATCCCATCGCCAATCGCGCCAACGGTGAGGCTGCCCGGGTGGCGGCCTGGGCCATTTCGGCCATTGCCACCAATCCCAATGCGGTCGAAGCGATCACCCGCACAGCCCTGACAGCAGCGCCGGGCGGCGAGGTTGCGGTCATATCCTCACTGCAAGCCGCCTATCCCGGCTTTGCCCAGCGTATCGCCAATAGTGCATCCAATATCCCCGCGCCGGGCCCAGCAATAACTGCTGCCCCCCCGGTGGCTGCGATGGCCGCCTCCCCTGCTGTGCCTGCCTACTCTGCCCGCCCGGACCCGATCATACAGAGCCCACCGCGACAACCCGCGGCGGCTGTCGGGGCTGTATTTGCAAAGGCACCAGCACCTGCTGTTGAAACCGTGATCGAACCCGCAGCTAAGACAGAAACCTCGTTAAAGGGCTGGGACGAGGAGAGCGGCGAGATTGATGATCCGCTGGAGCCTATGAACAGGATCATTTTTGCCTTTAACAATACTGTTGATCTGATCCTGCTGCGCCCGCTTGCCATCGGCTACAACTGGATTATGCCGGATCCGGGCATACAGGCGGTACGCCGATTTTTCTTAAACCTGGATGCACCGGTCATCCTGGTCAATGATCTGTTGCAGGGGGACCTGGAAGACGCCGGCGTCACCCTTGGCCGCTTTGGCATCAACACGACCATTGGCATCCTTGGGCTGTTTGATCCAGCGGAAGGCTTCGGCTTCGCACGCCATCACGCCGACTTTGGTCAAACCCTGCACAACTATGACATTGGGGCCGGACCCTATCTGATGTTGCCCCTGATCGGACCTGCCAGCACCCGTGGCGGTGTCGGTAAAGTGGTGGATATTTTCTTCCAACCCATGAGTTATCTGCTTAGTAGTGTTCAAAGCCTGGGCGTTACCGCAACCCGCACGGTGGTCAGGCGGGAAGAACTGCTGGAACCCCTGGATCAACTCCGGGAAAACTCTATCGATTACTATACAGGCCTGAAAGCCGCCTTCTGGCAGGCCCGGCAGGTGGAGTTGGCAAAAGGCACACAGGCTGGATTGGATGAAAGCAGCACGGACAAATTGTTCGATGCTGCGAATTAGACGTTTTTGTGGAGATTTTTGGATTGCGTAAATTTGGCCCTTTGGTGACCCTGGACAAACCAGCCTTTATTCACGAAACCGTGGAAATTTTTGGCAAAGTTCGAATTAATGAAGGTGTATCTATCTGGCCTCGCGTGGTGATCCGCGCCGAGGCCTATGAAAATATAATCGGTCCCTACTCAAATATTCAGGATTTCGCCATGGTCCATATCGGCAACAGCAAAGGTGCGATTATCGGGGCCCATTGTTCCATCACCCATCACGCGACCGTGCATGGCTGTACCATTGGCGACAATTGCCTGATCGGCATCAATGCAACGGTTATGGACAACGCGGTGATCGGCGATAATTGTATTATTGCCGGCCATAGCATTGTCCCCGAAGGGGCCCAAATCCCAGCCAATTCCATTGTCGCCGGGGTGCCGGGGGTTGTGGTTAAATCACGCAACAACTTTGTCACCAACCGCATGAATGCCTTCATTTACCACTACAATGGCCTGGCTTATGCACGGGGTGAACATAGGGCCTGGGACGACCCAGGCTTCGCAACCGCCAAGGCGGCGGAAGAGGCCGGTCTGATAGCCGAATTGGCCGCAATCGAAGCACGCTAAAAATAAGAGATCTTTTTCAAGAAAGAGACTGGGCGATGAAAAAACCATATCTGTTGTTCCTGGGAGACGCGCCGGACCAATTGGCCGCAAAAACGGCAACGGGCATTGCCGATTGGCGTCCGGAATGGTGCGTCGGCCAATTTCGTTTGCCTGGCTGCGGGGCCGATACCGGCCAAAAGGATGTGAGCATTGACGAGGCCATTGACCTAGGCGCGAAAACCCTGGTCATCGGCGTGGTCAATTCAGGGGGTTTCCTGCCCGATAGCTGGACCGATGCCATATGCGTCGCGCTGGCCAAGGGATTGGACGTCGCCTCGGGCCTGCATGGCCGGCTGCAGGATTTCCCGGCCATAAACGCCGCAGCGGAAAAATATGGCCGCCAATTGCACAATATTCGCTTAAGCGAGCAGAATTTCACCACCGGCAAAGGCATCAAGCGCGCCGGCAAACGAATTTTGACCGTCGGCACGGATTGTTCCTGCGGCAAGAAATATACCGCGCTGGCTATTGAGCGGGCCATGCGAGCCCGTGGATTAAATGCGGATTTCAGGGCCACGGGACAGACCGGTGTGTTAATCGCAGAACGGGGTGTGGCCATCGATGCGGTGATCGCGGATTTCATTTCCGGTGCCGCGGAATGGATCAGTCCGGCGAACGATGCAGATCATTGGGACGTGATAGAAGGTCAGGGATCCCTGTTTCATGCTTCCTATGCCGGGGTCTCTCTGGGCCTGATGCACGGAGCCCAACCGGATCTACTGGTCTTGTGTCATGAACCGACCCGGACCCATATGCGCGGCCTGCCGCATTATCCTATCCCCGATTTGACGGACTGCATCGCGCTTAACCTGGCCAATGCTAAGTTGACCAACCCCGACGTCCGCATGCTGGGGGTCTCCGTCAACACCTCCGCCCTGACGGAGGATGAGGCTGAACGTTATCTGGCGGAAACATCCAGCCGTTTGTCATTGCCCTGCCTGGATGTGATCCGAGGCAGCGCCGACGGTTTCCTGGATCATCTTTAAGAACGTATTGGGATAACCCATGACGCGCAATTTACGAGTTTACGAAGATACCTTTCCCATCGCGGGCAGCTTCACAATATCCCGGGGCAGCCGGACGGAAGTCCAGGTCATGGTGGCCGAGATCTCTGATAGCAGCTACCCAGATCTGCGTGGCCGTGGCGAATGCGTGCCCTACCCACGCTATGGCGAAAGCATGGCCTCCGTGCGACAACAAATCGAAGCCATGGCGGGGCTGATCGCCGATGGCGCCTCGCATGCGGCACTGGATCAGGCGTTGGCGGCAGGTGCCGCCCGCAACGCCCTAGATTGCGCCCTGTTCGACCTTGAGGCGAAGATGGCCGGGCAACGGGTCTGGCAGTTACTGGACCTGGCCCCACCCCCTGATTTGATCACCGCCTATACTCTCAGCCTTGGCAGCCCGGAGGATATGGGCAAGGCCGCGCAGGGCGCCAAGGACCGCGCCCTATTGAAGCTGAAACTGGGCGGCGCGGGCGATGTGGAGCGTGTTCGGGCAGTTCGCCAGGGCGCGCCCAAAGCGCGCCTGATTGTCGATGCGAACGAAGCGTGGGAGCCGGACATGTTCCTGCCATTATCCCAGGGCTTGGCGGAATTGGGCGTGGAATTGATCGAGCAACCCCTCCCCAGCGGACAGGACCACATATTGGCCGATCTGCCGCACCCCGTTCCCATATGTGCCGATGAATCCTGTCATATCAGCACCGATCTTCCCGGTCTTGTGGGCCTTTATGATCTGGTCAATGTGAAGCTGGATAAATGCGGCGGACTGAGCGAAGGGCTGACCTTGATGGCGGCCGCAAAAGAACAAGGCTTTGGCATAATGGTTGGGTGTATGCTGGGCACGTCCCTGGCCATGGCACCGGCGACCTTGCTAGCCAGCATGGCGGACTACGTGGATTTGGATGGGCCGTTGTTATTGGCCAAGGATCGAGATGCCCCGCTGGTTTATCGGGATAGCTATGTCTCGGCCCCAACGGCGAATTTGTGGGGATAATCTGCAAAATCAAATACAGATTCTTTTTTGCCCGCAAAACATCATTCTCCGTTAACAAAAAATAAACCAAAACCGTGGATTTTAGTCGCTACTGAAGACAAACTACGAAATTCTATCGATTTTATTTTGATTTCGCAGTGATAAATCGCCTACAATTCGACGATTCGCTATCTGGTAATTTGTCATTGCTTGTTGTGACCAAGATCACTTGCGAACACTGGAGGCCATTCGTATATGTCTTTTACGCCGCTAGCGAAGGGCGCCTTAACCGGCACGACAATCCCGAAGCTGGAGGTGAGTATGCCACCAACGCAGCACGCCACTGCTGCTAACCGGATTTTGAAACAGGAGGACCTTATAATGTTGGGTCTCATCACTAAAGTACAAACGCGCGCTACCGACTTGAAAGAATTTTACCAGGACAAATCAGGCGCCACCGCCATTGAATATGGCCTGATCGCCGCCGGCATCGCCGTCGCAATCATCGCAGCCGTGTTTGCCCTGGGTGACGAAGTGAAGGGTTTTTTCGAAGTGAAGGGTTTTTTCACTGACATTCAGACACAGCTGGAGAACGCGGGCAACTAAGCCTAGGCGTTTCCAATTGTTCAAAGACATGCCGGGGTATCTGCCAACGCAGTGCCCCGGTAATGTTTTTTGGGAATCAAAGCCTAGATGTTGTTGACGGTTCTTTCGCTCATCTTTCCCTTTGTCATGATCTTGGCCATGGTGGCGGATTTTCGAACCTTCGAAATTCCACACAGCCTGCCAATTGCCTTGATCGTGATATACCCAATCGCGGCATGGGCTGCGGATATGCCCTGGCAGCAGATCGCCTGGGCATTTGGCCTCGGTGCCATAATGTTGGTAGCCGAGATCCTAATGGTTTTGTTCAAGGTCATGGGCGGTGGGGACGGAAAGTTGATTGCCGCAGCGGCGTTATGGACTGGTACTGAAACGATCATGCCGTTTTTGTTGTTAATCGCCCTAATGGGTGGCGTATTGGCGCTGGTTGTATTGCTCTATCGCCGCCTTCCCTTGGCATCAACTTTAGCCGGTATGACTGCGTTTCGAAAAATGCATGAGGAAAAGCGGGACCTTCCCTACGCCATTGCAATTGGCATCGCAGGGTTGGTCATTTACCCACGTTTACCCATGCTGGTCGGTTAACAATTATTAAACCTTTTCAAAGGCTAATATAGTTAACGGGTCATACGATTGGACAAGCCGGGACGGGTTCGAAATTTGATAATTTTCGGTTTTCAATAGTTTCTTTAAGGTTTGTTTATAACTTGTTGATCTTATTGACTTGAGAGCACAAAAAAGGCCATAATTTAGAGTACGGCAGTTAACTTACATGATCGTTCATAACCGTTGGTCGCGGTTGAGATAAGGATGACATGTAAAATCAGTCGAAGTTGAGGGCAAGACATTGAATTTGGCGCGCATTCTATTAGCCCACATTATTCATGATCGCGATCAGCTTTGATCTGAGCACACGGCTTCAGCCGGATCAACGGCGGTTTTCAGCGGCTAATTTTTAGAGGTGTTAGGGATTGACGTTCGGGGTTCATTC
>JABJKS010000071.1 GCA_018660265.1 Rhodospirillaceae bacterium | reverse complement strand
GGTCTCTAGCCCCAATCAGCCTTTTGTTTCTCCCGCTTTATTCTTCGGCATGAACCGGACTTGGCTAGCAATGTTCTTGCAGGCGAGCCATTGCCGTCATGGCAACAGCATTGAAGCTGTCATTGCAATGCGGGATCGATGAAGCCTACACCAAGGGTGCCTGCAAGTTAGAGGGCCTCAAGAATTTCCGCTAAGGTATTTCAAGACAGCTGTCTTGCCACGGTCGCTAGAGCAATTGTCGATTAATCGGAGTCGCCACCGTAGCTTATTTGGCGCGACGTAAGTAATTGGTTCAATTGCTCGATTCTTAAGAGTCTGAGCGCATTTCCGGGCAATGTTCGCGGGCTGTTGCCAGCAGATTAAGACCATTGATGGACTGCGCCAGCTGGCCCATATCATAGCGGTGGCCACGGGCTATCTGGGTCCATTGGGTGTAGCGCTGGGCGAGCCCGTCACGGACTTCGGTGACCGGAATTTCAACGCAAGTTTATGCCCTCAGCCCTCGGTCCCGGTGATACGCCGATACGGCGCCGTTTTCAAAGTTTCGCCGCCGAAGGCCTTGACCTGGGCCGCGAAGGTTTTGAAGAAGTCCTGTTCGAACAGATAGGCCTGGGTCTCGGCCTGGTCCCAGCGGCCGACGTGAACCCGTCCGGGGCCGTCGCCCTTGATGTTGACCTGATAGGAAAAACGGCCTTTCAGGCGCGGATCGGCATCGATGGCTTGAACGAAAGCATCCGCCGCCGCTTTCCATTCCCCTTCGTCGCCGGAATAGTCATATTCGATGATGATACCAAGCATTGTTTATCTCCATGAAATGATAATAAATTCTATTAGTTAGTTATTTTCTCTTTGCCCATATTCGTGGCGGGGTAGCGAATGGGGTGCCGAAATCCGGGATTTGACGGGATATAGCGGGATATTTCGGGACGGCAGAGCCTGGATCAATCGATCGCAACCAAGTTCGCCGCCGCGCTCTTGCCATCACGCCCCGGTTCCACGTCGTATTGAATTTTCTGACCTTCAGACAAGCTCGACATGCCTGCGCGTTCTACAGCGGAGATATGCACGAATGCATCAGCGCCGCCACCATCAGGTTCGATGAAACCAAAACCTTTAGTCGGATTGAACCACTTCACTGTACCCGTCACCATGAAATCTTCCCCCTCCCAGTATTAATTGCGCCTGCATTCTGGCATGGCGCGAAACTGTTTGCATCACGCAAACACCGTCAGGGCCGGTCTGGCGCATGGATCTCCTAAACAAGGGCGAGCAGGTAAGCAGCGCCCCATAGGTGTGTTCGTCATGAACACGGCTTCGGATCGTGGTGGCTCAATGCTGTTGCCATGACGGCAATGGCTCGCCTGCAAGAACATTGCTAGCCAAGTCCGGTTCATGCCGAAGAATAAAGCGGGAGAAACAAAAGGCTGATTGGGGCTAGAGACCGTATTTTTTGACGCTGAATGAGGTGATCTCTTTGGTACTCGGATCGTAGCCGCATTCAACTCTGTGCCGAACCCAGACACCGTTGGTATTCTGAGCCAACAGCTTGTCGCCCGTATAGACCAGCTTTCCACTTCCCATGCCGTCGAACTTTGCCAATTTTAGCTTATTTTCCAGGAATTCATTGTTCCATTTTATTTCTGACGTTGCCGCCCTCCGCACGTATGACAAGCACAGCGACGACGCTGCTATGCGGTGCTTATCGGCCCAACATCTCAGTTCTTGTCTGCAGGCAGCTTCTTTGGCCTTTGCAGCGGCGATCCCGGCTCCCTGTTTGGCGGTTTCGGTTGCAGCCTTTTGGGTTGCTTCAGCGGCGCTCTCTTCCGGCGTGGGTGGCTCAATGAAGACGCTGATTGATACGACCAAAACCACCGCAAAAGCAAACAGGCCAAAAGCCGTCAAGACCAGCCGTTTATAAAACACCTTCATGGATCATTCCCAAATGCTGCGCCGTCTGAATGCAGTTTCGCGACGTTGGGCCGGGCTGCTGCAGCAATGGGACAGAGCCACGAAATATGGGTTTGCCGCTCACCCCTGTCGATCCCGCAGCCGCACACCAGCCCCGCCGCCGTTCTCTGGGATGAGAACAACGCCCGCGGCTTCAAGGGTTAGCTGGATAACCGTGAGGGTGCTGCGTTGAGGGGAAGTTTTCTCGTTCTCGAAATTGCGCAGCGCCACCACGCTAATATTGGCGGCGCTGGACAAATCATCTTGGGTCCATTTGAGCAGCCCACGAGCGGCCCTGCATTGTGCTGGTGTCATTGGCGAAAAATAGGCAGAGGTGTCGATTTTGACAAGTCATATCGTAAATAGTTTGACATATTCATTTTGGAAACATACATTCGTGTCGTTATTCGACATGAATACGGCTGATGCAGATGCGCGAACATCCACACCAGCCTAACCGATAGCGTCGATGACTTCGACCATCTCGGGGCCGGATTTGTTGATATCGCGTCGGGTGGTTCTGGGCATAGCGAAAGGATAGCACGTGAGGTACTGCAAGGTGGTCGGCTACGATACTCG
>JABJKS010000106.1 GCA_018660265.1 Rhodospirillaceae bacterium | reverse complement strand
TATCCAAGTTGGGCCGATATTCTTCGACTTCATCTCCGGGTTCGGGGTCAAATCTTGAATTGTGAACTCTCGCGTTCGAACGGCTAAAATTTAGACACACCGGGCAATACCACCGCCCGAGCATTCTGGCTCACAGTGCATTCGCACAGCGGGTGGATCCGGGCCGTATTGCTTCCGATGATTTTCGGGTGCCTAACGCGTCATGCGGCCGCGCCAATTATCTCCGCTGGTCCATGCCAGCATGTTTTCGCGGTCTGGGGCGACGGCGTCGATTGACAGTACGCTTCGCCAGGCGAGGCTGAGCATACTTGAGGTGACGGGCGGGCCGCTCCAATCGGCCACATCCAGGATCGTGCGCAGGGTCGGCATACCGGTGCCCAGCATGACGATGGCATCCAACGCCTTGTCTTCCAACGAGCGCAAGGCATCCAGGCTGCCGCCGGCCTGCAAGCTGTAGATAGCGTGGAAATCCGGATCGTCATTGGATACGGCGGCAACCTGGGCCACTTCAAAGCCGGCACTTTGCCAATAAGCAACGCTGGCTTTGGTAAGATGGGGGGAATAAGGGGAGACCAGGCCAATGGTCTGTGCGCCAAGGGCCTGCAAGGACGCCGTGACGGCGCGGGCGGCGGTGACAATTTCGTAGCTGCGGGATTGTTCAAGGCGGTGGCAAATCTCCGCCTCCCTTTCCCGACCGGCCAGATATGAGGCACCGGTACAGGCAAAGGCGGCAGCCTGGATGGGTGCGTTGGCGAAATGGTCAAGGGATACCCCGATCTGATCCGCATAGTCCATCAGACGTTCTTCCACCGTGTCCTTGCCACTAACCAACCTGGTTGTGAGCATGGCGATGCCGGGGGGTAACAGAATGGAAAATTCCGGCTCCACCGTGGTATTGGCCTGTGGCGTCAGAACGGCGACCAGACCACGTTTTGCATATTCCAGATCTGCCATATTTGGGACGTTTCCGTCCTATTTATCCCGGGCCGCAGACCAGGCGGCGTAACCGCCCGCCAGGGAGGCCACGTTGTCAAAACCCATATCCAGCAAGGTCTTGGCGGCAAGGGCAGATCGGCCACCGGTACCGCAATAGAGGATCAGGCGGTATTCAGGGTTTAGCTCGGCATTGTGGCCTGGAAACTCCGGATCGGCCTGAAATTCCAACATTCCCCGCGGTGCGTGGATTGATCCGGGGATCAAGCCGTCGTTTTCCCTTTCGACGGTCTCGCGCACATCGACCAGCAAGGTCTCCTCGTCATCCAAAGCAAAGGCGAGGTCCTGTACCGAGACCGTTTCGATCAACGCGTTGGCTTCCGCCAAAAGCACCTTAAACCCACGTTTCAGCATGTCGCCACTCCCTTTCGATCTTCCGTGCCATATAGCCCAATTAGTTTAGCGTCACTCATGCCCGAAAAGACATGACCCATATCAAGCGCGCCCACCCCATGATACGCCCTATGACGCACTCTATGACACACTGGGTAATATCACCGCCTGAGCGACCAGCATGCGGCCCTGATCCGGGTCATAGGTGCAGGACGGGGAGCCGTAGAGCAGATAGCCGTCCGCCAGCGCTTCCGAGACGCGGACGCAGAATGCGTGATCGTCGGTGCCTGTTAGCAGGCGATAGCTGGGGCGTTCAGTATCCGACATCCCTATTCACCTAAACCCGCACCGGCGGCGAAGCGGTCGACCCGGTAGTCACGGACTGAAATGGGCGGGTATTTTGCCTCCCCTCCCTCTGTGTCGATGCACGTGACTTCAACATCATAATTGGGTGCCACGAAAAAGCCGATGGACAGGCGACGGCTGCGGGAGCGGGCCTCTGCCGCCGGCACCGCAACCCGATGCGGCGTGGAGCGCCAACGATCATTGGTCCAGCGCATCATCAAATCGCCCAGATTGACCACGAAGGTATCGGGGATCGCGGGGGCGGGGATCCACGTGCCGTTACGGGTGCGCACTTCCAACCCACCGGGGGCGGCTTCATTTCGCAAAATGGTGGTCAGGCCCAAATCCGTATGAACCCCGCACCGCAATTGATCCGGTGCCAGATCAGAGGTTGGCGCGGGATAATGCAACAGGCGAAGCTGGCTGGCATGGCGGGTCAGACGTTCAACATAAAAATCCTCCGGCAGATCAAGGGCCAGGGCATAGGCGTGGCCCAACATGCGGGACAGACGCTCCATGCCTACGTAATAGGCCAGCATGGCCGGACGCAGGCCGGGCGATCCATCAGGCCACAGGTTCGGTGCGAAATCGGGATAAGACAGCGGCCCGGTATAATATGGCTCGTCAGGCAGATCGTCGGGACCAATGGCAAAGACTTCCTTGTAATCGGGAGGTGTCACGCCGCCATGCATCTTCGCCAGGGTTTCTTCCCCATACGGGATATAGCCGCGATTTTGATCATTACGGGGGCGGCGCACCGTCAGTTTTTCATCTAACGGGCGGTCGAAGAATTTATGCGCTTCACCATACAACGCATCACTGACCACCTTTGGCACGCCATGGCCGGAGACGACCAGGAAGCCGAGGGTTTCGCAGGCTACAGCAACTTCTTCCGCGACGACCCTGCGATCTTCCGCGCTGCCGCCGTCTTGAAACGGCGTTAAATCAATGACTGGAATTTCTGACATAAAATCCTCCCTATTCAGGAGAATTCTAGTCCGCAAATGGGTCCTTGACCAGAATGGTGTCCTCGCGCTCCGGGCTGGTGGACAGCAATGCCACGGGCGCACCGATCAATTCTTCGATACGGACAATATATTTGATCGCCGTGGCTGGTAAATCCGCCATGCTGCGGGCACCTTGGGTGCTTTCCGACCAGCCTTCAAAAACCTCGTACACGGGTTCGATCCTGGCTTGGCGGCTCATCTCGGCCGGCAGGTAATCCACCTCCATACCGTCAACCCGATAACGGGTGCAGACCTTAATCTCCGACATACCATCCAGCACATCCAGCTTGGTCAGGGCAATACCGGTGATGCCGCCAACCTTGATGGCCTGACGCACCATGACCGCATCAAACCAGCCGCAACGGCGGGAACGCCCCGTAACGGTACCGAATTCCTTGCCCCGTTCGCCCAGGCCCCGGCCCACGTCATCATGTAGTTCGGTGGGGAACGGCCCCTCACCAACCCGTGTTGTATAGGCTTTGGTGATGCCCAAGACATAGTCGATGGCATCCACACCAATGCCCGCGCCCGCACCAACCTGTCCGGCCAGGGTGTTGGACGAGGTCACATACGGATAGGTGCCGTGATCAATATCCAGCATCGCCGCCTGGGCACCTTCGAAAAGAATACGATGGCCGGCGCGGCGGGCTTCATCCAGGTCGCGCCAGACGTTGGACGCGAAGGGCAGGATTTTCGGGGCTACCTCCCGCAAGATCTCAACCACGCTATCGGCATCAACCTCGGCATGGCCCAGGCCCCGGCGTAGGGCGTTGTGGTGCAGTAAAAGCTGTTCAACCTTTTCCGGCAGGGTATCCAGGTCCGACAGATCACAGACCCGAATGGCCCGACGGCCGACCTTATCTTCATAAGCCGGGCCGATGCCACGCCGGGTGGTGCCGATCTTGCGGGATGTATTGGCATCCTCGCGAAAGCCGTCCAGTTCGGAATGCAACGGTAATATCAGGGCCGCGTTGAAGGCCAGCCGTAGCGACGATGGTGTGATTTCCACGCCCTGTGTCCGCAGGCTTTCCATTTCCGACAGCAAAGCCCAAGGATCAACCACGACACCATTGCCAATGATCGAAAGCTTGCCTTTGCGCACGATGCCCGACGGCAGCAGGCTCAACTTATAGACCGCGCCGTCGATAACCAAGGTATGGCCCGCGTTATGGCCGCCCTGAAAACGCACCACGACAGAGGCCCGTTCGGACAACCAGTCAACGATCTTGCCTTTGCCTTCGTCGCCCCACTGGGCACCCACTACCGCTACATTCGCCATATTCTTACCGTTCCAAAGCTAAAAAATATTGTCTACGTTCAGGACAGAACCACAGCGACAGCCTGATCATCGCGCAAAATATGGTCACAGCCGAGGGTCTTCGCCTCAGCCGCCGGGTCAACCTTGTCATCCAGGCACTGAATGGTAACCCAGCCCTCAGCCCGTAATTGCCGGGCACGTTCGCCCAAAGTGCCGAAAGGCAGATATAGCCGCCGTGGCGCTTTCTGGTCCGGTATGGCGCGCATCAGACTATCAAGATACAGGGTGAAGCCAATGGCGCTTTCACCGTTGGCCAGGGGATAGCGCCCGCCCCGGCCCAGTTCGCCGCGTACGCCTTCGGCAAACAGGCTGAAACTCATCCCCGTTTGATATTCAAAGCCCCGGCTTTCGCCGGGATCAACGGTCAAGGTCAGGCCGCCATTGTCTTTCTTCAGGCAGGCGATCAATTCCGCCAGATAGTCGCACAAGGCACGGGCGGTATCAGGCAAATCCAGGTCCGCCAAAGCCTTGATCGCGCGGTCAGCAGGACCCGCTGCGCGCATCACAGCGCCAAGCTGTTGCCGCACGCCAGGTGCCAATGCCTCAATCGCGGCGCCATCACGTTCGTCCAGGGCCTGACGGGCGGCTTCGCCTTCTGCCCCTTTCAGGCCCAAAGCCTGGGTCAACAACGGTACTAAAGACGGCACAGTTAAATCAACAGACAGGCCTTGCACGCCAAGATCTTGCAAGACCTCCGCCGCCAACAACACCACCTCGGCATCACCCGCAACGCTTTCGGCCCCGATCAATTCCACGCCGGCCTGGGCGTATTGTCGTTCGGGTCGCAATTGGCTGCCCCGCACCCGCAAGACCTGGCCCGCGTAACACAAACGCAGGGGCCGGGGCGCATCCTTTAGCCGGGTCGCCGCAATCCGGGCGACTTGGGTCGTCATGTCGGCCCGCAAGCCCATCATGCGCTGTGATATAGGGTCCATCAGGCGGAACATATGCCGGGCAACACCAGCGCCGGGGCCGGCCAGCAGACTTTCCTCAAACTCGATCAGGGGCGGCTTCACCTGCTGGTACCCATGCCCCTCGAACTGCGCCACAAGTTGGGCAACAGAGCGGGCCTCGTGCCCGGCAAACGGGGCGAGGTCATCGTGCAGACCTTCGGGCAGTAATGCCAATTCAGCGTAGCCAGTCATCTGGGTCATGGTCTTAATTTAGGGAGCCTAGAAAGTTGAGCGCCTTTGCCTGCCCTACATGGGGCAAGGCACGGACCGCCGTCAAGACCGCGTCATTAATGGGCTGGTCAACACCGATCAGGGCGATGGCATCGCCGCCCTCTTCAGCCCGGCCCAGATGGAACGTGGCGACGTTGACGCCATTATCACCCAGCACAGTTCCCAGGGCACCAATCAGGCCCGGCTGATCTTCATTCGTCAGATACAGCATATGGCCGACCAGCTCCGCCTCCAGCTTGATGCCCTTGACCTGGACGATGCGCGGCCGATTATCGGCGAACAAAGTCCCGGCAACATCCCTGCTTTGGTTTTCCGTGGTGACGGAGACGCGAACCAAGGTTTGATAATCACCGACCCCTTCGCTTCGGGTTTCCTTGACCTCTATGCCCCTGTCTTTGGCAACGATGGGCGCATTGATCATGTTTACGTTCGAGATCAAAGGCCGCAACAGACCTTCGAGAACTATGGCCGTCAGCGGACGGGTATTAAGGCCGGCGACATGGCCTTGATATTCTATATGCACCGACTGCAGGGCGCTTTCGGTCAACTGCCCGGCAAAGCTGCCTAATTCCCGCGCCAGGCTGAAATAGGGCTTCAGACGCGGCGCTTCTTCCGCCGAGACGGAGGCCATGTTCAAGGCATTGGTAATAGCACCGGTCAACAGATAATCGGCCATCTGTTCGGCCACCTGCACGGCGACATTGACCTGCGCCTCGGTGGTGGAGGCACCCAAGTGCGGCGTTGCAACAACGGCATCAGAGCCGAACAAGGCGTTTTCCTTTGCCGGTTCCGACGAAAAAACATCCACCGCAGCACCGGCGACCTGTCCCGCATCTATCGCGGCGCGCAGATCTTCTTCCACCAACAGCCCACCTCGGGCACAATTGATGATGCGAACACCGGTCTTCATCTTGGCAATGCTGTCGGCATTGATGATGCCGCGCGTGGCATCGTTTAAGGGCGTGTGCAGGGTGATAAAATCAGCCCGGGCGAACAAAGTATCCAAATCCACGCGCTCCACCCCAAGATCAAGCGCGCGTTCTTCCGAGAGGTAGGGATCAAATGCGACAACCCGCATTTTCAGGCCAATGGCCCGATCACAAACAATGGCACCAATATTACCACAGCCGATCACGCCCAATACTTTGCCGTATAGTTCCACCCCCATGAAGCGATTCTTCTCCCACTTGCCTTCGTGGGTGGAGCGGTCAGCGGCGGGGATTTGCCGGGCCAGGGCCATCATCATGGAAATGGCATGTTCAGCAGTAGTGATGGAATTGCCAAAAGGCGTGTTCATGACACAGACGCCCTGGGCGGTTGCGGCTTCCTGGTCGATGTTATCGACGCCGATACCGGCCCGGCCAATGACCTTCAGGTTGCCCTTCGCGGCCGCCAGGATTTCCGGCGTCACCGTGGTGGAGGATCGGATCGCCAAGCCATCATATTGATCAATGATCTCTGCCAGACCTTCCGGTGTCAGGCCTGGTTTTTCATCAACTTCCACGCCGCGATCACGAAATACTTCCGCAGCGCGGGGGCTCATTTTATCGGAAATCAGAACTTTAGCCATAATCTACAATATCCCTAACGGTCGTACGTGGCCGCCGACAAAGCTTTCGCTAGGCGGCTGGGGAAAATTTCGCCTTCACTTCGCCATAGGCCCAATCCAGCCATGGCAACAAGGCCTCTAAATCAGACTGCTCCACCGTCGCGCCACACCAGATGCGCAGGCCGGTCGGCGCATCCCGGTGACCACCGATATCCAGGGCGGCAGCCTCGGATTCCAACAACGCGACCAACTGCTTGGCGACAGCGTTGCCATCGGCATCGGACAGAGCGGTAAACCAGTCATCCACAATGGACAGGCAGACGGACGTGGTAGAGCGGTTAGCCCCATCCCTGGCGACATAGCCAATCCAATCTGTTTTGGCCACCCAGCCTTCCAGCACGCCGGCATTGCCGTTGACGCGTTTGATCAAACCCTCCAGACCACCCACCGATCTGGCCCAGGCCAGGGTATCGAGGTAATCCTCCACGCACAGCATGGACGGGGTGTTGATGGTCTCTCCCTTAAACGGGCCTTCCTGTAGCTTGCCGCCTTTGGTCAGGCGGAAGATTTTCGGCAGGGGCCAGGACGGGGTATGGCTTTCCAACCGTTCTACGGCACGAGGGCCCAGGATCAACATGCCGTGGGCCGCCTCACCCCCCAGCACTTTTTGCCAGCTGAAGGTCACCACATCCAGCTTGTCCCAGGGCAATTCCATGGCGAAAGCCGCAGAAGTAGCATCGCAAATAGCCAGGCCGGCACGATCATCGGGGATCCAGTCAGCGTCTGCCAGGCGCACACCGGAGGTGGTGCCGTTCCAGCAGAACACCACATCGTTGTCGAAATTGACCTCGCCCAGATCCGGCAGCAAACCATAGTCAGCATCCAGCAACCGGGTATCAGGCAGTTTCAGTTGTTTCGTGATATCCGTCGCCCAGCCGGCACCGAAGCTTTCCCAGGCCAGGACATCCACGCCCCGGGCACCCAGCAAGGACCACAATGCCATCTCCACCGCGCCGGTATCCGATGCCGGTACAATGGCGATGCGATAGTCATCGGGCACGCCCAGGACCTCGCGCGTACCCTCTATCGCGGACAACAGCCGCGCCTTGCCTTCGGCAGAGCGATGCGAGCGGCCCAGAGACGCATTGGCCAGAGCATCGGGGCTCCACCCTGGGCGTTTTGCACAAGGGCCGGACGAAAAATTCGGCCGATCGGGTTTACGGTCAGGCTTCTGGTTTGGGCGCATGGCACCAAGTCCTTAAAAATGGCCCGCAAAGTATACTTGCGGTATATGGTCGTTTGATAGTCGTCTGAGAACGGGGGCGGAGTTTACGTCCCCGCCCTGCCCTGTCAACCGTGTTTTGCCGCACTGCAACATAAGGTCGCATCTGACATCCTATCTACTGCCGGTCCCCAATGCCCCCAACCTGCTCCAAGACCCGAGCGCGACAACAAATAACGAGTGGAAAATCCCAATGATCCCCTGCCAGCGACACCTGTTCGATATTCCCGACGACATCGCCTATTTCAATTGCGCCTATATGTCCCCCCTGATGCATAAAGTGGTCGCTGCCGGGCGGGAGGCGGTGGCGTTAAAGGCGCAACCCTGGCAGATCAGCCCACCGGATTTCTTTACCACCCCTGAACGGGCACGGACATTGTTCGGGCAACTGATCCATGCCCAGGCCGATGATATCGCCATAATTCCCAGCTGCAGCTACGGCACCGCCACGGCGGCGCAGAATATTCCCGTGGCCAAAGGCCAGACAATGGTGGTGTTACAGGATCAATTCCCCTCAAACGTCTATCCCTGGCGGGAATTGGCAACAGACCGCGGCGCGGAAATTGTAACCATCCCCCGCAGCATGCCTCGGGGCGGCAATGACGGCTGGACCCCGCGCATCCTCAATGCCATCGATCAGAATACGGCCCTGGTTGCCTTGCCACACTGTCATTGGACCGACGGCGGCCTGATCGATTTGGTGGCCGTCGGCCAAAGGTGCCGTGAAAATGGTGCCGCCCTCGTCCTGGACATCACCCAATCCATCGGCGCGTTGCCGTTCGATGTAGAAGCAATCCAGCCTGATTTCGCCATCGCAGCCGGGTACAAATGGATGATGGGCCCCTATACATTAGGCTTTTTATATGTCGCGCCGAAGTATCAGAACGGCCGGCCCCTGGAACACAACTGGATCGCCCGCAAGGACAGTGAGAACTTTGCCGGTCTGGTCGACTACAAATCTGAATTTCAACCTGGCGCCCGGCGTTTTGACATGGGAGAAAGTGCCAACTTCACCGCCATGCCCATGGCAGTCACAGCCCTGGAACAATTGTTGGAATGGGGCGTCGAGAATATTCAGGAAACACTGGCGGCGATGACTGCGACAATTGCCGAACGCGCCGCGCCTTTGGGCCTCTGGGCATCAGCCCCCAGTCTGCGGGCCGATCATTTTCTGGGCCTGGGTTTTCCAGGTGATGTCCCCGATGGCCTGCCCGAACGCCTGGGTGCAAACAACGTCTATGTTTCCGTGCGTGGTCAATCCATGCGCGTGACGCCGCATCTTTTTAACAACGAAGCGGACATAGACCGATTGATCAATGTATTATCAGACGTGCTGTAAAGATTATCCCCATCAGGAAACAATATTGTTCACCGGCGTACCGTTGTCTTCGCACAGGCAACCCTCTACCTATCAACAACAGTTCATAAATCCATAGGAGCACTATTCATGTCAGAAGCCGTTATCGCCCAGGAATTCCCCTACATGACGGATTTGGAAGCGGGCAAAGATTATTATTGGTGTAGCTGTGGCAAAAGCTCGAAGCAGCCATTGTGCGACGGCAGCCACAAAGGCTCCGACTTCACGCCAGTGAAGTTTCAGGTAGACAAGGCCAAGTCTTATGCTTTGTGCGGCTGCAAGCGCAACGACGGCCAACCTTTCTGCAATGGTGCCCATAACCGCCTATAGATCGCGCGCCACAGCTATTGAAACGGCCCCAAATGCGGCTGCGAATGCAGCTGCATCGGGGCCGTTTTTTTGAGCGCCATGTGTGGACTGATCGCACCTTCAGACTACCTTAAGACTTTCCGAATAATTTGATGACGTGAAGCGCTCCCTGGCGGCAAACGCAACGCCGTCTTGCCGCAGAAAATTTGTATCCGTGTTGAGTTTCAGCCATGCAATCACTTGAGAATACCGGACAGCAGGTCATCATAAACGATGGCGACACCGCCGCCTCGGTCCAGCAGCAGCTGGAAACTGTGCATAGCAATATGAAAGAAGCATTTCCTGAGATCGCACGTGTCGCCGTCGCGATCTATGACCACGGGACCGACCGCCTGAAGACCTTCATTCACAGCACCGAAGGGGCGGTGCCATTCTCCCATTACGAGGCAGCCCTGGGTGAGGTCCCCATTCTGGCCAGTCTGGCAGCAGCACATCAGGACAGGCGGGTCAGCGATCTGACCGTCCTTGGCCCGGACCACGTGCGCAGCCAAAAGGTCATCGAAGCCGGTTACCTGTCCAGCTACACCCGGCCCTTCTTTAACCGCGGCCAACTCATCGGTTTTTTGTTTTTTGATGCGCGGAAGAAGGCGTATTTCGACAATATTACCCTGCATCATCTTTCGACTTTTTCACATCTGATATCCCTGCTGGTGATCAACGGTTTGACGCCCGCGCAGATGCTTCGTTCCTCGGTCAATGTGGCGCGCGATTTAAGCCGTTACCGGGACCAGGAGACCGGTGCCCATCTTGACCGGATGTCGCGCTATGCCCGCGTCATTGCCAACGATATCGCCGTAGAAAAGGCGCTGTCGGATGAGTTTGTGGAGTTCGTCTTCCTTTTTTCGCCCCTGCACGATATTGGCAAGATCGGCATAGAAGACAGCATTTTGTTAAAACCGGCCCAGCTAACAGAGGCTGAATTCGCAATTATGAAAACCCACGTCACCAAAGGCGTCAGAATGGTCGATGCCATAATCGGTGACTTTGGCCTGACGGATCTGCCACACACGGAAATGCTGCGAAATATTGTCCGCTTTCATCACGAGTGTTTTGATGGCAACGGATATATGGAGGGTTTGATTGGCGAAGCCATTCCCCTGGAAGCGCGCATTGTCATGGTTGCGGATATCTTTGATGCCCTGACCAGTAAGCGACCCTACAAGGAAGCCTGGAGCGTCGAGCGGGCCCTACAGTTCCTGAAAGACAAATCAGGCACTATGCTTGATCCCAGATGTGTCAACGCATTGATCGAGAATCTATCCGAAATCGAAACGATCAAGGCGCGATTTACCGACGACGAAATTGAGGAAGTCGGCTTTCGTGAGGCCTATTTTTCCGAAATCTAGTACCGGGCGAAATTCGCCCCGGGGGTAAGCGCATCCTCCACCGAAGGCCAGATAGCCAACTTGTTCGGCGACCCGGCCCCGGTTGGAGAAATCTTCGCTATTTCGTTGGCAATGTCTGGGTATAAGCCACGATATCGACCAAGTCCTCAATGTCGAGGACGGTCAACGCGATCATCCCGACCCCGGGCTGGCCAAAGCGTATCTTGTGCAGAGCCTCCCAAGGGTTTTTGACGGCGACCGTTCCGACGTACTCGGGTGACTTTTCGTCCTTGAAGTTAAGCTCCTTGCCATCAAAGCCGTGGCAGACGGCGCAGACCGTTTGATAAAACTGCGCACCACGACGGGGATTGCCTCTCGCAACCTTGGTCTTGCGGTCGATGTAGCGATCGACATCAATCTGTCCGCGGGACAGGAAGACCGCCATCTTCTCCATCGCGCTGTGGCTGATCCCGGTATTTTTCAGGGCGTGGGTGTCGTCCATCAGAATTTGGTGGATCTTGTCGGGATCCATACCGACAACGCCGCGCACGCCTTTGACGCCGCTGAAGTGCGAGCCCTTGGCGTAGGTGCCATCCTTACCCTTGTAGTCCCACCCGTGGCATTCCTTGCAGCGCCAGGTGCCGGAACCTTTCTTCTTGCCGGCGGCAGGATAGGCCGGATGGGTCGTCTTGGGGGGGGCGATCTCCAGAACGGCCCACCATTTATCGTAGAGTCGGCCGCCACGGGCAATATCCCAAATTTCAGTCCGCATAGGCGGCTCTCCGTCGGCTCGGGCCAAAGACGGCACTAGGGACGGGGCCGCAACAAATGTCATCGCGGCAGCAAGAGCGCTTGTCGTGATAAAATAATGAATGTGAATTTTTTTCATGTTTTCTCCTTTTTCATTAATTTACCCGTTCCAGGACGCCAGGAATTCCAGCCCTTTTCCCGACAATAACCTTAACAATGAGCCGCTGGGATTGGTGAGAGGCAATCATTTGGGTCGCGAGAGCGACGGCCATTAATTCAAAATTTCTCCAGATCATTCCGCTCTAATCAGGTGGACGGGGCGTATTCCAACAACAGGTCTTTGGCATCCACCGACATACCGGCTTTTACGGCAATGGCGTGGATGCGACCGGGGCGCGCGGCACGGATAGCGGTTTCCATTTTCATGGCTTCGATATTCATTAACAAATCACCGCTTTCCACGTCCTGACCCTGGGTCACCGCGATGGTACCAATGACGCCGGGCATGGGCGCTGCTACCTGATCGGGATTGCCCTCCTCCGCCTGGGGGTGACGCTCGACCGAAGCTGCAATCTCCCGGTTCGGAACACGGATGGTGCGGGGCTGGCCGTTGAGTTCAAAAAACATTTTCACAAAGCCATCTTCATCCGTCTCGCCCATAGCCTGATAGCGGATGACCAGGATTTTGCCCGCCTCCAATTCCACGGAAATTTCCTCATCGGGCTGCATGCCATAGAAGAAAGTATTGCTGGGCAGGACATCCACGGGGCCGTATTCGCGGCGGTGGGCGGCGTAGGTCGTGAAGACGTCCGGGTACATAAGATAAGCGTTGAATTCCTCATCCGAGACCCGCCGGGCAATCTTTTTCTCTGCCTCCGCCCGCAAAGCGTTCAGATCAGCAGATGGCACATTGGCGCCGGGGCGATCGGTCATTGCCGCCTCACCTGCCAGGACCTTCTTTTGCAGGGCGCTGGGAAATCCGCCGGGCGGTTGGCCCAGTTCACCCCTGAAGAAGGAGCGTACGGAGTCAGGAAAGGCAATTTCCTTGTCCGGGTCCTGCACCTCATCCCGGCTGATATCGGCGCTGACCATCATCAACGCCATATCGCCGACCATCTTCGACGACGGTGTGACTTTGACGATATCACCCAACATGTCGTTGACGTCCGCATAGGCCCGGGCCACGTCGTGCCAGCGTTCTTCCAGCCCTAAGGATCGCGCCTGTTCCTTCAAATTGGTGAATTGCCCGCCGGGCATTTCGTGGAGATAGACCTCGGACGCGCCAAACCTCAGATCGCTTTCAAACGCGGCGTACTGCGCCCGCACCCCTTCCCAATAATCGGAAAACGCCCGGATTTGACCGGCGTCGATGCCGGGGTCACGCTCCCGCCCCCGCAGGGCCCCGACGACAGAGCCCAGATTGGGCTGTGATGTTAAGCCCGACAGGCTATCCATAGCCAGATCAACCGCATCGGCACCCGCGGCTGATGCCGCCAATACACTCGCGGCTGCAATGCCGGAGGTATCATGGGTGTGAAAATGCACCGGCAGGCCGGTTTCTTCTTTCAACACCCGCACCAATGTGGTGATGGCATCAGGCTTGGCCAGACCTGCCATGTCCTTCAGGCCGATGATATGACTGCCTGCAGCCGACAGCTCCCGTGCCATCGTCACATAATATTTCAGGTCATATTTCGGGCGGGCCGGATCATGCAGATCGCCTGTATAGCAGATCGTGCCTTCCAGCAGCTTGCCGCTTTCCAATACCGCATCCATGGCGACGCGCATATTCTCGACCCAGTTCAGGCTGTCAAAGACCCGGAACAGATCAACGCCGGAGCTGGCCGCCTGTTTGACGAATTCCTGCACCACGTTGTCGGGATAAGTGGTGTAGCCAACGCCGTTGGCGCCGCGCAACAGCATCTGTAATAGGATGTTCGGCACCTTGGCCCTTACTTGACGCAGTCTGTCCCACGGGCTTTCGTTCAAAAAGCGCATGGCCACATCGAATGTGGCCCCGCCCCAGCATTCCAGGGAAAACATTTGCGGAAGATTGTGGGCGTAGGCATCCGCCACCTGGACGATGTCATAGGTGCGCATGCGTGTTGCCAACAAGGATTGGTGGGCATCACGCATGGTGGTGTCTGTCACCAGCAATCGATCCTGTGCCAGCATCCAGGCGCTGAATTTCTCCGGGCCCAGATCATCCAGCAACTGCTTCGTACCCTTGGGCAATACCTCTACAAGACGCGCCGGTACTTTAGGTATGCGTGAGGTGGTCGGCTTGGGGCGGCCTGCAACCTCGTCATTTCCGTTAATGGTGACATCGGCGATGAAACGCAGCAGGCGCGTTGCCCGGTCCCGACGATGGCTCAGCTTAAACAGCTCCGGCGTGTCGTCGATAAAGCGTGTCGTATAGTCGGCCGTTTTGAATTTCGGATGATTGATCAGGCCTTCGACAAAGGTCAGGTTGGTGGTGACGCCGCGAATACGGAATTCGCGCAGGGCCCGGTCCATCCGCGCGATGGCTTCCCCCGGCGTCGGGGCCCAGGCGGTAACCTTTTCAAGCAAACTGTCGTAATAGCGGGTGATCACCGCACCGGAATAGGCGGTGCCCCCATCCAGGCGAATGCCGAAACCGTTTGCCCCGCGATAGGCTGTGATGCGGCCATAATCGGGGATAAAATTCTGCTCCGGATCCTCCGTCGTGACCCGGCATTGCAGGGCATGGCCACGCAGGTGGATGTCTTCCTGGGCAGGCACACCCGATGCCGCGACATCACCAATACGGGCACCGGCAGCGATACGGATCTGTGCCTTGACGATGTCAATGCCGGTCACTTCCTCGGTCACCGTATGTTCGACCTGAATGCGGGGGTTGACCTCAATAAAGTAGAATTCGCCGTTATCGGCATCCATCAGGAATTCTGCCGTGCCCGCATTCACATAGCCCGATTGCCGGGCCAGGCGCAGGGCCGCCTGACAAAGATCTTCGCGGCGGGCGTCGCTAAGGAAGGGCGCGGGCGCGCGCTCCACCACTTTTTGATTGCGCCGCTGCACCGTGCAGTCCCGCTCGAACAGATGCACCACATTACCGTGATGGTCGCCCAGCAACTGAACCTCCACATGCAAGGCCCGGCGCACCAGTTTCTCTAAATAGACCTCGTCATTGCCAAAGGCGGCACCGGCTTCCCTTCGGCCAGCCTCCACTTCCTCCAACAACGCGCCCTCATCCTCGATGACCCGCATGCCGCGCCCGCCGCCGCCCCACGACGCCTTTAGCATCACGGGATAACCGACTTTATCGGCCTGGCGGCGTATCTCACCTGGGTCCGTCGACAAGGGACCCGTGGCCGGCATCACCGGCGTGCCAGCCTGCACAGCGACGTTCCGGGCCGATACCTTGTTGCCCAGGCGGCGCATGATATCCGGTGTCGGGCCGATAAAGATAATCCCCGCCGCGGCACAGGCATCGGCGAAGTCCGGATTTTCCGAAAGGAAGCCATAGCCGGGATGGATCGCATCCACACCGGCCTCCCGCGCCACGCGGATCATTTCCTCTATAGACAGATAGGCCCTGATGGCACCCAGACCGGCGCCGATTTGATAGGTCTCATCGGCCTTGAAACGATGCAGGGCCAACTTGTCTTCCTCGGCAAAGACGGCCACGGTGCGCAAGCCCAATTCATTGGCCGCGCGCAGGACCCGGATGGCGATTTCACCACGATTGGCGACCATGATCTTGGATATTTTCTGTTTCAGGCTCATGGTCATATTCCCTCGTTCAAGTTTGATCTATTTGCCGTAGCAACTCTTGCAGCGGAATACTCTGGGGCGCGCCGCGTTCTGCGGCCAGCCTGTTGGCCAGGCGCTGTAGGGTCAGATTGGCCGGGGTCGGTATGCCGTATTGACGCCCCAGCATGACAATTTCGCCGTTTAGATAATCCGCCTCAATATTTCCCGTGCCCCGCACCAGACTTTGCCAGGATGACCCCCCGCCCCGGTCTTCACCCGCCACAGGCGCGGATTTCATCAAATCACCCCGGCGCGCCTTTTCCTCCGCCGGGCTGGCGTAATCGATGCCGGCTGCCTGGAAACAAGCCTCTGCCTCGCGCCGCATCAGACCGCGAATTTCCTTCGTCTCGTCGCCGGGGGGGGATACGGCGGCCATGGCGTTGCCCAGGTTCATGATCAGCTTGCCGTATTTAAAGCGCATCACGGTAGGATTCGGCACGGCGGAGAAATTCACTTTGTCCAACGCTCCCGTGACTTCGGCAACCAGATCATTGCTGCCCGTGGGATAGATACTGGCATCCAGAACGCCGGTCTTCCTACTGGCATGGGTTTGTACCACGCCCGGTTCCAACGCCATTGCGGGCAGATAAACCATCATGGCGTGGACATTTTGAAACCGGCGCTGGGCCATGCGTTCATTGGCTACGCCATTTTGACAGCAGAAAATGGGAATTTCATCACCAGCTGCGGCGCGCAGGTCGTCCAAGGCGGCTTCCGTATGCTGGGTCTTCATGGTCAGGATGACAACGTCATCGGGGCGGAATTCAATCTCATTCGGATGGCCGACCGCTGCAATCGGTAGGGTCATTGGTTTTTCCGGCGTTTCGTAGCGCAGGCCGTTCCGTTGAATGGCGGCCAGATGATCGCCGCGGGCGATCAATACCACCTCCACATCACCTTGAAACAATTGCGCACCGATAACCCCGCCAACGCCACCGGCACCGTATATAATATATCGCATAGACATCCCCCTACTGACGGACAATGCTACACTACTTTTGCAATGATCAGCAGAGGAATAGCCATGCCGGACAAGACTGACGAGACGTATGAAATTTACGCCATTAAATACGGCGACCGTATGGGTGAGAGGGGCACCATGTTCGTGCACGGCGACCCCCACGATGCGCCCATGGCCATGGACTATTACATCTGGGTCATACGCAGTGAGCAACGCACCATCGTCATCGATGTGGGCTATGGCAAGGCGGAGGGTGAGGGTCGCGGCCGCAGTTTCCTGCGTTCCCCGGTAGAAGGTCTGGCGCTGTTGGATATAGATGCCAACGAGATTGAAGACGTCATCATCACACACATGCACTATGACCACGCGGGCAATTTGGAACTTTTCCCGAAAGCCCGCTTTCACATCCAGGATGAGGAGATGTCGTTTGTCACCGGGCGGGCCATGACCCATGTTGGCCTGCGCCACGCCTTCCGCCTGGATGATGTGCTGGAAATGGTCCGCCTGACCTATGGCGACCGGGTGGTCTTTCACGCCGGCGAGGAACAGATCGCCCCAGGCGTCACCGTGCATCATCTGCCCGGCCATACCCGGGGCTTGCAGGCCGTGCGCGTCCTAACCCAACGGGGCCCGGTCGTCCTGGCCTCAGACGTGGCGCATTATTACGAAAGTTTTGAGGAGGAAACGCCGTTTCTGACCCACGAAAACCTATTTGAGATGATGGAAAGCCACCGCAAGCTACGCGCCCTGGCCCCTGACAACAGCCACATCGTACCGGGGCACGATCCGGCGGTCCTGGAACGCTATCCCGCACCCAGCCCCGCGTTGGAAGGTATCGTGGCGCGCCTCGATGTGCCGCCCAATGTGCGGGTAAAAGGTTAGGGCAGGAAAGTCGCCAAGCCTTTTCGGATATCGTATTTGGGGTCATAGCCCAAGGCGTCCCGCGCCCGGCTGATGTCCAGGGCGCCTTTTTGCACGCATTCAACGTTGAAGCTGGCATCCCCGTGGCGGAAGGGTTCGTTGCCAACGCTTAATTGCGCGCCGGGCACCAGGTCTGCGGCGATCTCGGCGATCTGGCGCAGACTGACGCCTTGGCCGGTGCCGACGTTGTAGGCATCATAAGCATGATTTTCCTTGTCGATAGCCAAAAGCGCCAAATCAACCACATCATCGATATAGGTATGATCGCAGACAAAATCCGCGCCAAACGGCTGGTGGAATGCTTCCCCCGCCATGGCCGCATTGATGAACGTATTGGGCACACGGGCGCGGGGCAGATCCGGGCCATAGACCCAAATGGCGCGCAGATGAATAACCTCCAGGCCATATTGTTCCCGATAGCCACGGCCCAGATGCTCCACCGACAACTTTGATACCCCGTAGGGGTGGATGGGGTTTTGCGGGTGGTCTTCGTTGATCACCGGGCTTTCGAAGGGGCCATAGGTCTCTTCCGAACTCATATGCACCATACGGGTGGTCCCGAACAGGCGCATGGCCTCAAACAGGTTAATGCTGCCCTGGACATTGACCGCAAACGTCCGTAGCGGCGTTCTGACGGAGGCAACGACACCCACGATGGCGGCTGCGTGAAAGACACAATCAGGCAGGTCGGCCTGAAACAGCGCCATCACTGTCGGGCACTCCGTTACCTCGCCGATAACCGGGCGCACGTTGTCATGCTGTGCCGCTATCTTTTGCAGGGCCGGGGAAAGCGCAACATCAAACGCCGTGACCTGATCCCCTCGCGCCGCCAGGGCCGCAACCACTGCCGCGCCCACGAATCCAGAGGCTCCCGTTACCAAGATGTGCGCCATATTTGAACCGACCCTTTTTATTACAGCCCCAGAATGCCATGATCCGTGCCATGATCTTGTCAGAAACAAACAATACCAGATAATGTAGGAGAGCGAGCCATGGCAGCGAAGAAAACACCTTATGATCTAATCCCCCAACTAGGAAAATTGCGGGACGAGGTTCTGTTCGGTGACGTTTGGGAGCAGCCGGAGCTATCAAAACGTGACCGCAGCCTGGCCACAGTGGCAGTGTTGATCGCACTGTACAGGACCGAAGAGTTGAAAGGTCACATGGCCCGCGCCGTAGACAACGGCGTCACCAAAGAGGAGCTGTTTGGCCTGATTACCCACCTTGCCTTCTATTCCGGGTGGCCGACGGCGGTGAACGCGGGACGTGTCGCGTTGGAAGTATTCGAAGGCCAGGATTAGGGAGTAATTGGTAAAATGACAAAAATTGGATTTATCGGCCTGGGCACCATGGGGGCCAGCTTTGCCACCAACCTGATCAAGGCAGGCATGGATGTGACCGTCAGCGATCTGCATCGCCAGGTTGCCGAACCGCACCTGAAGGCAGGTGCCAAATGGGCCGAAACCCCACGGGAATTGGCCGCTGCATCAGACGTCATATTGACCTCCCTGCCGGGCCCACGGGAAGTTGAGTCCGTGGCCCTGGATGAGGCGGATGGCCTGATCGCGGGCATGAAGCCGGGCGCGGTCTATTTTGATCTCTCCACGAACTCCCCCACCACGGTGCGGAAAGTGGCAGCTGTAATGGCGGAACGGGGCATGCACTGCCTCGATGCCCCGGTCAGTGGCGGCCCGAAGGGGGCGGCGTCAGGCAAGCTGGCGATCTGGGTCGGTGGTGACAAAGCCATATTCGAAGCCAATCGCGGTGCTCTGGACGCCCTGGGTGATCAGGTCCGCTATATTGGCGAGATCGGTGCCGGGTCGGTGGCCAAGCTGGTACATAACGCGGCTGGATACGCGATCCAAACGGCCTTGGCGGAGGTCTTTTCCGTTGGCGTGAAAGCGGGGGTTGAGCCATTGGCCTTGTTCGAGGCGGTGCGCCAAGGTGCCAGGGGGCGGCAGCGTACTTTTGACAGCCTCGCGGAACATTACCTGATCAATCAATACGATCCCCCCAGCTTTGCCCTGAAGCTGGCCCACAAGGACGTATCGTTAGCGGCTGAACTGGGCCGTGAAATGGGTGTGCCCATGCGCCTGATCGACCAGACGGTTGCGGAAATGACCGAGGCCCTGGGCCGGGGCTGGGAAGACCGGGATAGCCGGGTGTCCATGCTGTTGCAACAGGAACGCGCGGGCCTGGACTTTGCCGTCGATCCAAAAGACGCCCAGGCGGTGATTGATGCCGACTAAACGACAGAAACCTCCCTTCCGCGCTGACCATGTGGGCAGCCTGTTGCGCCCAGCCGTCCTGCACGAGGCCCGTGCCAAGGCAGCGCGGGGTGAGATCGATGCTATGGCTTTGCGCGCGGTTGAGGACGCTGCCATTCGCGAAGTGGTGACGCTTCAGGAAAGCCTTGGTCTGCAAGGCATCACGGATGGGGAATTCCGCCGCACCTGGTGGCACTTTGATTTCCTCAGCGGTTTTGACGGGTTTGAATTGGGCGAACCCCTGGACAAAGGCACCTTTCAGGGCAGTGAGGAACAACCACCCCGGGCCATGATCACCGGCAAACTGGCCCGCACAAAGCCCGTCATGGTGGACCATTTTAGCTACCTCAATGGTTTGACGGACCGGATGGCGAAATTCACCGTGCCCGGCCCCTCTATGGCGCATTTTAGGGCCGGACGCGAGGGCATCTCGCAGGCAGCCTATCCTGACCTGGCCGAATTCTGGGCTGATTTAACAGCGGCCTATAGGGTGGAATTGGGCGATCTGGCAGACCAGGGTTGCCGCTATCTACAGCTGGACGATATTTCTTACGCATACCTGTGCGATGACGACATTCGTGCCAATCTGAAATCCAGGGGCGACGATGCGGACGAGCTGGCCCTGACCTATGCCCAGGCCCTGAACGATGCCATCCGTGATTTGCCGGAAGATGTCTCCACCACCATGCATATGTGCCGGGGTAATTTTCAAAGTACCTGGGCGGCGCAGGGCGGTTACGAGCCGGTGGCGGAGAGGGTTTTCAATACAGTCAATATCGACGCCCTGTTCATGGAATATGATAGCGCGCGGGCGGGCGGCTTCGAACCCTTGCGGTTCGTGCCGAAAGACAAGTTGGTGGTCCTGGGCCTAGTCACCACGAAAACGCCCGAGCTTGAGGCCAAGGACACATTGAAACGGCGGATTGACGAGGCAGCCCAGTATATTGATCTGGACCGCCTTTGCCTTAGTCCGCAATGCGGTTTCTCCTCCACCCATCACGGCAACAAGATTACCGTGGAGGATGAGATTGCCAAACTGCGCCTGATCGTCGAAGTTGCCGACGATGTCTGGGGCTAATGAAGGAGCACGAGCATGCCTGATCCACGACTGAAAAAAGTTTCCAGAGACCAATTGCCCCCCGACCTGCAGGTTCTGTGGGACAATGCCATGCGCGACCGGGACGAGGCGACGTTGATTGAAGTCGCGGGCAATGCCCCGGAAGTGCTGGATTGGTATTACAACAGCTTTTACGCCCAGATGTTCCATGGTGGCCGGATAGATATACGCATCAAGCAATTGGCGCGGATGAAGCTGTCCACCATGCACGGCTGCGCCTTTTGCAACCGTGGCAATTCCAAGGCCGCATTGGCCGACGGCGTGACCCAGGCGCAATTGGATGCCCTGTTCGACCCAGACAATGCGGTTTTCGATGCGCGGGAGCGTGCCGTCCTGGAGCTGTGTGAGGAAATGACCCTGGCCAACATGGATGGCTATATGAACGGCCCGTTGTACCAGGCGCTGTCGGAGCATTTTGATGATGGCGAGATATTTGAGCTGGGCGTCTGCCTCGCCGTCCTGGTGGGAATGGCGAAGTTCCTGTTTGTCTTTGATCTGGTCAGCCGGGAAGATAACTGCCCCATCTCCCTGCCGGATCAAGACGCTGCCGAATAGGGCGCCCACTTGAAGGCCCCGGACTTCGACTATCAAAGGCCCGAATCCATGGCCGACGCCCTGGGCCTGCTGGCCCGCCATGGTGACGATGCGGCCATCGTCGCCGGTGGGCAAAGCCTGTTGCCGATCCTGAACTTTCGCCTCGCCGCGCCGGAACTGTTGATCGATATCGGTCGCCTGGACGATTTGAAACAGATTACTGAAGGCGACGACTATATCGAGATTGGCGCGCTGTTGCGCCATTGCGATCTGGCGGATAGTCCACTGATAGGCCGGGATTTACCCCTGTTGCATCAAGCCATCAACCATATCGCTCACCCGGCGGTGCGCCACCGCGGTACCATTGGCGGCAGCCTGGCCATGGCCGATCCTGCCGCCGAACTGGGTGCCTGTTGCCTAGCACTGGACGGTGCATTTTCTCTGCTCTCGGGACGGGAGCAACGCTGGGTTGCCGCGTCGGATTTCTTCAAGGGGGTCTATGAAACAGCGCTGCAACCAGATGAAATTCTGACCGCAATCCGCATCCCGAAACCCGTTCGCAATAGCATCAGCGTCTTTGAGGAGATCGCCCGCCGTCGCGGGGATTTCGCCATGGCCGGCCTGGCCCTGGTTGCGGCACCAAACAGTTTGCGCATTGCCTTGCTTGGCGTTGCCGACCGTCCTGTCCTGGCGGGGCAGACGATGGCGCTTCTATCTGCCAACCCAACAGCCGTTGATGCGGCCATGGAGATGATCGCAACTGAGATTGAACCGCCCGATGATCCTGCCTATCCCCCGGCCTATCGCCGCCATCTGGTCCAGGTGCTGTTGCGCCGCGCCCTTTCGAGGCTACCCCAATGACGGCAAAACACTGGCGCATAGCCCTGACGGTGAATGGTGAAGCGATCGCCCGCGAAGTACCCGTACGCCTGAACCTGGTGGATTTCCTGCGCCATGATCTGGGCTTCACCGGCAGCCATGTGGGCTGTGAGCAAGGTGCCTGCGGGGCCTGCACAATTGTCATGGACGGCGAGACCGTGCGCGGCTGTCTGGTCCTGGCCGTCCAAGCAGACGGCTGCGCGATTGAAACAATCGAGGGCGGCGTCGATGATGACCTGCGTCAGATGTTCCATACCTTGAATGCCCTGCAATGCGGTTTCTGCACACCGGGCATGTTGTTGAGCGCGGCGGAGTTGTTGCGCGCCAACCCCGACCCCAGCCGTGATGACATACGCGACTACCTTTCAGGCAACTTCTGCCGCTGCACCGGCTATCAGGCCATTGTCGATGCTGTTGAAACCGTCGCCAAGGCGCGCAGATCATGAGCATCGGTGCCGAAGTTCCCAGGGATCGGGCGAAACGCTTACTGACGGGCCGTGGCCGGTTCGTGGATGATATTCAGTTGCCCCGCATGCTGCATCTGGCCTTTGTCCGAAGCCCCTATGCCCATGCCCGGATCGAAGCCATTGATACGGCTGGAGCCATATCGATGCCGGGTGTGATCGCGGTCTATACCGCCAAGGAACTGGAGGACGCCGTCTCCTCATGGCGGCCCGAACACAAGCTGTTCCCAACCATGGCGGCACCGGAACAGCATGCGCTGGCGAAGGAAACCGCGCGCTGGCAGGGCGAAGCTGTTGCTGCCGTCGTCGCCGAAAGCCGCGCCCAGGCCGAGGACGCTGCGGAACATGTTGCCGTCACCTGGCACGAACTGCCGGCGGTTACCGATGCCAAGGCTGCCCTGGCCACCGATGCCGCTGTTCTGCATGACGATATGACCACGAACCTCGCCTTCTCAACCGAAATTGTGACGGGCGATGTGGCCTTGGCGTTTAGGGACGCAGCGCACGTGGTTGAGGAGCATTTTCGCTTCAACCGTCATTCCGGTGTCAGTCTGGAACCCCGGGGCATCATTGCCGAATTTGAACCAGGCGAAAACCGTCTGACCGTGCACCAATCCCACCAAACCCCACATCAACAACAAGACCTTTACGCCCGCCTACTGGCTTTGCCCGAACACAAGGTGCGGGTGATCTGTCCCGACGTGGGCGGTGCCTTTGGTCTGAAGCATCACCTGATGGCCGATGAACTGGTCGCCTGCGTGGCCGCCCGCCTATTGTGCCGTCCGGTCAAATACATTGCAGACCGGTTGGAAAGCTTCCTCTCCGACATTCACTGCCGGGATCACGAGGTGCACGCCCGCATGGCCTTTTCCGCCGCCGGGAAAATTCTGGGCATTGAGGTTGATGATCTGTTTAATGCCGGGGCCTACGGCCAATATCCCCGCACGTCCATTGCCGAAGGCAACCAGATTACCCGCCTCACCGGCGCACCTTATGGCCACGAACATTATCGGGCAGGTCTGCGCATGGCCTTCCTGAATAAAAGCATACTGGGCCATATTCGATCCGTGGGCCACCCCATCGCCTGCGCCGTGGCGGAAAGATTGCTGGACATGGGGGCGGCTGATTTTGGTCTTGATCCTATCGAAGTCCGGCGCATGAACTATCTAAGCGACGACGATTTTCCCAGAACCTCTGCGGGCGGTGTTGAATTTGAAAGCCTGTCCTTCAACGGTTGCCTGGACAAAGCGTTGCAGATGATCGATGTGCCCGGGTTTCGGGAGACACAGACTGCACTAGGCCAACAAGGCATCTATCGCGGCATCGGCATTGCCACCTTCGTGGAGCTGACGGCGATTGGCCCGGAATATTATGGCGAAGGCGGCCAGCATATCTCGGCCCAGGAAACCTGCCTGTTACGCTTGGAAGGTTCCGGCACCGTGCGCTGCTATACAGGCGTTACGGACCAGGGCCAGGGTATCGATACCGGCATCCAACAGGTCGTTGCCGGCGTTATGGGCCTCCCCCTGGCGGACGTCGAGGTAATCAGTGGAGACAGCGCGCTTTGCCCCGTGGGCGGCGGTTCCTGGGGCTCCCGTGGTGCGGCCCTTGGCGGCGAAGCCGCCTTGGGGGCCGCGCGCACATTGCGCGGCAATATCCTGAATATTGCGGCCAGCCTGTTGCAAAAAGAGCCAAACGATTTGAGCATCGAACAGGGCGTGGTGATCGATGCCGCGTCTGGCAGCCGGCACATGGCGGTCTCTGAGATCGGGCGCATTGGCCACTTTCAACCCTATACGATCCCCGATGGCGTATCGGCCGATCTTACGGTGGTGGAGCGTTACGGCAGCCGTGACCGCATGTTCCTGGCGGGCAACGGCCTACAGATTGCCGTTGTGGAAGTAGATGTGGACAGCGGCATCGTCACGCCCCTGCGCCATTTGGTGGTGCATGATTGCGGTCGTATCCTGAACCCCTTGTTGGTGCGCGAACAAGTGCGCGGCGGTGTCGTACAAGGTATAGGCGCGGCCTTGTACGAGGAGCTGCGCTATGACGAAGACGGCCACCTCATGACCGGCAGCTTCGCCGATTATCTGGTCCCCATGGCCGGTGAAATGCCCGATATTGAAGTCGCCCACCTTGAGACCCCCACCAAGACCTCTGAACTGGGGGCAAAGGGCGCGGGGGAAGCGGGAACGGCGGGTGCGGTGGGCGCAGTGCTGAATGCGGTCAACGATGCTATTGCACCGTTTAAGGCCTCAATCGCTGAAACGCCCATCACGCCGCCCCGGCTGCTACGGGCGCTGGGAAAAATCTAAGCAGCTAGACTGTCGGCTGCCGCCCGCAGTTTTTGCGCCAGGGTCTGGCGTTGGCCAGCGTCCAGCTGCCCGGTCACGCCGACGGCAACAATGGCCCGGCTGGGTGCCCCTGGGGGTTGGGTAATGGGTGCGGCCACGATGATGATGCCCCGAATATAATTGCCGTCATCAATGGCAAAGCCGTTCCGACGGGCCGCCTCAATCTCCTCCAGCCAAACCTCGAACGACGGCGGGTTCTGCCAGCGTAAATCCTTGAACCGCCCGGCCAATTCTTTCCGGTCCCAGTTGCGCTGGGCGGCGATGCAGCGTCCCGTCGCGGAAATCAAGGCCGGGAAATGGCTGCCAATATTGACATGGATACTCAGATCCAGTCCGGAGCGCGCCAAAGCCGTCACCACCATATGGTCATGACTGTCCAATTCCACGGCAATGGCAGCCATATCGAATTCCGCGGCAATGGCGTTCAGATGGCCCTGTGCCGCCTGTACAAAACCACTACCGCCCAACATGTTGCGGGCGATACCCAAAACGCCGACACCAAGTCCATAGCGCTTTGTATTGGGATCAAAAACCACCAAATCTTCATGCGCCAACGTGCGCAAGATATGCAGGGCCGTGCTGGGGATAATATCCAAATCCCTGGCAATACGATTGACCCCCAGGGGTACCTGACTACGCCCTAAATAGCGTAGTATGCTGGCAGCACGGCTTACCGCCGTGACGGGCCGTGCGGGGCCTGCAGACCCCGGGGCCCCTGATGATTTCGATTGTGATCGTGCCCCATCGGCATTGGTCATTATGTCATTCCATTGTCTATAGACAACAGTATTGCACATTGACAACTATGTCCAGTTCCATAATGATTTTGCTGCTGTCAGGTTGATGCAAATAGAGGAAGCACCAAAATGAAGTTTGGTATTTTGTTCACGTCCCACCCGGACCCGGAGACAGAGGTCTACCCCCATCAAGCCATTCATGAGCGGGTAACACGGGAAATCGTTGAGGCCGAGGAATTAGGCTTTGATAGCATCTGGATCGCCGAGCATCATTTTTCCAACCGTTACGGCATTATGCCGGATCCATTTGCCTATCTCAGCTATCTCGCCGCGAAAACGACGCGGATCAAACTGGGGGCGGCAGTAATGGTGGTGCCTTTGCACCATCCCATGCGCATTGTGGAAAACGCCGCCTTTGTTGATATTTTGAGCGAGGGGCGCTTTCAGTTGGGCCTTGGTTCCGGCTATCGGCCATATGAATTCGAAGGTCTGGGTGTTGATTTTGACAGCCGGCGGGAGCGTCAGGCCGAAGCGGTAGACCTGATATTGGACGGTTTCCACAAAAAACGGGTCAATTCCGACGGCAAATTCTTCAAGTTCAAGATGGATGAAAGCTACGAGATTTTCCCGCAACCTGTCCAACGGCCCCACCCGCCTTTTTTCATGGGCGCGGGCACGGAAAACTCTATGCAATTAGCAGCGGAAAAAGGCTTTGGCCTGATGCAGGGCTCTCTGCCTTCAATTGAGGTGCTGGGCAAGAACATCGAATTTTATCAAAAACATATGAAAACGGCACCCGCACCCCTAAACCAGAACCCGGCATTTGGACAGTTTGACGTTGTCCGCATGGTCTATGTCGCAGCCACCGATGCCAAGGCTAAGGAGGAGAGCGAGGCGGCCATCACCTATCATATGAAGACATTTCTGTCGGGTGATACCGCCGGATATTTAGGTGATGTCACGGAAAAAGATGACGCTTCACAGTTTGCCTACGACAATTTGGTGGATACCACCATTATCCATGGCTCTCCCGACACCGTGATCCGCCGCATTAAAGAGCTGGAGAAAATCGGCGTCACCTCCCTGATGCTGCATTACCCGCCCTACTATGGGGTGCAACAGTGCCTGGATATGCTGCGTCTGTTCGCCAAAGAAGTCATGCCCCATGTCCAAAGCTAACCGGTGGAGAAAATAGGCAGGTGACGACATGACTTGGGGGCAGATAAACGATGAGACCCTGGCAGCGGCGGCTGAATTGATCGGTGTGCCCCTGCGCCGCGACCGTATGCAGTGGATTGAGGCCACCACGCGGGACACCATCCGCCATTTCGCCTGGGGCGTCGGCGACGACAATCCCCTGTGGTTTGATGCGGACTATGCCGCTAAATCTCCTGCAGGTACAATTTTGGCCCCGCCCTGCATACTTTACGCCGTGGACTGCACAATCGTGGCACCAAAATTGGCCGGGGTGCAATGGATCTATGCCGGTACGGAATGGACCTGGTACGACCATATCCGCATCAACGACAGCTTCAAAATTGATGTCAAACTGATCAAGCAGGAGGTGAAGACCGGCCGCCGGTTTGGCAAATGGGCGTTACAGACCGGTGCCCTGTCTTATCGGAACCAGGACGGAAATCTGATCGCCGAGGCCATCGGAAAATGCGCCCGCACGCCCCGTGGCGACGGTCGCAAACGTAAGGACGGTGAAGAACCCAAAGGCCATGTGGCTTATCGCTATGAACCGGCGGAACTGGCGGACATTGAAGAACAGGTTCTAGCCGAACCCCGGCAAGGGAACGTACCCTTATATTGGGAAGATGTGGACGTGGGTGCCCATGTACCCCCCGTTATCAAGGGTCCGTTGACCATCACCGATATCCTGGCCTGGTATGCCGCCGCCCAAGGCGCGTTGCATTATGGTGGGGTGCATGGCGATGCCTTGCGCTATCGCCGCCGCCACGACGATTACCATATCAATGCGGAAACAGGTGCCAAGGATTCCGCCGGGCGCGGCCATTTGGAGGCCTCAACAGGCCGGGACGTCGGCATGGGCGGGGCCTATGACGTCGGGCCACAACGTATCGCCTGGGGCCAGCACATGCTGACCAACTGGATCGGCGATCACGGCTTTCTGCATCAACTAAAAGTCAATGTGCTGCAGCCGAACATGGTCGGCGATACGATCTGGTGGCGTGGCGAAGTTCTGGGCAAACGGGAGGTGGGCGCTGCCAAGTTCCTCGATCTAAAAGTAGAAGCCCGCAATCAATCTGACTTGTTATCGGCCTCGGGCACAGCCGTGGTTGCTTTGCCCTCACGACAGGATGGCCCCGTTCCATTACCGCTCGCGCCCGCATGAGCCAGGACTGCAAAACAAGACAGGTTCCCCTTTCAGCGGCAGCAGAAATTACGGTAACTGCCAGCAACCGCTCAACCTCCTACGCACGGCAATGGCTGCGAATGTTGGGTGGCGGGGACGATGCCGCCGTGGCTGATACGGATATTGCCGTCGTCGGCGGGGATACGGCATCTGATGCCAACTGTGTCATTCGTCTTTGGGATTACCAGGTCGGGCATCCGGGCACCGGTGCCTTGGCCTCGGCTGTATCAGGGGCCGCGGCCGTGATTGGTCACAAAGGGGGCCCCGGCGTCCCCCTGCCCAGCGACATGCCCGAAAAATGGTGCGGTATCTATGGCGTGATCCTGGCATTGGCTGAAGTCTGGCGGCAACGAAATGGCAATGGCAACGGCAAAGCGCGCAAGCCTGTTCGCTACGATGTCTCCGCCGCCGATATTATGCGCTCCTTCTCCCTGCAAAATTCCGGCGGGCCAGAAGAAATGGTCCGCTCCTGGCGACGCAATGGTCGCCTGTGCGTTGAGCACGGCGGCATCTTTCCCATGGGGTTCTACGCCTGTAAAGATGGCTATGTGGCCTTATTGGGACGGTCGCGGCGGGATTGGCACAACATCCGCAAAGCCGTTGGCGATCCTGACTGGGCCAAAGGTGAAGCCTATCAGGACCCTTTCGTGTTGGCGCGGGACAGTGCGGCGGCGGACCGGTTGCTGGAAGGCACCTTGTCGGCTTTGGGCCGGGACGAGTTGCTGCAACGGGGCCTGGCCGAAGGTGCTGTGATCGCGCCGGTCTATAGTCAGGCGGAGGCTGCCGCCCGGGACGTTTTTCGCGACAATTTCATTGTTGACGACATACCGGCGATGCCGTTCCAAATCCAACCCCTGACGGGTGGTGCAGCGCGGGACCGGCAGCGGCGTGTACATGACGATGTCGCCGGTTCGCCCCTGGCGGGCCTGCGTTGTCTGGAATTGTGCTGGGTCTGGTCTGGGCCCATGGTCGGTCAAATCCTGGCTGACCTTGGAGCCGAAGTCATCAAGATGGAAGCGCCTGGGCGTTTTGACCTCTACCGCACCCGTGGCCTGGAAGCCCTGCGCAAAAAAATGCCGGAAAAGGCCCGCATCGAATCTTCCCTGTATTTCCATAGCCTGAACCGCAACAAAACCGGCCTGGCCCTTGACCTGAAACATCCCGACGGTCGCAAGACGGCCCTGGAACTGGCCGCCGTGTCCGATCTGTTGATCGAGAACTTCACCGTCGGCACAATGGAGCGCCTTGGCCTGGGTCCCGACGATCTTGCTCAGGCCAACCCGACCTTGGTACAAATGTCCATGAGCGGGCCCGGCCGAGGCTCAGCCGTGGAAAAGCTGCGATCTTACGGCCTGGTGCTCAGCGCCCTGGGCGGGGCAGAGGATTTGATCACCAAGGACGGCGAATTCCTAGGCTCCCCCACATTCTCCCTCTCCGACCCCAACGCAGCTGCCTTCGGGGCTATGGGCCTCCTGGCGGGCGTCCTGGCTGCGGGAGAAGACGGCACGGGCCGGGCCTTTGACGTCTCCCAAATTGAGGCCGCCGCGACATTGGCGGCAACCCCGACACCACCGCTCGCGACCCGTGATGCCATCGTCACGGCAAAAGACGGATCTTTCATTGCCGTCTCCGTGCCCTGCGATGCCGCTGATGAAAATTTCGAGGGTTTAAGCCGGGCTGATATTGTTGAGCGCTGCACCGCATTAGGCGGGCACTGGGCAGATTTGTTGGAACTGGATGAGACCGACAATTCGGCAGTATTTGCGGACTGTTCCGGTTGGATATCCTCCACCCACCCCTACACGGGGGATGAGGCCCTGGTCGCTGCCCCTTGGCGGGTTAACAGCCATCGCCCCGGCCTGCGCAAGACGGCACCGCTGTTGGGGGAGGGCGATGATTTCGTCTTGCGCCGGGTTCTCTCCCTGCCGGATGATGAGATAGACTCGTTAAAGGCGGCAGGCGTTGTTGGCATCGCCGGACATTTTGAATAAAGCAGAGGCACAACCATGATCGATATCCTTGGCCGCACACCCCACGCAACAACCTTGCGCGACCTGATCGTCATGCGCGCCAGCTATGGCGACAAACCCTATCTGATCTGCCGTGATGAAACGCTGACATACGCAGACGCCGACCGTCTGTCAAACAAGGTCGCCAATCGCCTGCTGGCCCACGGTATCGGCAAGGGCGATGTGGTCGCCACCCTGATGTACAATTCCCTTGAACAGGCCTTGATCTGGTTCGGCTGTGCAAAGATCGGCGCGATCTACGCCTCCCTGAATGTCAGCCTGGTCAAGGATGATATGTGTTACAGCCTGAACGACACCGGCGCAAAGCTGTTGGTGGTGGATGAAGAACTGGCCCCTGCCTATAACGCCGCCAAACCGGACCTGACCGGCGATCCGGAGGTCCTGGTCCTGGGCGATGTGGCCGCCGTTCCCGGTCCCGGCACCCTGCCCTTTAGCGATCTGATGGGCGATGATGAAACCCTGCCTGATGCCGACGTCGCCGCCGCCGACCCTATGTGCATCGTCTATACGGGCGGCAGCACGTCCATGCCCAAGGGTGTTTTGGTGTCGCATCTGTATTATATCGCCGCCGCGATCCGCTATGGCGATATTGCCGAGGCGACGGAGGACGATGTGCATTTTGCGAATTCACATTTCTTCCATATTGGCGGTCAGCAATTCGCCATCACCTCCCCCCTTTATCTCGGCATGACCGGGATCATGGAAAAATGGTTCTCGGCCTCCAACTACTGGAAGATTATCCGCAAATATGGCGTCACGGTCATCGATCCCTTGGGCACCATGATGGCGGTGTTGTTGCGGGCCCCTGCATCCGATCAGGATAAGAACCATAAAGTTCGCATCGGCGTTGGCATTGCCGCCGGCCAGGTGCGCCGGGATCTGCGCGATGAGTTTGAGGAACGTTTCGGCACACCCATGATGGAAGTCTATTCCATGACCGAGATGGGCGTGCTGATCTGTAGCGAGCGGACCTTTGATCGCCGTCTTGGTTCCTGTGGCCGGCCCCACGGCTGGACAGAGGTGATGATCGTGGATGCGGACGACAACCCGGTGCCGGCGAACACCACCGGGCAGATCCTCCTGCGCCCCAAAGTACCCAACACTTACATGATCGAGTATATCAACAAACCGACCGAGACTTTGGCGGCCTGGAAGAACCTTTGGTACCACAGTGGTGATCTGGGTTATCTGGACGACGATGGCTTTCTCTATTTCGTTGGACGGGAGGCCCACTGGATCCGCCGTCGGGGCGAAAACGTCTCCGCCTTCGAAGTGGAAAAGGCAATGACGGCCCACCCTGCCGTGATCGACTGCGCCGTCGTCGGCGTGCCATCGGACATTGGCGAAGAAGACATCAAAGCCTACATCCAGCTGTCGGAGGACGAGGCGACGCCGGAACCAATGGAGCTGGTGGAATGGTGTCAGGATCGCATCGCCTTTTTCAAGGTCCCCCGTTATATGGAGTTCGTCGCAGATTTTCCCCGTACCATGACCAAGAATGAAATCGCCCGCCATGAATTGCGAGAGCGCGGCGTTGGCGATGCCATCGACGTATTGCCGGACAATCGCTGATGGCCGCCCGCTCCACCTACCGACTGGGCATCGATATCGGCGGTACGTTCACTGATTTCGCCCTCTATGACGAGGCAGGCGGCAGTTTTGCCATCCATAAACAGCTCACCACACCCGATGACCCCGCCCGCGCCGTGCTGGAAGGTACGATGGCGTTGCTGGGCCAACAGGGCCTTGATTTATCCCCCGTGGTCGAAATCGTCCATGGCACCACCCTGGTAACCAATGCGGTGATCGAGCGTAAGGGCGCTGTCACCGGTATGCTGACCACGGCAGGCTTTCGCGACATCCTGGATATGCGCCAGGAGAAACGATACGACGTGTTCGATCTGCGTCTGGTTTTCCCCGAACCCCTGGTGCCGCGCCGCCGCCGGGTTGAGGTCGCGGAACGGGTGCATTATGACGGCACCATCGAACAAACCCTGGATCTGGACGCAGCGCGGGCGACGTTGGCGGACCTTGTGCGCCGCGAGGGCATCACGTCGCTGGCCATATGTCTCCTCCATGGCTATGCCAATCCTGATCACGAGCGGGCCCTGGGAGACATGGCGGCGGCGACTTTTCCTGACCTGAACATATCCCTGTCATCGGAGGTCTGCCCGGAATGGCGTGAATATGAACGGTTCACCACCACATGCATCAATGCCTTTACCCAGCCCATGTTCGATCAATATCTACGACGCTTGGAAAGCGGTCTGAATGATCTGGGATTTGCCGGGCAGTTGTTCGTGATGTCTTCCAGCGGCGGCACGTTGACACCTGAAACGGCACGAAAGTTTCCGGCCCGGGTTATTGAATCCGGCCCGGCGGCAGGCGCGCAAATGTCTGCCTTTCATGGCCGGGCCCTAAAGCGCCCGGAATTGCTGTCGTTCGATATGGGGGGCACCACCGCCAAGGGCGCCCTGATACGTGGCGGCGAAGCCATCAAGGTCTATTTCCAGGAAGTCGCCCGGGTGCACGATTTTAAGGCCGGCAGCGGTCTGCCCGTGAAAAGCCCGGTCATTGATATGATCGAGATCGGTGCAGGCGGTGGCTCTATCGCCGCGGTCGATGTACGCGGCACAATTCGTGTCGGGCCGCATAGTGCAGGCGCCGATCCAGGGCCCGCCTGCTATGGCCAGGGCGGTCAGGCCGCTACGTTGACCGATGCCAATGTGGTGCTGGGTTATCTGGACCCGAATTTCTTTCTCGGCGGTGCCATGGCATTGGATGTGGCCGCCGCCGAACAGGTGATCAAAACGCAAATCGCGGGGCCGCTGAAGCTATCCCTGGCGCGGGCGGCTTGGGGGATTCACGAAATTGTTGATGAAGATGTGGCGCGGGCCTTTCGCATTCACGCCTCGGAACGCGGTTTTGACTATCGCGGCAGCTCCATGGTGGCGTTTGGCGGTTCCGGCCCGGTGCATGCCATGGGCGTGGCCCGCAAACTGGGCATTCCACGGGTGATATTCCCCGTCGCCGCCGGTGTCATGTCCGCCCTGGGATTGCTGGCCAGCCCCTTGACGTTTGAAGTTGCGCGCACCAAACAGGCCTTTGTCGCGGACCTAAGCGCCGAGGATTTCGCGGCCACCCTGGCGGACCTGGAAATTGAGGCAAAGGCACCATTGCAGAGCGCCGGCACGGATTTGTCGGTCATCCAACGGCTGGACATGCGTTATCACGGCCAGGGCCACGAGATAGAGGTTACCCTGCCCACAGGTTCGGATATTGGGGCATTACCGGATATCTTCCGGGATCATTACGCCACTGTACACGGCGCGGCATTACTGGATGCACCTTTGGTCATTACGACCTGGAAGGTGGAAGCCACGGCAACCGCCCCGGAGTTGACGACAGCAGCACCTGATGCACAAGGCACGGCGAGGCCCAAGGGGAGCCGTCAGGCCTATTTTGGTGAAGATTATATGACGACGCTGGTCTATGACCGCTATAGCTTGGCCATGGGCGCGGTCATAGATGGGCCTGCCTTGATCGAAGAACGGGAATCCACCGTTGTAATTGGCCCTGGTGATAAGGTCGAAGTGGATGAGTTCGGCAATCTGATCGCGGAGTTGGAGGCAGGATCATGACCGCCAAAACCTTGGACGCCGTCAGCGTCGGCATCATGTGGGATCGGCTGGTTGCGGTCTCCGACGAAATTGTATCGACGTTGGTACGCACATCATTCTCCACCATCGTAAGCGAAAGTTATGATCTGACCGTCGCCCTGCTGGATGCGCAAGGTCAATTGATGGCCCAGGGCACCTACAGCGTACCGGTTTTCATGGGCACCGCGCCTGCAACCCTGCAGCATATGCTGGATGTCTATCCCGCCGACAGCCTGCAGCCCGGCGATGTGGTGATCACCAACGATCCCTGGTTGGGCACCGGGCATACGTTCGATATCAATGTCATGCGGCCAATATTCTTTGCCGGCACTATCGTTGCCTACGTCATTTCCATCACCCATTTACCCGACATTGGTGGTTTGGGTTTTGGCGCGGCAGCGCGGGAGATCTATCACGAAGGTCTGCGCCTGCCGGTTTGCAAATTGTTCGACGCCGGCCTGCAGAACGATTTCATCATCGAATTGATGCGGACCAATGTGCGGGCACCTGATCAAGTTATCGGTGATCTGATGGCCAATGTCACCGCGACCAAGGCCGGCGAGACCATGTTGACGGATTTTCTCAATGAATTCGATCTGCCGGATTTTGCGGACCTGTCCGGTGAAATTCGCGGCCGGTCCGAGGCGGCGACCCGCCTGCGCATCGCCGATATGGCCGATGGCATCTATCAGAACGAAATTCAGATAGAGGGCGTGGATGGCCCGTTGACCCTGGCTTGTTCAATAGAGATCACCGGCGATACCATGAGTGTCGATTTCACCGGCACCGATCCCTGCGTGCGCCGGGGCATCAACGTACCGTTTTGTTATACCCGCGCCATGGTGCTGTATTCCATGAAGTGTCTGACCGTGCCCGAATTGCCCAACAATGGCGGCTCTGTGGTGCCCATCACCGTCACCGCACCAACCGGTTGCCTGCTGGATGCCCAGCCCCCTTCAGCCACCGGTGCGCGCCATATGATCGGCCATTTCGTCTCGCCCCTGGTTTTTGGTGCCTTGGCAGCGGCTGTTCCCGACAGCATTCAGGCCGATTGCGGCATGATGGATTTGATGACCTTTCAGGGCAAACACCGGGACGGCCATGACGTCTCAACGATCTATTTCGCCTCCGGTGGTTTCGGTGCCTTGGCCGGCATGGACGGGGCGGAGACGACACCCGGGCCGTCCAATATGGCTGTGGTCCCGGTTGAAGTATGGGAGACCCTGACCTCCACCAGCATCGAGCATAAGGCATTGCTGCCCAATTCAGGCGGGGCCGGGGAATTTCGTGGCGGTTTGGGCCAAGAGGTGGTGATCCGCAATGATAGCGGCCATCTGATGACCGTCTTTTGTATGGCCAATCGGACGGAGTTTCCACCCCTGGGCCTTATGGGCGGTGCCCCCGGCCAGGCCAGGGAACACCGGGTCAACGATGTCACTGTGGACCCGAAAGGCCACTATGAATTAGCGCCGGGTGACCGTATCACCCTGATTGAAGCGGGGGGGGGTGGTTTCGGCGATCCGAAAGACCGCGCGCAAACAGCGATTAACGCTGATCTAGCCGAAGGCTTCATAACGCCTGATGGGTTGGATTAGGCTAACGGTTATGCCGGCAACCCGGCGCGCGACAAGGCATCGCAATATCTTTCCAGCGCCGCGTCGTGAGTTCAGTTTCGCTTTGGCCGCCAGGATAATCTACGTATGATGGCGGTAATTATAAGCTTCAAACTTAAGGAATATCATGATGGATATGGTCCGCCTCGACCCGCCCGCAGAACTGACGATGCCTATTGGCGAGGCGATGTTCTCGCAACGCGCCATTCGCCGGCTGGATCCGGACCGAGAGGTCACGGATGCGCAGATAGAGATTATTTTGAACGCCGCCTCAAAAGCACCAAACGGCGGCAATGCCCAACCGGCACGCTATCTGGTCGTGCGCGACCGCGCCGCAATTGCCGAATTCGGCAAGCTTTATTTCGAGGCATGGTGGGCCAAACGACGGGATGCCTATGGCTGGAGCTCCAAGGCGGATATTCCCGAGGGTTCCGTCTACCACCTGCCCGCCTTGCTGGCGGATGAAATGGTCAACGCACCGACAGTCATCCTGGTCTATTCCGCGGCATCGGGCGTTGCCGCCTCATCCACCTTTCCAGGCGTGCAGAACCTGTTGTTATCCGCCCGCGCCCTGGGCCTGGGCACCGTGTTGACGACCCTGCACCCGGAGGTGATGGAGCGGGTCAACGCCATGTTCGGTGTGCCCGAAGACATGGCCTTTCACTGCTGCATCCCCCTTGGCTACCCACGAGGTAACTTTGGGCCGACCTCCCGCTTGCCCACTTCCGAGACGACGTCATGGGACCGCTGGGGCCAATCGCCGCCCTGGAAGTAGTTGGTAGGGTTAGATCGGTTCGGCAATAAACACCGGGATCTTGCGCGAGGTTTTTTCCTGATATTCGAGATAGGGCGGAAAAGCCTCCGCACTGGCGGCCCACAGGCGGGCCCGTTCGGGATCATCCTCAACCTCGCGAACGCGCATCTTGGTGACCACGGTCTTATCGCGGATTTCCACGTCCGGGTTGGCCCGAATGTTATAGACCCAAACAGGGTTGGCAGGACGCCCGCCATAGGAGCCGACGAGCACATAGGCACCATCCACCTCAACCCGCATCAAAGGAATTTTCCGCGTACCGCCCGTCTTGTTGCCTTCATGCGTAACAATGATGCAAGGAAGACCGGTGTCCCGCAATGTGGTTCCTTCCTTACCGCCGGAACCTTCGTAAATTTCAACCTGTTCACGCACCCAGTCCAGGGTAGGGGGAATATAGTCTGCCATTGAATGTTCCTATCATCTTGTTGAATGCTGTGATCGACGATAGCAAAATCAAGTTGTTTCAGATATGGCAAATATACTGCATGTTGTGATGAAATGTATGAATTCGAAAAGAGCCGTAACGTGAGCAAAACAAACATCAGAATTGGCGGTGCCAGCGGTTATTGGGGCGATAGCGCCATGGCCACGCCGCAATTGTTGAAATCCGGCGACCTGGCCGGCGATCTGGCCGGCGACCTGGACTATCTGGTCTATGACTATCTGGCGGAAGTCACCATGTCGATCATGGCACGGGCCCGGGCCCAGGATCCGAAAATGGGCTACGCCCGTGATTTCATTTCGGTGGTCCTAAAACAGAACCTGGGTGAGATCGCCCGGCAGAATGTGAAAGTCATCTCCAACGCAGGTGGCGTTAACCCGACCGCATGCGGAGAGGCCGCCCGCGCCCTGATCGCGGAACAGGGCCTGGATTTAAAAGTCGCGGTCGTTCTGGGAGACGACCTGATCGATCAAAAAGACAGTGTCACCGCCAAGGAGATGTTTTCCGGTGAGGCCTTTCCCGATCCTGAAAATCTGGTCAGCATCAACGCCTACCTAGGCGCATTTCCCATCGCCAAGGCTTTGGCCGAGGGTGCGGACATCGTCATCACCGGGCGCTCCGTCGACAGTGCCGTCACGTTGGGCGCTTGCATCCATGAATTTGGCTGGGGTCCGAACGATGTGGATTATTTGTCGGGCGGGACATTGGCGGGACATTTACTGGAATGTGGTCCCCAGGCCACGGGCGGGAACTTTACCGACTGGCATCTGGCTGTGGAGACCATCGATACCATCGGCTATCCCATTTGCGAGGTTCACCCCGACGGCAGCTTTGATATCACGAAACCGCCTGGAACAGGGGGCATCGTCAATGTCGGCACAGTCTCGGAACAGATGATCTATGAAATCGGCGATCCGCAAGCCTATATCGTGCCGGATGTGGTCTGTGATTTTTCCGGCGTAGCCATCAACCAAGTATCCAGTGATCGGGTGAATGTTAGTGGAGCCAAGGGGTACCCGGCCACCGACAGCTATAAAGTCAGCGCCACATTTAGCGACGGCTGGCGGGCCGGGTCCTACATGACCTTCTATGGTGTCGATGCCCGGCGAAAGGGCCAGGCCTTTGCCGAGGCCACATTTAAACGGGCCCGCACGGTCCTGCGGGCATCGAACCTGGGCGACTTCACTGACACCAGCATCGAAATTCTGGGCGCAGATAGCCAGTTCGGCAGCCATGGACGGGCCGATGATACCCGGGAAGTCGTGGTGAAATATGCCGCCTGGCACCCGGATAAGGCCGGCATTGGCATTCTGCTGAAGGAAGCTGCCGGCATGGGTTTGTCATCTCCCCCTGGGCTATCAGGCTTCTTTGGCACCAGGGCGAAGCCGTCTCCCGTGGTCCGGCTGTTTTCCTTTCTGATCCCAAAGGATGACCTGGGCATCGAGATCGATTTTGGCGACCGGCGGACTTCGTTTGATGCCGGCACCGACGCCACAACAGGCCCCGCAGATATGAAGCGCCCTGAAATACCATCTGCGCCGTCCAGCGGCGATGAAATGGTGACGGTGCCGCTGATTGAGCTGGCCTGGGGCCGTAGTGGCGATAAAGGCAACAACGCCAATGTAGGCATTATTGCCCGCAAGGCGGAATACATGCCGTATATCTGGGCGGCGCTGAATGAAGACGCGGTTGCCGATCGCTTCAGCCATTTCCTCGAAGGAGGGGTAGAGCGCTTTTACCTACCCGGCCCCAACGCCATTAATTTCTTTTTGCACAACGTCCTGGGCGGCGGCGGTGTTGCCAGCCTGCGCAACGACGCCCTGGCGAAAGGTTATGCCCAAATATTGCTGGATCACCCGATCCCTATATCAAAACAAATCGCTGAGGACCTGACATGACGACATTACCCGAAGTCAAAGACCTGATCCTGGACCAGGACGCTGATTGGTTGACCATTTGGTTCAATCGCCCAGAATCCCGCAACGCCCTGGCCCACGAGATGACGGCGGAATTGCGCGCCGTGCTGGCTGCTGTGCGCGATGACCGCACCGTGCGCGGCATTACCATTCGCGGCAAGGGTGGTTGGTTTTGCGCTGGTGGCGACTTGAAAGGCTTCAAATCCAACTTTCAGGGCGGCGTACAGACAACGGCTGATATCGCCGCCGCCAACCGTGCAGCGGGCGGCATGTTCGATACCATCAACGAGATGCCGCAAGTTGTCGTCATTCTGGTTGAGGGTGCCGCCATGGCCGGTGGCCTCGGCATGGTCTGCACAGCCGATATTGTCGCCGTCACCAAGGACGCGCGTTTTGCCATGACGGAGACCGCCATTGGCCTGCCGCCGGCGCAGATCGCGCCCTTTGTGGTCCAGCGCCTTGGCCTGCGCACGGCCCGGCGTTTGATGCTAACGGCATCCCGTTTCGATGGGGAAGAGGCCGGCAGACTGGGTCTGGCTGACTATGTCGTCGATGATGCCGCCGGATTAGATGCCATCGAGGCCGATATCCGGAAGCAGGTGTTGCGCTGCGCCCCTGGTGCCAATGCCGTGACCAAGGAAATCGCCCTGGCCACACGCCATCTGAATAGAGAAGACATGCTTGATCTGTCCGCAAAAGGCTTTGCGGAATGCATGCTATCGGATGAAGGCCGGGAAGGTGTTGCCTCGTTCATTGAAAAACGCAAGCCAGTGTGGACGAGGTGAAGATTGAATTTGTAGTAGGAGCGTATTGAGCATGACCGAGCCCACATCACGGGACAAACTGGAACAACTGCAGGCTGCCAGAACCAAGGTGATGGACGAGGGACGCCCCGAGGCCGTGGCCAAACGCCGGGCCTTTGACATGGGCACGGCACGGGAACGCATTGAACAATTTGTCGATGCGGATAGTTTTCGCGAAATGGGCGCTTTGGTGGAACCGGAACGCAGTAACGAGTTAAGCCGCGATCTGATCGCACCTGCCGATGGCGCGATTACCGGCACCGCCAAGGTCGATGGGCGGGAGGTTTGTATCTTTGGCCAGGACTTCACGGTTCATGGCGGCAGCATCGGCTCGGTCGCCGATAACAAAGTTGGCCGCCTGATACAGCGCAGCGTCGTGCGCGGCCTGCCCATGGTGATGATGTTGGAAGGTGGCGGCCACCGAATTCAGGATGGCATGAACGCGGCCCATTTCGCTGCCGCATCCCCCGTTTTCAATAATATGTGCAAGCTGTCCGGCTGGGTGCCTAACGTTGTCGCCATGATGGGCCAGGGCTTTGCCGGACCCACGGCCTATGCTTCCCTGGCCGACTTCGTCGTTATGTTGCGCGGCAAATCCACCATGGGCATTGCGGGCCCAGCACTGGTCAAGGCGGGAATGGGCATAGATATTTCCAAGGAGGACCTGGGCGGTGCCAAACGCCAGGCCGAAGAACAAGGTATCGCCGATTTGGCCGTGGATACGGAGGAAGAATGCCTGGAAGCCGTGCGGAAATTCCTGTCCTACCTGCCGCAAAATTCCGCACAGCCCTTGCCCATTACGGCATGCGATGACCCCATTGACCGCCGGGACGATAAACTGTTGGACCTGGTCACGGCGTCCCCCCGCAAGGTCTATGACATGCGCAAGGTGATCAAGATCATCGCCGATGTGGATAGTACGTTTGAGCTGAAACCGGACTACGCCCGCAATATCATCACCTGCTTTGCCCGGCTGGATGGCCGCCCGGTTGGCTTTTTCGCCAATCAACCCTTGCGCAAGGGCGGTATTCTGGACACCCCTGCGTGCGAAAAAGTGGCGCATTTTATTGCCATGTGTGATGCCTTCGGCCTGCCCCTGGTATCGTTGATCGATATTCCCGGTATCGCCATTGGGCCTGACGCCGAAGATACCGGCCTGGGCCAGCGCAGCGGCCGGCTGTTCTTTGAGATGGGCGTGGCGACGGTGCCGCGGGTTTCCGTGGTGCTGCGAAAAGGTTACGGCGGCGGTTATTACGCCATGGGCGGCGGGCGCGCCTTTGATGCGGATGCCGCCTTCGCCTGGCCCACGGCAGAGATTTGCGCCATGTCCATCGAAGGTGCCGTGGATGTCGCCTACAAAAAATATTACATGGCAGCGGACGATCCCGATGCTGCCCGCACCGGCATGATTGAGCGAATTAAGGCTCAGACCGGGGCTATGGACGCGGCCCGTGACTTCGGCATTGATGATGTCATCGACCCGCGCGACACACGGCAGATCCTGATCGAAACGTTCGCCTCCTGCCCGGCGCGCCGGCCCGACATGGGCCCGCCAAGGGTGCGCCCAATTTCCCCCATTTAGCGGATTTAGCGAATTTAGCGGCTGGTGGGCGGCGGGCTGGCGTATACACCGGGATATATGGGATATTCTGGTTCTGCAGGTAAGCACCAGCTAGATCCAAATAGGGCAAATCCCTATTTGCCCATTTACTGAAAGTCAGGCGTGGATTGACGACGGAGACTGTCGAGACATTGCGCGCACGCTATGGTCCTTCGTATCGATGGATTGTTGCCGTGACGGGCATGATGGCGGCCATGACGATGATTTTGTCATCGACAATGGTAAACGTCGCCGTGCCCTCAATCATGGGAACATTCGGCGTTGGGCAAGGCGAAGCACAGTGGATGTCCACGGCGTTTCTGTCGGCAATGACGGCCAGCCAGCTGCTGGGTGCCTGGGCTATGTCGGTGGCCGGACCACGAGGCGGATACCTTGGCGCGGTGGCATTGTTCATTGCCGGTTCACTGCTTGGCGCAGTGGCACCTAATATTGACGTCCTCATTGCGGCGCGAACTTTGCAGGGGGTGGCCGCCGGGATTGTGCAACCGATTGTGATGGTGACAATTTTTCGCGCTTTCCCCATCCAAAATCGAGGCCTGGCCCTCAGCCTTTATGGCATGGGCATCATGCTGGCACCGGTCATGGGGCCGGTCGTTGGCGGCATAACGATCGATGCCATCAGCTGGCGCTATATGTTCTTTATTCCGTTGCCGTTTGCCGGCCTCTCCATCGTTCTCGGTACTTTGTTCATGCCGACACGGGATGAGGAGAGTGCGCGACTGCCGTTTAATTGGATCGGCTATGGCCTGATTGTCGGTGCCATTATTTGCGCCATGACCGCCATTGCCAACGGCCATAGGGATGGCTGGACATCCGACAAGATCCTGTTGTTAGGCTTCATGGGCATCGGCCTGTTCGTTGCCTTCGTAATGTCGCAGTTGCGCGCAAGTGCGCCCATTCTAGACTTCGCCGTCTTTCGCTATCGCCAATTCGCTGCGGCGGCGGCGCTTGGCTTCGTCTTTGGGGCTGGGAATTTTGCGACAATCTATTTGATACCGGTCTTCGTACAAACCGTGCAGAACTTCACCCCAACAGATGCCGGCCTGGTGACCATGCCCGCGGGCTTTGTTGTGATGCTGTTCTTTCCCATTGCCGGTCGTATGGTAGATGTTTTTCCGGCCCGCAATTTGACCATCATCGGCCTGCTGCTGTTTGCCTTTGGCTCCGTTTTGCTGCATCTGACAGACGTCAACACCGCCTTTTTAACACTGGTTGTCTATGTGATCGTCGGACGTATTGGTCAGAGTATTATGTTACCGGCCATCAATGTCTCCGCACTCAACGCATTGCCGCCTGAAAAACTCAATAACGCATCAGGCACGATCAATTTCGTGCGTTTGATGGGCGGTGCCTTTGGCGTTAATCTGCTGGTTGTCTTTATGGAAAAACGGACGGAAATCCATTCAGCCGCACTGACAACCACACAAACCCACGACAATCCGCAAAGTAGGCTACTCCTCGACCAGATTGCAGAACTTCTAGCCCGCGGTGGCGCATCCGATGCCCTGTTACAGCCCGGATCATTACATTTTCTGGGCCGTGTGATTGAGGCCCAGGCCTATACCATGGGCTTCCAGGATAGCTTTTTGATCACCGCTGTCGTCTTCATCTTCGCCTTGGTGCCCGCGTTCATGCTTGGGAATTCAAAGAAGCAATAGCGCTATTGAAGCTTTGGATCAGCCCAGATAGACCTTTGGCAGGGTTCGGGCCAGACGGGGCAAAATTTCCATCAGCGGCAGGTCAAGCCAGTCACCCAGTTCCGTGCCGCTAATCTCAGCCCCGTCTTGCTGGCCCAACAATACCACTTCATCACCGACAGATGCCGCGCCGATATCGGTAACGTCGATCACAGTGTGTTCGATGCCCCGGCGACCGACCACAGGCGCACGCTGAGCATGCACCAGAACTTCACCCAAGGGCGGACGATGCTTGAAACCATCGCCAAAGCCGATGGGCATTACCGCCAAACGGGTTGGTTTCGCAATCGGTTCCGGGCCCAGAAAGCCAACGACAGCACCGGCAGGAAATTCCTTAACCTGGATGATGGCGCTTTTCACTGCCGACATGACGGGCCGGGTATCGATCATATCGGCCCATTTGCCATCTAACAGATGGAACATCAAGCGACCCGCATTGACCGCATCATAGTTCAGTTCCGGATAACCCAGGACGACGTTCGACGATGCCACCATACGCCGAAGATTATTAAAGCCCGCGCCCAGACCGATTTTGTAGGCGCGGTCGAACTCGGCAATCTGGCGTTTGATAGAGGCAGGATTGTCAGGCCCGTTAAGGTGGGTATAGATCCCCACCAGGCGCAGATTATCAGACGCCTGAACCGCCCCGTATGCGGCCTGCCAATCGTCGGGGTTCAAGCCCAAACGGCCCAAACCGGCCTCGATCTTGAATTGCACATCCATGGGTTTTCCTAACCCATCAAAAGCCGCCAGGCTTTCCAGATCGTGTACTGTGGCGATCACGTCCAGGGCCGCGACCTGTGCCGCAGCACTTGGTGGGGTCGATGCATAAAGCAACATCGGCGCGTCAATGCCGGCATCACGAACGGCGCGGGCATCGTCAGGGTTGCCGACGGCAAGGCTTTCGGCACCCCCGTCCAACACAGCCGCCGCGATCACGGCGGCACCACAGCCAAAACCGTCGCTTTTGATGACGGCCATAACCTCGACGTCCGCTCCAACCCGTTCATGCAGCAGGCCAACGTTATAGCGTAGGGCGGCCAAATCGATCTCTATCCACGCGGGGCGCGCCATATCCATCAGACAGCAGCTCCTATTCCGCAGGCTCAAAACCGTAATGTTGGCGCAGGTATTCCGCGCTGAACTTACCGTCGCGATAGTCGGCGGCCAAGGCTTCGGCCTCCCGCTCACGCGGTTCACCATAGCCGCCGGCACCTGGAGTTTCGATGATCACAGCATCTTCAGGGCCGAGGGGTACATGGTTCGGTTTGTCGGGCAAGGTCTCGTCATTATGGCTGGGACCCTGGACAGAGAAACGTCCCGTTCCGCCGGGCCCGCCGCCAAAAATACCCCACGGCTGATGCTTGAAGCGTTCACCCATGCCTGAGAAAACGGTCTCGTGCCCCAAAGGCCGCACCACCCGGCGAATGCCCAGGCCGCCCCGATATTTGCCGGCACCGCCCGAATCCGGGATCAGGCCATAACTTTCCACCAGCAGGGGATACTCCGCCTCGATTGATTCTACGGGCAGGTTGGAGGTGTTGGTAATATGCACCTGCACGCCATCTTTTCCATCCTTGGTAAAACGGCCACCAAAGCCGCCGCCCAGGGTCTCCAGGTATAAGTAAGGCCGGTCGTGGCGGGGATCGTGGCCAAAAAATACTGCTGTCACATTGGCCCCATTGGCAGCGCCCACGGCTTGTTCGGGCAAGGCCTGTGCCATGGCACCGATCAGCACATCGACGACCCGTTGCGAGGTATTGGCCCGGCCCGCCACCGCGCCCGGGTGAACTGCATTGACCAGACAACCCAGTGGCGCGCTAATCTCCACTGCCCGGATCAAGCCGTAATTGTTGGGCAAATCAGGGTCCAGCATCGCCTTCAGGACGTAGTACACCGCCGATTGCGCGGCGTTGAAGGTCATGTTGAAATTGCCCTTCATTTGGTCGCCCGTACCGGCAAAATCAAAGGCAATATCCGCGCCCTTCACCTCGATACGGACAGCAATGGGGATATCCACCGTGCCCATACCATCGTTATCCAGCAGATCGGCAAATTCGTAGACCCCATCGGGAATAGTACGAATGCCGTCACGCAGGCGGCCTTCCGTTCGATCCATAATGGCATCAAACGAACGCACCAGCATTTCAGGCGCATAGCGCTGGGCCAATTCCGCCATTCGGCGGGAACCAAGGCGGCAGGCCGCGACCTGGGCGAAATAATCACCCCGGCGTTCATGCGGCACCCGGACGTTCAATAACAGCAGATCGAAAATATCCTGCACCAACTCGCCGCCCGCAAACAGGCGTACCAGGGGAATACGCAGACCTTCCTGATAAATCTCCGACATCCCACCAGCCATACTGCCGGGCGTCATGCCGCCAATGTCCGCATGGTGCGCGATATTACAGACGAAGCCCAACAGTTCCCCGTCAATGAAGACCGGCATCGCTAAATTGACGTCCGGTAAATGGGTGCCGCCCGCGACATATGGATCATTGGCAACGAAAATATCGCCCGGCGTCATGTCGTCGGCGCTGTATTTCGCGGTCAGGGCTTCCATCATCCCCAGCATGGAGGCGAGATGGATGGGCAGGGAGTTTTCCGATTGCACCACCAACCGCCCCCGGGCGTCGGTAATGGCAATTGAATGATCCCGGCGTTCCTTGATGTTGGTGGAATAGGCCGCCTTGGTCAGGGCGATATAGCTTTCATCGGTGATCGAACGCAGGCTGTTTCGCAAAATTTCCAGGGTGATGGGGTCAATTTCCGCGGTGTCAGGCGTCGCTGTACTATTCATGGCTTAGCTCCACATATAGATTGCCGGCTTGGTCAATGCGGCATTGATCCCCTGGGGCCAAAATCGTGGTGGCATCCAGTTGCTCTATTACCGCAGGACCGTCAAATTCATGACCCGGCAGCAACTTGGCCCGATCATAGACCGGTGTCTCTACCGAGGTATCACCACTGAACCAGACCTGTCGGGTGGTATCCGCCTGCGCCTTGGTACCCGGCGCTGCCATCGCCTGCCAGCCCCCATCACCTGGACCTGCCAAGCGACCAATGGCCGTAACCCGCAGGTTCACAACTTCCACCGGGTCTTCGGGATTATGATAGCCATAGCTGCGTTCATGAGCGGCGAAGAATTTTTCCGCCAGGACCGAAAGCGCGGGCACCTGGGCCTGGGCATCATCAAGGTCCACCTGCAATTCGTAATTTTGCCCGATATAGCGCATATCCAGGCTGAACATGGTTTGCCGGTCGTCCGCATCAATGCCCGCCTGCGCGAACCAAGCTGCTGCTTGCCGTCCCAAATCCACAAGATTGGCCGTGATGTCGCCCATGGCGTCTGCCACCAACGGCATCACCCGGCTAATAACGAAACCTTCCCGCAAATCGGACACCACCAATCCACGAGCGCACAGAATGCCCGGTGCCATGGGCACCAACATCCGGTTGATACCAAGCGCACGGGCCACATCAACTGCATGCAACGGCCCAGCACCGCCGAACGGCAGCAAGACAAAATCACGGGGATCATGGCCCCGTTCGACGGATATAGTTCGGATGGCGCGGACCATATTGGCAGCAACAATACCTAGAATACCATGCGCCGTGCGCTCAATTGTCATGCCCAGGCGTTCTGCGGCTGGTGTCAGGGAGGCGCGCGCGGCGTCAACGTCAAGAGCCATACCGCCGCCCAACAGACCTTTCGGTGATAACCGGCCCAGCACCAGATTGGCGTCCGAAACCGTCGGCTCCGTACCGCCCTGACCATAACAGGCCGGGCCAGGCACCGCGCCTGCACTTTGTGGTCCCACCTTCATCAGACCATCCCGTTCAAACCAGGCGATGGAACCACCCCCCGCGCCAACCGCGTTCACATCCACACTGGCCAGGCGCACCGGGTAGCCTTCAATCCAGCGGTCATAGGCCACATCAGCCTCTAAATCGCGGATCAGGCAGACATCGGCCGAGGTACCGCCCATATCAAGCGTGATAACGTTGGTCAGATCGGCGGAGCGCGCGGCATCAACCGCCCCGACGACGCCTGCCGCCGGCCCCGATAGGGCCGTGCGAATGGGCAGCTGCCGGGCCCGGCTGGGTGTCATCAGGCCGCCGGCGGATTGGTTGATGCCCAGGTCTGCATTGGGCATCAACTTGGTCAGTTGATCCTCGAATTCGGTCAGATAGCTGCCCATGATTGGCTGTAGAAAGGCATTCAGGACGGTCGTGGACAGACGCTCGTACTCGCGAAACTCCGGCTGCACCTCTGATGAGATAGAGATCTGTAGATCCGGCAGGGCCGATGTAAGGGCGTCGCGCAATCGCCTCTCGTGATCGGGATTGATGAAGCCGAATATCAAACAAATCGCCAGGCAATCGGCACCGCTTTCCCGTACGGCGACGACGGCACCATCGATTGCGGCTTGAGTTAAAGGCCGATGAACCGAGCCGTCAAAAAGAATACGTTCGGCCACCTCCAAACGCCTCTCTCGCGGCACCAGGGGGGTTGGGTGATCCTGTTGAAAACTGAACATGTGGGGGCGGATTTGCCGGCCAATTTCCAGCAGATCACGAAACCCTTCGGTGACCAGCAAGGCCACTTTGCCGCCACGGCGCTGGATCAGGGCATTGGTGGCCACGGTAGTGCCGTGGGATAGGCGGCTGACATCCGCCAGCTTCATATCATCAGACAGCTCATTAATGCCGTTCAGGACCGCCCTGGCCGGGTTATCCGGTGTCGAAGGGGTCTTATGGATGCGCAGCTCACCGCTTTCATCGTCATAAACGTGAAAATCCGTAAAAGTTCCGCCGACATCAACGCCGATGATCCAGGCCATCGTTCACTCCACCTAAATCATGACAAGGGGCTAATTTGCCTGCTAATCCCCTGCGCCAATTCCCAACAATAAAACCTAGTGATAAACCTGATTTGGCAACCAGGTCGCAACCGACGGCCAACTGATCAAAATCACGATCATGAACAGCATGGAGACGACAAAGGGAATGGCACCAATGGCCACGTCGTTGAACTTACCGCCCCGGGTCCGGATGCCTTGAACTACGTAAAGATTGACACCGATGGGCGGCGTGATCAAGGCCGCTTCCATGAGCAAGGTAATGAGAATGCCAAACCAAACATCGGAAAATTCCGGCACGCCCAATTTCATCACGATGGGAAAGACGATGGGGATCGTAGTCAGCATCATGGATAAGGTTTCCATGAACATGCCCAGCAGCAAATAGAAGGCCACGATCAAATAGATCGTTTGTATTGGCGTCAGCCCCATATCAGCGATAAAAGCCAGCATCGCCTGGGTGATACCCATGAAGCCAAGAACAAAGTTCAAAAATATTGCCGCGAACACGATCAACATGATCATGGCCGTGGTGCGCATGGTGCCTTCGAAGGAATCCCGAAGCATCTTGAAATTCAGGCTTTTGAAGGAGGCGGCGATAATGAGCGCGACCATGACGCCGATGGACGCGGCTTCCGTCGGCGTGGCTATGCCGGCATAAATGGAGCCGACAACGGCGGTAAATAAGACGATTGGCGGCAACAGGTCAGGCAGGGTTCTGATGCGGTCGGTCCAATTGGTCTCAACCTTGACGCCACCCCAGGATGGCCGGTATATGCAGGCCCCGATAATCGCCACCATGAAAAGCCCCGCAAGCATCAAGCCTGGGAAAATGCCCGCGAGATAAAGCTCGGGCACCGAGGTATCGGTCAACAAGCCATAGATGATTAAATTAATGGACGGCGGCACCAGGATACCCAAAGTACCGCCCGCCGCCAGGGAACCGAGGAACAGGCGCTCGTTATATTTTCTTTTTTCGATTTCCGGATAGGCAACCGTGCCCACCGTTGCAGCCGTCGCCACGCTGGATCCCGAAGAGGCGGCGAATATGGTGCAGGAGCCGATATTGGCATGCATCAAGCCGCCGGGTAGCCATGACAGCCATTGAATGACCGCGCCATACATCCGCCGTGCGATGCCGGCGCGCAGCATGATCTCACCCAGCAGGATAAACATGGGCACGGCAACGAGGATGAATTCCTTGCTCTTGTCCCAATAAATCTCCGCCAGGGCGGCGGTCAATCTGCCGTCCATGGCGACTTCATCAAGGACAAAACTCAATATACCAAGTACAGCCGCTACCGGTACGGCGGAGAGTACAAGTACAAGTAAACCTACTACAATTCCGATAACCATCGTCTTATCTCGTCCCCTCGGCGCCGTCGCCAGTTGCCAGGACCACGTCCTGGCCATGTGTTTCTTCTTCCATAACTTCTGCGATGGAGGGCACGCCAATGAGCTTTGCAACGAGCTCCCAATTGCGCTGAAACAGACTGAGGGTGGCGTAAAGCGTTACAAATACCAAAGTAATCAAAAACAGCAGCAATCCGGCAAACCAGAATAATTGTGGGATCCACTGCGGCGTACCGAGTGTGGTGATCGATACGGAATTGCTTTGCCAGGAATTGCCAAAGGATATGCCGGCGTAATAAGTCATGACTGACATGTAATAGAACAACAGGATGCAGCCGACGACATCAAGACAGGCGGCAACCGGCTTGGGCAACAAGCTATAAAACGCATCGATCCGCACGTTGGAACGATGCAATAAACAAAATGAATAAGCCCAGGTTGTCGTCGCGGAAAATACATAGCCTGAATATTCATCCGAACCGCTCATGGTTATCCCGACAAATTTGCGAGCTAAAACATCAACGGTAACCATGAGCGCCGCAGCCATCAGCGCCGCACCGCCCACCCAGACGGCCCAACGGGACACAATTTCCAGGCGATTGTGAATATTGGCTAACATAATCTATATCCTTGACCCAGGCATCATGGAGACCCCTGTTATAGGGCTTCATACAACAATAGCCCGGGGATTACGAAATTGGCGCCGCGCGGTTTAAAACGCGGCGCCAACTTGTTCGTCTAGTGTCGGAAATTACATGGCAGCCTTCATGCCGGAAATTTTTCCGATGGTCGCATTCCATTCGTCGAGGCATTTCTGCGTGCCACAACGTTTGGCCCAACGCTTCAGGACGAAGTTTTCCACGACGTCTTTCAATTGGGCCTTGTCAGCCATACTCGGTTCCACGGGAACCATGCCACCAGTAGGGCCGTCACAAGGACCAGCGGCATTGCAATTCATGCCCCGTTCGTCGTTCTTCGCCGTGGCCACCCACATCTCTTCTTCCAGAATGGCCAATTCTTTTTTCAGCAGAGCTTTTGTTTCTGCATCTAGGCCGTTCCAGACCTTTGTATTCATGGCCAGGAAGGAAGAGGCATAACCCAGGCGAACCCGGATATTGTGGGTCACTACCTGATACCACTTGGCGTTATATGCCGGCAGGGTACCGGTGATGCCGCAATCGGCCACGCCTTTTTGCAGCGCTGGCACGACCTCGGCAAAGGCAATGGTCACGGCGGAGCCGCCAATGCCTTCAATGAAATCACCCAGCGTGGTGCTGTAGGTACGGATTTTCTTACCCTTTAGGTCTTTCAAGCTAACATTTTTGTTGCTCTTGTCGCCAAGGTTGCACCACAGTTGTTGACTGGGCCAGGCATAGATCATCAGCAATTTGGCACCGTATTTTTCTTCAAATTCACGGGCCATAATGTGACGATAGGCCTCGTTGGCCTTGCGATAGATGGACAGATCCTGGATCACACCAGACAGATCAGCGCCTTCAATGGCGGGGCTGTCCTGCGCCACATAACCGGTCACGCCATGCACGGCATCGTACACGCCGAGTTTCAACAGACGCATGATTTCAAAGCCGGAAAGACCTAGTTCGGTCTGCGACTTGGCGTTGGCGGTCAACTTGCCGCCCGACAACTTAGGCAGACGCTCTTTCCAAAACGGACCTTCACGCTCTTTCCAATGGTCCAGGAAACCCCAGGTTCCAACAACCTTGAATTCCTTTTTCTGCATTTCAGCCGATGCCGGTGCAACCGCTAGACCAAGGGCCATGGCCCCCGCGATCATCCCTGCAACGACAGGCTTAAACATGTCGAATTTTTTCATTGTAGCCTCCCATTTCGTTATAATTCGCCGTCACCGTAATGGACTGGATCAACCAAGGCAACCACCGCGTGATTGCATTTTTCCATTCGAGACAACGCCGTAGGCAATTGGCTATAAGAATTCATGGGTTTTGTAACAAATAGGAAATGGAACGGTAGAATGGCAGGCAGCGTTTATGATGTGAGTGGAAAGGTGGCTTTGGTAACGGGTGGTGCCTCCGGCATTGGCGCGGAGACCGCCAGATTGCTGGCTGCGCATGGGGCAAAGGTGGCCGTGGCCGACATCAACGAAGGGGTGGCAAAGGAAAACGCCGCGGCGATCGAGGCCGCAGGCGGCCAAGCCATGCCCATCGCCCTGGATGTTATCCAGGAAGCATCATGGGAAGCCGCTGTCAACGATACGTTACAAAAATTTGGCGGCGTGCATATTCTGGTTAATGCGGCGGGCATTGAAATGACCGCGAAAATAGAGGACACCAGTCTTTCCGATTTTAAAAAAATTATCGCCGTGAACCTGGAAGGGGTTTTTCTCGGCATGAAATATGCCATGCCTGCGATGCGGGCGGCGGGCGGCGGCTCCATCATCAACATATCCTCTATCGCCGGTATCAAAGGGTTCGTTCGGCAATCGGCCTATGTGGCATCAAAGGGCGGCGTGCGTTTGATAACGAAAGCGGCGGCGGCGGAGGCGGCGCACTACGGCTATAACGTGCGGGTCAATTCGGTCCACCCCGGTGCCATTGATACGCCCATGGTGCGCGACATGATCGCCCACCACGATGAGGCGCGCCAACAGGTGGTCCTGGACAAAATGCGTGATATGCATCCCATTGGACGAATGGGTCAAGCCATTGATATAGCCAACGCCATTTTGTTCCTGGCTTCCGAGGCTTCCAGCTTTATGACCGGCTCGGAAGTGGTGGTCGACGGCGGCTTTACCGCCATCGATTAGCGTCCTGGTTCATTTTTCTTGAAAATAGTCGTTGTAGGCAAACAGCCCCGGCATTCCACCAGTATGCAGAAAGACAACGGTCTGATCGTCCTTGAAGCGCCCTTTCGCCACCAGGTCAATCAGGCCGGCCATAGCCTTGCCGGCATAGACCGGATCCAGGATCAACCCTTCCAATCGCGCGACAAGGCGGACGGCGGCGCGCATTTCCTCTGTCGGCATACCATAGGCGCCGCCGGCGTAGCCTTCGACAATCTGCAAAGCATCCTTGGAAAATCTGTCGCCGCCGCCCAGTCGTGCCAGGGTATCCTTGGCAATAGCCGATACTTTGCCGCGAAGGTCCGCTGCATGCGCCGTGATATCGACACCAAGAACCCCGGTCTGACTGGCGATTGCCTGAAAACCGGCGATCAGCCCGGCTTGGGTACCGCCACTACCCGTGGCGTGGACCAAATAATCGATCCGTTCACCATCCGTGTCGGCCTGGGCTTCCAACTCCTCAGCGCAGGCGACATAGCCCAATGCGCCAGTGGCGTTGGAGCCGCCGCTGGGTATGACATAAGGCGTTCTGCCGCTCTTCTTTAGCGCACTTGCCATGCGCCGCAGGGCCCCATCGCGATCCGTGCCAGGGGGCAGCAGATGCACCTGCGCACCAAGCAGATGATCCAATTGCACATTGCCGGAGGTTTCATACGCCGGGTCATCCCATGCTACGGCGCGGGCTAATACCAGATGACATGACAGCCCGGCCCTGGCGCAGGCGGCCGCAGTCTGGCGCACATGGTTGGACTGCACACCGCCTGTGGTCAGCACTGTATCTGCGCCCTGGGCCGCCGCCTCAGCCATCAGGAATTCCAACTTGCGGGTCTTGTTGCCGCCCAGGGCCAGGCCGGTACAATCATCCCGCTTCACCAGAATGCGCGGGCCACCCAGTTGCGCGGTCAACCGTGGCAGGTATTCAAGCGGTGTTGGGAAATGCCCCAGGGGCACGCGTGGAAATCTGGTGAGCGTCATGGCTGCGGCCTTATCACAGAAAAATCACCGGGAACTTAAAAGGAATGAGTTGGCAGGATAAATCCTGTTGGCACCGAAAGTAAATGAGACCGGCATTGACGGCAATCGCTGCTGCCAAAGCCCGGCACCGGGACAGCCACCCCGGACATGGCCCCCAACTGCCCGACCAATTCGCATTCATCACCATCGGGCAGACAAAGGACATCCAGCACCCGGCCCGCGTTTTCTCCCCCGGTGGTCAGATGATCGACATGCCAACGGATGGGTTTCTCTGCACGAAGATGCCGTCCAACCCGGGCCGCCAACCCGCCCGGCCCCCGGGCACTACCGCAATAGACGTACAGGCCAGGAGCAAGGGTCGGACTTTGCAGCCGCGGTATGGGCAGTGTCAGCGATCGGGGAAGTTGTATCAGCAGGGCATAGGCACCAAGCGATCCTGGAAGATCAAATAGATCAGCCATCGACCGGAACCAGTTTATTCTGCCTTGTCGCCCGTCGTGCGCAAGGTCACGGTAGAGCCTGCAATAACAAAAGCCACAGTGCCGTTGGAGGCATTATAGGTCCAGGTCTCCAATGGCCCGACTTTTGAGATATCGTCCGGTTTGCCCAAAGCGTCCGTCAGGGCAGACTTGTCGGAGACACCTTCGGTTTTTGCCAGAATTTCGGCCTTGCTGTCTTCAAAACAGCCCGTCAAAAGCGGCAGCGCGATAACCAGGGCAGCCAAGCCCTTCCATTTGCCAGTCATTATCTCAATCTTTCCTTTGCAATATAATTGTCGCGCCTAGTTGGCATCCGCGACAGCATCCAACAAGATATCCAGTACGATCCCCGTCGCCTTTTGTATAAGCACAACATTGTTGTCAATGACAACACGCTCCGTCCCGCGTGACGGGCTGGGCAGCACATCGTTCAGATCATGCGGCAGATCACGCTTGGCCAGGCCGGGGGGCAGGCGTTTGCGTTTCGCCAGGCCGGGGGGCAGGCCATGTCGTTTCGAAAGACCAGGGGGCAGGCCGTGTTTGCCATGCTTGTTTTTCTTATTTTTACCGTGATGTTTTTTGCCGTATTTTTCGTGCTTGCCGTGCTTGCCCGACTTGCCCGACTTGCCATGCTTATCTCTATGGCGTTCGCCGTCTTCGTCGTCATGATGACGTTCGTAGCGACTATCTGGTGCCCGTCGCGACGCGTAATATTCCTCAATCAGGCGCTTCTCCACCTCCTTGAAAATGATATCGCTGGCATCAACCTGGCCGGATTGGGCAGGGCCGGCAAACAGGAAAGCGAAGGCAAGGCAAAGCGCCACGATAGGGGCGCGGAAAGTATTGTACATGGTTAATCTCCGGTTTCGACCAAGTACTAACCCGTAACCATACAAGATGGTGTGATCGTGATCACCTAATTGCGGTATCAAATTGGTGGCGTCAAAATTATGGCACCTAACCGTGATGCCAACGCAGGCTATAGGCTTCCCCTGCCCTGTCAATGTGGCAGCAATGGGGCGCACCGAAATGCGCCGGCATCAACAAGGCACCACGATCAGCGCAAAAATCCAGCACCCGCCGCCGGGACGTTCGCGCTTCATCCGGCAAAATACAAAAACGACTGTTCCATTCGGGATGATAGACTTGCAAGGGATGATGCAGAATATCGCCCGTGAAAATCGCGGCATCCGCGCCCGATTCCAATTTTAGGGTGATATGGCCCGGTGTATGTCCCGGTGCCGGTTCCAGCAACAGGCCTTCCGCCAGAAGATGATCCCCCTCGGTCATTTCCGCCAGACCGTGTTCGACGATGGGCAGCACGGAATCCACAAAGCTTAAACGATCCATATCCTCTTCCGCATGGGCTTGATAATGCTCAAAATCAGCCCGGGAAAAAAGATACTTGGCATTGGGAAAGGTCGGCACCCAACGGCCATCCAGCAGCTTTGTGTTCCAACCCACATGATCCACGTGCAGATGTGTGCACATGACCATGTCAATGTCCTCAGGCTGAAATCCCGCCTCCGCCAGGCGTTCCAAGTAGGGGCCTTGATTGTTGGTCCAGTTTTCCGCCGGCATGCGGTCCTTGTCGTTGCCGACACAGGTATCGATCAGCACGGTCAAGCCATTATGTTCGACGACCCAGGAATGCATATTCAACAGGGCGGTCATCTTCTCCGGATTGACATATGTGGGCACCAGCCAGTCCTTATGCTCTTCAAACACAGCCGCGTCCCAGTCGGGAAAAATGGTGGAAAGGCGAAATCCCGGGCCGGCCATCTCCTCCACCCTTGTGACCCTGGCCGCACCAATTGTCTGCTGACTGATGGGAACACTCATTTCGCAGCCTCCGTCTTTTTTGAATAACTATGTGGTTGTAACAGGCGCCAGACGCCATCGGCGGTCAGAAGAATGCGGTCGCCGTGAAAGATGCGACTGCGGACAAAGGCAAAGCGATCATCCATATAGGTGATTTCCGTGGCGCCTTCGATCCAGGCATCAAGGGGTGCCGGCGCCAGATATTCCACATTCAGGGCAATGGTCGTGGACATGCGCCGTGTTATGCCCGAGCTGGCCCGGCCCATAATATCATCGGCGAAGGTAAACAGCACCCCGCCATGGACAATGTTGTTGGTGTTGTCATGCATCTGCCGGGCCTGAAAGCCGTTCATGAAGCCGCCGTCTTTGTCCCGGCGATAATGGGTCGGCCCGCATAAGGCGGGGAAACTTCCCTGGCTGGGAAAGGGTTGAAATCCCTCCGGCAACTCTGGCAGCACTTCCGTACCTTGCGCCGGTTCCTCTTTGCCCAGGCCCGGATTTAGGGGATCAAACATGGCCGGATCAAATGGCGCGAACAATTTATAGGCACCATCGGCGGTCATCAGGGTTAGATCGCCTGCAAACAGGCGCAGACGCAAGAACGCCATGGTGCGGGTGATGCGGACCAATTCGACCGTCCCTTCGACCAAGGTCCCAAGAGGTACGGGAGAGAGGTATTCCACCTTGAACTTGATCGTGGCGCAACCCCGGTGCGTAGCGTTGACGACGGCATGTCCGGTTATGTGATCGGCAAAACTGTACAACGCACCACCATGGGTAACGTCATTGGGATTGGCGTGCATGGCGGCTGTTTTGAAAAGATAGCGAAAGCCGCCTTCTGGCAGTGCTTTGGCATAGAACGGACCAATGCAATCCGCGAAACGCCCATTGTGGACAAAAGGCTGGAAACCATCTGGGATGTCGCTGGTGATATCACCGGGCAGGTCTGGCGCTTGTAAGTTCATACCCCTCTCATAGCACGCTATGGACGGCTTTGTTACCACCCTTCGTTTCGAGGTAAAGCAAGCACGGTTATTGTCTATAGACAATATTATTGCGTATTGACAATTATTGGAGATATCCTAAAATTCTCTGTCTTCGCCGCAACTCGGGTTCCCACCATGCCACTGCTGACCGACTACACCTCATTCGCCGACGCTCAAAAGCACTGTTCCAAAGAAAGACTTTGGGAATTGTTCGATGGCGATCGGGAGGCCCTGAACATTGCCCACGAATGTATCGAACGCCACCCCCGGGACCGCGTGGCGGTGCGGATTGCCTTGGCGGAAGGTGGTTCGGAAAGCTACACGTTCGGCGAAATATCCGACTGGTCGGGACGTTACGCCAACTATCTTCGCGCCCAGGACATCGCGCCGGGCGAACGGGTTGCCCTGATGGTAGAGCCGTCATTGCATTTTTATATTGCCCTGTACGGTGCCATGAAGGCCGGCTGTGTGGCGGTGCCCATGTTCACCCTGTTCGGCCCCGATGCGTTGCGTTTACGGGTTGGGGACTGCCAGCCGAAATTCCTGCTGTTGGCCCCTGAAAAGACGGATTTGGCCGCAGATGCGGGTTGCGACACGGCCATCGCAGATGATGACTTCATGGCCATGCTTGAAAATTACGATACGGCCTTTGAAATGACCACCGCCGGCCGTGACATGGCGATGTATCAATATACTTCCGGCACCACGCGGGAATTGCCCGATGCCGTGAAGCATCGCCACCAATCCATTGTCACGGTCATGCTGGCCGCCCTGTACGGCACCGGCACCAGGCCCGGCGACCGTTTCATGTGCCCCTCCTCCACCGCGTGGGGGCATGGTCTTTGGCACGGCACCCTGTCGCCCCATGCTCTGGGCATTACCACGGCCTCTTATGCCGGCAAGTTCGATCCGGAGCGGTTGATGGCAGCCCTGGAAGAGTTTGAGATCAGCAATCTGTCGGCGGCGGCAACCCATTTCAGGATGATGAAAAACGCCGGCACCTCCGGCAATTACAACTTCAACCTGGAAAAAGTCAGCTTTACCGGCGAACCCATGGATACGGACACGGCGGAATGGGCCAAGGCCACGTTTGGCCAGTATCCGTGCAGTTTCTACGGCACAACAGAAGTTGGCGTCCTGCTGGGTAGTTATCCGGGGGCCGAGGATTTGCCGCCGAAACTGGGATCTTTGGGCATGCCCATCCCCGGCCAGGACGTCGCCATTCTGAACCCCAAGGGTGAACATTGCGCCCCGGACGAAGTGGGCGAGATCATGGTCATGCGCCGGGACGGCTGGTTCCCCACCAAGGATCGCGGGCACATTGATGCCGAAGGTTATTTTTTTCACGGCGGGCGGGCCGACGACGTCATCATTTCCGCCGGCTGGACCATGTCGGCAATGGAAATTGAAGATACCCTTTTAAAACATGCGGATGTGTTGGAAGCCGCCGTGATCGGTGTTCCCGACGACATCCGGGGCCTCGTCGTCAAGGCTTTCATCATCAGCGACCGGGACGGTGATGACAGCTTTATCAAGGAACTTCAATTATTTGCTCAAGAGAATTTGAGCCGTCACGAATATCCCCGCATCGTCGCCTTCGCGGACGAGTTGCCAAAGACGCCGGCGGGCAAAGTTAATCGTAAAATACTGCGGGACCGCGAAGCGGCCGCGAGAGGAGAGTAGACAATGAGCGACGAAAGCCAAGCCAGCGAAAGTGGGGGACGGTTCCCCAAAATCTCCGAACGGGGCCTGGAAGATCTACAAAAACGCGTCGGCGTGAAGATCGAGAATATGCCGGAGCCGTGGTGTTACGAGGCAACCCGGGACAACATCCGCCACTATGCCCACGGCATCGGTGACGACAATCCCCTGTGGTGTGATCCCGAATATGCCGCGAAGACCAAATATGACGGCCTGATCGCCTTGCCCTCATTTCTGTTCGCGACCAACCGCATCATCTCCGGCTATGTTGGCGGATTGCCCGGCATCCATGCCATGTGGGCCGGGGCTGATTGGAACTGGCATAAGCATCTAAACCGCAATGACGAAGTCCATTGTGAAGCCTGGTTGAAGGAGCTGATCCCCCACGACACACAATTTTCAGGCCGCGCGATCGAGCAGGTCTATCATGTGGAATTCTATAACCAGGACGGCGACAATATCTGCAGCGCCGACAGCTGGTGCTTCCGCACGGAACGCGACAAGGCGCGGGAAGCCGGCACCAAGTATGACGCCGCAAAAAAAGGCCAGCTGCGCTATACCGAGGAAGAGCTGGTGGATATCTATCGCCATTATGCCAAGGAAGAAATCCGGGGTGGCGAAACCCGTTATTATGAAGACGTCAACGTCGGCGACAAGTTACCCACGATGCTCAAAGGCCCCATGACCGCCACGGGCTTCATCTGCTATGCCCAAGGTTGGGGTGGGCTTTATATTCGTGCCAACAAACTAGCCTGGCAACAGATCCATAAACATCCCGGCCTGGGCATTACCAACCGCTTTAACATCCCCGACTGCCCCGAGCGGGTGCATTGGGAGAACGATTTCGCAGTCGAAGTCGGTGCCCCCGGTGCCTATGACTATGGGCCGGAGCGGGTCTCCTGGCTGACCCATCACCTAACCAACTGGATGGGCGATGACGGTTTCCTGGCCAACCACAAAACCCGTATCCGCCGCCATAACCCGGAAGGCGACGTGCTGTATATCAACGGCGAAGTGAGCAATAAATTCATCGATGGTGATGGTCGCCATTGTGTAGAGATCAGCCAAAAGGCCCATCAGCAAGATGATGAACTATCGATCCAAGGCACCGGCGTGGTGGTACTGCCGTCGCGGGGTTAGAAATACGGGACAATGCCGGGCGGACCATAGCCACGAAGTTGACCTGAACCTAAGCTCTGAGGTCATGCCCCAACGGGCCCGCGACCTGATCCCGGGTTTGCGGGCCCGCGCCAACGAATGCGAAGCGCTGCGCCGGGTGCCTTCGGGACACGCGCCCATATGCAAATGCTGCTGCAACAATGCGTGGAGTAAACGGCAAAGGTCGTGGATGTTCTATTTATCGCCGGTGGCAGCAGTGCCATGAACGACGGTGAAGCCTTACAGCGTTGCTACCGCGACATATCCGCCTTGCGCACCCACTATTTGATGGACGGCGACCGGTTGCAGAAAAACTGGGTTCGCCTAAGCTTCCGCCTCGAACCCCTACGCCGCACGTCAGGCGTTTAGGGCCCGTCAGGCTATGCAAATAGCGCCGCGATCCGCCAGCATCTCCACCACCGGCCAGCGCCGGCTTAACAGCGATAGTCCACCTCGACCCCAACAGCAGACGTTGGGTGCAACAGGATACAATTCTGCTTTGTGCCATAAGCGACCATGCAACAACTTATCTATCATGCTTGGATTAGCTGAACACTTGCCGTTACACTACCCGCCATGACGGAGAAAACCCTACGCAGATTAGCAGCAATCGTGTCGGCTGATGTGGCTGGCTATTCGCGCCTCATGGGACGCGACGAAGCGGGCACCTTACGGCGTTTGAATGCGCACCGTTCTGAACATATTGACCCACTGATCGCCAAACACGGTGGACGCATCGTCAAGACGACTGGCGATGGATTGCTGCTTGAGTTTCCATCTGTCGTCGCGGCAAGCGAATGCGTTGTTGCTGTTCAAGAAGGTATGGCGACCCGCAATTCTGGCATTGGGGATGATGACGCTATCTGCTTCCGCATTGGCGTTCACCTCGGCGACGTGATTGTCGAAAGTGACGATATCTTCGGCGATGGTGTCAACATCTCGGCACGACTACAAGAGATTTGTGATACTGGCTGCGTTACAATTTCAAGCAACGCCCATGACAGTGTCGAAGGCCGCATTGAGGCCGAATTTGTTGATGGTGGTGACCGGGAGCTGAAAAACATTGAGCGATCCGTGCGGGTCTGGCAGTGGGCGCCCTCTGCATTTGATGCAGAAGTTCCGACAGTCATCAATGCGCCACTGCCGTTGCCCGATAAACCCTCCATCGCGGTGTTACCGTTCGATAATATGTCTGGTGACCCCGAGCAGGAATTCTTCGCCGATGGCATGACAGAGGACATCATCACCCTGCTTTCCAGCGTGCCGGACCTATTCGTGATCGCCCGCAATTCTACCTTCGCCTACAAAGGCCAATCTCCTGATGTGCGAAAAGTCGCCGCAGACCTTGGCGTCCGCTATGTGCTGGAGGGCAGTGTGCGCAAGGCCGGTAATCGCATTCGGGTCACGGCCCAGTTCATTGACGCCGAAAGCGGTAACCACATCTGGGCCGACCGCTATGATCGGGTACTGGATGACATCTTCGCGGTGCAGGATGAGGTGACCCAGGGCATCGCGGGTGCCCTGCAATCACGCCTGTTGATGGCGGAAGCCAGCTTTCTAAGCCGTAAGCCGCCCGGTGCCCTGGATGCCTGGGGCAACGTTGTTAGAGCAAAGACGCTGTTGCAGAACTATCGCCGTCAGGATATCGACGAAGCTGAACCGTTCGCGAAGCGGTCTACGAACCTCGATCCCAACTATGCGATCGGCCATGCGGTGTCAGCATACATTTTGGCATGGCGCTCCTACAACGGCTGGACAGATGACTTCAAAACGACCGCCAGCGAGTCCCTTCGACATGGCGAACAAGCGCTGCATCACGGGCCGAACGATCCCACAGTTTTGGCGGATGTGGGTTTTGCGTGCTGGTGGCTAGGTCGGTTCCGTCAAGCTCGCCCCCTACTGCAGCGCGCTATAGAGCTCAACCCCAACGCCGCGCTCGCAAACGCTATGCATGGGTATGCAACCGCAGCTTTTGGCGAGACCGAAAAGGGTATTGAATTTTGCGAATTGGCATTCCGGCTGAGCCCAAGGGATCCGATCGAGTACATGTTTTGGTGGTTATTAGCTGCATCGCGCCAGTTTCATCGGGATTATGAAGGGGCGAAAGAAGCTGCCGAGAGGTCGATCAACCTAAATTCGACGATGATCAGCGCCCAACTCGTTTTGGCTGGAGCTTGCGTTCGACTGAACGACATCGGCAGGGCGAAAGCGGTACTTGAGCAGGTGCGCCAAAGCAGCGATACGGCTATCCCCTTTATATTTCGCGCGGGGAGTGAAGGAACCCTTTGGCACGAATACACAAACCCAATCCGCGAGGTCTACGACGGCCCGCTTCCCGAACAGCAAGGCAACCAATGATAGGGGTCCCTGTGTAACAAGTAATTTCTCAACTATTTTCGCGGCCCATTGACCGCTGATGAAGATCCGAGTCGGGTCAAAGGCAGTCATCGCACCCATCCTGGAATATTGTCTGCTTGGCCACATGGAGCCGACATGATCCGATGGCACGATTGGGCGTCGCGCCGGCCAGCGGCCGGATTTCTTGCGCCTGGAGCATTTTCAAGCTGCCCCTAACAGCGCCGCGCGGAAGCGGTCTTTTAGGGTGACGCCGTCGTTTGGCGGCATGACACCGATGGGGTTATCTTCCGCCCTGATCTTGATGGACCAGAAACCGGGGCCTTTGGCGCTGCGAATAGCGGGAAGCGCTGCCTTAAACTCGTTGTCGGAGCTGACGGCAGCGGCGGAGGCAAAGCCGGCGGCCAAGGCCATCGCGGGTAGGTCCAGGTTGCCGGCGGTATAGGTTAGCTGCATGCCCCCTACAGCAGATATTGGGTGCAACAGAATACAGTTCTGCTTTTGCCACAAGGAGATCTTCTCACATTCGCATGCTAAAATCAGACGCGACGGAAATTGCACGCTAAGATTGCTCAAACGACAAAGGGGACATAGATAATGGCATCCAGTTTTTGCGAATGCGTTGGCGTCGAATTACCCGTTGTGTTAGCGCCAATGGGCGGAGCTGTTGGAGCGAAGTTAGCGGCGGCTGTCAGCAACGCCGGTGGTCTAGGCGTTTTGCCATTATGGGGCGGAGACGTTGAGAACCTTCGGAAAGTTGTTCGTCAAACCAAATCGCTCACGGCAAAGCCTTTTGCCGTAAACTTGAACATGGATTTCCCACAGGAAAAACTATTAGACGCTTGTTTGGACGAAGGCGTTCCGATCATTTCTTTTTTTTGGCGCGACCCGACGCCATTGATTAGGAAGGCAAAGGATGCCGGAGCAATTGTGTTGCATTCGGTTGGGGATGCGGAAGCCGCGCGAAAAGCGGTAGACAGTGGTGTTGACGCAATCGTCGCTCAGGGATGGGAAGCAGGCGGGCACGTCCGTGGAACTGTTGCGACATTACCGTTGGTGCCAGCTGTCGTCGACGCAGTCGGTGATGTTCCAGTAATCGCGGCTGGTGGCATTGCAGATGGTCGGGGGCTGGCTGCAGTTCTAGCACTTGGCGCATCCGCCGCTTGGATTGGCACCCGTTTTCTTGCCAGCGAAGAAGTCGAAATCCATCCCGACTACCAGCAGCGTGTTTTAGATGCATCCGAAAATGATACGACCCATCACAATGATCTATTTAATGTTGGGTGGCCCGACGCACCGCATCGCGTTCTGCGTAATAGCACGGTTGACCTGTGGGAGACGGAAGGCAGGCCACCGAGTGGTGATCGTCCCGGCGAGGGCGAAGTAATTGCCAGGTCCCCGTCTCGTGGCGAAATTTTACGCTACCAGAGTTATACGCCCGGTCCTGATGCAGAAGGCAATATTGAAGCGTTATCGATGTGGGCGGGACAAGGGCTGTCGATGGTGCGGAAGGTTCAGCCGGCGGCTGAGATCATCAACGAAATAGTTAACGATGCAAAATCCATACTGAACCGCGTTACGGTTTAACCGCTCCGAGGTCAAGCGCGGTCGTCGCATCGGCCAGCGGTCAGGTTTTTCGCACCTGGAGCATATTCAGGCTGCCCCTAACAGCGCCGCGCGGAAGCGGTCTTTCAGGGTAACACCGTCTTTGGGCGGCATGACACCGATGGGGTTATCTTCCGCCTTGATTTTAATGGACCAAAAGCCGGGTCCCTTGGCGTTGCGAATAGCGGGAAGCGCTGCCTTAAACTCATTGTCGGAACTGACGGCAGCGGCAGAGGCAAAGCCGGCGGCCAGGGCCATGGCAGGTAGATCCAGGTTGCCGGCGGTGTGGGTCAGCTGCATGCCCGTTTCCCCATAACGTTCATTGTCACAGACCACGACCGACAGGTTTTCGGGCTGTTGCGAACCAATGGTGGTCATCGCACCCAGGCCCATCAACATCTCACCATCGCCGGTAATCACCAGGACCCGACGCTCCGGCTGGGCCATAGCCAGGCCCAGGCCCATAGCGGCAGCACCGCCCATGGCACCCCACAGGGGAAAATTCAGGGGATGGTCTTCCACCGCCGTACAATCCCAGACCGGCGCGCCAAGGCCCGCGACGACCAGCATATCGCCGCGATCCGCCAGCAAATCCGCCACCACCTCTCGTCTGCGCAAGGGATAGTCCGCCGCCCGATTACGATCCAAAGTGCCATTTAAAGTACTATTCATGACCTATTTCCCAAAGCTCTTGGCGCCAATCACCGACTGGCCGATCAATACGGCAGCCTGTGTCGGGCCTTCGAAAACCATACGCGCCGCAGCGTTCGTCGTCTCACCCATTTTGGCCGGATCATCAACCGGAAACACTAAGCTGCCCGCCCCCTCCAAAACCGTCGGCGTCAAGGCCCCCATGGGCACCTGCCAGGGATTGAACTCCCCCCACTGGCCGCGCATGGTCACCATCATCAACAAGGGAAAGCGGCAGACCCGGGCCAGGGACAACATGTTGATGCAATTACCGACCCCGGATGATTGCATCAACAATACGCCCCGCTGGTCACCCAACCAGGCACCACCAAGGACGGCGATGCCCTCTTCCTCCGTGGTCAGGGGAACCAGGCGCATATCATCGGCCTGATCACAGCGATTGATCAAATCCGCATGGCCCGCATCGGGCACGTAAGCAACCTGGCGCACCTGCCAGTCACGCAATACGGAAAAATTATCCTCGGTCCAATCAACGTCCACTATTCATCCCCGCCCTCTAATTTCCATTGGATCGAAACCCTTTACGATCTGCCCAATTTGAAAATGTCTGGCGCCCTTATATCCTGTGGCCAACCTATTGGACAAGCAGGCAGCGCTCCGCCAATTGATGCAGGGCTGCATCCAATAAGGCTTCCGGGTCATCATTGGCAATTTGAGGACGACCGCTAATTTCGAACCCGGCGACCGCTGCCAGCAAATCCGCCCGATCGGTTTGCCCATCCAGGTGCGGGATGAGCTGTCTGGTGAAGCTATCCGTGATCAATACGCTGCGGTGGCGCAAATCCGTCACATGCTCCCCCGTCACGATTTGCACCCGCGCCAGGGGCGTGACCATTGGCCGTGGTCCCGGCAGCATGACAAAACCGGGGGCTAGGGGCAGCAAATCCAGCCAGTTACGAGGGTACAGATCGATCACCAATTGCGCCACGATAGCCGGATCACCCACCTTGGCGGCAAGATCCTCAAGGGCTATGAAGTCCGGCCAGGCAAGGGCCAGGTGATTGAGCGCTGAAATCGCGCTGGGCGTGGTCATGCCAAAGCGGCCACCGTCCGGCGTGGCAAAGAACGCCTCGCCTGGTTCACCCTCGGGCAGTTGACCCAGGGGCCGCACGGGAGAGGCAAGATACAGGCCCGACAACCACTCAGCTGAAATCTGCCGCCGCACATTGTGGCCCGCTTTGCACAATACGGATTGGCGAAAACTACGGTTCAACAGAAAGTCGACATTTTGTTCCCGCTGCACCAAATCATCAATGGCGGACAGATGCAGGCGCACACCGGGGGCAAAATTCTCCTCACGGGACGCCGCGACGTTGCTTTCAGAAACAAATTGCAGTCCTGCATCCGCCCCGCGCCGGAGAAATTCGTCAACATAGATGGGGTGGTTTTCCGCCTCCAATAAATCATGCAGCAGGAAACCGTCCTCTAACGCCGCCACGCGTTGCTGTTCCTCCGCCAACAAGTTGGCATAGGCATCATCGGGCTGGGCATAGGCCGCAACCAATCGATCCAGGGCCCCGCGTGCCGCCGTGGCACGTTCTGTCGGGTCGGATAGATCAGCGCAGGCGCGCAACATCAAATCGCGGATCAGACCCCGCCCATGCCAGCCGGGGTAGGTGTTGTAGCTGATATATATAATGCCGTTGTCGGACAAAAATTTGCTGCACAAGGGCAATAGGGCATCCTGTACCGCAGCGGAAACCCAGGAATAGAGGCCATGCAAAATTATGTAGTCAAAGGATAGATCTCCGCGCCCATCCAGTGCCGAGAGGGCATCACCGGCAAGAAATTCAACGTTATTTATGCCTGCGGTTACCGCTGCGACACGGGCCAAATCGATCTGCGGACCGGACAAATCGACACCGACGAATTCCACGCCAGGCAAAGACGCCGCCATAGGCAACAGGTTGCCCCCCGCCCCGCAACCCAATTCCAATACCCTGGCAACCGGGGCAGCCGGGGCCCCATCCATCGCAACCGGGTCGAGGCCATGCAGCCGGCCAACCACATAAAGGTGTGTGGGATGGGAAAGGGGTACCGGGCGGCTGGGATAAGGGATTGCCTGGTCTCGGGCCTGGAAAAATGAGTCGCTCATGAAATTAGTTTACCATCCAGGCGGCCTTGTGCTAGCGTCGCGGCGAAATGACAGGACAGCGCACATCAGAGGCGGCGCAACAGCCGCCCAAATTCATCACCTTTCTTTGGTGAGGCTCTTCGCTTGCCTGGGCGGCATATAAGCACCGCCCTCCCCCTTCCGATACGTCATATTTCGACCATTCAATCGCCATGAATATAATCACACCGCGCCAAGCCTGAATTTCAGGTGTTGTGCCCGCGGAGTAAGCCTTCAGGAAACCTGTTATGACCCATTACTCTTTCGTCTCGCCCTCGGGCATCGTTATCGACCGGACCGACCGGAAGATCGATTTTCAACGCGGTATCGACTTTTTGGTCGATGCCCTCGACAACACGCGCGGTGCCTTCCTCTCATCCGGTGTTGAGGATCAGGACCGATATTCACGCTGGGAGTTCGGCTTTATCGACCCTCCATTGGAGATTGTCGCCCATGCGGATGCCTTCCGCCTGACCGCCCTGAACGAACGGGGCATTGCGATCCTGGCCATGTTGCGGCCGCTGTTGTTGAAAGACCCGAATATTGATTTGGCCTCTGAGGATGAGGCGAATTTGTTTTTGCAAATCGCCCGCCCGGATCGCCACTTTACAGAAGAAGAACGCAGTCGGCAGCCATCGACCTTCACCCCGATCCGCGCCATGATGGCCGAATTCAACGGCATGGATGACGATTTCCTGGGCCTGTGGGGCGCATTTGGCTTTGATCTGATTTATGAGTTTGAGCAGATGCCCCTGTCCATGCCCCGGGGCGAGGATGACAAGCTGTTGCATCTGTATCTGCCCGACCGGATCATGGTGATGGATCGCCGCCTGGAAGTCGCCTATGCCTATGAATATGAATTCACCCGCCGGGCCCTGACCACCCATGGCAAGGGGGAAACCGCATTCTCGGGCATGGTACCGCTATCCAGCCCGAACCAGGTTTCGAGTGGCACCATCACCTCGGATCACACGCCGGAAGAATATATGGCCAAGGTCAAAATGGCCCGCCAGCGCATGCACGTCGGCGACATATTTGAAGTGGTGTTGAGCCGTAAATATCAGACCAAATACCATGGCCCGCCGTCCGAGATGTTCCGCCTGATGCAGCGCATCAACCCATCACCCTATGAGTTCTTTTTCCAATTCGCCAATGAACAGTTGATCGGTGCCTCGCCTGAGATGTTCGTGCGCGTGGACGGTGATCGGGTGGAAAGCTCCCCCATTTCCGGCACGGCCCGGCGTGGCGACAACGCCATGGAAGACGCCGAACGCATCCTGGCCCTATATAATTCCGCCAAGGACGAAGTTGAATTGACCATGTGCACGGACGTGGATCGCAACGATAAATCGCGGATCTGCCGGCCCGGCACGGTGAAGCTGTTGGCCCGGCGCGCCATCGAGCGTTATGCCGGTTTGTTCCACACCGTCGATCATGTGGAGGGCCGCATGCGCGAAGGCTTTGACGGCATCGACGCCTTCCTCTCGCACATGTGGGCCGTTACCCTGACCGGCGCGCCGAAGCGCAAGGCGGTTGAGATAATCGAGGCCGAAGAGGTTTCACCCCGGCGCTGGTACGGCGGGGCCATTGGTGCCTTGATGTTCTCGGGCACGGTTAATACAGGTATCACCATCCGTACGGTGCATCTGCAGGATGGCCGGGCCGATTATCGGGTTGGGGCCACCTTTGTCTATGACTCAACGCCGGAGGAGGAGGAGGAGGAGACCAAAGTCAAATCCACCGCCTTTTTCAAGGCCGTGGCATCCCTGGGCAGCAAGGGCCCGGAGGTTGTCGCCGCACCTGAAGCGCCAAAGTATTACGATGTGCGCATCGTCATGGTGGATAACGAAGACAGTTTTGTTCATACCCTGGCCGACTATTTCCGCCAAACAGGCGCGGATGTCAAAACCTATCGCCATGGTGCCCCCGCCTTCGCCGCCCTGTCGGACAAACCGGATCTGGTCATTCATTCACCGGGCCCGGGCCAGCCGAAGGAGTTCGGCGTCCCCGATCTGGTGCGCCAAGTGGCGGATATGGGCATCCCGCAATTCGGCGTTTGCCTGGGCCTGCAGGGTATGGTTGAGGCATTCGGCGGCGAACTAACTGTCATGGATGTCCCCCGCCACGGCAAATACTGGCAGCTACACCACGATGGCAGCGGCTTATTCGAAGGCATCGCACCGAACAGCCGGGTGGGCGGCTATCACTCCCTGCTGGCGGTGTCGGACAAAATCCCCGACACCTTG
>JABJKS010000104.1 GCA_018660265.1 Rhodospirillaceae bacterium | reverse complement strand
GACATGATCCTGCCCCGGGGGATGAATGGGCGCGATATTGCTGACGTCTTCCGGGAACGCTATCGGAATGGTGCTGTGATATATTCCTCCGGCTACACACGGGAAGTTCTTGATCGCCGCGGCGGGCTCGAAAAGGATGCGGTGCTGATCAACAAACCTTATCGAACCTCAGCCCTGGCCCAGCAGGTGCGAGAGGTTCTGGATGGCCGGTAGAAATGTTCATGCCGGGTCCTGCGGGCAGGCCAAAGGGCGAAGGGTTAGACATAAAGGCGCGGATTCCAACCATTGGCGACGGTCCGGTAGGTGACCTGCGAACCCTCATTCCCACGACGGCGACCCACGACGGCGACCGCCGAGGCGTAAGCTGGACGCAAGCACACCGTAAGTTAGCCGTAAGCAGCAGCGGATAGTTTTGCCGGATCATTGACGCATCTAAGGAAAATGATCATGCGGTCACAGCAATTTCCACACACTGTCCTCGCCCTCGTTCTGTTCTCAGTCATTGCGCTTTCGACTGCCGCCGCCCACGCCGCCGCACCTGTCAGCGGCAAGCTGGAATTCACCGTCTTGCGTGAAGGCAATCCTATTGGCAGTCATGTTCTCTCGTTCCAGCAAAGTGCGGATACTTTGGTGGTCGACATTCGGACCAAGATCAAGGTCAAGGTATTGTTCGTTACCGCCTACGTCTTCGAACATGAAGGGCGGGAACTTTGGCGCAATGGTCAACTGGCGGAGTTGGCGTCCAGTACGGATGACGATGGCACCAAACATACCCTTGCCGTGAAAGCCGACAGCAACGGACTGTCTGTCATGGGCGATGGTCAGGCGTCAAAAGCACCTTCGAAGATCATCACGGCCAGCCTGTGGCACGAAGGTATTCTGGCCGGTGGTACAGTCCTGAACACCTTGCACGGCAAGCAGATGAACATTACCGTTCGCGATGCAGGCAGCGAAAATGTCACTGTGGCCGGGCAAACGGTCAGCGCCCACCACTACGTTATCGAGGGTGATTTGAGGCGGGAATTGTGGTTCGATGACAATCAGGTTCTGGTCAAGGTTCGTTTCAAGGGTAGCGATGATTCTAATATCGAATATGTGCTGCGCTAGTCTCACCTTCGGCTTGTAGTACGGGGAGACGGTAAACAGGTAGATGCGGCTTTTATTGGTTGAAGATGAAATCCGGCTGGCCGACGTGATTGCCGGTGGGTTAAGCCGCGCCGGCTTCACTGTCGATGAAGTTGCCAGCATGGGTGACGCCGATGCGGCCTTGTCGGTCACCCAATATGACGCCCTGATATTGGATTTGGGCCTGCCGGATGGCGACGGCATGACCCTGTTGCGCGACCTTCGCCGCGGCGGCAATGCAACGCCGGTGTTGATCCTGACGGCGCGGGATGGATTGGATGACCGGGTTGAAGGATTGAATGCCGGTGCGGACGACTATCTGTTGAAGCCGTTTGCCATGCCCGAACTGGTCGCCCGGCTGAAAGCGCTGTTGCGCAGGCCGTCCGGTGCGCTTGGCGTCCACTTAGAAATTGGAAATATTCGCTTTGATACGATCAGCCGGGAAGTGGAGATTGCCACGCAACCGATCACTCTGACCGGTCGCGAGCTGTCTCTGCTGGAACATCTGATGCGCCGTTCCGAAAGGGTCGTGGCAAAAGATGTGCTGGAGGATCATATCTATGGATTTGGTGAGGAAACCGCATCCAATTCATTAGAGGTGATGGTGCATCGACTGCGCCGGAAACTTGTTGATTGCGGCGCGACCGCCCATGTCCACACGGTACGTGGTGTCGGTTACCTGCTGAAGGACAATCCGCCTTGAAACAAGACACGGACACCTCGCTGGAGGGCCAAAATATTCGGTCGTTGCAGGCAATGCTGGCATGGCGTCTGGGCGGCGTGCTGGTGCTATCAATGTTGTTGGTCATCGTCACGCTAGCCGGATATTTCTGGACGGCTTTAGACGACCTGGACGATGCCAGTCTACAGATTCAGGCGCAGCAGATATCACGTAGTCTCAGCAATAGCGGTGGACGGGTGAACTTGAACTTGCCCGACGCCTTGACGAGCGCCTATCGAGACGCCGGCGACGGCTTCCTGTATGCGATCAAGGATAGTGCAGGCAAGATAACGATTGCGTCTTCTGAGAAGGCCCGGCAATTGATCGCACCGGTATCACCATCACAGGACCTTCCGTTCTTTTTCCGCCTGCCTAACCCCCGGGGTGGTGCCAGTCCGTATTATAGTCTGGCGATCGCTTTGTCGGAGTTCCCCGGTCATGTTCTCTATGTCGCCCAGGGACAAATCCACCGAGACGTATATTACGATACAATCATCACCGAGTTCGTCGAACATATCGGCTGGATCCTGCCCATCATCCTGCTCTTGGCGCTGACCATCGCGATCTGGACCATCCGCACCAGCCTGGCACCGCTGATGGCAATATCGGCGAGGGCCAGCCACATCGGACCGCGGAATATCGACATTCGCCTGCCGTTGGACAACGTTCCGAAAGAAATTCGTCCGCTGGTCGAGGCCATCAACGAGGCTTTGGCCCGCTTGGAACAGGGTTTCACATTGCAGCGGCAATTCACCGCGAACGCCGCACACGAACTGCGCACGCCGTTGGCGATCTTGAATGCCCGGCTTGATGAATTGGACAACTCCGAAACTGCCGCTTCCCTGGCTGTGGATATTCAACGCATGAACCGGTTAGTCGACCAATTGTTAAAGGTATCGCGGCTGGATGCGGAGGACCTGTCGGTCGCAAAAGACGTTGATTTGAATGACGTCGCCGCCGAGACCGTCGGTTACCTAGCGCCACTGGCCATCACCAACGACATAAATCTGTCGCTTACCGCCAATGAGGCGCCGGTTATGGTGCGCGGCAGTTACGGTGCTTTGGGTGATGCGCTGCGCAACCTGATCGAAAATGCAATTGAGCACAGTCCGAAGGGCGGCGAAATTGTGGTTGAGGTCACTGCCGAAGGCAACATCGCCGTGCGGGATCAAGGCAAGGGCATCCCTGAAGAAGACAGAGAGAACATATTCCACCGGTTTTGGCGTGGTCCGGATCGATCCGAATCCGGCTCCGGCCTGGGCCTGGCCATCGTCAGCGAGACCGCCAAGGTCCATGGCGGCACCATAACATTCGCGAATAATCAGGACGGCGGTGCCTCTTTCACGCTTAGTCTGCCGTTGGCGCCGAAATAAAAACCCCGTAATGCACATGTAAGCAAAGCTCCCGATACTGAATATCAACAGTCATCGGAGCCTTATATGTCATTAGCAATTCTTACCCGGAGCCACGGACTTTTCTCGCAGGCCGAGACGTTAATCGGAGATGTTTTTACGCGCGAATACGGTGCCACTGTTGATCATCTTCCCGACCGCATCCTTGTCGTACTGGGCGTTGATGATGAATTGTTGTGTGCCGCTGGATTACGGGACAGCGCTTCGGGTATTTTCTCGGAATGTTATCTCGATGTACCGGCGGAAACAGCCATCGAAGGCAGGGTCGGTCAGCCTGTTCGACGCGAACAAATCCTGGAGCTGACCGCGCTGGCAGCCGCGCGTCCGGGTGCTATGGCGGCATTACTTCAAGGGTTCGCCAGCCTTGGGTTGGAAGCCGGATATCGTTGGGGCCTATTCACTGCCACCAAACGCCTACGCCGAATGGCCCGGCGGATCGGCATCGACCTTATTGAATTATCGGAGGCCAGGAGAGACCGGATCTCCGATCCGGAAAATTGGGGTAGCTACTACGATCAACAGCCCGTTGTTTGCGCCGTCGAAGGTAAATCAGCACAGGGCCACTTGAAGAGCGGTTTTCTGAACAGCTGTGGCACCAAGCAAAGTCTTTCGGCGCGATGAATTTCCTTCTGCAGGCCTTGTCCCATTGGAGAGGTGTTCGCCCTGATGCCATCGCTTTTGTCGATGGCAATGAGAGCATCACCTATGACCGGCTGTGGCACCGGGTTGGCGGCGTGGCGCGCGAAACGGCAGAGTTGCCGGACCGCGTCGGTCTGTTGGCCCCCAACGGCATCGACTGGATCGTCGCCGACTTGGCAATGTGGCTGAACGCCCGAAGCGTCGTTCCGCTGCCTGAATTCTTCTCCGACGGCCAACTGGCCCATATCCTGGCGGATGGTGGTATCGACGTTGTTTTGACGACGGAGGCGCGTGCCGGCAGGGTGCACGTCCTCGGTGCGCAAGCCGTGATCATTGGCGCTAACGAGACTGAGGTGGCGAGCCCCAGCGGCAATAGCAGCGATGATGGCCACAATGGTGGCGACCGGATCATCTATACGTCCGGTTCCACCGGTGAACCCAAGGGCGTCGTCCTTGGTTCCGCGCAATTGCAAAACACCTGCCAAGGTCTGATAGCGGCGGCCAAGCCCGATTTCTACGATCGGCATCTTTCCGTATTGCCGTTTCCGATGTTGTTGGAGAATATCTGCGGCATCTATTTGCCCATTCTCGTCGGTGGCCAGGCCCATATCACAGCCTCCATTCTGGCCGAGCCGCCTGCCGAAATGGCCGTCGCCTTGGCCGAGGCAGCCCTGGCCGCTGCGGCAACTACGACAGTTCTGGTGCCACAACTATTAACCGCCTGGGTCCTGGTCGCGAGCGTTGGCCGCGTCGCTGTGCCCGAAAGCCTGCGTTTCGTTGCCGTTGGTGGCGCTGCACTGCCCAAACCCATCGCCAAGCGGGCACGGGAGTTGGGTATACCGGCATACGAAGGCTACGGCCTGTCAGAGTGCTGTTCCGTTGTGGCGATCAATGTCCCTGGTGCGGATCGATTGGGCAGTGTGGGCAAGCCAATCAACGGGTTGGATGTGAAGATCGCCAGTGATGGCGAGATCATGGTGTACGGCGGCGCCGTAATGCAAGGCTACCTTGGTGGCAAGGTAGCGGTGGCGGCGCAGACCTGGTCGACGGGTGACCTCGGCCACATCGACGATGATGGTTATTTGTACATTCATGGTCGCAAGGACAACCTGATCGTTACCGCAAATGGACGCAATGTCTCTCCGGAATGGCCCGAAACCATGCTGGCTGCCGACCCGCGTATTGGCCGGGCAATCGTGTTGCCAACACCTGATGGCAACATGGCCGCGATATTGGAACCGTCGATGTTGGGGCAATCCTGGTTCGATGGCGCAGATGCCGCTGCCCTGCAAAAATTAGTCGTCACATTATGCGCAGATGCGCCCGGTTACGCCGTACCCAAAGGAATCCATGCCGTAGCCGCGGGCTACTTCGCCGACAATGGACTGTTGACCGCCAATAACCGGCCACGGCGCAAGGCAATTCACGACCACTTCGGGCCGCTATTGGCCGAAATCTTTGAAGAAGGAAGCAACCATGCCGTACTTTGACGATCTGTTGGCGCAAACCCGCCAGGAGCGCGATGCATTCATTGCGACCCCGGTTATTCAAAGGGCCCTTAGTGAAGGGGTGGATCGTGGCCTGTACCTCGACTTCCTGGGTCAGGCGTATCACCATGTTCGCCACACCTGCTGGCTGCTGTCGTGCGCCGTCGCCCGCTGTGGTGATCAGGATCAGAAATATGTCGATGCTTTGTTCGAGTATATCGAAGAGGAAAAGGGCCACGATGAATGGATTTTGAACGATATTCGCGATCTGGACGGTGACGCAGAGGCGGTGCGAAACGGCCGGGGCGATCTGCCCTGCCGACTAATGGTGGCCTACGCCTATTACGCCATTGAACACATATCGCCATACGCTTTGCTGGGCATGGTGCACGTACTGGAGGGTATGTCGGCGGCCCTGGCGCTGGCGGCCGCATCCAGATTGAAGGAATCCCTCGGTATCGAAGGCGACACCGGTTTCAGCTATCTCTCATCGCATGGGAGTTTGGATCAAGAGCATGTGGCGTTTTTCCAGGACCTTGTTAACGGCCTTGATGATCCCGAAGCCCAACGCGCCATCATTGATACCGCCAAGGTGATCTATCGATTGTATGGCGACATCTTCACGGAAATAGACAATGCCCGCGCGGGAGACCGCAATGCAGCTTAAGGGCAGGACCATATTGATCACCGGTGCGGGCAGCGGCATTGGACGGGCCTTGGCCGTGGCATCGGCCAAGCTGGGCGCGCGGCTGTTGTTGGTTGGACGACGGTTGGAAAAGCTGGAAGAAACCCGCGCTCTGTTAGTGTCGAAAGAACAAGGTATCGTCCTGGCCGCAGATGTTACCCAGGCCCCGGACCGCCAGGCCATCCGGCAGACAATTAGCACTGAATTTAGCCGGCTCGATGTCTTGATCAACAATGCTGGTGTCTTAAGTGTTGGTCCGATGCATGACACCGGAGATGATGAATTGCAGCGCCTATTGGCCACTAATCTGTTGGCACCCATGGCTTTGACGCGCGAATTGTTGAACTTGCTGCGCGCTTCGGACGCGCCCCGGATTGTCAACGTGGGTTCGGTTTTCGGTGATATCGGCCATCCTATGTTCGCGGCCTATTCGGCCAGCAAATTCGGTTTGCGCGGGTTCTCCGATGCCATGCGACGGGAATTGATGGCGGAAGGTATCGCAGTAACCTATGTCGCGCCGCGCGCCACCCAAACGGAAGCCTCCCATCAGTTTGATCATTTTCTTGAAACATTTTCAATGACTGTGGATAGCGCGGAGGTGGCCGCCACCCAAATATTAAGGGCGATACGGCAGGATGCCCGTAATAGCTACCCACGCGGGCCCGAAAAGTTCTTCGTTATGCTGCAACGCATCGCGCCAACCTTGATCGATCAAGCCCTTGGTCGAAAAGTACCGACCCCACCGTCGAGCGCCGAAAGAGCCAGACAGGAAAGTTAAGCGCCTGCCGAATTGGGCGATCCAGTTTATGGATTCCGACCCGTCCGTGAACATGTTAATGTAGCCGTAGGGCACATTCGCAACGTCTTCTGTCATGAATTGGCCACGACAAGATCGAATGATAAAAGCAACAACTAAGACTCAACTATGGAACGTCTTTCCCCTGGCCATCAGACTTTGGCTATTCATCATCATTGGTTTCACGATTAGTCGCGCCATCATTGCCACTCAGATCGAAAGTATCGGCTTGTACAATGGGATCGCCGGCTTCATCACGGCGTTTCCGATCGGCGCGATCGCTGATGGCCTGGTTGCGATCCTGTTGACGACCGCGATTGTCGCAACCATCAATCTGGTTAAACAATATGACCTGACACGCCGCCTCAGCCACGTCGTTGTCATCGTGTTCGCTTTTGCCATGCTGTTTGTCTTTGTTGGCGAGATCGTATTCTGGAGTGAGTTTTCAGAGCGCTTCAACGGTATAGCTGTTTACTACCTAATGTTCCCGCGTGAGGTGATCGGCAATCTCGAAGAATCTTTCAATCTCTCGTACTTTGGGCCCCTTTTCCTCGCCGGTGCCCTGGCCGTCTGGTGGCTGGGTCGCAAAACGATTGGTGATTATATCCATCGGCCAACGACGCGGCATGGCTGGGCCGGGCGGATTTTCCGCATCGCCAGGGCCTGCGGCATTCTTGCGCTGACAGTCTTTGTGATTTGGTTGTTGCCCGAACGTACCAACGACAACCGGGAACTGAACCTTCTGGCCAAGAACAGCCTTGTTACTATGGCCAAGGCGGCCCTGACCAACGATACCGATTATGCCGGTTCCTACCAAACCATGTCCGGCGCGGCGGCGCTTGCCGAACTACGCGCCATTGTCGCCCAGGACAACACAACGTTCCTGGCAACAGCTGATAATGGCACAGATATCTTGCGCCGCGTGGACAATGGCGCAACGGCTGGTGCCAGGGCCAGAAAATTGAACATTGTCGTCGTCACGGAGGAATCCTTTGGATCGGTTTTTGTAGACAGTCTCGACAATCGCCTTGACGTCTCCATCACGCCAGACCTGGATCGCTTGGCACAAGGTGGCCTGATGTTCACCAATATCTATGCCTCCGGCGACCGCACCGTCCGTGGCCTGGAAGCAACCGAGACCGCCTTCGCCCCAATCCCGGGCATTTCCACCGCCCGCCGACCCGGTGCCGACGGCATGCAATCCCTGCCCCATCTATTACAGCAGTTCGGCTATGAAACAGCCGTGCTGTATGGCGGCAATCCCGTGTTCGATAATATGGGAAAATTCTGGAAGGGTATTGGCTTCGATAACGTTTGGGGCGAAAGCGATATTCGTCACGACAGTTTCAGCACCATCTGGGGGGTCTCGGATGAAGATCTGTTCACAGAAGCCTTACGGCGAATGGACGAAGAAACGGCAAATGGCCAACCGGTTCTGTTGACCCTGATGACTGTGTCCAACCATCGGCCCTATAAATTCCCTAAGATGGAGGCCAAATGGAATGATGATATGGGCCGCATTCAAAACACCGCGCATTATGCCCAATGGGCCTTTGTCGATTTCGTCAATCGGGCCCGCGGGAAATCCTGGTTCGATGATACGATTTTTGTCTTCGTCGCCGATCACGGCATCAAAATAAATGGTGCGGCATCGGTACCGGTGCACGCCTTCCGCATACCAATGTTGTTCTATGCGCCAAATCACATTAGGCCCGAACGCAACGACATATTGGGGGCCCAGATCGATTTTATCCCGACGCTTATGGGTTTACTCGGCATCAGCTACAACAGCCCCTTCTTTGGCGTTGATCTGCGGCGCGTCGCCAAGGGCAAAGGCCGCTTTGCCATCGCCCACAACTTCTCCATCGCGTATGGACGACCCGGCCATGTGGTCGTGTTGCAACCCAACGGCAGCATCGAAGGCTACAGCTTCAAGCCCGGTCAGCCGGACATGCAACGAGAGACGCCCGACCCAAGCATCCTGCGTGAGGCCATCGCCCAGACCCAGGAGGCCCACAGGATGTTCTATAGCAATGCCTATCACTGGAAATAGGCCGGCGGCGACGAAGCTTTCCTGCGGACCCGTCGGATTGTTCACGGTTGGCTGGGCATCATCGTGCTGCCTTGGGTGCTGATCATGGGTCTAACCGGTCTTTATATGAACCATTCCCGTACGGTCATATCAATATTCCAGCAAGCTGAGTTCTCCGAAAAAGAGCTTGAAGCGCTTCGCCCCTCCGCACCCATCACCCGCGAAAGCGCTCGAATACTGGCCGGGTCAGTTTGGCCCGATCAGCACATCCGCAAGATTTGGAAAGAAAATTATCATGGCCGGCCCAGCTTTTTTGTCTCGACAGGCAAGGGACGGATCATCCTGTCCATCCCGACCGGACATCACTACATCAAGACCCGCTATACCCGCCGGACGTTTACGCCAAACGAAGGACTGGTGCATAGAAAAGTATACTGGGAAAGCATCTTTTCAGACCTGCACAAAACAGGTTGGTTAGGCGGCGGTTTGGGCACATGGCTGGCGGATTTATTCAGCTTTGTCTTGCTGTTGTTTGGTCTGTCCGGTTCGATGATGTGGTTGGTGCCCAGGATCACGAGGCCAGGACAAGGTCTCGGAAAATGATCGGCTGCATAGTGACCCGCCGGCACAAAATTTTCGATACATATCGCGTAGTCCATGGCCTAAGCTGTTTGTAATGTCCGAAATTGGTGAAATCGTCTGGTTAGACCTGTTGGCAGGCACCTTTATCGTCGTCGCCATTCTGGTCCGTTCCTGGTTTACAAGGATAGGCGTGCCGTCCTTGGTTGGGTTCCTCGTTTTGGGTTTTCTCCTGCGTCTCGCCAATGACCACTGGTCGTTCTTATCGCAACAGGGGTTTCTGGGGATCGACTTTCTGGCGAGCATTGGCGTCTTCGTATTGCTGTTTCGCGTCGGACTGGAAAGCGACCTACAGGGCCTGTTAAAGAAACTGCCGCAAGCGACGCCGATCTGGATTGGTAATGTCGTTCTCAGCGGAATCCCGGCCTATTTGGTTTCCTTTTATCTTCTTGATCTGGCGAATATCCCAAGCCTTTTCATTGCGGCAGCCCTCACCGCAACGAGCGTCGCCGTGTCGGCGGAAGTTTGGCGCGAGGCCAATGCGCTTGGCTCAGCCAACGGCGAGACCTTTGTGGATGTGGCGGAACTCGATGATCTTTCAGGCGTAGCCCTTATGGCCTTGCTCTTGGGTGTAGCGCCGGTATTGCGCAACGGCGACGATGCTGCCTCGCTGGCCGCCGTTGCGATGGCTTCGATAATTCTTATGCTTAAGGCAGGCGGTTTTGTGGCCTTGCTTTATCTCGTCGCCCGTTATGGTGAACATTACATTTCGCGGACCTTGAAGAAAACCGGCGCACCGGACTCCATTCTTTTCATCGCAGGGGTCGGACTTCTGATATCGGCTTTGGCTTCGGTTTTTGGGTTTTCCATGGCGATCGGTGGATTTTTTGCCGGCGTAATCTTTGGCAGAGACCCCGATGCGGTTAAGCTGGAAACGTCTTTCCTGCCGCTGCATGCCTTATTTGCACCGTTCTTTTTCATCGCCATCGGTTTGAGGATTGATCCCGGCTCGTTGGCATCGGCCTTAAGTTTGGGGGGCGTGTTGCTGGTCGTTGCCATCCTCGGCAAGGTGATCGGCGCTGGCTGGCCCGCTTTGATGACAACAGGATATGCCGGGGCGGCGCTAATCGGGATCAGTATGGTTCCAAGAGCGGAAATCGCCATGGTCATTGCCCAACAGGGGAGCGATCTGGGCGAGTGGGCGATGCCGGCAGAGGTATTTTCAAGTCTGGCAATGATATCGGTTGTGACCTGTATTCTCTCTCCGCTTGGTATCCGTTGGATAATTGCGAAATTCCCGCAATCACTTGAATAACGGATTATTTCGGGTAGAGGCCTGCGACGCCGCGAAATCGCTGTCTTATTCACCTAAGGCAGCAAATCAATGACAAACGCAGTGGGGGCCGATCTTCGCTAGAAGACCGGCCCCCGCCTTATTCGGTAAAATGGTGGTGGACTTACCAGGCAACGTGCTTTTGTGCTTCAGCCCGGCCCACGACCATGTGATGCACTTCATCGGGACCATCGGCAAAGCGCAGGTGGCGTTGATGATGGTACATATCGGGCAGCGGTGACCAATGGGAGATACCCATGGCACCGTGGATCTGCATGGCCTGATCGATGATCAGACAGACCTTTTCTGGCACCATGGCCTTCACGGCGGAGACATAGACCCGGGCTTCCTTGTTGCCGAGGACATCCATGGCCTTGGCAGCTTGCAGAACCATCAGGCGCATGGCGTCGATTTCGATCCGGGCCCGGGAAATAATCTCCAGGTTCTTGCCCAGCCTTAACAACGTTTTGCCAAAAGCTTCACGGCTGCCCGCACGTTTGACCATCAGTTCCAGCGCCTTTTCCGCCGAACCGAGGGAGCGCATGCAGTGATGGATACGGCCAGGGCCGAGACGGACTTGAGAGATCTCAAAGCCGCGGCCTTCACCCAACAACATATTCTCTTCGGGAACCCGCACATTGTTGAACCTGATGTGCATATGGCCGCGTGGCGCATGGTCCTGGCCAAACACTTTCATGCCTTCAACCATCTCCACACCCGGCGTACCGATGGGTACCAAAATTTGTGACTGCTGCTTGGAAGGTGCCGCATTGGGGGAGGTTTTGACCATGGTGATCATGATCTTGCAACGGGGATCACCGGCACCGGAGATATAGAACTTCTCGCCGTTGATGACCCATTCGCCGTTCTCCAACACAGCGGAGGTGGCGATGTTCTTCGCATCGGACGACGCCACGCCCGGCTCCGTCATGGCATAGGCGGAGCGGATCTCGCCATTGAGCAGCGGCTCCAGCCATTTTTCCTTTTGCTCCGGCGTGCCGACACGCTCCAACACTTCCATGTTGCCTGTATCAGGTGCGCTGCAGTTCAGGGATTCCGAGGCCAGGGAATATTTGCCCAATTCGGAGGCGATGTAGGCATAATCGAGATTGTTCAGGCCCTGGCCCGTTTCGGCATCCGGCAGGAAGAAGTTCCACAGCCCGGCCTGCTTTGCCTTTTCCTTGGCGCCTTCGATAAGTTCCGTCTGCCGGGGGTGCCAGGTCCAGCGGTCTTCCTTGTCCTCATTGAGTGCATGAAACTCCTCCTCAATGGGTGCAACGTTCTCGTCAATGTGTTTTTTCAGGGCATAGAGCAAGGGCCGGGATTCTTCCGACATTGCCAAATTGAATAGATCTTGATCAGGTTCCGACATATTTAGCGGCCTCATATTTGTGGTTTCAGTTGGCGCGATCCTCCATTTGTTGACCATCCTTGTCAATGTCCAACACGGCAACCCTGGCATGGTGGGTTTCTCAGCCTGTTCCACAGGACGAGGTTCGTGATATGAACCGTTCATGACAACAGTATCGCAAGAGAATGCTTCCACTATCCCTGATTGGTTTCAGCGGGCCATCGAACGACCGACAAATTCCCGATTTGTCGATGTCGATGGCTGTCCCATCCATTATTTAACCTGGTTTGATGGCGGGGATGACCTGCGTCCTGGTTTACTGTTCATCCACGGCGGCGGTGCCCATGCCAACTGGTGGCGTTTCATTGCGCCATTTTTTGCCGAGACCTATCGGGTCGCGGCTATTGACCTCTCGGGCATGGGAGACAGCGGCGCGCGGGATAATTATTTGCCTGAAACATGGGCCAGAGAAGTCGGCGCTGTGCTGGAAGATGCCCAACTAGGGGCCCTGCCCGTCGTCGTGGGGCACAGTTTTGGCGGTCTTATTGCCATGAAATACGGCGCAGATCATGGTGAAAAATTATCGGGAACAGTCATCGTGGATTCCCCGGTGCAAGATCCCGATGATATCCCCATCCCAAAGCCCGAAGTCCCGGTTCAAACAGGCCCCAATATCTATCCCGATCAGCCCACCGCCCAGGCCCGGTTCCGCCTGATGCCCCTGCAACCTTGCGATAACGCCTTCATCACCGATTTTATTGCCCGCACATCTGTCAAACCTCTGGACGGCGGGTGGAGCTGGAAGTTTGATTTCAAGGTCATGGGGTCCCGCCGGTTCGGGGAACCCTATCGTGAGGAGTTGAAGGCCCTGAAATGCCGGGCGGCACTGATCTATGGCGAGAACAGCGCCATCGTCTCCCGGCGGACCGTCGACTATATGTCATCCATAATGGGTCCGAAGGCCCCCGTGGTGGAGATCCCCGAGGCCTACCATCATGTTATGCTGGATCAGCCCCTGGCCTTTGTCGCGACCTTGCGCGCCATTCTTGACGCTTGGGCCAGGAACCCTCTTTAGGCAAACTCCAATTGGCAATTACCCCAATAGACGCCGGAAATGGGCCAGGGTCCGCTCCCGCGCCGGCCCTGCCGCCGCTTCGCTGTAGGGGGGATAGCCCTGGCGGTTAAAACCATGTTCGGCACCGTCATAGACGTGAATATCCACATTGTCCCAGGCCCCCATGCGGGCCTGGATCGCCGCAACGGTATCTTCGGGGACATGCGGGTCAATGCCGGCAAAATGCATCAGGATAGGGCAATTCATATTGTCGGCTTCATCCAGAAACTCGTCTATCTGAACGCCGTAATAGCTGACTGCGGCATCAATTTTGTGCCGCACACAGGACAGATAAGTAAACTTGCCGCCGAGGCAGAAACCCATCACGCCGACCTTGCCAGTACAATCCGCCCGTGCCCTCAGCGCATCAGCCGTATCGCCAAGATCCATCGCGTATTGATCCGTATCCATTGCAGCTCGCAAAGACTGCGCCTTGGCCCGGCCTTCATCGGTGTAGGGAAGATAGTTGCCGGCTTCCTCCCGCCAATAGACATCAGGCGCGATGACCGTAAAGCCCTCCGCCGCGTAACCATCGGCCACCGATCGAATGTGTTCGTTGGTGTTAAAGACCTCCGGCAGCAGAACGATGCCCGGTGCCGGTGTACTTTCCGGCAGTGCCAGATAGGCGGCAAATTTGCCGCCATCCCGTGCCGTAATCTCAATATCTTGACCCATTCGCTCTCTCCACTCGGACGATTTGTTTACCTCTGGAATTTTCTGGGGAAGGCACTTCATCCCCACTCCCCGCTCCTCTACACTAGTGCCTAGACATTTTAGTCGCAACGCAAACAAAGGATTTCCCATGGCAGCTTTTTATGAACTTCGCCAATACAAGGTACGTCCCGGTAAAATGGACGAATGGCTCGAAATTATGGAGGGTGAGATTATTCCCTTCCAGGTTGGAAAGGGCATGATCATCTGCGGCAGCTTCCAGGGTGAAGAAGATGACAGCGTCTATGTTTGGCTACGCCGTTTTGAAAGTGAGGAACAGCGGGTCGAATTGTACAAAACCGTTTACGAATCCGACTACTGGAAGAACGAAATCTCGCCACGGATCCCCGATCTTCTGGATCGCGAAGCCATGGTCGTCACCCGGATCACCCCAACATCGAAATCCACGGTCCGATAATAGTCCGGTTCTGCATGACGTCCCGCCGACCCGGAATGGCGGGACGTCAGTTGGGAAAATAATTCTGCCATTGGGGAGGCCGGGCATGACGCAGATGGAACAGATTATCCAGGGCGCGGGCGCCTCCGCCCAGTTGCTGGCCGATTTTCGTGCTTTGGCAGAAGCGACCACAATGGATGGCGCGCCCCGCCACGCGCCCCGTCCGGTCCTGAACTGGCTGGCCCGGGTCATTGTGGGACGAGAGGGCGGGCCAAATCGGGATACGCCGCTGTACGAGCTGTGCCATCTGGTGAACGCGATTGAGGCGGGCGGCGATGGGCCGGACAGATTGCTGCTGTTTTTCCTCCGCGGCAGCCGGGTTACGCGGCAAGCCTGTATCAATCACATCGACGCGGCCCTTGGCGCAACAGGTTGGCAGCGACAAGGCTTCACCCGCAGCGACGACGGCCTTTCAATTCAGTACGGTGATAGCGAATTCAGCATCAATTTTGGCCGTATGCCGTTCCTGATCGCCCTGTACGAATTCCTCTGCGGGATGGAGGATTACGCCTTCTATGGGGAATTGACCGGGATATTTGAAACAATGGTGGCGGAGGCCGGTACCACCAAGGGGATCCAACAGGCCGCCAACGCCATCGCCCGTCGTCTGCGCCGTTATCGTGGTGCGTATTTAAGCTTTGCGCCGCAGAACGAACGCTTTGAAGCGATCTACGGCTTCCTGCGGGAGCGCAATCCAAAGCTGCCCCAGGCGATCATGGATGATGATATTCTTGATTTCTGGCGGCATCATTCGGGGGGCGATGACTTTCGTCTTTATCGAACGGTTTTCAATGCCTTCGTAAAATTCATCCAGGCCCTCGATGTTGCAGCAACCGGGTCGGCAGCGGAAAGTGCCGGCCCCATTGGCACCGACAGGGCGGGGGGGGAAGTGGACCCCCCGGATGGTTCGGTCGACGAGCCGCAAGACAATGGCGCATACGACACCTATGGCGATTGGCGGACGCCGTTTTCAGTATTGGATGAACCGCCTGCTGCCGGGATCAAATTCTTCAAGCAAAAGGGAGAGCGCGCACCCATTGAGTTGTTGATGGAATACGGCCCCCAGGCGATTGCATTGCCCCGCGCCTTCCTGCGCCTGGACAGCTTCGGGCCCACACAATCGGCGATCACCACGGATTTACAGGTCAAGCGCGGGGCGGCCTCCGTACGCCGCCGCATCAGCTGTGCAGATTGTGAAACCTATCCGGCAAAGCAGGCCGGTTTCGAGAACGCCTTGGTTCATGTGCAAAATCTGCAAAAAGCAACTCTGCACGCACTCAACAATGGCGGGGCGGAGAGCAATGTCGTCGCGCTGCACCCCAGCGGGCTGGACATAGATGCGTCGGCAATGGGGCAGATTGCCGACGATGCTGCACGCGCCTTCCGTGCCTTGACCCGCAAAGGCTTCAACGATGCCGCCTCAAAAGATGGGGCTTTGAAGGATGAGAGCTATATGGATGGCTTCCGCGTTGGCGCGGGTGCCATCTTGTCCATCGCCGCGCAGCTGGAAGGTTTTCTTGCCGCCCTCTCCCGGCTCGATGCTATGGAACCGGGCCTGGCCGGGCAACATGCCGACGACCAGGCCGTTTTCAGAGCCCAGTTCACTAGAATTTACGGCGATGCTTTATGAAGGTTCCGGTCATATTATAATCCTCTCGGGCTTCGAACATCTGCGCCCCGCAAGGGCCTCTCTGCGCAACAACGAATATTGCTACGAAACGTCCTACGAAAACGCCGTCAGGTCGCGAATGCCGGCATCACCTGTTCACCGAAGCGGCGCATGGAGGCGAGGTTTTGTTCCTGGTTCATATCGCCGAAGCCGGTCTGGCATAACAGATGCTGGACACCCACCTCCCGCAGCTCCGCCACCTGTTCCTGTACCCGCTTTGGTGATCCGAACAGGCAACCGGTTTCAAGCACATAAGGCAGCGCATCACTGTCACTGATCGCGGGATCAGTCCAGGGGTTCAGCATCGCGGGGTCGATTACGAAGTCATCCGGGTTATGGGCCTGGCGCACATGCATCATGTGTTCCCGCGTATCGAGGAGCAATTGACACAGCTCATCCTCTGCCCTGGCATCACTTTCCGCCACATAGACGTTGCGCCACAGGGCGATCTGGCCCATCAGGCGCTGTTTCGTAGCTTCATCGTGGCCGCCTTCGTCCAGGCCGGCGCGATAGGTTTGCCAACGGTCTTTGATTTTTTCCACGCCCAGGCGCGCCGTCAGAATTGGGATGCCCAAACGCCCACATTCGGTGAAGGAATTGGGCGAAATGACGCTGCGCCACAGGGGCGGGCCCGGTTGTTGCACCGGGCGGGGACGCAGTTCCGGTATCTCGAGGCTATGGAATTTGCCCTTATAGACCAGGGGCGCTTCGGTCCAGGCCCGTTGCAGAATATCAATCGCCTCGTCCATACGCTCCCGGCTGTCGTCGCTGCGCAGGCCATGACCGACGAATTCATATTCGTTATAGACCGTGCCCTTGCCCACACCCACGTCGATCCGTCCCTTGGATAGATTATCCAGCAAGGCCAATTGGGTCGCCAGGCGTATGGGGTGATGAAACGGCAGCTGTACCACGGCAAAGCCAATGCGAATGCGTTCCGTGCGCATGGCCAGGGCAGCGGCAAAGACCACGGCGTCGTTATAGACGCTTTCGCCGGTAAAATAGTGTTCGGTCAGCCAGACATCGGAAAAGCCCAACTGTTCCGCATAACAGACCTGTTCGATCTGTTGATCGATCCTGGGACCGTCTTCTTCACCTGAGGGGGATAGCGATAGGGTAAGCCAACCAAACTGCATTGTTCGTTCTCCATACATGACCCATGCGGCAAAGACTTGCCTTTGACGCAAATGGTTCGTCATAATGTGCACCAAGCGTGGCCCAACCCGCAAGACAGGAAAATCTTATGAAACCGACCGTCACACCCATCGACGCAACCTTTGGCGCACGGATCACGGGCGTGGCCCTGGCCAATCTGAATGATGATGCCTGGAACGAAATCGAAGATGCCTTCCACGAATATGGCATGCTGGTTTTTCCGAACCAGGGTCTGTCGGAAGAGGATCAGGTCGACTTTGCGTTGCGCTTTGGTGAGATTGAGCATCTGCGTGCCAACAAGGATCAAAAGGCCGTAAAGATCACCAATAAAAAGGCAGATGGCAGCGTCCTGCAACCTGATGAGCATCGCTTTAAGGCGTTGCGCGGCAACGAAGGCTGGCATACGGACAGCTCTTACATGCCGTTGGCCGCCAAAGCGTCCATATTGTCGGCCATTGTTGTACCGAAATCAGGCGGCGGCACCGCGTGTGCGGATATGCGGGCAGCCTATGACGCCCTGGACGATGAAATGAAGGAACGGATTGAAGATCTGTCGGCGCATCATTCCCTCTATCAATCCCAGTCCAAGATCGGCCATATCGTCGAGACCGGCACCGCCTATGGCTATCACAATAAGGGTGCGCCCCTGCGGCCATTGGTCAAGACCCACCCGGTGACGGGGCGGAAATCTTTGTTTATCGGCCGCCACGCCTATGGCATTCCGGGCCTGGGGGAAGAGGAATCCGAACAACTGCTGAATGATCTATTGGATTTCGCCTGCCAGGCACCGCGAACTTATTATCATGCCTGGCAACCAGGTGATGCTGTGATGTGGGACAACCGCTGTATCCTGCACGCGGCCCAGCCCTATGATTATGGCGAAACACGGATCATGCAGCACACTCGCATTGCCGGCGACCCGGCCAGCGAATTGGTCGCCACAGCACGGGACGAACGCGCCGCGGGGTTTGAGCCGAGCACCTCGAATATGTAGCGATGGGTCCAAAAAGCAGTGGGCAGTCTTGACTTGAACGGGCGGTGACACATACAGTTCGGGCCCCGCATGCCGCCCATCCACCGCAGCTACAATGCAGCTATAAAGAACAGATATGATCTCAGCATATAATCTTGGCGCCCTATACGATCCCGATTTAGGCGGTGATAATCTGGCCTTGATCGATTGCCGGGACTGGGACAACCCGACGGAATATAGCCACCGGGAAATCGACGATGCGGCCAACGCCTGCGCGCGCGGTTTGCTGGCCCGCGGCTTGCGCCGGGGCGACACGGTAGCCTTATTGTCGGCCAACCGGGCGGAGTTCCTGATCAGCTATCTGGGCATTTTGCGGGCCGGCATGACGGCGACGCCCATCAGCTACAAATTCCCCGGCGAACTGGTTGATTTCGTTTTGGCGGACGCCTCGGTGAAGCATGTGTTCTGCGACGGTGCGCGGCGCAATTTATTCACCGCCGATCTGCCAGTGACCAACTTTGACGCAGAAGGCGCAGAAAGCTTTGATAGCCTGCTGGAGCCGGGCGACTTCGAGGCGGTGCGCCCTGATGAAACAGATGTCGCCATGGTGCTCTATACCTCAGGCTCGTCCGGTCGCCCCAAGGGCGTGCCCCTGACGCAACATGGCCATCTTTGGGCCTTGCGCGGACGTATGGCGAATTGGCCCTTGAACCATCATCGCCTGTTGATCGCCGCACCGCTGTATCACATGAACGCCTTGTGCACCTGCCTGTTCGGCCATGCGGCATCCACCTCCACCGTGCTGCTGCCCGAATTCGACGCCCGGCATTATTTGGAAGCTATCGCGCGTTTTAAATGCACCTGGATAACGTCTGTGCCCACCATGCTGGCCATGGCCTTTATGGAAGAGGATCTGCTGACTAGCCTTGATCTATCCACTGTCTCTATTGTGCGCATGGGTTCGGCCCCGGTCTCACCGAAACTTTGGGCCCGGGTGGAGGAGATTTTTCCCGGCGCCTCTGTCATGAACGGTTATGGCACCACGGAAGCCGGTCCCATGGTCTTTGGTGCCACGGGCGGTAAACCGGTGCCGCCCATGTCCGTGGGCCGCAAGGTGGCCGAGGTCGATGTCAAACTGATCGACAAGGATGGCAACGAGGCGGACGAGGGCGTTTGCTGGCAGCGTACACCTGCCAACACCCTGGGATATCTCAACCTGCCGGAAAAATCGGCAGAGGTAATCACGGAAGATGGCTGGTACGACAGTGGCGATGTCTTTCGCCGTGATGAAGACGGAAATTATTACTTCGTGGGCCGGGACGACGATATGTTCGTCTGCGGCGGCGAGAATATATATCCCGGCGAGGTCGAGGGCGTGCTGGTCAGCCATGTGGGCGTAGAACAAAGCTGTGTCGTGCCTGTGCCCGACGACATCAAGGGCGAGAAACCCATCGCCTTTGTGGTGCGGAGTTTCGGCTCCACCGTGACCGAGGACGAGGTTAAGCAACATGCCCTGACCAATGCGCCGGCGTTTCAACACCCACGCATGGTGATTTTTATGGATGAATTGCCCCTGGCCGGGCCCGGCAAGATTGACCGCAAGGGGTTGGAAACACGTGGCCGGGAAATCTGGCACCAAGCAGGAAATTAGGCCCCCCACAATGGGGCGGCGATAGGAGCAGTCAAAGTGAAAGCGGCAGTAATCGACGAACATGGCGGTCCGGGATCGATCCGTATCGACAACAATTTCCCCGACCCAAAACCGGGCGCAGAAGATGTCATCGTCAGGGTAGGCGCGACGTCCCTGAACTATCACGACATCTTTACCCGCAAGGGCATGCCCGGCATCAAGGTGCCCATGCCTTGCATCATGGGCCTGGATTTCTCTGGCGAGATTGTCGAGTTAGGTTCCGATATCACTGATTGGAAGGTGGGCGACCGGGTCATGATCGATCCTGTGGACCGGGTTGGCCCCGGCGGTCTGATCGGCGAGATGTGGCACGGCGGCCTGGCGGAATATTGCAAAGTTCCAGCCCATCATCTGGTTCACCTGCCGGACAATGTCTCCTACGAAGCAGCATCCTGCCTGCCGGTCGCCTACGGCACCGCGTTGCGCATGATGTACACCATTGGTGAGGTGCAGAAAGGCGACAAGGTTTTGATCCTCGGTGCCTCGGGCGGGGTTGGAACCTGTGCCGTGCAACTGGCCAAGCGCGTGGGCTGCGAAGTCATCGCCTGCGCCTCGAGCCAGGATAAGCTGGACCGGTTGGCCGGTATTGGCGCGGATCATCTGATCAACTATGTCGAAGAAGATTTCATGAAGGCGGTCTGGACCAAGTTCGGCAAGCCCCACCGTCGCCGCTTTGACGATGGCGTCGATGTGGTCGTCAATTTCACCGGCGGTGATACCTGGGTGCCGGGTCTGCGGGTTCTGCACCGGGGCGGTAAAGTCCTGACCTGTGGTGCGACGGCGGGCTATGACCCGGCGGAAGATCTACGTTTTATCTGGTCGTACGAGTTGAAGATCCTGGGTGCCAATGGCTGGCTGCGGGAGGATCTGACCACCCTGCTGGATCTGTTATCTGACGGTTCGCTAAAGCCGGTAATTGATCAAACATTGCCGCTGGAAGAGGTCAACGAAGCCTTCCGCCTGCTGGAAGACCGGGTGGTCTTTGGCAAAGTCGTGCTGACGCCCTGAGCCATCGGAGAATTTGGTTATGAATGACAAAACAGAACGTCCGGGCCCGGAACGTATGAGTCTCGAAGACATTCAGGAAAAATTCGACGGCTCCCCCGCCATCTCGATCATGGGACTGGAAGCCTTGTCCATGGATTACGATACGTCCACATTGGCGGTGAAAATGCCCATGAGCCCCAGCCTGGAACGGGTAGCGGGCACGAAACAGTTTCACGGCGGGCCTATTGCATCGTTCATTGATACAGTGGGAGACTACGCCATCGGAATGTTGTTGGGCGGCGGGGTGCCGACCATCAACATCCGCATCGACTATCTGAAACCCGCCGTGGGCGACAGCCTGACGGCAGTGGCCACGGTGCGCCGCACGGGGCGAACCGTCACGGTGGTGGATATCGATGTGCTGAACGAGCAGGAACAACTGGTCGCGATCGGCCGTGGCACCTACGCGACATTGGTTGGCTAACATTTTCTAGGGAGGCTGATATGCCCGAACGCGCTCAACTGGACCACACAGTCATCAACGTGCAATTCGATATGGACCGGGCCCAGGGCCTGTTCACGGACCTGGGCTTCTCACTGACGGATCGGGGCTATCACTCCCTCGGCTCCATAAACCATCTGATGATCTTTGGCACGGATTATATGGAGCTGATTGCCCTTCCCCCCGGGGCGGAAAACCCGCGCAAGGATATTGCCGAGGCACCTGTCGGCATCAATGGCCTGGTCTTTAAGACCCCGAATGTGGATGACACGTTCGCCCATATGCAGTCATTGGGCATGGCCGGCGATCCGCCCAAGGCCTTCACCCGGCCGGTGGAATTGCCAGGTGGGGCAAAGGATGCCGCCTTCCGGACGGTCGCCGTAGCCCAAGGGACATTCCCTGGTGGCCGGGTCTATTATTGCGAACATGCAACACCGGAACTGGTCTGGCGGCCCGAATGGCAAAACCACGCCAATGGTGCCCTCGCGATGCCGGAATTTGTCATCGCTTCCACGGATCACGAGGGGGAGGCGGAGAAATTTTCCAAACTGCTGCACTCGGAAGTCACGGGTACCGGCGGCAGCCTGGCCGTCCCTATTGCGGGCGCACGGATCACGGTCATGACGCCGGATGCCTATGCTGCCCGTTATGGCGAAGCAGCCTCTGCAATGGCGGGGCGAAGTTCCGTTTTTGGGGCCTTGGTGATCAAAACCGATAACCTCAACAAAATTCGGGATATTGTTGCCGGAATGGATAATCCGGTACCGATGATCGACGATGGCCGTCGCGTGATCGTGCGCCAGCCTGATTTCGACACGGTCTTGGAATTCGTTGTTTAGCACAAACTAGGGGAAGACAATTACATGCGTCCCAATCCTGTAAAGACAAGGCTTGCCGCCGGCGAAACTTTGTTCGGCACTATGATCTTTGAATTCCTCAGTCCCGGCCTGCCGCGTATCATGGCTAATTCAGGCGCTGATTTCGTTTTCTATGATCTGGAACATAGTGGTTTCACGATTGAGGATATGAAAACCCAATTTGCCCTTTGTGCAGGCGCCGGCGTCATTCCCTTCGCCCGGCCACCGGGGAAAGAATACCAATTCACCTCCCGCCTGTTGGACGTGGGTGCCTTTGGCATGCTGTATCAAATGGTTGAAAGTGCCGAGGAAGCCCGCGAGCTGGTCCGCTGGAACCGCTACCCGCCGAGGGGCATTCGCGGTGCCATTTTTGGCGGGGCCCATGATGACTATACAGGCGGTGACATGGCGGAAAAGGCCGTCGCTGCCATGGAGCGTACCTTTACCACCGTGTTGATTGAAACCAAGGCGGGGTTGGAGAATATTGACGAAATTTTAGGCGTAGATGGCATTGACGCAGCCCACCTGGGCCATGCGGATATGTCATTGTCTTTGGGCATTCCGGGACAATTCGATCACCCGGATCTACAGCGCGCTGTGGACAAGATTGCCGAAACCGCTGCCAAGCATGGCAAGACCGCCGCCACCCTGGCACCAAACCCGGAATGGGGCCATGACGCCCTGAACCGGGGCTATCGCATGATAACCTACAGCTATGACATGGGCCTGCTGGGGGATGCGTTGGCGGCCGGGATCGGTGGATTGAAAGACGGTTTGAAAGGCAAATAATGACAGTTCTCAATGAAAGCCAGGTTCGGGAATATGGCGACAAAGGCTGGATTGTCCTGCCCTCAATGCTGGATGGGGACGAGGTCGCGGTCCTGAATGCTGCTGTCGAAGCCGTCACCAACCGGGATGGACCCGAAGTGGCGCGGGAGAATAACGGGGCCCCGCATGTGGTCTATGGCATGCATCTGATCGATGATCGTTTTAATGCCCTGGTTCGCCATCCTGACCTGGTCGCCGCAGCCGAACAGCTGCTGGGTGAAAAATTCTTTGTGCATCAAAGCCGGGTCAACGTGAAACAGACCGATGGCTCCATCGTGAAATGGCATCAGGATTTCGGCACCTACCATCGGGTCGATGGCCTGCCGGAACCCAAAGGCATCATGATTGGGGTTTTTCTGGATGATATAAATCCATGCAACGCCCCGGTCCTGGGCATTCCCGGTTCTCACAAACACGGCATCGTATCCGAGGCGGCTATTGATCCCAGCAACGATGATTACGAGACCGTCGCCCGCTATCGCTATGACATAACGCCCGCAACCATTGCTTCGTTGACTGATGAGCACGGCATGGAGCCTATTATGGGACCGGCGGGTTCGGTTCTGTTGATGGATATGACGGTTGTGCATGGCTCCACCGTCAATATCACGCCATTGCGCCGGGTGATCCTTTATCTCAATGTTTCCATCATCAGCAATAAGGGCGAAAGCTACGAGCGGCCGGAATATTACGCGGCCCGGGATTTCTCCCCCATCATGGCCGATGACCAGGATCGCTTGCGGAATCTGGCCTAAATCCGTTAGGTCAGCCGGTCTTTCAACAGCATGGCATGAACGCCTTTGTGCTGGTTGACCAGCTGGGTCACCCGCAAATCGCAGCAGATCGAACACAGGGTATAGGCTTCCTCCCGGCTACGCTCCGTTCGTTCGCAAATCAGTTTTATCATCTCGCGCAGGGCCTGGCGGGCGGCTTCATCCAGATCCGGGTTAATACCCATGGTGATATGGTGGCTGGGCGTTTCCGCCCGCGGCATGGTCAGATGCATATCGTCGCGGACGATTAAATCAAAGCTGCCGTTCAGGCCGGTTTCGATGGCCGTGACGCAAACCTCTCCATCCCCTTGGGCGGCATGACCGTCGCCGACGGAAAAATGCCCGCCTTCGACAAAGATCGGCAAATACAGAATTGTGCCGGGGATTAATTCCTTTAGGTCCATGTTGCCGCCAAAATCGCCGGGAATAATGGACGTCAGCGTGCCCCGGTCCGGGCTGGGTGCCACGCCCATAACGCCAAAAAACGGAGCCAGTGGTACTTCCTGCCCCCAGGGCAGGGTGCCCACCTGACGCTGTTTATCGAGGGCAATATGGAACAGCCTTTCCTCGCTAAAATCGTCCGGCAAGGCGCCGGAACCTGGGCGGATGATGTTCCAACCCCAATCAGCCCCCAGTTCGATATCGATGATCCGAACCTCCAGCACCATGCCGGGCTGCGCGCCTTTAACGGCAACCGGGCCGGTTAGGATATGGCCGGGCAGCATCTGTCGCGTGACTTCGGTGTGGATGGCGCGCTGTTCAGGCGCCACTGTAAAGGCGCTGTCATCTGACGGCGTAACATTTGCAGCACCCGAGATGGTGCGAATTGTGACCCGGTCACCAGAGGCGATTTCCGCTACGCCGGGACGGGCGGCTTCGAAATAGCCCCAATGCACCGTGTCGGGCCGGGCCTCGACTATTGTATTCATGGCAAAATGCTCCCCTACATTTGTCCGGGCCAGGTTTCACCACTGCCAGCTTCGGCCCGGCTAAACGCTGCCCGCAGTTGGTCGATGGTAGCATCCGGCAACGGTCCTTTGGCTGCCGCCGCCAGATTTGTGGCTACATGGCTGGTTTTTGTGGTGCCGACAATGGCGCAGCTCAACCCCGGCTGAAATAATGTAAAGCGCAAGGCGACTTCAGGCCAATCATCGGGGCCAAAACCAAGGTCCGCGGGCGTTATGGCCATCTGTGCCAAGCGATCAGCATAGGTGGCGGCATAATTTACATACATGCCCCGCTGTTCGGAGACGTCTTTCCAGGCGGCGTTGGCGATGGAACGTTTGGCAATAACGCCCACGTTGTTTTGTTGGCACAGGCCCAATACGTTGTCGATATTGGCCTGATCGCAAATATTGATGGACGTTTCGATCACCGAAACATCCGCCAGCCCGGCGGCATAGGCTGCGGCCTCATTATCCCCGGCGTAACCTAGAAAGCGGATCTTGCCCGCGTCCCGCGCCTTGACCAGAGCGGCAATCGCCTCGCCCTTTTGCAAGGTTTCCAGATCACAGGAATGCAGCAACATGACATCCAGATAGTCAGTCTTTAACCGCGTCAAGGCGCGGTCAAGTGTATTGGTGACACAGGCTTCGGACCAGGCTTCGCCCGCGATGCCATCCGTGGCCCGACCGCATTTGGAGACCAGGATATAGTCGTTCCGGCGCTGGCTGATGGTCTTGCCGATCATCTCTTCAGAGCCGTCATAGCCCGCCGCCGTATCCACCAGATTGACGCCCTGATCCAGAAGATTGTTGAGAATTTCGGCAACCTCCCTCTGCTCCGTTTCCAGAAACCCCACCGGTGCGCCGCCAAAGCCCAGGATGGAAACATCCAATCCGGTCTTGCCAAAACTGCGTCTTTGCATCTTTCTATCCTCCATCATTGTAAAGACTATATCGCAGCCGGAAGGCGAAAAGGAAGAAATGGAACAGCTGACAGCATACTTTCCCGGTCCGCCGCGTATTGCCTTTGACGCTGCGGGGATGGGACAGCCGGTCTTATTCCTGCATGGCATCGGCGGCAACCGAACCAATTGGACCAGTCAGATGCAGGCCTGCACCGGGGACTATTGCGCCCTGGCCTGGGATGCCCGTGGTTATGGCCTGTCCGATGACTATGACGGGCCGTTAGATTTCGCCCAGTTTGCCGATGATGTAGTGGGATTACTGGACCATCTTAGCATTGCCAAGGCACATTTTGTTGGCCTGTCCATGGGGGGGCGGATCACTCAGGATCTGTATTTCCGCTATCCCGAACGGGTCCTGACAATGGTGTTGTGCGATACCTTCCCCGGCACCACACCAACCCTGCCGCCAAAAGAACGCGAAGAATTTATCAATCTGCGCAAAGGGCCATTGATTGCAGGCAAGAGTCTGGGCGAAATGGCGGAACCTTTGGCTAAAACACTGCTAAGCACCAATCCGGCACCCGAACATTTCCAACGCCTGGTGGACAGCATCAAGGCCCTGCACCAGGACAGCTATATCAAGACCTTAGAGGCCAGCATGCGCTATGATCACGCGGTTGATATCTCCACCATCTCGGTTCCAGTGCAATTGATCTATGGGGCCGAAGACCGCCTGACCCCGCCTGCCATTGGCGAACAGATGCAGCGGGATATTCCTGACGCGCAACTGGCCATCATCGAAGGTGCCGGGCATCTGTCAAACATTGAAGGCGAAGCAGAATTCAACCGGGTCCTGCTGCAATTTCTGGCGCGCCACGCCTCCAGCTAACGTATTGCAGATTAACGTACTGCCGCACCACCTAGGCTGAAGGCACCATACACAGCGGGTGGATAGCCTTGTTTCCTGGCGGCATTCCGGGCGGCCAACCAGGCCGCGCCATAGTCGCCCGCCCGTGCTACCTCGTGAAATTTTCGCATATAAAGATCGGTACCCTTGTCGGCCACAGGCCACAGGCTGTTAAGCACCGTGCGCGCACCGCCCAGATAAAGGCTGCGTGTCAGACCCAGATAATCATCCCCAGCCGTGGCCCGCCCTACGCCGGTTTCACAGGCCGACAACACAACAAGACCGGCCCGCAAGGGCGCTTCGAACAGACGCGCCGCCGTCAGGCGTGCCGGCTTGCCATTGCCCGTCAACACGATTGCAGAATTCAGTGGCTCCGCCGCATCAAAGCTGCCATGTGTGGCCAAATGCAGCACCGAGATACCTTCGCCAATTGCCCGACGCAGGGCTGCCTCGGTCGCGTCCTCACCCAACATTGGCGTCGCCTCATATAGTCCGGCAACAGCCGTCGCCTCCGCCCGGGCCCCCGGCAACTGGGGCAACTGGCCAAAGAAATTCGGATCGCCAACAATTGTCGCTGCTGCCGACGTCGGGTTTTGAACGCTACCTCGGTTCAGCCACCCCCCCATGGGCAGAACGGCAACAAAATAATCCGTGTTCAATGCGCCCCAAGGCATGAAGTACAAATTCCCTGTAGGCACGACAAACACGCCCCTATGGCTGCCCCACTGATCAAGCCCCACTTGCAGCCTCAGTTGGGCGGCGATATCCAGCTGCGCGCCATTCGCCCCTTGGGTCACCGCATCGATGAACTCTTCCAGGCTTTCGCCCAGCTCCTCTTGGCTTGATCGCGTCTCGAGCACCCGGCTCCCCTCTGCCTCTATCAACAACCAGCTCAAATTTTCTCCCGGCAATGTGGGCACCCCATAGGCCAGCATCTGCCCCGGCAGCAACTGCGCCTGGACGTCCGCCAATGTCACCGCCGACACGGATAGGGTATCCGCCAGTTCCCGATTGGCGATACGCAGTTTGCCAACCATTGTGGTGTATTCCACCATCAAAGCCTTTTCCCTTGTCTGACCATCCGGTTCGCCGGCACCCGGCGTTGCATTGGCCAGGCGCTGGCGGCGAATGTCGCGTTGCAAACGCCTAATATCTGCCATCAGGGCAGCCTCATCGCCCGAGGCAACGGTCTGGTTTGCCAGCATATCCATGAAGGCACGGGCGCGTCCCTGCTCCATATCCTGGAACAGTTTTCCGTGCTGACCCCGAGCTATATCGACGGCGGCCAGCAATTGGATCAGGCGTTCCTTGCCCAAACCAAATCGCAATTTTGATTGATCGCTGGCCAGAGCGCCGCTAACCAAGGCGACGGCGGTTTGGGCCCGACGCAAAGATGCTTCTGCCTCCGCCAACTTTCCGGCCTCGAAAAACCGCTCCCCCCGTAACGCCTCCAACCGCCAGACCAGTTCGCCTAAGCCCGCCTGTACAGCCAAGGTAATCGCTGGCACCGCCGCCGCCTCAAACGCATCGTTCTGCCCCACATCATAGAGGGCGCGCGCACGGAGCACTGCCGTGACCGCCCGGCCATTGGTATAGCGCATGGATTTGAAGAACCCGTCGGCGGCGGCGAAATATAGCTCAGCCTGCGCCGCATCTCCGATCACAGCCAAAATGCCGGCACCCAGGTAGGCCAGATTTTCACCTCGGGCAACATAAAATTCCGGGATTAATGGCACCATTTGACCGAATTCATAGTGGTCCGCCAGTTTGAACAGACGGACGAAATGCTTTTCCAACTCGATTGCCCAAGCGAGGCCTTTGGCGTATTGACCATCTCGGATATAGAGAGATGCGAGCCCCAATGCGGCCCTGAACTTTGCCTCTGTATTCATGGCGATTGCCGTAATGTCCGGGATGGAATCAAACTCTGTGGCGAGTTGCCAACCTTTCTGCGCCAGAGCGACGCGGGCCAGATCACCCTCCGCCGCTGGGCGATCACCTAACCTGGCCCGAACATCACCACGCGCCGCACGACTGAGCAGAGCCTTATCCCAATATTCCCGTTCCAAGGCGGCGGTTTTCAGAATGTAAATTTCCGCATCGGCGGCACGGTCCGCCCTGACCAATAAATCCGCCTTGATCAAGGACAGCCTAAATCGCATCAGATCGCCCCAGGCATCCTTCATACCCTCATCAAGCAGCGCGAGGGCCCCATCCACAACCCCTGACATGAAGGCTTCGTAACCTTCTTTCAACCGGCCCATAAACGGCAAACCCAGAACCGCGGAGACATTGCTCATATTCGGGGTCATATCCTTTCGCGAGGGTACTTCAGGTAATTTTGACGCCTTTGTCGCGGGCGGCCGCATGGCCACGAACGCTGCGCGCTCCGCCGCGGTCAAAGGACCATCAGAAGACAGGGGCGTCTGTTCGGACAAGGCTGCGGGCGCGAAAGAACAGATCGCGACAAGGATAAAAGCGGTAATTCCGGCAAAGAGGTGCATTGCGTCCAATCCAATCTGAACGCACTATTGTAAAAAGCGATCATTAGAATTGGGTAAATTTTTCCATGGCACAGCATATAGTTTGTTTAACGTTCGATTTCGATGTCATGTCCGGGCATATCGCGCGCAAGATGACCACGCCGACACCTATCTCGCGCGGCGAATTCGGCATTGTCGGGGCGAGACGAATTCTGTCTCTGCTACGGGCCCGCAATATCCCCTCCACCTGGTTCGTACCCGGCTTCACAATCGAGACCTACCCCGACGCCTGCGCCCAGGTGGTCGATGGCGGACACGAAATCGGCCATCACGGCTGGACCCATGTGCAACCGGCATTGTTGGAGCCAGCGCAGGAAAAATCAGAAATGATCCGCGCCAACGATGTGATCGAGCGTCTGACCGGCCAGAAGGCCAGGGGTTATCGCTCACCCGCGTGGGATCTCAGCCCGCATACCGTGGAATTTCTGTTGGAGCAGGGCTTTTATTATGAAAGTTCCATGATGGGGCATGACTATTCTCCCTATCGTGTGCGCCAGGGTGATGTCATCGAATTGCAAAAGCCCATGGTGTTCGGCCCCGAAACGCCGTTAATCGAAATACCGGTCAGCTGGTCCCAGGACGACCACCCGCATTTCGAGATGACGGCTGCCCGCGACGGCCACCGTAACACCAACAGCGTCATGGAAAACTGGGTCGACGATTTCATCTATATGACCCGCATCACGGATTGGGGCATCGCCACCTACACCTGCCACCCCTACGTCATTGGCCGGGGCCATCGCATGTTGATGCTGGAACGATTCATCGACAAGCTAACGGATCTGGGTGCCGTGTTCATGACCATGGAAGATGCCGCCCGCCTGTATGATCAGCGGGAACCGTTTAAGGGCTAGGCCACTTTCTCCAATTTTTTCATGGTGGAGAGATATCCCGGCATGGGTTCAGCACCAAATGACGACGGCCAGTTGGTGTAGCTAACCTCACCGACATAAATGTCACCGTGCGAATCCATGGCCAGGCCATGCGGGGCCATAAAGCGGCCCGGCTTGTTGACCAGGCCCTCCTCGCCACCCAGGCGCGCGATCAGCTTGCCTTCGTTGGTAACGATACTCAAACGCGGGCCAAGGTTGGGCATATGGCGGTTGACCGGCGCACCAGGGCCCAATTCGCCGATGACGCAGTTGGGGCATTTGCCGCGCGGCATGAACAAACCGCAGGGACGATGCAGGTTATTCCACTGGGTTTCATACTTGCCATTGGTATCAAACACCTGGACGCGATGGTTCTCCCGATCCGCGACATAGATCCAGCCGTCGTCATCGGCGACGATGTTGTGGACAATGTTGAACTGTCCGGGGTCGGTGCCGGGCTCTCCCCAGGACATAACCAGTTTGCCTTCGGGTGTGTATTTATGAACCCGGGCATTGCCATAGCCATCCGAGACGAAGATGTGATTATCCGGCGACAGGGCCGTATGGGTACAGCGATGAAACGGTTCGCCGCTGACATAAGGGGCCGGTTCGCCAGGCACGCCAATTTCCAGCAGCACCTTGCCTTCCGGCGTGATCTTGCGCACCGTATGATCGCCGTCATCCGTGCAATACAAGGCATCGTCGGGACCAATATGCAGGCCATGGGCACGATTGAAAATATCACTGCCCCAGGACCGCAGAAAATTACCCTCCCGGTCGAAGACCATCATGGGCTGGCGACCACGGTTGAAGACATAGACCTGATCTTTGCTATCGATGCCGACACCGGCGACATCGCGGAAATCCCAACCAGTGGGCAGCTTGGCCCAATCTTCCACCACCCGGTATTTATGTTCGCCTTCACCCAACGTGAATGTCATTTCGCATCCTCCCAATTCAGAAGGCTCTATTGTTCATCAATCAAGGGGCGATGTGAAGCCGTGAACATTCTTCCTCTTGGCGTGGCCCTCCATTCAGGTCAAAATGGTTGCCAGGAAATTTTGAAAGATTGAGGAACCACATGGGTATCCAAGACGCCGTAAACTATGACGACCTACGTCTTGCCGCAAAGAAACGCGTGCCGAAAATCATGTTCGATTTTATCGAAGGTGGCGCGGATGACGAGATCGGCCTTGATCGCAACCAGCAGGCTTTTCGCGATATCGCCCTGGTGCCCCGTTATATGGAGGACGTCTTTGTCCGGGACCAAACGGCGACAATGTTCGACCGCACCTACGCCAGCCCCTTCGGCATCTCGCCCACGGGTTTAGCGGGAATGTTCCGATCCGGCGCGGACCTGATGCTGGCAGAGGCCGCGCGCGACGCTAACATTCCCTTCGTGATGTCGGGATCGTCAAATGCGTCAATGGAAGACCTGGCTATGCTGGCCCCCGATCATGGTTGGTATCAGCTATATGCCGCACGGGACAAAGCCATATCGGAAGATATGATCCGGCGTGCCGATGCCGCCGGTCTGTCCACCCTGGTCTTGACCGTGGATGTGCCCGTGCATTCAAACCGGGAACGCAACACCCGTAATCGATTTGCCCGGCCCTTGAATTTAAGCCTGTCAACGAAACTGGATGCGTTGAGCTATCCCGGCTGGCTGTTGGAATATATGCGCAACGGCATGCCCATGTTTGATAACTGGCTGCCCTATGCCGGTGCAAACGCCACCACGGATGATGTCGCGGATCTGGTCGCAGCGCAGACAGCGCCATCGTTGACCTGGGACGATGTGGCCCGGTTCCGGGAACTTTGGCCGCGCAAATTCATCATCAAAGGCATCATGCATCCCGACGACGCAGTGCGCTGCGCCGATATGGGCTGTGACGGAATTGTGGTTTCCAATCACGGTGCCCGCCAGTTGGATCGCGCACCAGCCTCCATCGAAGTCCTACCCGCCATCGCGGCTGCAGTGGGTGATCGTATGACGATCATGCTGGACAGCGGGGTTCAACGCGGATCCGATATCGCCACCGCCCTGTGCCTGGGCGCGGATTTCGTCTTTGTCGGTCGCGCCACCTTATACGGCGTCACCGCCGCCGGGATCCTTGGGGCGACAAAAGCCATCGAAATCCTACAGCGGGAACTGGACCTGATCCTGGGCCAGATCGGCGCACCGGACATCGCCGCACTGGGCGAAGAATTCATCTTCAAACCACAACCGCGCAATTATTGAGCTTTGCAAATCATAGATGGCCATCGCCACGAAGGAACACAGCCCTTACGTTACCTCTATCTTGAGACTTATGGTCCCGCGGGGAGAGGTCCGCGCTAAGCGAATAAAACTTATCCGCCTACTCCGCCCCTTGCCTGAAGGCCAAGTCCGCTGCTCGTTCGCTTTCGCTTAGCTCTTCCGACAGGCGCTGTGCGGCATCGGCGCGGGGGGCACGGAAAGGGGCGAGGATGCTGTAGAGCACGGGGATCAGCACCAGGGTAAAGACCGTCGCCATCCCAAGGCCGCCGAACACTACCCAGCCGATGGCAGCGCGGGCCTCCATGCCGGGGCCGCTGCCCAGGATCAGGGGCAGGGCACCCAGGACGGTTGACAGCATGGTCATCATTACCGGACGCAGGCGGGTCAGGGCCGCTTCCCGTACAGCGTCGCGAACAGAAAGGCCTTGATCCCGCAATTGATCGGCGAACTCCACCACCAGAATGCCGTTCTTGGCCATCAGGCCCACCAGCATAACCAGGCCAATCTGGCTGTATATATTCAGCGAGGAACCGGTGAATTTCAGGGCGAAGACCGCCGCCGCCAATCCGAACGGTACCGTCAGGACAATCACCAGAGCGGAAAACACGCTTTCAAACTGCGCCGCCAAAACCAGGAACACCACCAGGATCGCCACGGCAAAGGTAAACGCCACATCGTTGGAAGCGTCCTGCAAGGTTGCCGCCTCCCGGATGAAATGCAGGCCAATGCCCGGCGGCAGGGTCTCGTCCGCCAGGGCCTGCACATCGGCCATGGCCTGGGGCAGGGTATAGTCAGGTGCCAGGGGCGCATCGATTTCGATAGCGCGTTTTTGCCCGGCCCGGTCCAGCTCCGCGGCGACGCCCACTTCTTCCAAGGTGATAAAGGCCGACAAGGGCACCAGATGGCCGGCTGCGGACGGCACGAACAGGTTGCTCAAATCCGACGGGTCATCGATGGCACCAGCAGCGGATTCGATCCGCACGGGAATGGTGCGGTCGTTGACATTCAATTCCGCCACCTTCAGGCCGTCGACCATGGCGCGCAGGGTATTGGTCAGACCCTCCACCGAGATGCCCAGATCTTCTGCCCGGCGCCGGTCCACCTTGACGGAAAGCTGTGGCTGGGTCTGTTGATATTCAATTTCCGGGTCTTCCAAATTGGGCAAACGTTCGTGCATGGCGACCAGGAAAGCATCGGCGGCGGCGGCGATGCCCTTGTAGTTGCCGCCCGTGAGGGTGAATTCAAGACGCCCCCCCGAACGGCGCAAATTCAGGCTGTTGGGTTGGCTGACCCGCGCCGTCGCGCCGGGGATCGCCTTTAACGGGCCACGCAGGGCCTGGGCGATATCGTTCTGACTGCGCGCCCGGTCGGCCCACGGCGTTAGGGGTGCCATCAGGAAGACCCGGTTCAGGTCCCATCGGCCCACGATTGCGAAGATATTGCTGACCTCTCCCGCATCGCGCAATGGTTCCAACAATGCCTCAGCCTGGGCCGATTGGCGATCCATATAATCCAGACCCACACCGTCGGGGCCCTGCATATAGATCACGATGGCGCCCCGGTCTTCCCTGGGCAGCAACTCCCGGTCAATGGTGGGGTAAAGCGCAAAGGCACAGGCCGCAATCAAGATGGCACCGCCCAACATCAACACCGGCGCACCAAGGGTGAAGTCCAGCAAGCGTTGGTAAAGTGCCACCATGCGATTGCCCAGTTTTACCATGGGGCTGGGCCGGGCTGTATCCGGTGCCCCCCAACTGGCCGGCAAACGGGCCGCCAACATGGGGCACAGGGTCAGGGCGACGAAGGACGAGATGGCAACCGCGATGGCCAGGACAAAGCCGAATTCCGCGAACAGCCGCCCCGCCACACTGGGTAGAAACGCGATAGGCAGAAACACCGACACCAATGTCGCGGTCGTTGCCAGGACCGCAAAAAACACTTGCCGGGTGCCCAGAACCGCTGCCGCCAGGGGGCGTTGTCCAAGACGCCTTTGGCGCTGAATATTCTCCACCACGACGATGGCATCATCAACGATCATCCCCGTCGCCAGCACCAAGGCCAGCAAGGTCAGGATATTGATAGAGAAGCCCAACAGCCAGATCGCCGCAATGGTGCCTGACAAGGCAATGGGAATGGCCAGGGCGGGGATCAATGTCGGCCGGACGGCGGTCATAAAAATATAGATCACCGCGATCACCACCAGGGTCGCGATGCCCAGGCTATAGATAACTTCGCGGATGGATCCACGGATAAAGCGGGCATCGTCGGAAATCTTGATCACTTCCGCGCCCTTCAGGCGCTTGTTCAGACGCTCAACCGCCCGGTCCACACCGTTTGAAATGGCGATGGTATTGGACTTGGCCTTGCGGATCAGGGCCATGCCGATCACCTTGCGGCCATTCAACAGGGTATGGCTTAGGGCTTCCGCCGGGCCATAGATGGCGCGGGCCACATCGCCCAACCGAACATCCTCATTAATTGCCAGGCGCTCCACCTCATCCGGTTGCCACAGGGAGGCATCGGCCCGGACCAATAGCAACTGATCGTCGGATTTGAAGCTGCCCGCCGGCACATCCATATCGGTACTGGCAAGCACCTTGGCCACATCGTCGATGGACAGGTGATAGGAAGCCAGGCGCATGGGATCAACGACCACGCGCAACACCCGTTTACGGTCCCCAAACAGATTGACCAGGGCGACGCCTTCGATGGCCAATAGTTCCGGTTGGACGTCTTCCTCTGCCAGTTGGGTCAAGGCTTCCTGGCTGAGGCGGGCGGAGGTCAGGGCCAGGCGAATGATCGGGCGGGCGTTGCTGTCCGCCTTGACCACGACAATATCTTCCACCCCTTCGGGCAGACGCCTCGCAACACCGGCGACGGCCTCGCGCACGTCGTTGGCAGCGACGTCGATATCCACATTGGGTGCGAATTGGGCCCAGATGCGGGCATTGTCTTCCTCGCTGGCAGAGGCGATGGTGCGCACGCCGGAAACCCGGGCCACTGCGCCTTCAATGACGGAGGTTACCTCCGCATCCATGGTTTCGGGCGACGCACCCTCAAAAAACGCCCGCACGCTGACCCAGGGCCGGTCCACGTCCGGCAACTCCCGAACTTCAACGCCTAATAAGGCCCCCAGGCCCGCCACGATGATCAGCAGATTAAGAACAACGATCAAGGTCGGCCGACGGACGGCCAGGGAGGGTAGGTCCCGAAAGCTTATACTGGGGCGAAGCATTATGGCGACCCCGGTTTAAAGGGCGCGGTTTTTACTTTCTGCCCCAGGCGCAGGCCCTGTACGCCCTCGACCACGATGGTATCGCCGACATTTAAGGGGCCATCTACCAATATCCTGCCTTTGTCCCGGCGCACCAGACGGACAAAGATTTTCTCCGCCCTGCCATTTACCACCCGCCACAGGTAGGCCCCGTCCCTGCTCCACAACACTGCCACTTCACGAACGATGGGATAAGTCTTGCCGACGAAATTAAGCTGTACCTCAAAAGAACCGCCGGGCCGGATGCGGCCATCCGGGTTAGCGATTTTGGCCTGCACCCGCAGGGAGCGGGAGGTTTTGTCGATCCGGCTGGCCAGGGCCGTAATCATACCGTCAATGGCGGCTTCCGGTGCCGACCAGGGCCGCACGATAATTTTGTCCCCGACCTTGACCTGGGCCCCATGCGCCTCGGGCACCGTGAATTCCACCAATAGGGCGGAGCGATCATCCAGGGTTACCGCCATTGTATCCTGGGTCACCCGGTCACCAGGATTTAAATCCGTCATCCCGACCACGCCGGTAAAAGGCGCATAAATGGTTCGGTCATAAAGCTCCGCCTTGGCCTGTTCCAGATGCAGCTGGGCCAATTCCAACGCCGTCTGGGTCGTGTCCATGCGGGCGCGGGAGGCATGGCCGGACGGGGCAAGTTTTTTCATCCGGCCAAGTTGCCGCCGCGCCTCCGCCAATGCGACCTCGCCCAGACGGACTTTCAGGCGTTGATGTTTATCGTCCAGGCGAATAAGCGCCTGACCCTTGCGCACGTGCTGTTCCGCCTTAAAGGCAATCTCCCGCACCTCGCCCGCCACGGCCGGGTGCAGGGCGGCGGACCGAACCGCCTTGCCGGTGCCGACAACACGTAACGAGATGCGATCATCGGTCAGGCTAACCGCTTCCACCAAAACATGGGTCGGGTCGGATTTTCGGGCTTTTTTACTCGCCTCGGCACCTCCGCCCCAGCTTTCAAACGACCACCAGCCCCCCGCCAGCACGGCAGCAAGCAAGGCAACGATCAGAAATTGCAGACGATATGACATAAGGTTCATTCATTATGGGAAGGCGACCCCATTTTCAACCCAATCCAAGCAGCCTGCAATCGATCATTCCATCAACTCTTGTTGTGGATTAGTCCTGTTCTTCAGCATCGAGCCGTTGGCGCAGGGCATCCCCGTGGCCATGGAAATATTCCCCCAACGGCTCACAGCCAATTATGCGGTCGGCGCGAAAATGGCGAAAGCCACCGCGTAGTTCGCACCATGCCGCCACTGTCGCCACTTCGATGAAGTAAGTCAGGACAATGGGCAGGATGACGCGCACTGTTTCGTCATAATCACGATCACGATAGCGGATCAGCAGCTTCCGTTCCACGCGAATGGCGGTACGCAGGATTCCCAGGCTCACCTCCTCCGGCGGCTCAATGCCCCAGTCTGATACACGCAGGGATGCCGAGGACGGCCTGTGCAACGCAATCTTTGACAGCACCCGCTCTGCCGCGGCTTGCAGATGATCATCGCCGGTGCGGGAGAGTAGATTGAGGCTGACAATGATGGCCTCAAGCTCCTCCGTATCGAAATTCAGGGGCGGCAAATCATAGCCGCGCCCCATGACACAGCATGATTTAGCCGGGAAATTGAGCAAAACACTTAGCCGGTTTCAGAAGCAGAACGATTATGGTACTTCAATTTCCGGGCTTCAAAAAACGCTCTGGACGGGAAGGCGTTGCAACCCCACATAATTGAGATAGATGAGCAAACCGGTAGAAAAAAACACGACCAAGGTGCCGATGGCCGTGCCCCAGGCTATGCCCCTGGCTGGTGGGGGAGGATCTTTCCGTCTTCGTTTTGGCATGCGTACAGCCTTAATGGTTGGCTTTGGCGGCTTGGTTTTTGCGGCCGTCGCCATAGTTTTAATATTGGGAATGTGGAGTGCGCGGGAGAATACGGTCTCTCTCACCCGCAAACTGGCGGATGCAGTGCTCAACGATGTTCAGGCCGCCATCGCCCAGCGCCTTGGCCCGGCGGAACAGGCGGTGGAGCATCTTGGGGTCCGGATAGAAAATGGTCAGATACAGCTGGACGATAATGGGGATTTATCCCAGGCCCTGGCCTCGGCCCTGGCAGGCATGCCCCAGGTTGGTGCGCTGTTGTTTCTGGATGGCAATGGCGCGGGTGTGCAAACCGTCCGCGTCGATGACGGCGTCCAGATCGAAGCTGTGACATATGCCGACGTGCCAGAGGTAAAGCACCAGATTGATTTGGCGAAAGCCCGCTCAAACACCAATGCAGGGGCCCATTGGGGCCGGGTCATGCGCGCACCGGATGTCCCTCTGTCACTTCTGACCGTACGCCGACCGGTCCGTATGGACGGTGAATTTGTTGGCGTCCTGGTCGCATCCGTCTCCGTCTCCCAGCTTTCCACCATGATGGCGGAGGTTTCCCTGGCCGTCGAAGGTGAGGTTTTTATCCTCTATGACAAAACTTTCGTTCTGGCCCATCGCCGTATGGTGGAAGGGATCTATGACGCCTCGCCCAAACGTCCTTTGCCTTCGGTGGATGAATTTGGTGACCCGGTCCTGCTTGCCTATCTGCACCCGGAAGAAGGGCGGGACTATGGCGGACGCATGTCCCAGGAAATGGGGGTGCAGATCATTGGCACCCATGACGGCGAAGCTTTTCCCATGATCTCGCGGCATCTGAACTGGTTTGGCGATGTGCCGTGGGAAATTGGCGTTTATTTTCGCGACGATGATGTGGCGGCTGAATTTCAACGGGTCATGTGGTCTTCCGTCGCCGGCGTTATAGCCCTGTTGCTGTCGTTGGCGCTGGCCTGGGCCCTGTCCAAGCATATTGCCCAGCCATTGAAAGGCCTGGACCAGGCGGCCCGGCGGATCCGTGATTTGTCTCTGGTGGACCTGTCCCCATTGCCTGCCAGCCGGATCAGGGAAATGAACGACGCGGGCCAGGCGTACAATGCCATGGTGAGGTCTTTGCGCTGGTTCGAGACCTATGTGCCCCGTAGTCTGGTCCACAGCCTTATGCGCCAGGGTGAAGGGGCCGTCGAACGATCCGTGCAGCGGGAAGTGACGGTGATGTTCACCGATATCGTCGGCTTTACCGCCGCCTCGGAAACCCTCGAGGTTGAGGAAACCGCTGCTATGCTGAACGATCATTTTGCCATAGTCGGTGCCTGTATCGAGGCCGAGGGCGGGACCATAGACAAATTCATCGGCGATGCGGTGATGGCGTTCTGGGGCGCGCCCGAGGCGCAACCAGATCATGCTGCGCGCGCCTGCCGGGCCGCCATGGCGATCCGGAATGTGGTGACGTCAGAGAATGAGCGCCTGATTGCCGCCGGGAAAGTCCCCCTGGCCATCCGCATCGGCGTTCATACGGGGCCGGTCATCGTCGGTAATATCGGTGCGCCGCAACGGATGAATTATACGATCGTCGGTGATACCGTGAATATCAGTCATAGGTTGGAAGAGCTGGGTCGCAGCCTGCCTGATCCGCACTCAGAAGTGACCATCATAGTTTCACAGGCCAGCTATGACGCCGCCCATATGCGCAATGGCGAGGATTTGGGCCCGCAACAAATCCGGGGACGTCGCGAGGCCCTGACGGTTTACCGCCTTTAGACCATTTTCGATATTCATCGAATAGCCGGGCCACCCGCTCCCCCTTCCCGTCCACCCACAGGGTACCGTTAATGGGTGGACGGGAAGGGGGAGCGGGTGGGTAGTTCAATCTCGAAAATAGCCTAGTCTTTCTTTTTGTCCGGCGGCGACGGGGTCTTCTTCATTCGGACCATCATGATCAGGGGCAGGGCGACCACGGCCGTCAGGGTATAAAAATAGAAAGCATTGATGTAGCCGATCATCAAGGCCTGTCGTTGCGCCTCGCCCGATACATGGGCCATGCCTTGCAGAGACGAAGTATTCCACGCCCCCGCCGCAGAAGGTATTTGCCAGGCTTTGGCATAGGGCGTAACAGCTTCGGTAAGATAGCCGTAGTTGACCTTGGCGCTGTGCAGAACCAGGGCGACGGAGATGGAAATATGTACCGAGCTGCCAATATTTCGCAGCAGATGAAAGATTGAGGAGCCTTCAGGAAACAGCTTTGGCGACAGAGTGTTAAAGGTCACCAGGGTCAGGGGTACCCATAGAAAACCCGTGCCCAGCCCTTGGACAAAACTTGCAATGGCAACATCCGAGGTGGTCACGTTGATATCAAATTGCGACATCATCCAGCCTGATGCGCCCTGCAGGGTAAAGCCGCCGACCAGCCAGATGCGCGGGTCATACTTGTTGCCAAAGAATAGAATACAGAAACCTAACAGCGTGCCCGCCCCACGCGCCCCCAATAACAAGCCGATAATGCCGTCGGGATAGCCGCGCAGGTTTTGCAATAGGCCGGGCAACAGGGTCATCGGTGTGAAGTTCAACAAGCCAAAGACCAGGGTCAGGGACATCCCCAGTACGAAATTTCGATCCAGGAACAGGCGCGGGTTCAGGAACGGTTTGTCGGCGGTGAAGGTATGGACGATGAAAATATAGAAACACAGGGCGGCGAGACAAATCTCCAGAACGATTTCCGTCGATTCAAGCCAGCTGTTCCGCTCTCCCCGGTCCAGTAAAAGCTGGAAGCAGGCAATAGCGACCGAGAGGGCGAGAAAGCCCGTCCAATCCAGGCGGATCCGGGCTGCCCGTACCCCATCCGCGACAAACACCCAGCAGCCCAGTAACGATGCCATGCCCATAGGAACGATCATAAAAAAGACCCAGCGCCAGCTGTATTCCTCACTCAGATAGCCGCCGATGGTCGGCGCGATCAGGGGGCCGAGGACGACGCCCATGCCGAAAATGGACGTAGCGGTACCGTGTTTGCTTTGCGGATATGATGCCAAAACAATGGCCTGGGACAATGGCGCAAGGGGGGCACCGCACAGCCCTTGCAGGACGCGAAAGAAAACAAGTGTTGTTAGCGAGTCGGAAAACCCGCACATCAGGGTGGCAATGGTAAACAGGGTCACGCAGGTTAAAAGCACCCGGCGCTGACCAAATCGTGCGGTGAGCCACCCCGTCGTGGGTGTGGCAACGGCGGTGGCGACAATATTGAAGGTCACCACCAGGGCAATCTGATCCTGTGTCGCAGACAGGGCACCCTGCATTTGCGGCAGTGATACATTGGCGATTGTGATCGTCAGCGCGTACAGCGCTACGGTGGATGTCAGCGTGAAAAGGATGATCCCCCGTCGCAGGGGCGAAACCTCTTCATTCTGTAGGGGGGTGTCTGACAGTGTATTGCGTCCGGCCGGTTAGCAACCGAGTTGGTTGGCGAGGTCGAGGAAATCTGTGGCCGCATAGTTATATTCGTTTTCCGCCGTGTTGTCGAAATCCTGCTCCGGGCCATATTCCGTTGGCCGGGAGACAAAGGCGGTCCCCAGACCACAGCCGCCGGCGGCCAAAAGGTCGGCATTATGGGCCGCGACCATCAGGCATTCGCCGGGTGCCAATCCCAGGAAAGCCGCAGTCTTCAAATAGGCTTCCGGCTGTGGTTTGTAGTGGCCGGCAACCTCTGCCCCCAGCACCGCGTCCCATGGCAGTCCGCCATGCTTCGCCATGTTGACGATCAGGGCCACGTTGCCGTTGGATAAGGTGGCCAGGACGAATTTCTGTTTCAGTCTGGTCAGCCCGGCAACCGTATCCGGCCAGGGGTTCAGGCGATGCCAGACTTTGTTCCAATGATCGATCTCCGCCTCCGACAGGCCGGAAATTGAGAATTCTTCCAACAATTCGTCCAGATTGCTGCGGTGCAGGTCATCCAGCTTGATCCAGCCGGTTTCGCCCATCCGCACCCGTTTCATGGCCGGTTGATATTTGGCGCGCCAACCATCCGCAAAGGCAGCCCAGTCAATATCCCGGAACTGCTCATGGCCCTTGGCACGGCCGAATGCCTCCCCTTCGGCAATAATGCTGCTGCGCCAATCCACCACCGTGCCGAAGACATCGAACAACAAGGCCTTAAACGTCTGTTCCGCCATAAATCTGCTTCCACCTAAATTTATCCACGTAAATTTATACTGCCACTACCATAAGGCTATCCGCAGACCGGGTCACCCACGACGATACACAGGCTGCGCCGTTTTGTCACATACGTGCTGGTGGGCTTTGCCGCGATGATGCCAGCAAAAGACTTTGACGATCAGGAGTGGAACACATGGAAACCCTAAGGGCGGATGTCTGGGTCATTGGATCCGGCGCTGCGGGTTTTATGGCGGCGATCACGGCACGGTTGGCGGGCGCGGATGTGGCCGTGGTCGGAAAAAGTGGTCCGGGCAAGGGCACTTCGACCACCTTTGCCGTGGGTGCCTTCGCCGGACCCTGGGATGGTCAAACGGAAGCGGCCTATAAGGAACGGGTGCTGACCGCCGGGCGTGGCCTGAATGAAGGCGGAATGGTCGATATTGCCGCAGCCGAGGCACCTGACCGCTTCCAGGATTTGATCGATTGGGGCCTGACAACGAAATCCGCACCCGGCGTTTTCATGGCCCTGCCAAAGGATGATCCTGGTGATCGTATTCCCGTCTGGGGACGGGAGATCGTCCGCTGCCTGGTGGCCAAGGCTGAAGCTGTCGGCGTACGCTTCGTCAATAATCTGGTGGTTCGTGCCATTTCCTCCGGTGAGAGTGGCGTCTGTCTTCGGGCTTATGGGGCCAAGGCCCGACAATGGTTTGAATTGCGGGGCGGGTCGGTGATTTTGGCTGCAGGCGGTGCTGGTGCGCTGTTTCTCCATCACGATAACCCAAAACGCATTGGCGGCGATGCCCATACCCTGGCCTATGAAGCCGGGTGTGTGATGCAGGATATGGAGTTTGTGCAATTCTATCCCGTCGCCATTGCCGAACCGGGCAAGCCGATCTTTTTGATCGAGCCCGAGGGTGCTGATCTGGGTCATCTGATCAATGCCGCCGGCGAGGATATTCTGGATAAATACAATATCACCGTCCGTCCGGCGGCGACCCACGCCCGCGATGCCCTGTCCCAGGCGCTGTTTCAGGAGATTGAGGAACATGATGGGGCCGTCTTCATCGATCTGACCCATGTCACGCGGGAGGAATGGTCCGTCAATCCAATTTCGGCCACCAAATGGGCCTATCTGGATGCTAACTTTAACGCCTGGAACCAGCGTCTTCGCGTCGCACCGGTGGCCCATTTTTCAGGCGGCGGGGCGCGCACGGATCTTCATGGGGCAACCAGCGTACCGGGCTTCTACGCCGCGGGTGAAGCTGCGGGCGGCATGCACGGGGCCAATCGCATGGGCGGCAATGCCTTGACCGAATGTCTGGTCTTTGGCCGACGCGCGGGTGTGGCGGCGACGGCGTTTGCCAAAGCTTTGGATCAAGGAACGAACGCGACAGCGCCCGTAATGGTGCCTGAGACCGGGGAGCCGCAGGTGGATGCCAATGCTTTGCGGGCTGAACTGTGCCAAATCATGTGGCAATACGGCGGCATCCGGCGCGATGCGGCGGGCCTTGCCACCGGGTTGGAGAAAGTTCGTGCCATCGCTGCCCAGGCGGCCCGCACCCGTGGCATCAACGAACCTCGAAAATTGGAGAAATACCTTGAAACCCAACTTGCCGCAGGCGCGGCGGAGTTGATCATTCAGGCCGCCAGCCGCCGGGAAGAAAGCCGTGGCACTCACGCCCGTGCCGATTTCCCAATGGTGGATGACGAGAACTGGCGCGGTCATCTGAAGGTGGTGCGCAAAGAGGATGGTGATGGTGACTGGTGGTTTGATGCACTTGAGGACGAGGATATTCAGGCGGCGGAATAGTTTTAATACCCGGCAGTCAAGGCACCCAGACTTCTTGGGTCGGAGGCACCTAAAAAACCGCTACCGTCGGGTGTCTGCATGACCGATTGAACACTGCCCGCCGCCCTGGACGGCGTCAGCTTATGGCCGCGCTGGGCCAACAGGGCCAGGGTGTCCGGGCTTATCCCTTGCTCCAGGAATAATTTATCCGGCAGCCATTGATGGTGGATGCGGGGGGCGGCTGTGGCCTCGGCGATATTCATACCATGGTCGATGACGTTGAGCAGAATTTGCAACACCATGGTGATGATGCGAGAGCCGCCGGGACTGCCCGTGGCCAACAATGGCTGTCCATCCTTGAAAACAATAGTGGGCGTCATGGAACTTAGCGGACGTTTGCCGCCCTGAATGGCATTGGCCTCTCCCCCCAGCAGACCAAAGGCATTGGGCACGCCGAGCTTGGCGGAGAAATCATCCATTTCGTTGTTCAACAGAATGCCCGTGCCCGCAGCTACGATGCCGGTGCCAAAGCTGAAATTCAGGGTATAGGTATTGCTGACCACATTGCCCGCCTTGTCCATGACGGAAAAATGCGTGGTCTCGTTGCTCTCGTAGGGGGCGGGGTTGCCATGTTTGATCTCCGCCGATGGCCGCGCCCGTAGCGGATCGATCCGGGCGGCGAGGCTTTTGCCATAGGCTTTGGCTGTAAGGCCCTTTATAGGTACCTGCCAAAAGTCCGGATCGCCCAAATGCTGGGCCCGATCCGCGTAGGCCAATTTCATGACCTCGACCATGGTATGTAAGCTAACGGCGCTGTTGTGGCCTGTCGCAGCCAGGGGGTAGCCTTCCAGCATATTCAGCATCTGGATCAGATGCACTCCACCCGATGATGGTGGCGGCATGGAGGCGATTTTGTGGCCGCGATAATTGCCCCATGCAGGCTGCCGCCAGACGGGTTTATAGGCGGCCAGATCAGCCAGTGTTATCAGGCCGTCGTGGCGGCGCATTTCCGCTGCGATGGCCTTGGCGGTTTCACCGGTGTAGAAATCCCGTCCGGCGGTCGTGGCAATACGGCGCAGGCTTTTGGCCAAGTCGCTTTGCACCAGGGTATCGCCAATTTGATAAAGACTGCCGTCGGGTTTGTAGAACACCGCCGCGCTGGCCGGCCATTTTGACAGACGTTTCTGCCGCTTGGCCAGGCTGCGCGCCAGGCCGGGCGTGACTGCGAGGCCATTTTCTGCCAAGGCGATAGCCGGGGCCATGACCTGGGCCAGTGATAGATCGCCATAACGGCGGTGGGCCTCCACCAAACCGGCAACCGTGCCCGGCACCCCGACGGAGGCGTGGGAAAAACGCGCCTTGTCCTTGTCCACATTACCCTTGTTGTCCAGGTAAAGGTCCCGGTGGGCCAGCCCGGGCGCCATTTCCCGATAATCCAGGGCCAGGGTTTCGCCGCTGCCCCTGTGATGCAGCATCATAAAACCGCCGCCGCCCAGGTTGCCGGCCCGGGGCAATGTCACCGCCAGGGTGAAGCCCACGGCCACGGCAGCATCAATGGCATTGCCCCCGTGCGCCAGAATATTCACGCCTACATTGGTGGCGCGCGCTTCCTGGCTGGCAACCACGCCGTTGGCGGCATAAACAGGGTGGTGACGGTCTTTGTTGGAGATGATCGCGCTGCTTTGTGCCCAGGCGATGCTGGGCAAAAACAGCAAGAGTAAAACGAGAAGGTGGGGCATCAACCGTTGTCAGGCGCTGTCGGGTCGGGGAATGCCGATCAGGGAAAAGCCGTTGTCCACGTTCATGATTTCACCGGTGACCGCGCTGGACAGATCCGATAGGAGGTATAGCCCACTGTTACCAACCGCTTCCAGGTCCAGGCCATTTTGCAACGGCGCATGTTCACCGGCATATTTGTGCACATAACGGCCATCCGCAATGACCGCGCCGGCCAGGGTGCGCATGGGCCCGGCAGAGATTGCGTTGACCCGGACGTTGTCCTTGCCAAGATCTTCGGCCAGATATTTGACCGAGGTCTCCAACGCCGCCTTCGCCACGCCCATGACGTTATAAGACGGCATTACGCGATGGGCACCAAGGAAGCTCAACGTCACCATAGAACCCCCATTGGGCATCATGGCTGCGGCACGGCGGGCCAGATCCGTGAATGAGAAGCATGAGATGGACAGGGTCTGAACAAAATTCTCCCGCGTGGTGTCGACATAACGGCCGCTCAACTCCGCCCGATCGGAATAGGCAATGGCATGGACCAGAAAATCCAGACCGCCCCATTTTTCCCCGATAGCGCTAAACAGCGCGTCCATACTGTCCCCGTCGGTCACGTCGCACGGCATCAGCAAATCGCAATCCAGGGACGCTGCCAAGGGCGCCACCCGTTTCTGGAAGCCTTCACCCTGATAGGTCAGGGCCAGCTCCGCACCGGCACCATGGAGGGCCCGGGCGATGCCATAGGCGATAGAGTGGTCGTTCGCGATGCCCAATACCAGGCCGCGCTTTCCTGCCATGAGTTGATTGTTGGCCGCTTCCGTCATTGGGTTCCCCATTTTTACGACTTTTTGTTTTCCCGAATATTTCCGCCCTAGGCTTCAAACCGATCGAAGATCAATGTGGCATTGGTGCCGCCAAAGCCGAAGCTGTTGGACATCACCGACACCAAACCGGCGTTATCAATGCGTTCGCGAACCACGGGAACGCCTTCGAAGGCAGGGTCCAGGTTCTCAATATTGGCAGAGGCGGATATGAAATCACCCTCCATCATGATCAGTGAGTAGATCGCCTCATTCACCCCGGCGGCACCCTGGGCATGGCCGGTCAGGGATTTGGTTGACGCGATGGGGGGTATTTCGTTCCCGAAGACTTCGCGCACCGCGCCCATTTCCGGTGGATCACCCACCGGCGTACCGGTGCCATGGGCATTGATATAGCCAATGGGCTTGCTGGCCCCAGCAGCCCTTGGTGTGGCCAAGGCCTGGCGCATGCTGCGTACCGCGCCATCGCCCGATGGCTGGACCATATCGTGACCGTCGGATGTGGCGCCATAGCCCGTTAATTCCGCATAAATCTTGGCACCGCGGGCCTTCGCATGCTCCAGCTCTTCCAACACCAGCAGGCCGCCGCCGCCCGAGATGACGAAGCCGTCCCGATCAACGTCATAGGGACGGGAGGCGCGTTCGGGCGTATCGTTGAACTTGGACGACATGGCACCCATGCCATCGAACAGTACGGACAGGGTCCAATGCAATTCTTCGCCACCGCCCGCGAACATGACGTCCTGTTTGCCGAACTGGATTTGTTCCGCCGCGCTGCCGATGCAATGGGCCGAGGTGGAGCAGGCGGACACGATGGAATAGTTCAGCCCCTTGATCTTAAATTGGGTTGCCAGTACCGCGGACGTGGTTGATGACATACAACGGGTCACCATGTAAGGGCCGACCCGTTTGGCACCTTTTTCCCGCGCCGTATCAGCGGCCCAGACCTGGTTCGATGTGGATGGCCCGCCGGAGCCGACGATGATGCCCGTGCGCTCGTTCGAGATATCCTCTGGCGCCAGGCCAGAATCCTCAATTGCCTGTTGCATGGCCAGGTAATTGTAAGCTGCCCCGTCGCCCATGAAGCGCAGGGCTTTGCGGTCAATATGTTCAGCCAAATCGATCTTCAGGGTGCCCGCAACCTGGGAGCGGAATTTATATTCCGCATATTCAGGCTGCGCCACAATGCCCGAGCGCCCCTCTCGCAAAGAGGCCGCGACTTCATCCTTGTTATTGCCGATTGAGGAGATGATCCCCAGTCCTGTAACGACGACCCTACGCATGAATTTAACCTATCTATAACAATCCGAACACGCTACGCACCCGACACAATATTGCGGCTGTAATGGTGCAACAAAACAAATAGCCGAACAATATCAGCTAAATAAGGCGACCCGCAGATCTTCCGCTTCAAACATCAATTCGCCGTCGGCTCTGGTGACGGCATCCGCCGTGGCCAGGACCAGCCGGCGATTGACCAACCGTTTTATATTAATCTCGAACGTTACCAATTTCGTCGTTGGCAGCACCATGTCCGTGAACTTGACCTTGCCGCAGCTCAACGCCCGGCCTTTGCCTGGCAGGCCGTTCCAGCCCATGAAAAACCCCACCAATTGCCACATGGCGTCCAGGCCAAGGCAGCCGGGCATGACCGGATCGGATTCGAAATGACAGTCGAAAAACCATAGGTCCGGCGTAATATCAAATTCCGCTGTGGCCTGGCCATTGCCAAAGGTGCCGCCATCCTTGGTAATGGAGGTAATGCGGTCAAACATCAGCATGGGCGGCAGGGGCAATCTGGCATTACCGGGCCCAAACAGGCGGCCATGGCCGCATTCCAACAAGTCATCCCGTCCGTAACTGGATTTAGGTTCAAATATGAAGTTATCGGTCACTGGTTATCACCATAAAATATTACGAAAATTACGACAAATGTGAGGTCCGGAGACCCCGTTTGAGGTGTATCCAGTGTCTACAGTCTACCTCAATTCAGCCCGCCAACAAACCAAATCGAGCGGCATAATCGGGCCGATTTAGATGAAAATATCAAATTATGAGGCTGCGGTGGGATATATTGATACGGTGCCACAGACTTGCTATTTGCCGGTTTCGTACTATGATTCAGTGGTATACGATTATGACAATGGGGCCGGCGATAGAGTCGCGGCTGTAGTTTTGCTGGCAATATCTTGGTAGATGTTCGTTTTGAATAGCGGACATTTGTAAAAGATGAGCTCAGGCTCTTAAGATCGGACACTTAAGAACAAATACTTAAGAATAGAGCAATTGAATCGAATGCCTCAGTCGCGTAAACGATACAAATTGATTGAATATTGCTCTTACCATAGGGATTGAAACCATGGTTGATGTACGACCTAATGTTGAGGCGGTGCGAAATTTGCGTGCTGTGGGGTTGCGTCCGACACGGCAGAGATTGGCCTTGGCGCAACTGCTTTTTGGCCACGGTAACCATCACGTCACGGCGGAAAGCCTTTATGAAAGCGCGCAGAATTCTGACATAAAGGTCAGTTTGGCGACGGTGTACAACACGCTGCATCAATTTACCGCTGCCGGACTATTGCGCCAGGTTGTGGTCGACTCCACGCGCAGCTATTTCGATACCAATGTTGACGAGCATCAGCATTTCTTTTTTGAAGATACTGGTGAAATTGCGGATATTCTGGAAACGCCGGAAATTCTGGGCGCGCCAGGCGAACCGGGTGCCCGGATCAACTCAATCGGGCTAATGGACCTGCCGTCGGACATGGAAGTGTCGCGTGTTGATATTGTCGTGCGCCTGCGTAGTACCGCATAAATTAGGATCATTCTAAAAAGGCTTGACGCCGAAGCTGGTTTTTTCCATATGAAGTAGATGACAGATTGACTGTAGGCGCGGGCCGATTGCCGTGTCAGTGCAAAGGCAGATCTTAAAACGGTAGCTTTGAATTCGGTTGTTTCGAAAACAAAGCTTTTTGATAGCAATAGGGAGAGAGAAAAATGTCGCTCAAAGGAACTAAAACCGAACAGAACTTGAAAGACGCCTTCGCGGGCGAAAGCCAAGCAAACCGGCGTTATCTGTATTTCGCGCAAAAAGCCGATGTGGAAGGCTACAACGATGTCGCTACGGTATTCCGCTCGACCGCGGAAGGTGAAACCGGTCATGCGCACGGGCACCTGGAATTCCTGGAAGAGACAGGCGACCCCGCAACAGGTGAGCCTATTGGCCCGACGGCGGCTAATTTGAAGGCCGCTGTGGTCGGCGAGACCCATGAGTACACAGATATGTACCCTGGCATGACCCGGACCGCGCGTGAGGAAGGTTTTGAGGAAATCGCCGATTGGTTTGAAACCTTGGCGAAAGCGGAAAAAAGCCACGCTGGTCGCTTTCAAAAAGCCTTGGATAACCTCGACGACTAAGCATGTTTCTTTAATGCATGTTCAGGACCTTAAGATAAGAGCAATTGAACCAATCACTTAGATCGCATGCGCGAATCCAATTAGTTGAAAATTGCTCTGGAACAGGGGAAGGGGGATGCCGCAAAGGTTCCCCCTTTCTTTCCGTTTTCGTTATACATTAGAATGATTGTAAAGTATTTTCCAATGCGTCAAACTGAAGGGAGAATATCAAAATGAGTAAGGAAGGCAGTCTCGAGGCGCCAACCCGTCATCCCATTCCCTGGACGGAACCGGATTTTCTCGATCCAGGTAAAATTGATGCTGAGGTGCGGCGGGTCTTTGATATTTGTCATGGCTGTCGTCGCTGCTTCAATCTGTGCGATAGTTTCCCCCGGCTGTTTGATCTGATCGACGACAGCCCGTCCGGAGAGCTGGATACAGTCCACTCAAACGCCTTTGCAGACGTCGTGGATGCCTGCACTTTTTGCGATATGTGCTACATGACGAAATGCCCTTATGTGCCGCCGCATGAGTTTAATTTGGATTTTCCCCATCTGATGCTGCGCTATCGCGCCGCCGAACGGGCTGGTACAATTCAAGGTGGCGGGGTTGGTTTTCAACGTAAGCAACTGTCGAAAACAGACCGCAATGGCAAATGGGCAGGTAAGGTTGCGGGGTTGGCCAACTGGGCCACTGCCGAAGGAAACTTCGGCATGCGCAATATGCTTGAAGATGTGGCCGGTATTCATCGTGACGCCGCGCTACCAAAATTCAATAGTGAGACATTCCTGGATAGCGCTAAAACGGCGCTTCCACTGAATGCGAAAGCGCCCAGCCATGGCCGCAAGGCGGTGATCTACGCCACCTGCTTTGCAAATTTCAATGAACCCGCCATGGGTGCTGCAGCCCGTTCCGTACTGGCCCATAATGGTGTTGAGACCGCGGTTGCCTATCCGTCCTGCTGCGGCATGCCGTCGTGGGAACAGGGGGATCTGGAACAGGTTGCCGCCAACGCGCGCAAGGTTGCCGGGGAAATGGCGGACTGGATCGATCAGGGTTATGCGGTGATCGCCCTGGTGCCTTCTTGTGCCCTGATGTTGAAATCGGAATGGCCATTGTTGTTGCCCGGTGATGAAGCGGTGCGGCGTCTATCTGAAAATACCTATGACATCACCGAATATATGGTTTCCCTGGCCAAGGAGGACGGCCTTGCAGATGGTCTAACGCCCTTGTCGGGTGGGGTGACTTTACATCTGGCCTGTCATGCACGGGCCCAGAATATGGGCGCCAAGGGGGCCGAGATGTTGCGCCTGATCCCGGATACAGAGGTCACGGTGGTGGAACGATGCTCCGGTCATGGCGGGGCTTGGGGGATCATGAAGGAAAATTTTGATGTCGCCCTGAAAGTGGGTAAGCCTGCGGCCAGACAAGCCTTGAAACCGGACAGCCAATGGGTGGTTTCCGAATGTCCTTTGGCCGCCGACCATTTGCGCCAGGGTATGGAGCGATTGGCCGATAATGTCCCGCAAACAGTGCCCCATCCCATTATTCTGTTGGCTCAAGCCTATGGGCTTTAACAAGTGAAAGCTGCGGTAGAATGAGCATGAAACATAAGATAGAACGCGCGGATATCGTCCCCATGGAAACCTATGGGCCGGAGCGTCCCGAACGCCGTCGGGCGATTATCAATTACAAACGCGGCCGACGCCTTGAAGTGGGGCCGGTCGCGGCATTTTATTTTGAGAACCACACCACCATGCTGTCCCAGATCCAGGAAATGCTGTGGATCGAAAAGGGGGGCGAGGCCCAGATCACCGATGAATTGGCTGCCTATAATCCATTGATACCACAGGGTCAGGAACTGGTCGCCACCATGATGTTCGAGATTGCCGACGAGACCCGCCGCCAGAGTATTCTTTCGCGCCTGGGCGGGGTTGAGGAAATGGTCACATTGGAAATCGACGGGCAAAAGATTTCCGCCGTGCCCGAACGTGAGGAAGGCATCGAGCGTACCCGGAGGGACGGCAAAACCTCGTCGGTACATTTTTTGCATTTCCCCTTTCAGGCGGATCTGATTGAGACATTTCGCAAACCGGGTACTCGTATTGTTGCTGCTATTGAGCATAAGGAATATGCTCACATGGCGGTTTTACCCGAAGCCATGCGCCAGGCTTTGGCGGAAGATTTTGACTGAGGTCAATGGATCAATGACACAACGACCCGATGCAAAGCTTTTGTTGTCAGATGGCGGCTTTCCGACGGCCCTTTTGGATGGCTATGGCGAATTTCGAAGCCAGCGCTTTGCCCATGAAAGCGAACGCTATCGCAAGCTGGCGGAACAGGGTCAGGTGCCCGAAACCCTGGTCATCGCCTGCTGCGATTCCCGGGCCGCGCCCGAGATTATTTTCAACGCGGTTCCGGGCGAGATATTTGTTGTCCGCAACGTCGCCAACCTTGTTCCGCCCTATCGGCCGGACGACCAATACCATTCCACCTCTGCCGCTCTGGAATTTGCGGTGCAGAGCCTGAAGGTGAAACATATCGTGGTGCTGGGTCATGGCCGTTGCGGCGGTATTGCGGCGGCTCTTAATCCGGCCGATGAGCCTTTGTCGCCGGGCGATTTTATCGGTAAGTGGATGGAATTGCTGGGCCCCGCAGCGGAATCGATTGCGGCCAATGAATGGATGACGGTGGCGGAACGACAAACCGCCCTGGAACATATTTCCATCCGCTATTCCATCGCCAACCTGCGGACATTTCCCTGCGTATCCATATTGGAAGGCCGCCAACGCCTAAGCCTGCATGGTGCCTGGTTTGATATCGCCGATGGCGAATTGTGGGTCATGAACGGGGACTCGGGCGATTTTGCCCGCACCCCCATGGCACCAGTCTAAATACAGGCCCAATAACGACCGATACCCTGGCCAGATCAGTCGCCCAATCCAGGCATGGAGACATAGCCCGGCAATGCCTCTATTCGTTTGAACCAGGCCCGCACCGCCTCATAGGGTGCCAGGGATATTTCGCCTGCTTCCGCCAATGCTGAATAGGGATAACAGGCGATATCGGCAATGGTGGGGTGGTCAAGCGCCAACCAGTCATGTTGACGTAACCGGCCCTCCAGAATACTCAATGCGGCCTTTCCCGCGGCCTGGCAACGGGCCAGATCGACATCCCGGTCAAACAGCAGAAAGGCCCGCGCCAGGGCCGGACCATTCCAAATTTCGTTGACGGCAAAAGACAGCCATTGCTGCACCAGGGCCTGTTCGGACGGCTCGCCGGGCAGCCATAAATTGTCTTTCTGGTCGCCACCATGTTTTGCCGCAAGATAAACCAGGATCGCCTGGGAATCGTAAATTACCACGTCGCCGTCTTCTATGACCGGCACAGTTCCCAAGGGGTTGCGCGCTATATGGGCCGGTGTCTTATGATCCATATTGGGCAGGCTGATGGGCACCACTTCGTGCGGGATCTGCAACATAGAGAGCAGCATGCGGACTTTGTGGCAGTTGCCCGATAGCGCCGCGTCGTAAAATTTTATCATTGCGGTCGACCTTCGCTATAATCTTTTGAATGCAGAACAGAATAGCGGCAGGGGCAAGCATATGACAATGAAGCAGTGGCAAATCACCGACGAATGGAGCTTTGACGGTTTGAAGATGGTTGATGTGCCTCGACCCGAACCGGGGCCGGGTGAAGTGCTGTTGAAGATGAAGGCGGTTTCCCTGAATTATCGCGACTATCTGATGATTGGCCGGGGTTATGGCCGCATGTCGGGTGACCTGCCCCTGGTGCCCTTGTCCGATGGTGTGGGCGAGGTGGTTGCCTTGGGTGAGGGGGTCGACGGCGTGGCCATTGGCTCGCGCCGGCTACCCTGCTTCATTCGGGATTGGTATAGCGGTGATTCGGGGCCATCGGTTTTTGCCTCCGCCCTGGGCGGACCCTTGGATGGCACGGCGCGGGAATACATGTGCACACCCGTGGCCAGTTCCGTCCAGGTGCCGGATTATTTCAGTGATGAGGCGGCCGCGACTTTGTGCTGTGCCGCGATCACCGCCTGGAACGCCCTGGCCGAAATGCCGGCGACGGCCAAAGATGGCGGTACAGTGGTGACGCAGGGGACGGGCGGGGTGTCGTTGTTCGCCCTACAGCTCGCGAAAGCTCGGGGTGCCCGGGTCATCGCCACATCGTCATCGGATGCGAAATTGGAGCGGCTGAAGGCCCTTGGCGCGGATGAGACAATCAATTATTCCGAAACCCCTGAATGGGGCAAGGAAGTCTTGGCCCTGACGGACGGCGTAGGTGCCGATCTGGTGGTCGAGATTGGCGGGGCCGATACCATTGGTCAATCCATGCGGGCGACCCGGTCGGATGGCACCATGTCCCTGGTGGGAAATGTCGGGGGTTCTATCGCAGAGGTGAACCTGCCGCTTGTCTTTATGTTCCGCAAACGCATGATCGGTATATCCACGGGTTCTGTGGCCGACTTTCAGGATATGATGACTTACCTGGAAGACAATCCCGGCTTTCAACCGGCCCTGGACGATCACATCTATGACTTCGACGGGTTGAGTACGGCTTTGCAGGCCCTGCCTAAAGGACAACATTTCGGCAAGATTGCCGTGCGTATAAGCTGAGCGGAAGGCGAGATCTTTATGATCGGCTCAGTGACCGGTTTTATGCAAATTACCAGTTCATAATTGCGATAATAGACGTATAGGCACCGGTAATCAGCAGTATTGCCAGAATTATGACACGAAATAGTGCCTCGTTCAGATATTTTGACAAATAATTGCCAATCTTGGCGCCGGCGACAGTTGGCAATGCGGCCACTGCGGCAACCAACCAGGTTTGGTTGCCAATTACGCCGACCCCTGCCTGTAAAGCCAGTGCTGCGCCGTACGACAGGGCAAATAGGCACAGGGTAGTGGCGCGTACGGCATCTTTCGTCATTGCGCGGGCGGAAAGATACAACATCACACTCGGGCCCGGCATGGCCAGGGCCGTGGCCATTACGCCGGAAATTGCGCCAACCACTGCAGCCGGCCAGTTTCCCCATGTTTGTTCAGATGTTTGTTCATCTGTAGGCTGGGTGGTGCCCGGTCGCCAAAGGCGCAGACCCTGCCAGGCGGCAAACCCCAGGATAATCAAACCGACCGCCAATCGCACCCAATCCAGGCTGGCTTGCAAAAATATGACCAATCCAACGGGGAAGCCGACCATGCTGCCCATGGACAACCAGGCCAGTGTCTTTTTGGGTGCCAGTCGCCATAGTCCGGGCAGCAGCACCAGGGATACCAATAGATTGAGGATTATGGTCAACCCGACTGCTTCCAGGCTGCCCATTATCAACAGCAGAAATGGCAGGGCGATGATGGCAAAACCAAAGCCCGTCGCGCCTTGGGCCAAGGCGGCAAGAAACGCAATCGAGGCAATGCTGGCCAGCATGGCAAATTCGCTTACGGCGGGCTCCATTGTCTTAGGGCAGATCCCAATATGGTTCCGGGCGAAAGCGGGTGACCAGAAAGTCGACGAAGGCGCGGACCTTTGGCGTCAGATGGCGGCGATGGGGGTAGACCGCATGAATGGCATGTGTTTGCGGCACACATTCGGGCAGAAATTCCACCAGGTCGCCGGCACGCAGGTCGTCGCCGACGATAAAGCTGGGCAGGGCCACAATGCCGGTACCGGCCAGGGCCGCATGGCGCAACACCTCGCCATTGTTGGCCCGCAGGTTGCCTTGCAAGGGGATTGAAACCGGCCCTTTGGCACCGTTCAAGACCCAATCAGTGCCACTGTCCCGATACAGATAGCCAAAACAGTTATGCCGGCGCAAATCTTCCGGTGTTTCGGGTGTGCCATGCTGTTGCAGGTAATCGGGTGAGGCGCACATGGCCGAACGGGAGGGGGCCAGTCGACGGACGATCAAGGAACTATCCACCAGGGCGGCGATACGGATTGCCACATCGAAGCCGTCCTCTATCAAATCAGAGAACCGGTCGTCCAAAACCAAATCCACTTCAATTTCACTGTGGGCATTCAAAAAATCCGCAATGACCGGGCCCAAGTGCAAGGTGCCAAAAGTCATGGGTGCATTGACCCGCAATCGGCCCCGTGGGGTGGCCGACATACTGCCGACTTCGTCCGCGGCGGCCTGGGCCTCCTCCACAATACGGGCGCAGCGCTCGTAAAACACCGTGCCGACCTCGGTCAGAGACAGCTTCCGCGTTGTACGGTTTAATAGACGCGCGCCCAGGCGATCTTCCAGACGCCCGACCTGCTTTGACACGGCAGACTTGGACAGTCCCAAGGTTTGCGCGGCAGCCGTGAAACCACGCTGACGCACAACCTCCGCAAAAACCGCCATCTCGCTTAAATTATCCATGGCCCAGCCACTTTCCAGGAAACAGTTGCTGCCTGGATATCAGCTTTGTTTCCTGACGTGAACAATATTGTGCCTTTTCCACACTGGCCCGAAAAGCCTGCTCGGTTTAGGTTGGGGCCTGATAACAGCATTTAGGGGACGAATATCATGGGCATTATGGTTGCGGGCAAATGGACAGAGCAGGATTTCGCCAAGCGGAACGAAAAAGGCAGCTACGTGCGCCCCACAACGGCGTTTCGCAATCAGATCGGCGACCCAGGTTTCCCGGCTGAAACGGGCCGCTATCATCTCATCGTGGCGCACGCCTGCCCCTGGGCCCACCGGACCATGATTTTTCGGGCCTTGAAAGGTTTGGAGGATGTGATCTCGGTTGCTTATGTGGCCCCTTTGATGCTGGAAAACGGCTGGGAGCTTATGGACGGTGGCGACCCGGTCACGGGTGCCAAGTACACCTATCAGATCTATGCCAAGGCGGTTCCCGATTATTCCGGGCGTTGTTCAGTACCGGTTTTGTGGGACAAAAAGGGCCAGACCATCGTCAATAACGAATCCTCGGAAATCATCCGCATGCTGAACACCGCCTTTGATGATCTGGCCACAAAGTTGGTTCCGGATATGTACCCGGAGGAACTGCGGACGGAGATCGATGCGGTCAACGATGTGGTTTATAACAATATCAACAACGGCGTCTATCGAACCGGATTTGCCACCACCCAAGACGCTTACGAGGCAGCATTTTCCAGTGTGTTTGAAGCCTTGGATGCCATGGAAGCGCGCCTGGAGGACCGACGCTATCTGACCGGAGCCCGTATAACCGAGGCCGACTGGCGGTTGTTTGCAACATTGGTGCGTTTCGACGCGGTCTATGTGGGACATTTCAAATGCAACCGCCAACGGATCGCCGACTACCCCAATCTATCCAATTATCTGCGCGAGCTGTACCAGTGGCCCGGCATCGCCCCGACCGTGGATATCCCCCGTATTAAGGAGCACTATTACGGCAGCCACGATGCGGTTAATCCGTTCGGTATTGTTCCCTTGGGTCCGGAACTGGATTTCGACAGCCCCCATGACCGGGGCCGCCTGCCGGTGACACGATGAAAAACAACAAAGGTTTAGTTCGGTAAGGTGATCGCCGAAAACATCGTCGACAAACCGGCACTCTGCCTCCTGCCAGAATTCACACCATCACCACGGCTCCTACCCATCAGGGATCAATGAGATGTTGCCTATGGTCTGTTCCGGGAATTCCAGCGTATGAGGGGCCGAGCCAAAAGAAGATGCTCGAATCCGCCAAAAACGTGATTACGATCACTATTGCGACCGCTTTCCGTTATTATATCAATCTCAGGGTACGACTGCGCCGGTCGACAAATAAAAACTGTAACATCATGAGAGGGTTTCCCATGAGAAAGATTATTCTAAGATCATTTTTGGCAAGTTCCATATTCGCCTTTACCGCAGCACCGGTCCTGGCTCAGGACGCGGACACTGAAACAGCACAGAAATTTGCCGATCCCGACCGCTTGATCGAAACTGTGCTGGCTGGCGATGCGACGGATCTGGAGGCAACCCTGGAAGAGCTTGACGGTGCCTTGCTGGCCGCGCAGACGGATCTGGACACGGCCAACACTGATTTGCAGCAGGCGGAAACAGATTTTCTGCAGGTACAAACCGATACTGCGGACGCCATTCAGGCCATCGATGATGCGACAGCGGCTGTCAACGATACACAGTTCGAACTCGGTTCGGCAACGTCAGATTTGGAAACCGCACAAGGAGATCTGGCGGCACTGGAAGCGGAAAAGGCGGCCCTGCCCACGGGCACGACGGACCCCGATCTTGATGCACAGATTGCCGCATTAGAGACGCAAATAACGGATGTGTTGGAGCCCGCCGTAGTCGATGCCGGCACGGCCTTGCAAACCGCATCCGACGATTTGCTTTTGGTGGAAGAGGAGAATGCCGATGCGGTCCAGGCATTGAACGATGCCGAAGGCGCTGTTGATGCAGCCACAACGGATGCGGGTGACGCCCAAGCCGCCGTTGACGACGTTAACTTGAAAATCGTCGCCGCCCAGGACGGGTTTGGTACGGGCAGCGCCGAGATTACCGCGCTGGTCGAGCAATTGACGCCGGAGCAGCTGTTTGCTTTGAACCGGTCGTTGAACGATACGGTAAACAACGGCCTGGTGCTGAATTTCAGCGCCGAGCAATTGCAGGCCGTGATCGACGGTGATTATTCCAAGCAGCAGATAAATTCGCTGACCAAAGCTTTGGAATCCGAGGCAAGGTTCCTTGCCAAGGCAGAGGCCAGTGGCGATGACAAATTCCTTGCCAAGGCTGAAAGCCAAAAACAAAAATTCCTGAGTAGAATTGATGGGTTCAGTGGCAAGGATGCGGCCAAGAGCAGCGTTAAGGCCGCTTCGGGCGACGCTGCCAAGGGCGCTGCCAAAATTGCCGTCAAGGGTGCTGCAAAATCCGCTGCCAAAGATGCCGCGAAAGTAACGGCAAAGGGTGCCGCTAAATCTGCGGCGAAGCTGGCTGCCAAGGGTGCTGCGAAGTCTGCGGCTAAGACGGCTGCCAAGGGCGCTGCCAAATCTGCGGCCAAGGGTGCGGCAAAGACTGCAGCGAAATCTGCGGCCAAGGATGCGGCAAAGACCGCCGCGAAGTCCGCTGCCAAGGATGCCGCAAAGTCCGCCGCAAAAGTCGCGGCCAAGTCGGCGGCAAAAAATGCCGCGAAGAAAGCGGCAAGAGGCAGATCCTGAGTTCGACGTTTGTTGCCACCCGGCGCACTTATGTGCGCCGGGTTCTTGCCGTTCGGTTTAACGTTGTCGTAACGGTCAAAAAATTATAATCTCCGGGCAGAGGCAATGCGCCGAATACGAACCCGAAAGAAGAAGTAGTGCAATGGTAGGGCAAAATTTTAAGCGGGCTGTATTTGTCACCCTGGTGGGGTTGGCATTTGCCTGCACCTCGGCGCAGGCAGACACGAATACGCCGGCTGATGAGGGCGAAAAACGCTGGAATATAGACGCCAGCCTTGGCTTCCAGACTGACGACAACGTTACCACGGATGAAGTGGACAGCGTTTCAAATCTAGCTGACACCGCATCCATCATCGAATTATCAGGGACTTATAAGGCCTATGACGGCCCGGAAGGGGAAATCGAACTTGGCTATGATTTCTTTCAAAGCTTTTATGATGACCTAGCAGTCTGCTGAAAAAGGCCTAGCTATTTTGGTTTGTCGAGGTTTTTGGCCTCGGGATGCGGTGGGCTTTGGATTTCAGTGTTGGTTTTGCGGTTTTTCTGATGGATTTGGATGGGTTTGGCTGTCTTTGGGCAGACT
>JABJKS010000030.1 GCA_018660265.1 Rhodospirillaceae bacterium | reverse complement strand
TTAAAATTGCGGCAACTATCGAGAAATCGACTGCTCCGTGAAGTCGCTTGCTTGTCGGATATTCTCAAATGCTGGCAGATATTTTGGCTGAACGCTGGCGCCAGTTCCGCCAGGGTCAGTTGGGTCTTTTGCTCGTCTGCAAGGTCAAGGAGTGCCTTGGCCAAAGCGAACTTATAGGATGCAACATTGCGCCCAAACAAAATTATGGAACGCCAATTGCTGTCCGGAGTTGGCGTGGTCAGATGAAAATCGGTCATTCGAAAATTCTAGAAGAGGCAGCTCTTGCAGCACAATCCGAAATTCATCATTTTGCAATGTCGTGGCCGGTCTCTTCCAAGAGCAATAATCGACCAAGTCAGGTCGGAAGTCGTTCCGCGAACGCTCGTAGACGTTCAGCGGCTTCAATTCCCGCAAGCGCATCATCAGCTTGAACATCAAACGGCTCCTGGTGATCAAGAGAACCGACGACGAGCCGAACGGAACTTGATTTTCCCGTCTGGATCACGGCCATGTCGGGTTCTAGCTCGCCGGCGAGACGTGCTTCCAACTCTGATGGGGTGTGGCTTGGGAAAGTGAGATCAACAAACCCTCGATCGCATTTATGGATAATGTATACGGTTTTTGGAAGCCCAGAAGCCCACCGAAAGTAGACCCAATGGTCGCTGGCCGATCGTTCAGGTTTTGGTCTTAATCCAAGCGCCGGAAACTCCCTGTTGCAGACTTCCTCATATCCCTGGAAGAATTCGGTCGTTTCCTCATCAGGATGCCGCTGCCAGACATGAACCCGGGCATCGAGAGCTCTGCCAAGAATTTTGGCCTTGAAGGCGTGCCTCGGATCGCTAGACCGCTCATCGAACCAGCTACGAATGAGTTCATAGCTCAGGCGATGATCAAACTTGGCAAGCTTGGCACCATCAAGGTATCCCTGCGGCGCAATCAAAACCGTGCGGTACTCGTCCCACAATCCTTCTCTTAGTCCGTCTTCACCGCGTTCATAATAGCGCTCCGGCTGTCGGTCCTGAAACTCAGCCCTAATCTTATTCTCGATCAGCAGTGCCACCACTGATGCAGCCGTCGTGTTCTGGAAAATCAGCAGGACGTCGGTTTCCCCGCGGTGGGTGCTAACCGAGCGCCACGCGCCAACAAGAGCTCCGAATGCCAGCTCGTGATCCGTAATTCGATCCACGAACCAAGATGCGAATTCCGATGAGACATGCAATTCTTCGACCAAGAGAAGATCGATGTCAGCCTCGCCCAGTGAGGATATCACCTCTCGTTCAAACATTTTTTTCACTGCGCCTCCTTTCGCCGTGACCCCAGGTTGTCCCATGCGGGGCACAGCGTCGAATGCGCCATTATTGCGCGCAATCATCGATTTGGCCAATTTGGCGGTGCGCAGACTAATTCATCCTCGTTACTACGTGAGCAACCGGCCGGTTATTACGCATCAATACAATGCCGCCTCGTCCAATGAGGTTGGCCCAATGCTTTTTCGGGCTGGAGAATGTCCAGAGCTCATCTCCTGGAAGAATCAGGAACTTCAGGTCCTTGAGATCGGAACGAGTTCTGTCGCCGCCCCTACTAAAGATGGCGGGGGCGCCGCACTCGGTCGGATTAGGGCCAGATCCCTCTCGTTCGAAATCGGTTAAGCTGAGTTGCATGCCGATCCAATCGAGGGGCGGCCATGCTGCCTTCGCGTATAGCTGTGAGCGGTGGCAATCGTATCTCTCGCAGATGACAATCTGCTCGCGAATGAAATCTCTTTCCAAGTCGAGGTAGCCGGCATCCTCCAGACTGAGCCGATAATCGACATAAGTGCCGAGATTGCAGGGTGAAGGAAGAATACCTTCACCACTCTCGCGACGGTGAGCCTCCAGTCGCTGCCAAATAAGGCTGTCTGCTACGCCTGCCGCATGCAGTGCGGAGTACTTGGTAACGACGTCCAGGATCATGGCTTCAGGCGTATACCAAAACTGCCACTGCAGCCATGAGCCAATATTCTCTCCCTTCAATCGCGGATCGCATGTCTGCCTCAGGCGGACCAGATCTGCGATAAAGGTAAGTCCCGGCGAAAGCAGAACCTCCGCATCACGTAGACAATTGATAATCTGTTCCGGTGTTCTGCGTTTTCCTTGGCTCATAAATTCCTCCAAATCCGAGGTTCATATTAAGCCAAAATCTCTAACGTAAATCAGACCACTCTTTCCGTGGTAGGCCACAATCTCGACGGAGGCATTGGGGAATTCCAAACGGGAGCTTAAGGGCACCCCTTCAATTTCCCAAGGTATCCCCACACCCTGCCCCTATGACCCCCCGGCTAGGGCCACCGGGGATAGGTGGGTATTTCTATGGTGAGTCCTTGGGAAAATTTTGGGCTTGCCGTAAAACCATATTCTTGTTTTTCAGATAATTACAGTAAGTCCTACCTCGTGTTTGGCAGAACGGGTATGTTTACAAAATACGCGCATTAACCGACTTGGAGGCATTTTGGTTCATGGTTGAGGAAAAAATTGAACGCAAAATTGCGGTAATCCTTGCCACGGATGTGGTCGGCTACAGCACGAAAATTGAAGAGAACGAAGACCAGACGATCCGGATGTCAACGGCGGAGTAAAACTAGACCATCAGGGCGGAGTAAATCTAGACCACCTTGGGCGATGCGAGGCGCGGTGTTTCCGGTTGTCCCGGTAGTCCATAGGAGGGACCCGCGCTGCTTCGTGTAGCGCCTTGCGTTACGCGAAGCGAAGCAGCGTGGGAGGTCCCTGTGGACCCACCGGGTCAACCATGGCTTCAATGGTCAAGCAGGCGTTTTTTGGGATTTCCGCCGTTTTCGGCTTTGGTTGAGACGATAGCTCTCGCCATTCATCTCCAGGATATGGACATGATGGGTGAGACGGTCCAGCAACGCCCCGGTCAGACGTTCCGAGCCGAATATCTCGGTCCATTCATCGAACGGCAGGTTGGAAGTCACCATGATCGAGCCACGTTCGTAACGTTGGCTGAAGACCTCGAACAGGAGTTCGGCGCCGGTCTTGGAAAGCGGCACGAAGCCAAGTTCGTCGATGATCAGCAGCTTGTATTTTGCCAACTGCCTCTGGAGACGCAGCAGGCGCTTCTCGTCCCTGGCCTCCATCAGCTCATGAACCAGAGCAGCGGCGGTGGTGAAGCCCACGGAGAGCCCCTTCTGACAGGCCGCCAAACCGAGGCCGAGGGCAACATGGGTCTTGCCGGTGCCCGAGTTGCCGAGCGCGATGACGTTCTCGTGGCGGTCGGTGTATTCACCTCGCGCCAGTTCCAGAACCAGCATCTTGTTGAGCGAGGGAATGGCCTTGAAGTCAAAGCTGTCGAGGCTTTTGACGGCGGGGAACTTGGCCTGCCTGATCCGTCGTTCGATCATCCGGCGTTCGCGGTCAATCAATTCCAGTTCGGTGAGACGGACGAGATAACGGACATGGTCATCGCCCTCGGCGGCGCACTGGCGGGCCAGCTTGTCGTATTCACGCAGGAAGGTTGGCAGCTTCAGGGTCTTGAGGTGGTGGGCCAGTAACACTTGCGGTGTATCGCTCATGTCTCGGCCCCAGCCAACAGGCTCAAGTAACTGGCCGCCGCCGTAGTCGCCACCCGCGCCCGTGGCAGATAGGGATAGACATCCAGATCGAGCCGAGGCGGCCGGCGATCGATGCGGCACAGCAGCAAGTGTTTGACGGCGTCGTAGCCGATCGCGCCCAGGCGCAGGGCATCCCTGACGGCGCCATGGAGTTCCCTGAGATCGAACGTTTCCAGAAGACGCAGGACCTGCACATATTCCCGCTTGCCGGCCTTGCCCATGCGGGCCTCCAGAAGCCGGCGCAGGGTTGCAAACGCCTCCGGCAGGTCCCAGCCGACCAGCGGTGCGGCCTGGTCCAGGGCGCCGATCTTCTGCTCCAGCAGGGGCAGGTAGTGGATCGGATCGAAGACAAAATCCGCGCGGTCGTAGGAACGAGGGTGCCGGGCAATGATCTCAGAACCACAGCCGATAACGACCTCATGGACATAGCCCCGGACCCAGACCTCCTGGTGGCCGTAGGCGACGGGAACCGAGTAATCGTTCGTCCGATAGCGCACCAGGGACTGGGAATTGGCCCGCGTGCCCAGTTTGTCGCAGGCATC
>JABJKS010000066.1 GCA_018660265.1 Rhodospirillaceae bacterium | reverse complement strand
ATCCGTGCTTCAAGATCAATGTAGCTGAATAGATTGCCGTTGTGCCGATCTTCTCCACGCATCGTAAATCTCCAAGCGATTCAATAATGTATTGAATCATAAAATGAGCGATGATGGCGGAGTTTTTCAGCAGACTGTTAGATCCTCTACCGCGAATTTCAGGCTCTGTCCCAGGGCGATATCGTCGCGTGGATTTTCAGGCACTTCGCCGTCCAGAAACGCACAGATGAAATCCGTGGCCTCGGCAATGGTCATGCCGCTTAAGCCCACTGTGGTGCGTCCCCGTTCCCGCAAGGCGATATCATACCAGGTCGACAGACCGCCGACCTCCGCCTCAATAGCTGCTTTGAAACCGCCGCCCGCTTCCAGGTCGGCGGGTGGTGGGGGCAGATTGATGGGGCAGAACCAGCCTTCGCCCTCACCCTCCATCGCTGTTACGTTCGGGGCCTCTTCGGGGAAATCCTCCAACAGTATGGGGCCGTCTTCGCGCTCCAACAAAGCCAGTGCGGCGCGCAGGACTTTTGTTTGAAAATCTGCATCATTGGGCACGCCCATGGGACGGCCCAACTCAAACGGCACCCACAGGGCCCGCGGTGGCCGGGTGTTTTCGGTCTGCGGTCGGATCAGGCTGATCTGGGTTGTTGCCAGGCCTTCGTCTTCCAGAAAATGTGCCAGCCCGCCCACGGCGCGCGTACACAAGGGTCAAACGGGAAGCAGGAATACGCTATCAACCCCATCGGCCTTCAGGTGGCCGGCCAGGGCACGGGCGTCATCTTCCATAGCCATCGGATCGGTGGATCCCATAAAGGCATAATGATAGGTGCCCACGGATGCGATTTCGCCCGCCGCCGCCATTTCATGCAGGCGGTCCCGGGGCAGTACCACGTTCAGGTCTTGTTCAAAGCCGGAGCGGTCAAAATTGGTTGAAATATGGCTCATAACCAAATCTTTGTCCGGGGTATCGTCGGCGATAACCCGATAGCTGCCCGTGCCAATCAAAAACGGCTGGTCATCGCGATGTTGCAGGGCGGCGGTGGAAATCATGGCAACCCGGCGCTGTTGCAACGGCGGCCCGGTGACCCAGGGCTGAGTTTCAAAATCAGGACAGGGAATTACCCCCAGGTGAGAGCGTTCAGGCTCCTCCAGATCTGCTAGTCGTACCACAATCGCCTCCTTTTCTATTTCGTGGATCCCACGGTACCGCCTAGGGCACCCCGTGCGCACAGGTCGGCGATAGCGGCTTCGTCGTAGCCGGCCTCCGCCAGGATTTCCAAATTATGTTCACCCACTTCAGGGGCGGGAAGCGGGGCTTGTTTTGCCGCGCCTTCGACCCAAAGGGGACTGTCGATGGTCAGCTCCGTGCCCAGATTATCTTGCGCACCACGGATTGTCATACCGGCGGCAAGGGCCTGTTCGCTGTTCAGGATATCCGCCGTTTTGGCGACTTCCCCGACCGTAACCCGGCTGGCTGCGAAGACCTTGCGCCAATGGGCCATATCCTGCTGGGCAAATACCTCATCCAGCATGGAGATCAACAACCGGGCGTTTTTTTGCCGGTCCGCCTGCGTGGCAAAACGGGGATCGTCCATCAATTCCGGGTGGCCGATGGCAGCGGGAATGCGGCTCCATTCCTTTTCCTCATTCGCCGCCGTCAGGATGAACCAGCGTTGGTCCTTACAGCGATAGTGGTTGGACAAAGCATTCGCCGCATCCTCCCGCACCGGGCGCATGGGCACTTCCGCGCCGCACAGGGCGGCTTGCGCCATGAAGGCATTGGCAAATAGGCCATTCGCCAATAACGAGGTATGGACCATGCCACCCTTGCCCGTGCGTTCCCGGCGGTACAACGCCAGCATGATCGCCGACAACATGGCCATGCCCGTGGGGTGATCGCCCATGCCGGCCATGGAACGGGCCGGTTCGCCATCAGGGTCCGGGCGCACCAGGTCCATCAGGCCACTGCGGGCCCAATAGGCCGTGGTGTCGAAACCGGTGACCCCGGCCTCGGGCCCGGTCTCGCCATAGGCGGACATGGAGGCATAGATCAGGCGCGGGTTCAGTGCGGCGAGATCTTCAAAGCGCAGGCCCAGTTTTTCACGCACAGACGGCATAAAGTTGGTAACGAAGACATCTGCCTCAGCGACCAGCTTGTGCAGGACTTCGCGCCCTGCGTCCGTGGTCAGATCCAGGCTCAGACCACGTTTGCTGCGATTGTCCATCAACCAATGATAGGCGGCGTCCGATTGGGGCATGCCGGCCATATTGGTGATCTGCCGATAACCATCGCCCATGGGCGGTTCAACCTTGATCACTTCCGCCCCGAAATCGGCCATGATGGTGGTCGATATGGGCCCAGCGATAAAACTGGCGGCGTCCAAAACTTTAATACCTTCAAGTATCATGGTTCCATCGCTCATGCGGTCTTCCCTTCAATCACTGCAATATCTCGACAACAGTACAATAGAGCCGCTATCGGGAATGGCAACGGCTGCCCTGGTTTCCACCCAGTCGGCGCTTGACTGCCCCTGGCTTCGTAGGCAGCATAATCGTTTCGTCCAGCGTGGCCGGATGTTTGGTAGGGCATAGGTATCAGCGCCTGCGAAAATCAATTGGCGAAAAACAAAAAAGATGGAGGCATCATGAAAAAATTACTGACAATACTCAACGCCAGTGCAGTTTTGCTGGCCGCCACCGCGACGGTGGCCCTGGCGGCAGACAAAATGCCTGCTGTGGTCTTCGACATGGGCGGCAAGTTCGACAAGTCTTTTAACCAAGGGGTCTATGACGGCGTCGAAAAATTCCGCAAGGAAACCGGTATGAAATATCGGGAGTTCGAAGTTAAAAACCCAACCCAGCGGGAACAGGCCGTACGCAAGATGGCCCAGCGCGGTTCGGACCCTGTACTGGGTGTCGGATTTGCCCAGGCCTCGGCCATTGAAAAGGGCGCAAAGGCATTTCCCGACACGCGCTTTGCCATCATCGACATGGTGGTGATGCAGCCCAATGTGCAATCAATTGTCTTTAAGGAGCATGAGGGTTCCTTCCTGGTCGGTGTCCTGGCGGCCATGGCCTCGAAAACCGGCAAGGTTGGCTTCGTCGGCGGCATGGATATCCCTCTGATCAGGCGCTTTGAATGCGGCTATATCCACGGCGTCAAGCACGCCATGGCATCCGCCACCGTCTATGCCAATATGACCGGCACCACGCCTTCAGCCTGGAATGATCCCACCAAGGGCGCGGAATTGGCGAAAAGTCAGTTTGACCGGGGCGCCGATGTGATCTTCGCCGCTGCGGGCGGCACCGGCATCGGGGTCTATCAGGCCGCAAAAGACAATGGCAAATACGCCATTGGCGTCGATTCGAACCAGAACCACCTGCACCCGGGCACCATGTTGACCTCGATGTTGAAGCGGGTCGATGTAGCTGCCTACAACACGTTCAAAAGCGCCAGTGATGGTAGCTGGAAGTCCGGTATCCAGGTGTTGGGCCTGAAAGAAGGCGGCATCGACTGGGCCTTGGACGAACACAATAGAGACCTGATCACGCCTGCCATGAAGGCGGCGGTAGATAAGGCCAAGGCCGATATCATCGCCGGTAAGATCATGGTGCATGATTATATGTCTGACAATAAGTGCCCGAAATAGGCACACATGTTGTTACGGTTAGGTGCGCCCGGTAGGCGGTTGTGATGACCGCCGCCGGGTCGTCAACCTCATCTGCGTTTCCGCCCGCAATAGAGCTGCGCGGTATTAATAAACATTTTGGCCCGGTGCAGGCGAACCGGGATGTGGACCTGACGGTGCCGGTCGGTACCATTCATGGCATCGTCGGTGAAAACGGAGCGGGTAAATCCACATTGATGAGCATCCTGTATGGCTTTTATCAGGCCGACAGTGGCGTGATCGAAGTCGGCGGACAGGTTTGCCCCATCCATGGCCCCGAATATGCCCTGGCTGCAGGCATTGGCATGGTGCATCAACATTTCATGTTGGTGGATATCTTTACTGTTTTAGAGAATATTTTGCTTGGTGCTGAAGGCGGGGCGTTGTTGGGCCCCGGCATGGCGGCGGCACGTGCGGAAATCGCCCGGCTGGAGGCGGATTATGGCCTGGAAGTCGATCCCGATGCCCTGGTCGGCGATTTGGCGGTTGGTCTGCGCCAGCGGGTGGAGTTGTTGAAGGCGCTGTATCGGGGCGCGAATATTTTGATTTTGGACGAGCCCACCGGGGTCCTGACACCCCAGGAGGCGGAGCGGTTGTTCGAAATCCTGACTGCCATGCGGGATCGTGGGGTGACGATCATTTTGATCACTCACAAACTGCAGGAAATCATGGCCATCACCGACAATGTTTCCGTCATGCGGGCGGGCCAGATGGTCGCGCATCGGGAAACGGCCCAGACCACACGGGAAGAACTGGCCGAACTGATGGTTGGTCGTCAGGTTTTGCTGCGGGTGGAGAAATCCGCCGCCGATCCGGGCGATGTTGTTTTGCATGCCGATGGCTTGAGCCTGATCGATGACGCCGGCGTCCTCCGCCTGGACGGGGTCAGCCTGGATTTGCGGGCGGGCGAGATCGTTGGCATCGCCGGTGTGACCGGCAATGGGCAAAGCGAATTGCTGGAGGTGCTGTCGGGCATCCGGCCACCCAGCCGGGGCCGTTTGTCCGTCCATGACCGCGTGATCGATCATGATCATCCCTGCGAGCCGGAGGAAATGCGCGACCTGAACCTGGCCCATGTGCCCGAGGATCGACAGCGCATGGGCATGATCTCTGCCTTCGCGGCCTGGGAAACGGCGATATTGGGCTATCATCGTGATCCCGCCTATACGGGGCCCATCTTGTTGAAGACCGACGCCATCGTCGAAGACACGGACGGCAAGATGGATCGCTTTGATGTGCGGCCTGCAAACCCGCAACTAACCTCTGACAGTTTTTCAGGTGGCAACCAACAGAAACTGGTCCTGGCGCGGGAGATAGAACGGCGGCCGGATATCCTATTGGTGGGTCAGCCCACACGTGGCGTTGATATCGGGGCGATTGAGTTTATTCACCGGCAATTGATCGAGATGCGGCATGCGGGTTGCGCCGTGCTTTTGGTCTCTGTGGAGTTGGAGGAGATTTTGTCCCTGAGCGACCGCATCCTGGTGATGTTTGAAGGGCGGATTGTCGGTGAAGTTGCGGCAGCGGATGCGGATGCGCAAATGATTGGCCTGATGATGGCCAATGCGCACGAAACAGAAAATGCCGCCGCAAATGGCTAACGGGTCAGCCAAACTGCCCACCTGGGTCGACATTGGGCTGCTGCCTTTGATCAATGTGGCCCTGGCCTTTGTCGTTTCAGGCCTGTTGATTGCAACCCTGGGCCAGGATCCGTTTGAGGCGACCTGGATCATGCTGCGGGGTGCCTTCGGATACGAGGAAAGCCTGGGCTATACTTTTTACTACACCACCAATTTCATCTTCACAGGCCTGGCCGTGGCCGTGGCCTTCCATGGCGGGCTGTTTAATATTGGCGGCGAAGGACAGGCCTACATCGGCGGGTTGGGAGTGGCTATTGCCTGCCTGGCCCTGGATCAATATCTGCCGTTTGGCTTGTTGCTGCCGATCTGTGTTCTGGCCGCAGCCCTGTTCGGGGCCGGGTGGGCCTTTATTCCCGCCTATCTGCAGGCCAAGCGCGGCAGCCATGTCGTCATCACCACCATCATGTTCAATTTCATCGCGGCTTCGTTGATGGTTTATCTGTTGGTCAACGTGGTCATCAAGCCGGGACAGATGTCGCCGGAAAGCCGGGAATTCGCTTCCTCTGCCTGGCTGCCTTATATGCACGAGGCCCTGGCCTGGTTCGGATGGGAGGTCGCGCAATCGCCCCTGAACCTGTCCCTGATCGGGGCCCTGGTCTGTTGCGTCCTGGTCTGGGGACTGATCTGGCATACCCGCTGGGGATACGAGATCCGGGCCGTGGGGGCCAATGCGGAGGCGGCGGTTTACGCGGGGATTTCGCCTTCGAAGATCATCATTCTGGCCATGTGTATATCGGGGGCCTTGTCGGGCTTTGTGGGCATCAACGAATTGATGGGGGTACAGCACCGCCTGTTGCTGGATTTTGCCGCCGGCTATGGCTTCACCGGTATTGCGGTGTCGTTGATGGGACGCAATCATCCCGTTGGCATCATTCTGGCCGGTTTGCTGTTTGGGGCCCTGTATCAGGGCGGGGCTGAATTGGCGTTTGAGAATTCCGCCTTTTCCCCGGATCTGATCGTTGTGATCCAGGGCCTGGTGGTGCTGTTCTCTGGTGCCTTGAGTTACATGCTGCGCGGACCTATGGAGCGTCTGTATCTGCGCCTTCGCCCGCCCCCTCCCCCTCCCATAGCCTCGGTGGAGGCGTAGGTGATGGGGGAAGATTTCCTGCTGATCATCCTGACCTTTGACGCCACCATCCGGGTTTCCGTGCCGTTGATCCTGGCCGCCCTGGCTGGTTTGATTGTGGAGCGGTCCGGCGTCATCGATATTGGCCTGGAAGGTAAAATGCTGGCCTCTGCCTTTGCCGCTGCTGCCACTGCTTACACAACAAATTCCGCCTGGCTGGGTCTGGGGGCGGGCGTTGTGGCATCGGTCCTGTTGGCGCTGTTGCATGGCTTTGCCTGCATTACCCATCGGGGCAATCAGATCGTCAGCGGCGTCGCCATCAATATTCTGGTTTCCGGCCTGACCGTATTGTTGGGCGTCTCCTGGTTTTCTCTTGGCGGGCAGACCCCGCCCCTGACCGGGGATGCCCGTTTTAATTCTTTGACCTTTCCAGGGGCCGAGGCGGTGCGCGATGTGCCCGTGCTGGGCCCGATCTATAGCGAATTGCTCTCCGGCCATAACATTCTGGTCTATCTGGCCTTCCTGACCGTGCCCATGGTCTGGTGGCTGATCTATCGCACCCGCTTCGGTCTGCGCCTGCGTGCTACGGGAGAGAACCCGGCGGCGGTGGACACGGCGGGCATTTCCGTAATCCGCATGCGTTATCTGGCCCTGATCCTGTGCGGCATATTGTGCGGTATTGCCGGCAGCTATTTCTCCACCGGTCATGGCGCGGGTTTTCTCCGTGAGATGACCGCCGGTAAGGGCTTCATTGCGCTAGCCGCTATGATCTTCGGCAAATGGCGACCGGTCCCGGTTTTGTTCGCCTGTCTGTTGTTTGGTTTTCTCGATGCCATTGCCATTCGCTTGCAAGGCGTGGAAATTCCCATAATTGGGGAAATGCCGGTACAATTTATCCAGGCCCTGCCCTATATTCTAACTGTTGTGCTGTTGGCCGGTTTCATTGGCCGGGCCATTGCGCCCAAAGCCTCCGGCATCCCGTACGTGAAGGAGCATTAAGCGTGACGGATGAATTGTTTGCTGCCGCCTGTGCTGCCCGTGACAGGGCGCATGCGCCTTATTCCAAGTTCAAGGTGGGTGCCGCCATAGTTGGAGAAAGTGGTCGGATCTTCACAGGCTGCAATGTGGAAAACGCCGCCTATCCAGAAGGCTGGTGCGCCGAAACCTCCGCCATCGCGGCTTTGGTTATGGCGGGCGACACAAAAATCATCGAGGTTTTGGTTGTCGGCATCAGCCCTGAGCCCGTCACGCCCTGTGGCGGTTGCCGTCAGCGCATTCGTGAATTCGCCACACCGACGACAACAATTCATATTGCCGCCCCTGACGGCGTGCAACAAAGCATGACCCTGGCGGATTTGCTGCCGCAATCCTTCGGGCCGGATAATTTGTCATGATAGCGCGCGATGTTATCCAACAGCGGCAACCGGGCTTCCAACCACGGGTCGGGGTGATCCTGGGAAGCGGTCTGGGTGGCCCGGGAGGTTTGGCCGACCAATTGAACCAGACCGCGTCAATTTCTTATGACGAACTGCCGGGTTTCCCAAAAGCCGGGGTCAGCGGCCATCAAGGGGTATTGCGGTTGGCCCATGCGGGAGGCACCCCGGTCGCACTGCTACAGGGCCGGGCCCATCTGTACGAAGATGGCCGGGCCGATGCCATGGCAATCCCTGTGCGCACATTGGCGGAACTGGGATGCGAGGCATTGGTGGTGACCAATGCAGCCGGTGGCCTGGATGATGACATGCAGCCCGGCAGCATTATGTTGATGACCGACCACATAAATTTCACCGGCCAGTCCCCTCTGTTCGGTAGCCTGGGCGATGATCGCTTTGTTGATATGAGCGCGGCTTATGATGTGGAGCTGCGACAGCGCATTTTGGCCCTGGCAAAAGGTATGGATGTGGACTTGCACCAAGGCGTCTATGGCTGGTTTGCGGGACCTAACTTCGAAACACCAGCCGAAGTGCGCGCCGCCGGTATTCTGGGGGCCAATGCGGTTGGCATGTCCACGGTACCGGAGGTGATCCTGGCCCGCCATGCAGGGCTACGGGTTGCGGGCCTGTCCATCATCACCAATCGGGCAGCGGGGTTGAGCGATACGCCCCTTAGTCATGCCCAGACGAAAACCAACGCCGCCCTGGCAACGGACAATGTGCAACGCCTGTTGACGGCCTTCCTGACGGGGTACGGGACATGAGCCTGCTGCCCCAGGAAATCATCCGCCGCAAACGCGATGGTGAGGCGCTATCGGCGGCGGAGATCAAATTTATGGTCGCGGGCCTGACCGACCGCTCTATCGGGGATGGTCAGATGGCTGCTTTTGCCATGGCGGTGTTTTTCCAAGGCATGACCATGGACGAACGTATCACCCTGACCCAGGCCATGACCCAGTCCGGTAAGATCATCGATTGGTCCGGTCTGAACCTGTCCGGCCCTGTGGTGGATAAACATTCAACAGGCGGCGTGGGGGATAAAATCAGCCTGATGCTGGCACCAATTGTTGCTGCCTGTGGTGGCTTCGTGCCCATGATATCCGGGCGGGGCCTGGGCCATACGGGCGGCACCTTGGATAAACTGGACAGCATTCCCGGCTACAACAGCACGCCCGGTATGGCCTTGTTTCAAGATACGGTGCAATCCGTGGGCTGTGCCATCATCGGGCAGACCGGCGATCTGGCACCCGCCGATGGCCGACTCTATTCCATTCGTGATGTCACGGCGACGGTGGAATCCATCCCCCTGATCACCGCGTCCATTCTGTCAAAAAAACTGGCCGCCGGTTTGGACGCTCTGGTGATGGACGTCAAGACCGGCAGCGGTGCCTTTGCCGCCGAACGTGATATGGCCCTGGCGCTGGCGGAAAGCATCTGTACAGTCGCGGCCGGTGCCGGGTTACCGACCCGGGCCCTGATTACCGATATGGGCCAGGTGCTTGGCCGCAATGTCGGCAATGCCCTCGAGGTGGCGGAGGCGGTAACATTCCTGCAAAACGATAATCCGGAACCCCGCACGACCGAGTTGGTCCTGGCCCTGGCCCATGAGATGCTGGATTTGGCTGGACTGGAAGCAGACCCTGCAGCCGCACTATATAGCGGTCGTGCCTTGGAGGTCTTTGCCCGCATGGTCAGTCATTTGGGCGGTCCGGTGGATTTTGTCGACGCGACACAAAAATATTTACCGAAGGCAGCAGTGATCTGGCCGTGCCTGGCGCAAACATCCGGCGTGGTCAGCGCCATGGATACCCGCCGTATCGGCGTCGCCGTACTTGCCATGGGCGGTGGTCGTCGCGATGCCGCCGATACGATTGACCCTGCCGTTGGCTTGACCGGGGTCTGTGCCGTGGGTAGACAAATTGAAAAAGACCAGCCCCTGGCCATGGTACATGCCGCGACCGAGGCGGATGCTGCAGCGGCAATCGCGGAAATTACGGCAGCCATTTCGGTTTCAGGAACAGCAGATATAAACTCCATAATCCTGGAGCATGTAGATGTGAGCGTGGACGTGGGTGCGGGATGAGGCGGGCTTTCATATTGGTGATGGATTCCTTTGGCATCGGGGCCAGCGCCGATGCGGAAAAGTTTGGCGACCTGGGCGCAGATACTCTCGGCCATATCGCTGCCGCCCGCCCGCTGCATTTGCCGAACCTGGCCCGCCTCGGTCTGGGCCGGGCCGCCGCTGCCTCCACCGCTGCGCCAATCCTTGATCTTGGTTATGACGGCGCACAGACCGGGGCCTGGGGTTATGCCGTGGAACAAAGCCTGGGTAAGGATACCCCCAGCGGTCATTGGGAGATGGCCGGTCTGCCGGTGTCGTTTGAATGGGGCTTTTTCCCTGAAACCATTCCCTGTTTCCCGGAAGCATTAATCGAACGATTGGTGGCGCGTTGTGACCTGCCGGGTATTTTGGGCAACTGCCATGCTTCGGGCACCGAGATTATTGCCGCCCTGGGCGAAGAACATATTCGGACGGGCAAGCCGATTTGTTATACCTCCGCCGACAGCGTGTTTCAGATCGCCGCCCATGAGGACCACTTCGGGCTACAGCGTTTGTATGATCTATGCGCCGCCGCGAAGCAGGAAGTGGATGCCCTGAACATCGCACGGGTCATCGCCCGCCCCTTCGTGGGGGAGGCTGCCGCCAGTTTCAAACGTACCGCCAACCGACGGGACCTGACGACGCCGCCGCCCGGCGAGACCTTGCTGGATCGCCTTACCGATCAGGGCGGCACAGTGATTTCCGTGGGCAAGGTGTCCGATATCTTTGCCCACCGGGGTATTACCCGCACCCACAAGGCCCCGGACAATATGGCGCTGTTCGATGCCCTGTTGTCGGAAACATCATCGGCACCGGACCATAGTTTGACCTTCGCCAATTTTGTTGATTTCGACATGCTGTTTGGCCATCGCCGCGATGTGCCCGGTTACGCCGGTGCCCTGGAAGATTTCGATGCCCGTCTGCCGGAATTTGAGGCGGCCCTGCGCCCCGGCGATCTGGCATTGATTACCGCTGATCATGGTTGCGATCCGACCTATCCCGGTACGGACCATACGCGGGAACATGTGCCTGTGTTGTTTTTTGGCTCCGATATCGCGGCGCGGGATCTGGGCCAACGTGACAGCTTTGCCGATATGGGCCAGACCATTGCGGCCCACCTTGGTCTTGGCCCCCTGGCACATGGAAAGGCCTGTCTGTGATGATCGATGTTACGGTTGACGCCAAGATCGACGTAATTGCCCTGGATGCGGACGATACCTTGTGGCACAGCGAAAGCCGCTTTCAGGAGACCCAGGCGCGGTTGTCTGAAATTCTAGACCGCCATGCCCCCCATGCTCAGGTCCAGGACCATCTGCATGAATTAGAGGTCCGCAATATCAAGTTGTTCGGCTTTGGCATCAAGGGTTTCACATTGTCCATGATCGAGGCGGCGATTGAAATATCCAAGGGCGAGATCACCGCAGACGAGATCCATGAAATTGTCATGATGGGCAAGGCGATGCTGGAAATGCCGATGGAGCTGCTGAACGGCGTTCCTGAAACCCTGGCAGAACTGGCGCAGAATTTTCCGTTGTTCCTGATCACCAAGGGCGATCATATGGATCAATACAACAAGATCGAAAAATCCGGATTGGCGGATCATTTCAAGGAAATTGAAGTGGTCATGAACAAAGATGTGGCCAGCTATGGAGAACTACTGACACGCCACGGCGTTGATCCGGCCAAGGCCATGATGGTGGGTAATTCTATTCCGTCTGATATTCTACCCATCCTGGAATTGGGCGGTCACGGGGTTTACATCCCCTATCACGTAACCGCATCGTTTGAACGCCACGAAAGCGAACCGGATAACCCGCGCTATCATCGGCTCAGCAATATTGCCGCGTTACCGGCGCTACTAAAAGAAACCAATGGAGGCACATGATGAAAATGAAATTTCTAGCGGCTGCATTTTTGATGACCGCCATGAGCGCGACCGTCCCCACGACTGCCAATGCCGATGGCCCGGCTCAGAATGACGGCCTGAACGCCACCCTGTGGCTGCAAAGCTCCGTTGAATACAAAGCCAATGCCTTGGGAACCTATCGCCTGGGCACCTTGATGCTGGACGCTGCCCTGGCCGATAAATCATGGACCGCCGCGCCGAATGAGCAGATGGGCGACTTTGCCGGCAAACCACCAGCGATCATTTTGGATGTGGATGAAACGGTCTTAGACAATTCGCCCTACCAGGCCTGGGTCGTGATCGACAACAATCACTACCATTCAAAAACCTGGGGGCCGTTCGTCAATACCATGATCTCGCGCCCCGTTCCTGGTTCTCTCGACTTCATCAAGACGGCGGCTGCGAAGGGCATCAAAATATTCTATGTCACCAATCGCAAGGCTCCCCTGGAACCGGCAACCCGCAAAAATCTGGCGGCGCTTGGCTATCCCGTTGATAGCTCTGAGGATACGGTTCTGACCCGCGGTGAACAGGCGGCATGGAAATCTTCCAAGAAAAGCCCGCGCCGGGCTCATGTAACAGCGAACTACCGGGTATTGATGGTATTCGGGGATAATTTCGGTGACTTCGTCGACGGCTATAAAGGTACCTTGGCCGAACGCCAGGCCCTGTATGAAAAGCATGACGCCATGTGGGGCGCGAAATGGTTCATGCTGGCCAATCCATCATACGGCAGTTGGGAATCTTCCACTTTTGGCGGCAATTGGCGCATGCCCAGCGGTGAACGCCGACAAATGAAGTTGGATGCCCTGCAGGCCTGGAAGCCTTAATTCAGATGATGAATGGTCAATCCATCCTCGCCCACTGCCGCCTGCGCCAGATGGCCTAGGTGTTGGTGGTGGGTGAAGACGATGACCTGCACGCTCTTGGATAATTCGGCCAGGGCCTGAAAACCTGCTGCGGTGCGGGCGTCATCAAAGTTGATCAACAGATCATCCGCCACGAAGGGCAACAAGGTGGCAGAGGCGTTTTCGCCGTAATGCTCCACGGCAGCCAGGCGCAGGGCCAGATATAACTGGTCCCGGGTGCCATCGCTCATCTGCGTGATAAGCAAACTATCACCGTTACTATTTTCCCCCATCAGGCGGGCATGATCCGCATCATCGAAATCCGGGAATAGGCGTTTGTAGCGGCCAACGGTCAGGGTTTGAAATAGCGCCGATGCCCGGGTCAACAGCGGCCCCTGCATTTCCTTGCGATGTTGTTCGATGGCCCAGCGCAACAGGCGGGCGGATGTTTTCAGGCGCAGATAGCGTTCCGCTTCCTCGACAACGACCACCAGTTTTTGCGCTGCCGCCTGCTCCGGGTCCGCTGCACCCTGGGCCTGTCTGATTTCGTCGCTCTGATGTTGCAGGTCCCGCTCCCGGCGAATGATCTCCTCCAGGCGGGCATCGAGGCCGGGCCTTACCTGTTCGATTTCTCCCAACCGGCCTGGGATTTGATCCGGGTCGGTGTCATCGCATTGTTGGCGCAGCGCCTGCATATCGATGCCATCGCTATCATTGGCCAGGGTCTCGTTGATCGCGGCTGCGGAATTCTTCAAGGCGTTGGCGGCTGTGCATTTCGCAATCACAGCGGCGATTTGATCAAACCGTTCGACATGGGCGGTTTGGCACAGCGCCTCAATTGCCTCGGCACAGTTCTGCACGGCGCGGACGGCATCATGGCTGGCGGACTCCGCTTGTGCAATCTCACGGTCCATCAAGTCGGCCTTTGTATGATCTGCCATGGCGCCATCAAACTTCGCGGCAATTGCCGCAGTAATCTCCATGGGCGTTCCCCTCATATCTTTCAGCCCGAATGTTTCCGCTAATTCGGTGGCCAGGGCGTTGAAGGCTGTTATGTCATGCTCCATGGCCTTGATCCGATGTTGCAAACCATCGATTTCCCCTAATTTGGCGCGCAGGTTTTCCATGAGGTCAAAGACGGCTTCGGCATTTTCAATGGCCAAGTTCCGGCCTTGGTCCTGATCCCATTCCGCCATGGCCGCCACCTCGCGCGTTTGCCAATCAGCAACAGCCACTTCGGCTTCTTTCAGCGTGGCCGCGCAATCTTCCTTCTGGGCCGTCAGGTTTTTCAGATCATTTTGCCGCTCGCCCGCTGCCGACAATATTTCGGACGCTTCATGCAGCAACTCCAACAGGGTCATCTCTCTTCGTTGTTCACAACCTAACTCCGACAAGATCTGTTGTCGTCCCTGGGCAATGGCATTTTCCATGTCTGAAAGCGCGCGCTGTTCCCGGCCGATTTCCGCCATGAGGTCCAGGGCGCTTTCCCGGTGATCGAGTATCCGTTGCGCCGCCTCCACTTCCGGTGCCGTGATGCCGCTGGCCAGCCATAAATCCTGCCAGCCTTGCTGCCACCCATCGACCAGCTTCAGGATTTCATCGTGTTGGCGGCCATGGTTCGCCAGTCTGTCCTTGTCCCGGTCGATCCGGCGGTTTTGACTGCTGATCTCCTCGTATCGGGCGGCAGCACCGGCCATTTTGTCGACGATGGCGTCGGCCTGGCTCAAGCGTGCGTCCAGGTCCCCCAGCATTTCGGCCGCCGGCATCTGACCCGTCTCAATCTTACCTTTGATCCTTTGCCAGGTTTCGTCCCGGGCTCGGCGCGCGTCAGCAAGATCGTTGGGGCTGGGCAAATCGCTATCGGCTTCCAATCGCGCCAATGCGCCCTGGGCTACAGACAGTTCCGCAGCCAGCTCCCGCATCAGGCGTTCCTGGTCATCACGACGGCGCAGATATGCTGCGCGTTCCTCTCGTGCAGCGGAGATCTGTTCGCTGGTAGGAAATACCCGGTTCGCCAAGTCTTCGGCGTCCGCCCGGTCCAGGGCCAGGGCCAGCGATGGTGCATGGCGCATCAAACGATCTTCAAGATCCGCAAGGCTGCGCTGTCTATCGACGACCGTCGCCTCCAAGCCCCGGTTCTGTTCCTGTTGCGCAATGAGCCGACGCAATGTTGACACATCAGTCAACGGTGCCATGCGGCCAATACGGTCATCGATGCGGCCCATGGCCGTTTGGGCATCATCCCGGCTTGCCTGTGCCGCCTCCAGGCGGGTTCTGATATTTCGATGTTCGGCGATCATCGCTCTGGCCCGTGTGATATCGGGATTGCTGGGGAGTTTGCTATGGTCAAAGCCGACCGGCTCCCCCGTCAGGCCAATGCGGGCCATTTCGGCTTTCGCGACACCGATAAATTCCTGCAATTCGGCGCTGCGCCGGGGGATATCCAAATTTGCCGTGCTGGCCCGGTCCTGCAAAGTGATCAGGGTTTCCTTACGCTCCCCCTGGGCCAGGATAGCCGTATCCACCACAATTGCGTCACGGGCTGTTTTCAGGCGCAGCAAATTGTCCTGGGATCCGCGCGCGCCGCCCTGGGCCGCCGACAAGGCCTCTCCGGCGGTTCTGACCTGGGCCTCGAAATCATCGGGCAGGGGTGGCAAATCACCGAAGCCGGTCAGTTCGGACTGTATCTGATCCAGCTTCAGGAACTGTGGTTTTGCCCGTCTGACCCGTTCCAGCTGCGCGGTTTCCGCCGCTAGAGCCCGCATTTCAATGTTCAGCTGTTGTTTCTCCGTGCTTACCTCGGCCAATGCGGTCATCAATGCTTTCCAATCCTTGGCGGAATGGGCAGCGTTCCGGGCCGTGGCTGTGGCGGCGGTATAGTCCGATAAAGCAATGGTGAAATGCTGCTTGCTGCCTCGGGGACGAAAGATCCCATCGGCCTCTTCATCCAGACGGCGAAGTTCATCGCCCAGGTTGGCGATACCGCTGCTGGCTTCAAACAGCATCTTGCCCACATCGTCCCTGGCCTCAAGGATCGCCTGACCACCTTCGCGCAGGCGAATATGGTCCAGGCCGAACATGCGTTCAAACAAGGCCCGGTCGGCACCGCCCGTGAACGGTGCCAGGGCATCGTCCGGCAGCGGTGCCTCGTTCGGGTCCAGCAAAGTATTGCGGTTACCTTTGCGCCGGACAAAGGCCAGTTGCCCTGACGGGTTCTCAACCACCCCGCCGAGGCGCATGGCCTGATAGTCGTGCTTAAAGCCGTAGGTGGAGTTGGCCGCGATGCCGAACAGCAAATCGGCCAGGCCGTTCAACATGGTGGATTTGCCGGCCTCATTCGGGCCAATGATCAGGTGCAGGTCCTGTCTGCTGTCACCAAAATCAATCGCCCGATCCGTAAAATGGCCGTAGCGCAACAATTCAAACCGTCGCAGGCGCATCAGTCGCCCTCAACCAATTGGGCTACCAGATCCGCACCGGCCTCGGCGACAAGTTGGCTGAGGTCGTTGTCCTGTACCGCTTGCAGAAGCTGGGAATCCTGCTCCGATAGCCCGGCGGGCAGCTTGTTCAACAGCGCCCTGACATCGTCCCCGATCAACGCCATCAGTTCGCCATCCTGCCCGGCCCCTGCCAGGCGTGTGGCCAAATCGCCGATGGCATCTTCCCGGGCCGCGATTTCCGCCTGGCTGAATATCGCTGCTGTTTGGAAGATAATTTTCTCGACCCAGACATCCCGCCCCAGGCCCGACGCAAGAACGTGGATTTCCTCAACCAGATTACGTTCGTCCCGAATGATCTGCGCGTGCAACGGAGTCCGGCCGGTAAAGGTCAACCGTACGGCCGCGACCCTGGCCCCAGCGGCATCTGCGGCGGCATCTGCGGCGGCTTCCAAATAGTCCCGCACCTGTTCCATCATGCCGTGGGGGGAGGTTATGGCCGTCAGATCAATAATGCCTGCATCCCAGCGGGCGGCATCCAGGACGCGATGTTCCAGCGCCACCGCGCCATTCTCAACCGTGACCAGTACGGCACCTTTTGCACCCGTCTCCCGCACGCTGCGACCTTGCAGGTTGCCGGGGTAGACGATGGCCGGGTTTTCATGGCGTTGCGAGAAATCATGGATATGGCCCAGGGCCCAATAGTCGTAGCCTTTGCTCACCAAATCAGTAACGGAACAGGGGGCGTAATTTTCATGCGCTGCGTGGCCGGTCAGGGCGGTGTGCAGAATACCGATATTGAAACGGCCTGCCGTCGCCACTGGATAGGTTTGGGCCAGGTTCCGGTCTTCGTCGCGTCGGGCGAAGCTGCGGCCATGGATGGCGACGCCGAATTCCGGCACTTCAACCGTTTCCGCCCTACGGTTGCTCAACAAAGTGACATTGTCGGGCCGGGGCATGGTGCGCAATTGGCTTTCGGCGTCATGATTGCCAAAGACTATGAAAACGCGAATGTTCCGCTGACCCAGCCTGCTCATTTCCTTGGCGAAAAAAAGCGCCGTGGAGATATCCCGCTGGCTGCCATCGAACAGATCGCCTGCGATCACGACAAAGGCGCAGTCTTCCGCCAAAGCCAGATTGACCAGGTTCTTCAGGGCTTCCCGCGTGGCCCCGCGCATGGCATCAACCGGCGCATTTTCATAGTTCGACAGGCCGCGCATGGGGCTGTCCAGGTGGATATCCGCTGCGTGCAGGAACTTGAAACTTGTTTGAACGGCATCTTCCATCGTGATGGCTAATAGAACGTACGGCCACCATCGACGGCCATGGCGGTGCCGGTGACATACGACGCATCGTCACTGCTGAGGAACAGAATAGCCGCCGCCACTTCGCCCGGCACACCAAAGCGGCGTAACAGATAGCGGTCCTGGATCATGGCCTTTTCGGCTACCGGATCAGAGGCGTCCTTGTAGGAACCGGCCAGCATCGGCGTATCAATGGCACCGGGACAGATCGCATTGACCCGAATGCCGTCATCTGCGACTTCCATGGCCAGGGACTTGGAAAACATCACGAGGCCGGCCTTGGCGGCGCAATAGGCGGTGCGGTCGGGCAGGGGAAAAAGCCCGGCACCCGAGGCGACGTTGACGATGGTCCCGCCGGTCGGCATCGCCCCTACGGCGGCGCGGCAGACGTTGGCGCTACCGATCAGGTTGATGTTGATGATGTTGGCCCAGTCCTCGGGCGAGACATCGGTCAAGCGGCCCAGCATGTCTTTGCCGGCGCAATTGACCAGGCCGTCCAGGCCGCCCATGCCTGACGCTGCCGCCGCCACAGCGTGATCGACTGCGACAACATCCGTAATATCGGCGGGGCAAGGGATGGCGTCAAAATCGGACAGGCCATCCGGGTTCCGGTCGAGGAGGGCCAGGGCCGCGCCCTCCCCGGCGAATAATTCCGCTGTCGCCCGTCCGATCCCCGATGCCGCACCTGTAATAAGGATGCGCCGCCCTGCTAACCGTCCTTCTGGTCGCATCAGTCTTTCTTTTCCATGCTAAAGCGGAAATCACAATGGCTTGCCCCGCCCATGATGGTCTGGGTCCGGTTCAGGGTAACGTCAGGGTTATAGCCTTCGCACAGGGAGCCGTCCCGGCCACAGGACAAAATCGTGCCAATGTGGGACAGGCCCATTTCCTTGTAAACTTCCGCGTACTTGCAGCGGACGACGTTGAATTCGAGCCTATCCTCGCCGACGTGCAGGAAATCCTTCTTCAAGGCGTCCCCCTTGGACCATCTTTCCGTCAGGGTGGAGAAGGTTTGCAGATTATTGGGTTCATCCGTGCTGGCAGCCAGGCCCTGGCCTTGGCGGACCGCATCCTTGTTAATTGCAGTAGTCAAAATTTCCTGGGCCCGTTCTTCGCCCAAGGCCTCAACCATTTCTTCGTAAATTGGTTTGATAATATTGGCTTCAATACGGCGGACTTCCAGGATTGGCAGCTCGTCCATGACAGAATTCTCCCTAAAAATGACGTTCTCGTTGGCTTTAGTTTAGCAGATCATTCTGCTCTATCGCATTAATGATTTGATAACCTATTCGGTTATACAATTGGATTGTAAGCCGTGAGTTTTGAAAACAAATCCACGAAAGGGCAAACCGCCGGAAACGGCGGGACGCAAAGCCACCGGTCTTTTCATAAAAAAGGCAGCGGAGCTACCGAAGGAGAAATGCAATGTTATCCAGTATCAGTTTTATGTTTGATACCTACTGGACCCTCTGGACCACCCTGTTTCCATCCATTCCGTTTTGGAGCCCCCATGGCGCGGTGATGACATTGATCATCATGGCCGCGGTGGCCGTTTTGGTGGGAAAGTATTGCTGGACGGTCTTCCAGCGGACTTAAGGGCTCCTGTCTGGTTGGTATTAGAGCAATTCCCATCCAACGTGAATCGCCCTAAGCACTAGGGCGATTCTAAGTGATTGGAAAAATTGCTCTATTCTTAAGAGTCTGAGCATTTCCTGATCGGAAATGCTCTGGGTTTGCTGGCAGCTAAGACTGTAACGTCCATAGCGCGGCGCCGGCGATAACCACCAATACGGCGAGCCCGAAGACCACCTGCCAGCGGGCTGATTTTGAAGCGCGCGGGACATTCTGATCGACAATGTCGGGATCCAACAGGACCCGGTAGGCCGGTATGGAACCCGGATAATCAGGCACGTCTTGCGGGCCCACATCTTCGAAGGCCACCTGATCCATGCGGCGACGAACCTGTTCGTAGGCATTGCCTGTAATCAGAATACCACCCGGATCTGCCACGGCCTCCAGACGGGCAGCTACGTTGACCCCGTCGCCGTGCACATCATCGCCTTCCACGATGACTTCGCCCAGGTTGACGCCAATGCGAAAGCGGATGCGGTGATCATCCGGCCATTGGCTTTGATGTACCGGCAGGATGCGTTGTACATCTGCTGCAAAGCTGACAGCTGCCACGGCGGAGTTAAAGGTAATCAGAAAGGCATCGTCCTTGGTTTTCATAAGACGACCGCGATACTGAGCCAGCAAGGGCTTAAAAATACCCTCTGCCAGTTCGTTAAAGCGCGTCCGTGTACCCGTCTCATCCGCTTGTATCATTTGCGAATAGCCGACGGCATCGGCAATGACGATTGCAGCAAGTTGGCGGTTGGGTTCGGACATGCGCGGATTGTAATCAATCGAGCGCCAGCCGCAAATTTATTGCACACGATATCTTGAGCGAAGGGTCATTGTTCCGTGATCGCCGGCCATGGTAGAGAGCCTGAACATTCACGGAGAACTCGTTTGGTTGAGTTGTTTTTTGCCTTTGTTGCGGGCCTGCTGACCTTGATAAACCCCTGCGTCCTGCCGGTGTTGCCGATTGTATTGGCGGCCTCCTTACAGGCGGACCGGCGGGGCCCTTTGGCTTTGGCTGCGGGGTTGAGCCTGTCATTTGTGGTTGTCGGGCTGTTCATAATTGTTTTGGGCAGCTCCATCGGGATTGATCAGCGGATGATGACCACGGTGGGGGCCTGGTTGATGGTCGGCTTTGGCCTGGTCCTGCTGATCCCCCGCCTGAATGAACGCTTTGCCACCGCCACCGCCGGGTTCGCAGGAAGCGCGGATGCCCGCCTGCATGAAATGGAAACCGCGGGTACTGGTACTGGTTTGCGCGGGCACTTTCTGGGCGGGGCCATGTTGGGCGCGGTCTGGTCGCCGTGTATCGGGCCAACACTGGGCGGGGCAATATCCCTTGCCTCACAAGGGCAAAGCATCGTCTGGGCCGGGGCGATCATGACCGCCTTCGCATTCGGCGTTTCCGCCGTCATGCTGGCTTTGGCCTTTGGCACCCGCGAGATTATCGTACAGCGCCAAGTTGCCCTGAGAAAGCTGGCTGATAAGGCCAAGCCCATCATGGGCATCACGTTTTTGTTGGTAGGCGCGGGCATCCTGTTTGGGTTAGATCATTGGCTGGAAAATGTCGTGTTGGATCTGTTGCCGGCGTGGCTGCAGGATCTGTCCGTATCGTACTGAATGTTCCAAATTGTCTGAGAGGTGTTTTTATGTTGCGTCGAATATTTTTACAGATCGCATTTGCGACTGCTCTGCTGGTGCCCCTGTTGCCCCTGTCGGCGCATGCCGCCGGCGACAGCGTCCCCTACAGCCCGGAAGTCGTGCAGACGGCCCTGGCTGACGGTCGGGCCGTATTGCTGGAATTCGCCGCTGAATGGTGAGGCACCTGTCGCCGCCAGATCCGTGTGATCAAGGCATTACGAGCTGCCAATGACGCCTACAATGATAAAATTACCTTCGTCTATGTAGACTGGGACACATACCGGGACGCACCCATCGCCAGGAAATTCAAGGTGCCTTATCAATCCACCCTTGTTTTGTTGGGCGGCAAAGGCGAAATTGGCCGTCTGGTCGCGCAGACCAATATGGTCAAAATCAAGGGCCTGCTCGATTCCGCACTATAAGGCCGGCCGCATGCCCGACCGCATGCCCGACCGGGAAAAAGGATACGGCTATGTCTCAGGATGCTTTGGGTTGGCGCTGTAAGTTCGCAGTTGTGGCCCCATCGACGAATACCATCGTGCAACCCGATATGGAGGCCCTGCGCCCCGATGGCGTGACCAATCATTTCGGGCGCATATATGTGCCGAACATGCCGGTTCACAATGACGAGGATTTTCTGACTTTGGTGGATGCCATCGGCGCGGAGCTATACGCGACGGTGGATCGATGCAAAACCATGTCGCCGGATTATCTGATCATGGGCATGTCGGCCCTGATGTTCTGGGATGGCCGTGATGCCTCGGAAAAGCGGATGCAGGATCTTTCAGACCATGCGGGCGTGCCGGTTTCAGCCGGCTCGTTTGCCTGCGAGGCGGTCTTGAACCTGACCGGGGCCAAACGCATTGGCGTGATTTCTCCCTACATGCCCATATCGGATGTGAATGTGACCCGCTTTTTCCAAGACTGCGGCTTCGACGTGGCCAAGTTCAACGGCCTGCGCTGCAACAGCCCCATCGCCATCGCCGAGGTCCAGGCCGATGCCCTGCGTCAGCATATCCTCGATATGGACGATGACAGCATGGATGCCATCGTGCAGGTAGGCACCAATCTGTCTATGACCGGCCTGGCCCTGGAGATGCAGGAGAAACTGGGCAAGCCGGTGATCGCGATCAATGCCGCCACCTACTGGCATGCCCTGCGCGCTGTGGGCATTGCCGATCAATTCCCCGGCCATGGACCGCTATTCGATAACCATTAGTTTAAAATGCATTGGTCAAGTATTGGGCTATCCCGATAGCATTTTGGTCCGCCTAAAGAACGCAGCAAAAGGGCGCTAAACCGCCTCCACCAAGGTGACGGCTTCTTCCATGCCGCCATCGGCGGCGGAAACATAGCCGCTGTAAATGGTGGAAATACAATCGGCAGCCAGCAAGCTATTGCTTTCAACTGTGTCGCCATGGGCCACGGCGCGATAGAACGCTTCTATCTCTTGCGGGAAACCGTGGGAAAAGTCTTCATCCGGCGCGGTCATGGCCCAGCCCTGTTTGGTGCCGATTTTTTCCACCACATAGATATCGTCGAACTGGCTTTCCACAGGGTTATAGGTCTGCAGCTGGTTGGAGGGGTTGAGGTTGCAGATCGTGCGGTGATTGCCGGCGCAAACCTCTAGCCAGTTATGCACGCCGCCCAACACGATGTCGGAGGCGAACACAGTCGCAACGGTGCCGTCCTGAAAGGTCACGTGGGTCATGGCGAAATCTTCAATATCCACATAGTCGGCCCGGATATGCCCGGTATCAACAAATTCCGGCAGCTGGGTCAGGGCGTGGGTGCGCGCGGTCACTGTGGCTGGCCGGATCGGTTTGCCGAACCGGGCCCGGCCTTCCACCCCTTTTAGATACAGCGCCGCGGTAAGCGGATGGCAGCCCTTGCCAATCATTGCCCCGCCGCCCGCCAAGTTCCAATGGCCATAGCTGGGCGCATGGCTGCCCGAATGGGCCTCTTCCCCATGCATCCACAATATTTGACCTTTGGTTTTTTCCAGGATCTCCCGCTCTTTTTGGATGGTCGGGGCGTAGACCCAATTCTCCGCATAGAGGATACGGCCTTTTGAGCTGTTCTCTGCCGCCAGCATCCGGCTGACGCTGTCCAAAGCACCGGTTCGGGCTTCTGCCATGGACGCGGTCCGGCCATCAAAGCCCTTTGTGCCGTCGCCGAAATATCCCGTCAGGGGCTTTTCAACGATGGCAAAGACGTCTTGTTCCAGGGCCTTTATGGCGACCGCCTCGTGCAGGGCGGGCGGAATACAGACATGCAGGACATCAATTTTTTCCAGCAAGGCATCAAGATCGGCAAATGCCGCGATACCATGGGTATCGGCATATTTCTGCGTACTGGCCGCAGTGCGGGCATGGACGCCAATGACATCTACATCCGCGCCGTGAACGCGGCGGGCTGCCTCAATATGAAAACTGGCGGCAAAGCCTGCGCCGACGATACCTGTTCGAACTTTTGGTTTACTCATCTCTTGCTACCTTCAACAATTCATTTTGTTGTAGTGTAAAGATCGATTCGATTCTTAGACAGGCCGATATGCCAAAAATTCCAGATCTTGATTTTGATTTCGAGGTTAAACGCTCCGCCCGGCGCAAGACCCTGTGCCTGCAGATCCGGGATGGCCATGTGCAGGTCGTGGTGCCGACCCGTACGCCGGACAGGCAGATCAACGCCCTGGTCAAGAAACACAAGGACTGGGTCAATAAAAAGCTGGGCGAACAATTGGCCCGTCCAAAGGCCGCGCCCAAGGCCTATGTGGCGGGCGAAAGGTTTGGCTACCTGGGCGCGGAGCATCGTCTTAAAATCGTCGAAGGTGCCCACTGGCCGTTAGAGCGGGTCGGCCAGGAACTGGTCGTAACCCTGCCGGCGCGGCTGCAGGGCGCGGCACGTTGTAGCAAGGTCAAAGAACGTCTGCATGAATGGTATCTGCTGGCAGCCCTGGAACAATTTCAGGAGAGAACTGATATTTACAGCCGCCGCCTTGGGGTCACGCCAACATTGGTGCAGGTGAAAAGCTATAAACGACGGTGGGGTAGTTGCTCCACAGGAGGTGAAATATCCTACAATTGGCGTCTGGTGATCGGCCCGGCGGAGGTCATGGACTACGTCGTCGCCCATGAAGTCTCCCATATGCTGGAACACAACCATTCACCCGCATTCTGGCGCATCGTCGAAGATCTGATGCCCAACTATCGGGAGCAGCAGGCCTGGCTGAACAAGTTTGGTGGAATGCTGGCGATTTAGAGCAATTTTCAATTAATTGGAATCGCTCGCGCGATGCCCGTGGGTTCTTGCGCACTGGCGTGCGCGAAAATAGCTAGCGCGGGTAAGGCCGGCGCACGGTTTCTTCGTCAAAGGCCCCGGTGGCGGGAAGGAATTTCACCATGCGGGAGCCGGTTTCACCAAAGCGGTTCTTGCGTAGATTGACGGATAAAGACCGACTTTTCGTAATCAGGTCGTCGGGATTGGTATAGCTGCCCTGACTGGCCGGGCGCTCTACATTGACCAGGAAGGTAATGCTGTCGGCGGAATATTCCAGATCCGATGTGCCTTCCAGGCTTTGTAGCAATGCCTCACCCTGATGCATCCGATTTTGCGAGGATATGGCCAGGACCGGGCTGTCCAGATCCAATGCCAGATGCCGCATGGCCGTCATCAATTTGGCAATTTCATGCCGGAATTCCGTAAATTGCCGGCTGCCCGCAGCCCAGATCTGCAGATAGTCGATGATCACCAATGCCCTGTCCCGCTCGCTTTCCGCGATCAGCTGGCGGGCCATTTCCACGGCGCTTTCGTTCGGCAGTTCCGGATCGGCTTCAATGACTTCGATGCGGGAGAAGGTTTCTTCTTGCGCGGCAATTGCGGCACTTAAAACGCCCTCGTTCAGGGTGCCGTCCAGCATATCCCGGCTGTTCAGGCCGGCCTGTTGACACAGCATTTTCAGGACCAGGAACTCGGCCTGCACATCAAAACTCATATACAACACAGGAAAGCCTGCCTGCGCGGCCACGGCAGCATTGAGCAGGGCAAAGGAAGACTTGCCGCTGCCCGGCTCGCCGGCCAAAAGGTGCAGCCCCGTCCGCCAGCCACCCATGGAATTGTTCAGGAATTGAAAGGCAGCAGGAATGACCTTTTGCCCGGCGCTTTCATTGCCGTACTGGCTTTGCAGCAAAGGCAGGTATTCAGCCGCCGCGACCGGCCCCTTGGCCCGATCAATTGCGCCCAGTTCCGATTCCGTATTTTCCACGGCATTGGCCCCGGCCATGGCGTGGCCGTCTGCTTGTGGATTTACAGGTTCGTTCATCGCCTGGGCCTTCCCAAATTCCCTAAGCCGCCGTGCCGCCGACGGTCAGGCCATCCAGCAACAGGGTCGGTTGCCCGACACCAACGGGCACACCCTGGCCACTTTTGCCGCAGGTGCCCACGCCCGTATCCAGTGCCAGGTCATTGCCAATGGCACCAACCTTGGTCAGAACGTCTGGCCCGTTGCCGATCAGGGTAGCACCCTTCACGGGCGCACCTATTTTACCATTCTGCAGCATATAGGCCTCGGTACAGCTGAAAACGAACTTGCCAGAGGTAATATCGACCTGCCCGCCGCCAAAGTTGACCGCATAGATGCCGTTCTTGACGCCGGCGAGTATTTCACCAGGGTCGCGATCACCAGCCCGCATGAAGGTATTGGTCATCCGTGGCATAGGCATATGAGCGAATGATTGCCGCCGTCCATTGCCGGTAGCGGCCATGCCCATCAGGCGGGCGTTCAGGCGGTCTTGCATATAGCCTTTCAGGATGCCGTCTTCGATCAAAGTTGTACATTCAGTTGGCGTGCCCTCGTCGTCGATAGAGAGGGAGCCGCGGCGTCCGTCGATAGTGCCGTCGTCGACCACCGTCACGCCAGGTGAGGCAACCCGCTCCCCCAACAGTCCGGCAAAGGCCGACGTCTGTTTGCGATTGAAATCCCCTTCCAGGCCATGGCCGATGGCTTCGTGCAGCAGGATGCCCGGCCAGCCAGGGCCCAGTACAACCTGCATTTCACCGGCGGGTGCGGGCACGGACGATAGGTTCACCTCTGCCTGGCGCATGGCTTCATCAACTTGTGCCTGCCAATTGGCGGTCTCCAGGTAGCGGGAAAAGCCAACCCGGTCACCGACCCCATGGCTGCCGCTTTCCTGACGGTCGCCCTCGCCCAGCACGACGGATACATTGAGGCGAACGAGGGGGCGGACATCACGCATGCGCCGACCGTCGGCACGCATGATTTCCACGGCCTGCCATTCCCCACTCAACGAGGCGGAGACCTGTCGCACCCGATTGTCGCGGCCCCGGGCGTAACTGTCTACTTCGCCCAAAAGTTTGACCTTATCGGCGAAGCTGACTTCACCCAAAGGATTGTCATCGGGGTAGAGGCTTTGATTGGTCGCTACGGGTGCCAGGCTCATACTGCCATCATGGCCCGCACGCACGGCGCTAACCGCGCCCGCCGCCCTGACGATTGCGCTTTCGCTCAATTCAGAGGCATGGGCATAGCCGGTTTGTTCACCAGCAACCGCGCGCAGGCCGAAGCCCTGGTTGGTATCGAAATTGGCCGACTTTATGCGACCGTCGTCCATGACCAGGCTTTCGCTCTGGCAATATTCAACGAACAATTCCCCATCGTCACAGCCCTGCAGGGCGTCGTCGACAACAGACTGTATCCGGCCTTCATCCATCCCGGCCCGTTCGAATAGCAATGCAGGATCGACGTCGATTTCCGATTTAGTCATATTAAAACCGCTCCCTTTGGGCGCTAACTCGCCATTAGTTACCGTTAATGGTTAAAGCACCATTACAGTTCCCTGAATTGCGGTGATTATGGCAGTATTAACGCTGTGCGACAAATAGTCGCAAAAGATCCGGTCAGCCTTGGTCACGGGCACGCGCCGGCGCGTTTATGGGCCGCTTTTTCATTTACAATTAGCCACATAGGCACATTTTTGCTAGTTTCAACCCTATGAATCATGGCATTAGCTAGGAAATTCAAATTCGATGCCTTGACCAAAATCAAGCATCGGGCTTGTTCCCAGCCGACCCGTTGGGTTACATAGGCCGGGATTACATAGGAATAGTCAGAGTAAATGGGAAACCTTCCCGGCGTGAAATTTTTAGAAGAAATCGAGGCTTTGATATGACGGCTTGGCGAATTTTGGCCGCGCCGATGGCGCTGTTGTGCACATTTGTGGCAAGCGTATCGGCACATGCGGGTCATGGTATGGCGCATCCCTGGCAATTAGGTTTGCAGGAGCCTGTCACACCGGTTGCAGTGCAGATAAACGATTTTCACAATTTGCTGTTGGTTATCATCACCGTCATCGCAGTGTTCGTGACCCTGCTGATGATCTACGTCATGGTGAAATTCAACGCCAAGGCCAATCCGATACCGCGCACCACAACCCACAATACCTTGCTAGAGGTGTTATGGACAGCGATCCCGATTTTGATCCTGGTGGTCATCGCCATTCCCTCGTTCAAGCTGTTGTATTTTGCGGATACCACCAAAGATGCGGAAATGACCATTAAGGCGGTCGGCCATCAATGGTACTGGTCTTATGAGTACCCGGATCATGGCGATTTCACCTTTGATGCGGCGATGCTGGAGAAAGAAGAGTTGCAGCCAGGACAACCACGGCTGCTGACGACGGATGAAACGGTGGTTCTTCCCGTGAATACCAACATCCGCCTTTTGATCGCTGCTGATGATGTGCTGCATGCCTGGGCCATGCCGTCTTTTGGGGTCAAGTTGGACGCCGTGCCGGGGCGCCTGAACGAAACCTGGGTTCGGGTCGAGAAAGAAGGCACCTATTATGGCCAATGTTCCGAGCTGTGTGGCACCGGTCATGGCTTCATGCCGATCATGGTAAAGGTCGTCTCGAAAGAGGCATTTGCCACCTGGGTCAAAACGGCCAAGGAGGAATATGCCTCTCGGGATGAGAAATCCAGCGTGAAACTGGCAGCTGCCAACGACAGCGCTGCTGAATAGTATCGTCCTGTTGGCCGGCCCCTGGGGTATCCCCGAAGCGTTGGCTTGCAAGTAAAAAGAATAAAGCGATAGGAATACAGATAGATGGCTTATACATCCGCGGCGCACGACGACCACGACCACCATACGCCCACGGGCTGGCGGCGCTGGGTCTATTCCACGAACCATAAAGATATCGGTACCATGTATCTGGTCTTCGCCATCGTTGGCGGGCTGATCGGTGGTGCAATGTCCATTTTGATGCGTATGGAGCTGGCCGCCCCCGGACCGGGTATTCTTGGCGGTGACCATCATCTTTTCAATGTGTTGATCACGGCCCATGGTTTGATCATGGTCTTCTTTATGGTCATGCCGGCATTTATCGGCGGTTTCGGTAACTGGTTCGTGCCTTTGATGATCGGTGCGCCGGATATGGCGTTCCCACGGATGAACAACATTTCCTTCTGGTTGTTGCCCCCGGCCATTCTGTTGCTGGCGGGCTCCATGTTCTTTGAAGGGACTGCGGGCGGCAACGGTGCCGGTACGGGTTGGACGGTCTATGCGCCGCTTAGTACCTCCGGCCATCCCGGACCATCTGTGGATATGGCAATTCTATCCCTGCATCTGGCCGGTGCGTCATCCATTCTGGGTGCCATCAACTTCATCACGACTATTCTGAATATGCGGGCCCCGGGCATGACAATGCACAAGATGCCCCTGTTCGTCTGGTCGGTGTTGGTTACCGCCTTCCTGCTGTTGTTGTCCCTGCCCGTTCTGGCCGGTGCCATCACCATGTTGCTGACGGATCGTAACTTCGGCACGGCATTTTATGATGCGGCCCAGGGCGGCGACCCGATTCTGTATCAACATCTGTTCTGGTTCTTTGGCCATCCGGAAGTTTACATCCTGATTCTGCCGTCTTTCGGCATTATCAGCCACATCATTTCCACCTTCTCGAGGAAGCCGATTTTCGGTTACCTCGGCATGGTCTATGCCATGGCGGCAATTGGCGCGGTGGGCTTCATCGTTTGGGCTCATCATATGTATACAGCCGGGATGGACGTGGATACACGAGCCTATTTCATCGGTGCCACCATGGTCATCGCGGTGCCCACGGGGGTTAAGATCTTTAGCTGGATCGCGACCATGTGGGGCGGTTCATTGACCTTCCCCACGCCGATGCTGTTTGCATTGGGTATGATCTTCCTCTTTACGGTTGGCGGTGTGACCGGCGTGGTTCTGGCCAACTCCGGCGTCGATCTGGTGATGCATGACACCTACTATGTGGTGGCCCATTTCCATTACACCATGTCCATGGGCGCCTTGTTCGGCATCTATGCCGGGTTCTATTACTGGATCGGCAAAATGTCCGGTCGGCAATATAACGAGACCCTGGGCAAGATCCATTTCTGGATTACCTTCATTGGCGTGAACATCATTTTCTTCCCGCAGCATTTCTCCGGTCTGGCCGGTATGCCACGGCGTATTCCGGACTATCCAGATGCCTATGCGGGTTTCAACATGATCTCGTCAGTTGGTTCCTACATCACAGGTATTGGCACGTTGTTCTTTATCTACATCGCCATTAAGACCATTACGTCTGGCGAAAAGTGCCCGGACAATCCCTGGGGCGAAAGCGCGGATACTTTGGAATGGACCCTGCCTTCGCCACCGCCCTTCCATCAGTTTGAGGAGCTGCCCCGCATCCGTTAGGCCCCACATCTGCCAGACCCCACATCTGTTAGACAGGGTGTTTGGTTCAGTTTCGGTTTTTGCAGTCTAAGTTGAAGGAAATGATTGGTGAATAGTGGCGATCTGGCCATAGACCAAAGCAACCGCCAGCCTGTTGGCGGGGCCCGTTTGGCCGATTACCTGGCGTTGTTAAAGCCCCGGGTGATGAGCTTGGTGGTCTTCACCGCCCTGGTCGGGTTGATGCTTGCCCCTGGCAGTCTGCATCCATTTGTCGCTGTAATGGCCTTGGTGTGCATTGCTGTGGGGGCTGGTGCATCGGGTGCCATTAACATGTGGTATGATGCCGATATTGACGGGCAGATGCTGCGTACCTGTGACCGGCCCATTCCCCGTGGCCATGTCAAACCGCGGTCTGCGTTAATTTTTGGCACCGTCTTGTCGTTTGTGTCCGTTTTGGCCATGGCGGCACTGGTGAACCTTCTCTCAGCCACTTTATTGGCCGTGACCATTGCCTTCTACGTCTTCATCTACACCATGTGGCTAAAGCGGCGTACGCCTCAGAACATCGTTATTGGCGGTGCCGCGGGTGCCTTTCCGCCCATGATCGGTTGGGCTGCAGCCAGCGGCGATATCTCGTTAGCCTCCATCGCGTTATTCGCAATCATCTTTGTTTGGACACCGCCGCATTTTTGGGCCCTGGCTCTCTATCGTGCCGATGACTATCGCAATGTGGGGGTGCCCATGCTGCCGGTGGTGGCCGGCAAGGCCGCGACGCGGCGGCAAATTCTGCTGTATTCCATCGTATTGTTACCCGTTACGTTAAGCCCGGTTGCCTTGGGCGTCTGCGGCCTGATTTATGGCGTTGGGGCCGGGGTTTTTGGTCTGATCTTTTTGGCCCTGGCATTTCAAATCTGGCATGCCGGTGATGACGATGAAGGCGACAAGCCGGCACGACGGTTGTTCGGCTATTCGATATTTTATCTGTTCGCATTGTTCGCCCTGATGTTGGGGGAACGCTTGGCCGGCTTGCAGACTTTAGGGGTCGCGTTCTGATGCCTATTGGTAAGATGCATAAGAAAAGGTTTGGACGGAACCTGATCGTGGCCGGCGTATTGGTGCTGTTCATTCTCGCGGCATTCTTCATAACTATGTACAACATGCAGGGTCAGACATGGACCGGCAGCTAAGAAATCCAGGCACAGGGCGCAACCGGCTGACCGCACTGGTCGCCGCCGGTGTCGTATTCACCATGATCGGTGCCGCCTACGCCGCTGTGCCCCTGTATCAAATATTCTGCCAGGTGACGGGTTTTGGCGGCACGACACAGGTGGCGGAAGAGGCCCCGGCGGAAATCGGCGAACGGATTATAACTGTCCGCTTCAACGCCGATACGGCTCGCAATATGCCTTGGAAATTCAGCCCGCAACAACGTGCTGTCACCTTGCATGTGGGGGAACAGACCCTGGCCTTTTATCAGGCCAGCAATCCCACGGATCGCGCCATCGTCGGTTCATCGACCTTCAACGTGACGCCTGCCAAGGCCGGTGCCTATTTCAACAAGATCGAATGTTTCTGTTTTACCGAACAGGTCTTGGTGCCTGGGCAAAGCGTCGACATGCCGGTATCTTTTTTCGTAGATCCGGCTATCTCGGATGATCCGAATTTGGATGATGTAAAGACAATAACCCTGTCCTATACCTTCTTTGAGGTTGCGGGCAGCTCGAATGATACTGAAACAACTAAGAAAATTGCCGCCAATTAGACGGCGAAGATGTGACAACTAGTTGCTGGGAACGGAGTGAAGAAATGGCTGATACGCACGCAAAAGGGCATGATTACCATCTGGTGGATCCCAGCCCATGGCCGGCCCTGGGGGCGTTTAGCGCGCTGGTTCTGGCATCGGGTGGAATCTGGTATATGCATGAAGGGCCATCTTGGCTTGCTATCCTTGGTTTTCTGATGGTGCTCTACACCATGTTTGTTTGGTGGCGGGATATTATCCGCGAAGCCACGGTTGAAGGCCATCACACGCCTGTGGTGCAGCTGCATTTGCGCTATGGCATGATCATGTTCATCGCCTCCGAGGTGATGTTCTTCATGGCTTGGTTCTGGGCCTTTTTCAACGCCGCCCTGTACCCGACGGAACAGATGGGCGGCATGTGGCCACCCGAGGGCATCAGCACATTTGATCCCTGGCATCTGCCTTTGATCAACACCTTGATCCTGTTGACGTCATCCACCACGGTAACATGGGCCCATCACGCGGTGCGTGAAGGTAATACCAAAAGCGCGGTTCAGGGTCTGACTGTCACGGTCCTGCTGGGCGCGATTTTCACCTGTGTACAGGCCTATGAATACGCCCACGCGTCCTTTGCCTTTACCTCCGGGATCTATGGTTCCACATTCTTCATGGCAACAGGCTTTCACGGTCTGCATGTACTGATCGGCACCCTGTTTTTGCTGATTTGCCTGATCCGCACCGCCAAGGGCCATTTCAAACCTGACCACCATTTCGGCTTGGAAGCGGCTGCCTGGTATTGGCATTTCGTTGATGTGGTTTGGCTGTTCCTGTTCTGCTTCATCTATGTCTGGGGTGCCGGGACGATGGCGCCTCAATAGAACGACCAAGACGGACAACAGCATCTATGACTAAGATGCAAAATGATCAGGGCGGCACCACGGTGTCGCCCTTTTTCGCAGGCCTGATGTGCCGTTGTCCACACTGTGGTCAGGGCAAGGTGCTTACGGGTCTGCTTGATGTTGTACCGGCCTGCACGGTGTGTGAGCTTGATCTTTCCGCCCACGACACCGGCGATGGGCCTGCTGTGTTCGTCATTCTGATCGTCGGTGGTTTCGCCGTTGGCCTGGCCTTTTTTGTTGAGACGACGTTCGCACCGCCGACCTGGGTCCATCTGATTTATCAGATACCTTTCGTATTGGGTGCCTCGATCCTGTGTTTACGGCCTTTGAAAGCAATCTTGATCGCCTTGCAGTATCGCAATCACGTGGGCAGTTTCAATGACACGCCTGCAGATTAGCGTGCTTCCGGTCAAATGGGTCATTATTGCCCGGAAACACGCTAGCGTGGGCCGTTAGAGGATGCGCCGTCCCGGCCTCTGGTCCATTTGCCTGACACTGTTTGGTTTGGTGTTGATGTTGTACCTCGGCGTGTGGCAGCTGCAGCGCAAGGCGTGGAAGGACGGGCTGATCGCTGAAATGGCCGCCGGCATAACGGCACCGCCTCTTTCCCTGGCAAAGCATCTGGATGAGCTGCAAAAGCTGAATTACCGCGCTGTGCGCCTGCAGGGCAGGTTTCTCCATAAATTGGAGGCTTATCTGGGTCCCCGGGTCCATCAGGGCCAGGCGGGTCTGCATGTTTTGACGCCGTTTCAGATGCGGGACGGTCCAGTTGTCCTGGTTAATCGAGGCTGGATACCGCCAAACCGGCGGGACCCGACTACACGCACGACGGGCCAAGTTACGGGCGATGTCACGCTTGATGGGGTGCTGCGCAGCGATTTGCAACAGGGGCCGTGGACCCCGGACTATGACGCCAAAGCGGATCAATGGTTTTGGTATGACATCTCCGGCATTTCGCAAAACCGCAAAATTGACCTGATTTCCGCAGTGGTGCAGGCCGACAGTACGGATATCCCTGGCGGTTTGCCCATAGGCGGGGTGGCCCAGCCGAAATTGAAAAATGACCATTTGCAATATGCCCTCACTTGGTTCTCTTTGTCCGTCGTATTGCTGATTGTGTTCATCGTGTCCCATCGGCGCAAAGGGGATGAGGCTTAATGGCGGCTTACGAACAACTGGTAGACCGGTTTGCCAGGCTGGCCAGTTTAAATGGGGCGGCGGCCATGCTGCATTGGGATGCTGCTGCGATGATGCCCCGGGGTGGGGCAGATGCACGGGCCGAACAATTGGCGACCCTGTCGCTGGTAAGCCATGAAATGCTCTGCGCGCCGGAGGTGGCTGATCTATTGGTGGCGGCAGAAGGTGAGCAAGTGCGCCAAGTGCGTCAGGCGCATCTGGGGCCGTGGGAGCAGGCGAACCTGCGGGAAATGGCCAGGATACGGGCCCATGCCACGGCGCTGCCGGCCGACCTTGTCAATGCCCTTAGCCGCGCCGGATCGGCCTGCGAAATGGTCTGGCGCATGGCCCGCGCCGATGATGATTTCGCCACCCTGTGCCCCCATTTGGAAGAGGTGATCGCCCTGGTCCGCCAAGCGGCCCAGGCCAAGGCAGAGGCCTTTGGCTGCACTCCTTATGATGCTTTGTTGTCGGAATATGAACCGGGCCTGACAGCTGCGGCGGTGGACCGGCATTTTGACGCGCTTGCGGATTTTCTACCCAATCTGTTGGATAACGCCCTGTCCCGGCAGCCCGCCCCGCCCCCGGCGCCGGAGCGGATGTCGGCGGCACTTCAGGAAAGCCTGTCCAGGCAGCTGTTGGATATGCTGGGTTTCGATTTTGAACATGGCCGCCTGGATGTCTCCATGCATCCCTTTACAGGCGGTATTTCAGACGATGTGCGACTGACCACCCGCTATGATGAGGCAGACCCTCTGGGTAGCCTTTACCCTGCCCTGCATGAAGGCGGCCACGGCATGTACGAGCGGGGCCTACCGGGAACCTGGCGCGGCCAGCCGGTGGGCGGTGCCATGGGGATGGCCATTCATGAAAGCCAGTCCCTGTTGGTGGAGATGCAAGTCTGCCGGGGGGATGATTTTCTAGGCTATCTGGCACCTTTGTTGCGGAATGTGGGGGGGGTTTCCGGTCCCGGCTGGGAGGGTGAGGGGTTGAGCCGCCGGGTGCGCCACGTGGCCCGATCATTGATCCGGGTTGAGGCGGATGAGGTGACCTATCCCCTGCATATTATTCACCGCTACCGGTTGGAACGAGCCATGCTTTCGGGCGATCTTAAGGTTGCCGATTTGCCCGGGGCCTGGCGGGATGGCATGGCGAATTTGCTGGGGATTGATGTGGCCAACGACCGGGACGGCTGTATGCAGGATATCCACTGGATGGATGGTGCCGTCGGTTATTTTCCCACCTATACTCTAGGTGCCATGGCTGCCGCCCAGATCTATCGCGCCGCCGATGCTGCGCTGCCTAATTTGTCAGATGATCTGGCCAGGGGAGATTTCGGCCCCTTGATGGCGTGGCTGCAAAAAAATGTGCACAGCCAGGGCCGTCTGCACGCAACAGCCGATGATTTGCTTATTGCCGCCACTGGCAGTCCGCTGGATGGCGGAATTTTTCGCCGGCACCTTGAAAAACGCTATGCCGAGGGATAGGTTGGCGCCTCATTTTTCCCGGAGTTCCAAGTTGTGAATTATATCTCAACCCGTGGGCAAGCGCCCGATCTGGCATTTAACGATGTCCTGCTAACCGGACTGGCCCGGGACGGTGGCTTGTATGTGCCTCAGGTCTGGCCACAGCTAAGTCACGCCGATCTAAACGCCTTAAAAGGCCTGCCCTATGCTGAGGCCGCCGCAAAGATATTGCAGCCCTTCATGGATGGCATCAGCCACGACGAATTGTTGGCTATTACGGAAGCCACCTACGAAATTTTCCCGGATCCGGCTGTCGCTCCTCTGCGTCAGCTGTCCGAAGGACATTGGCTGTTGGAATTGTTTCACGGCCCCACCCTGGCCTTCAAAGACATGGCCATGCAGTTGCTGGGTCGACTGTTTGACCGGGAATTGGCCCGGCGCAAACAGCGCATTACCATTATTGGCGCGACCTCCGGGGATACGGGCTCAGCCGCGATCGAGGCTTGCCGTGATAGGGACGCCATCGACATTTTTATCCTCCACCCTCAGGGCCGGGTCTCTGAGGTGCAGCGCCGGCAAATGACGACTGTACTGGCGGACAACGTCCATAATATTGCCATCGAAGGCACTTTTGATGATTGTCAGGCCCTATTGAAAGGTGCCTTCAATGATTTGCCGTTCCGGGATGAGGTTGCCCTTTCGGCGGTGAATTCCATCAACTGGGCCCGTGTGGTGGCGCAGGTTGTCTATTACGTCACTGCGGCCCTGGCCGCGGGCGCACCGGATCGGAAAGTCAGCTTCGCAGTTCCAACCGGCAATTTCGGCTGTGTCTTCGCCGGCTATGGTGCCGCGATGATGGGTCTGCCGATAGATAAATTGCTCGTCGCCACCAACCGCAACGATATCCTGCATCGGTTTTTTCAAACCGGCGGCTATCGCATGGATGATGTCTTTGCCACGCAAAGCCCTTCCATGGATATTCAGGTCGCCAGCAATTTTGAACGCCTGCTTTTTGACATCGATGGCCGGGACGGTGCTGTTGTGCGCGAGCAAATGGCTGCCCTGACGGCCCATGGCGGGTTCGACGTTGCCCCCGCCGCGCTGAAACAGGCCCACGAATTATTCCTGTCCCATCGGGTTGATGAAGCTGCCACGACGGCGACAATTGCCGAGGTTTATGCTGAAAGCGGCCTGATTATTGATCCCCACACAGCCGTGGGGCTGCGCGCGGCCCGTGATTTGCTGCCCCAGGGGCCGGTTATAACGTTGGCCACGGCGCATCCGGCGAAATTTCCCGACGCAGTGGAAAAGGCTTGCGGCCAACGACCGGCATTGCCAGCTGCTATGGGCGACCTATATGAACGCGAGGAGCGTTGCGCCGTGCTGCCCAATGATCTGGGCGTTTTACAAGACCATGTTCGAAAATTGCGCCGGGCCTAGAGCATGTTTACCTTAAACATGCTCCGAGTCTTTAGAATAGAGCTATTGAACCAATCAATTGGATTGCAAAAGCAAGTCCGGTTGATTGAAAATTGCGCTAAATGTCCGGCCCTGATGAAGGATAAAACCTAACGTGACTGTGCAAATGACGACACTATCGAATGGTTTGCGGGTAATCTCCGAGGGGCGGGAGGGGCTGCAAACCACTGCCGTTGGCGTTTGGGTCGATGCCGGGGCCCGCTATGAAACCACGGCCAACAACGGTGTCGCCCATATGCTGGAGCATATGGCGTTCAAAGGCACCGAAAGCCGCAGCGCCCAGGATATCGCGGTAGAGATCGAAAGTGTTGGTGGGCATCTGAATGCTTATACCAGTCGGGAGCATACGGCCTATTTCGTCCGCGTTATGAAGGAAGATCTCGGGTTAAGCGTGGATATATTGGGTGATATCCTGCAGCGCTCCACTTTCGCCGAAGAGGAAATGGCCCGGGAACGGACGGTGGTCATCCAGGAAATCGGCCAATCGGAAGATACCCCCGATGACATTATTTTCGATAGATTGCAGGAAGCCTCCTTCCCCGGCCAGGCCCTTGGCCGTTCCATCCTGGGTCCCGTGGACGGCGTCGCCAACATGGGGCGTGAAGTGTTATTCGATTTTATGGGGCAGCATTATTGCGCCTCCCGCCTGATGCTTTGCGCCGCCGGTGCCGTGGATCATGATGCCCTGGTGGCATTGGCCGAACAGCATTTTGGCGAAATGCCGTCCGGTGCCCACAATCCGTTCGAAGTGGCGGAGTTCAAAGGCGGCGAACACCGGGAGGAACGGGAATTGGAGCAAGTGCATTTTGCCCTGTCCCTGCCCGCATTGCCCTATGATGACGCCGATTTTTATCCCATGCAGGTCATGTCGACAGTTCTTGGTGGGGGCATGTCGTCCCGCCTGTTCCAGGAGGTGCGGGAGCGCCGGGGGCTGTGTTATTCGATTTTTTGTTTCGCCTCTTCGTACAAAGACTGCGGTGCGTTCTCTGTCTATGCAGGCACGGGGGCGGAACAGGCCGCGGAATTGGTGCCGGTTATCTGCGATGAAATGTTGCGTCTAAGTGGTGATGCGGCAATTGATGAAGTTGACCGGGCCCGAAACCAGTTAAAGGCGGGTACTTTAATGTCGCTGGAAAGTTCCGCCTCCCGCGCGGAACAGCTGGCGCGACAGACGTTGGTTTTTGGTCGGCAAATTCCGGTGGAAGAGTTGATAGAGCGGATTGATGCCGTTGATGTGGCGGCAGTGCGCCGGGTCGCGGGCCGGATATTTGCCGCGGCCAATCCGGCCGTCGCCGCCCTTGGCCCAATCGCGGGCCTTGCCAGCCAGGGTGAAATTGCGGCAAGATTCGCCAAAGGCTAATAGCGACCAAAAAAGTACCGAGGTAATTGGGATCAATTCTGGTGATGGATCGACGACGTGTCTGCGTTTCTGCGTAATCCACCTTGGATCGGAAGCTCACCGACCCTGAAAGGGGACCGGGTCTACTTGCGTGCGCCACAACTATCCGATTGGTCCGAATGGGCCCGCTTGCGTGCAGCGTCCCGGGAATTTCTGACCCCATGGGAGCCGACCTGGTTAGAGGACGAGTTGACCCGCAATGCCTATCGCCGCCGCCTGCGTCGCTATGCCCGTGATACACGCGATGGGGTCGGTTATGCCTTTTTTGTCTTCCGCCGGGACGATGACTGTTTGCTGGGCGGCATTACCCTGTCCAATGTGCGGCGCGGCGTGACCCAGTCATGCGCCATGGGTTATTGGATGGGCCAGAAATATGCCGGGCAGGGTCTGATGCAGGATGGCGTGGCGACATCCCTGTCGTTTGTGTTTGATGAATTGGGCCTGCATCGCCTGGAGGCGGCCTGTCTGCCCCACAATGAGGCCTCAACCACCGTGTTGCTAAAATGCGGCTTTCAAAAAGAAGGCTTCGCGCGGAAATACCTGCGCATCAATGGCAAATGGAGTGACCATGTGCTGTTCGCCATGCTGCAAAGCGATCGCAGGAAGTAGCGGACGGCGTTCTTTGCCTTTCACGACCAATAGCAAAGGCACTTTGATCGCGGTTCGGTTGCGTCCCGGTGCCGCCGCCAACCGAATTGACGGTGTCCAGGACAGGGTTGATGGTAGCCGATGTCTTGTCGTACGGGTCACGGCGGCACCCGAAAAGGGCAAGGCCAATCAGGCGATGATAAAATTGCTGGCCAAAGCCTGGGGTGTGCCGCGCAGCAGTTTATCCGTGATGGCGGGCACCAAAGACCGCAATAAAACGATTTTGTTGGAGAACGATAAAAGCGATTTATCGATGCTGCGGGCTTGGCGCGCGGCGCAATCGTTTTAGCTGTTCTGTTCCATAGGTAGCATGCGTATGGAAGGGATGTCCCAGGGGTGATCCATGGTCGGGGCCCCGAAGTGATAACCTTGCAGGTATTTCACGCCCCGGTCACGCAGGGCCTGGGCCTCTTCCTCGGTCTCGACACATTCGCCAACGACTTCAGCGTTAAAGCCATCTGCCAGATCCAACAAGGTTTGTACAAACAGTTGGTTTTCTTTGTTTTCGTGCAGATTCTTGACGAATTGACCGTCGATTTTCACAATGTCGACCGCCAGGGCCTTTAGATGCCGGTAGGATGTGTACCCGGCACCGAAATCATCCAGGGCGATGCGGCAGCCTAGATCCCGCAATTTGTTGGCGAAGCGGGCGGTTTCTTCGAAATCCATCATGGCGACGGTTTCGGTGATCTCGAACACCAACCGATCGGCAACAGAGGAATGGATATGGACCAGAGACAACAGGTGATCCAGGGTCGAAGGGTCAGTCGCGGACATGCCCGATACGTTGACGGCTAGATTGATGTCCTTGACCTGTTCCATCTCTAACAAGGCCATTTCGAGGGTATATTTGTCCAGGCGACGTATCAGCCCAAGCTTTTCCACCACGGGAATGAACAAGCCGGCAGGTATCAGTTCGCCGTTTTCATTCAACATGCGCAGCAGGCATTCGTAAAGTTTTGCCTCGCCGGTGGTGCTTTCCACGATTGGCTGAACCGCAAAGGTAAGGCGACCGTCTTTCATGGCCCGCATCACAGCATCGCCCGTGGCCAGAGATTTGCGTCGAACAGCGGTGCGATTTGCGGAGGGGCGATGCAGGACAAAGCGGTCGCGGCCCTGTAATTTGGCTTTCGACAATGCTTCTTCCGCCCGGCCCATGGCCTCGCGCGCATTGGCGACATCTTTTGGCAACAACGCGCCGCCCAGGGTCAAGGAAACCGCCAGGGGCCCGGCCTCTGTTGCGATCTCGCGACGGCGGATGGCCGTCAGTATCTGGTCGGCCGCCTTGCGCAGCTCAACGTCGGTTGCGCCTGGTAGTACCAAACCAAATTGGTTGCCGCCCGCCCGTCCGATAATATCATCGACCCGGGTGCAGTCTTCGATCCGTTTGCCGATTTCCATGATGACGGAATCCGCGATATCAAAGCCATAGTCGTTGTTCAACATGCCAAGGCGGTCAATATTGATCAATAGATAGGCTGCGGACGTCGCCATATCCCGGCAATTGACTAAAGTATCGTCAATGGCTTCCAGCAGCCGCGCCCTATTCAGATGACCGGTCAATTCGTCGAAATAGGCCATCCGCTCCAGTTCGCATTCCTGGTTTTTCCGCGCCGTGATAACCCGCATCAGGCCGTGAAAACGCTCCGGTTTGCCTTGGGCGTCGAAATCAATGCTGCCCCGCTCGTCTATCCAGTCATAGCCGCCGTCGGGCCGCCGCCACTTGAATTCGCAATCATAGGCGGTGCCACTATCTAACAATTGGGACAAGGCGATGGCGCGGGCGGGCTGATCGTCCGGGGCGATCAGTTTTTTCAGATCCGCGCCATGCAGGGGCAGGTCTTTGTCATCAAGGCCGAGGACGGCACCGGCACCTTCCGACCATTCCATCAGGTCAGAACTCACATTCCAGCTATAGACGATGCCTCCCGTTGCGCAGAGTGTCCGCGACAGCAGCTCGCTGTTCATGGGAAGAAGCGTATGGGCGGTTTTCATGAACGTAATCGGTCGCATTCTGGTCACACCTTAGGTACGAGCGTTTTCTGCTGCGTCGGTAAGCTAAAAGCGTAACCCATTAGGAGTTAATAAAAGCAGAATAGCGATGGTTAATAGTTCTCCAGACTCCATATTTTAGCTAAAGTTTTCCCAAAAAGATTGGCGAACTACATGGCGAAACGCAAGCTGGAGAGGCCCCGCAGAAGATAGGCCAAAAGATTAATCGTCAGGGAAACCAGTAATAATACCATGCCCAGGCCCAGCGCCTGTGCCAGGTCGCCTTTACTGGCTTCTAACGCAATTGCCGTGGTCATGACCCGGGTCACATGATCGATATTGCCGCCGACGATCATAACCGCCCCGACCTCCGCCGTGGCCCGGCCAAATCCCGCAAGCACCGCCGTTAGAAGGGCAAGCCGGCCATCCCATAACAGCACCAGCAGCTGCCTTGGCGGGGACACCCCAAGGGATTGCAATTGCTCCCGATAATCAAGCCACATTTCCTCCATCACGCCGCGGCTTAGGGCGGCGATGATAGGCACGACCAATATGAATTGGGCGATGATCATGGCGGTCGGCGTAAACAACAGATTGAAAACGCCGAAGGGTCCGGCTCTGGACAGGGCCAGGTAAACCATCAGGCCCACAACAACAGGTGGCAGGCCCATCAGGGCATTCAGGCAGACGATCAGTACCCGGCGGCCGGGAAAGCGAAACAAGGCCATCATGGCACCAATGGGCAGGCCCACGATGGTTGCCAGCGCCACGGCGGTCATGCTGACTTGCAGAGAAAGTATGACGATATCCCGCAAATAGCCGTCACCCCGGCTCAACAGCTCGAAAGCTGCCGACAAAGCGGACCAGAAATCTGTCATTTCTGCCCTACGGGCGGTTCCGGCATGACTGTCTGGTTCCGGAAGCTGGCGGCGATGTCACGGCCCGCGGCGAACCATAGGCCATCCATTGTCTGTAGATGCGCCAGAATTTGGTCCAGATAGCGGACGCGCTGTGGTTGCCCGACCACCCATGGATGCAGGCCAATGCTCATCATTCGGGCCGGGCCATCAGTAGCGTCTTGCTGCAGGCGGTCGGCGGCTTCCCGCACCATCTGGCCATACCTGGGCGCGGTTAACTGGCGTAATGCCATCAACGTCCCGTCATCCCATTCTACATGGTAGGGCAACGACACCAGGGGCGGATCCAGGGTCAACCAGTAGGGCTGATCGTCATTGGGCCAGTCGCCTAGATAATCCACGCCGGCCTGGCTGAGGATTTGCGGTGTCCGTGGGCTTTCACCGAAATCCTGACCGATCCAGCCGACCTGTTCCACACCACTGTTTTGGCGCACCGTAGCCATGGCCTGGTGAATATAATCCTCCTCCTGCGTTCGGCTCATTTTAGATGTGATCATACGGGTCGCGTGACTGCCATGGGCGGCGATTTCGTAACCGCGTTTAAGGCATTCTTCGATCAATTGCGGCCTCGCGTCGCACAGGGCGGCGTTGGCGGCGACGGTGACAGGTATCTGATAGCGGTCCAGAACGTCCAAAATTCGGAAAATGCCGACCCGATTGCCATATTCCCGGGTCGAATATGTACGGTAGTCGGGAAAGAAATTTCCGAACTCCCCTTTAAAGCGCGCGTCCCTGATGGCGCTGGCGGGGCTTTGCAATTCCCATTGTTCCAGGTGCAGAACGACCCATATAGCCAGCCGTTTTTCGCCGGGCCAGGAAAGCTGCGGCCGGGTCAGAATGGATGAATAGGGATAAAGGTCATGATCCATGCCGGGTCGGCGCTTATCGCTCATCGTCGCCTCCGGTGTGTAGATGTGCACTCATCTGGTCCCACATTTCGGCGTAATACCAATCCGCGATCTGCTCCCCCGTTGCCTGCCAGACCCCGCTATGGGACAGGATATAGTCCAGCGCCTTTTCCAGATAGCCGATCCGGTGGGGCTGTCCCATCATATAGGGGTGCAGGGCCAGGCACATAATGCGGGGCTGCGCCGCGCCTTCGGCATAAATCGTGTCGAAATAATCCCGCACCATGACCTCGAAGTCGTCCGCCTCCTGTGCCCTGTTGTGCATGACGGCATCATTCAATTCCATGGAATAGGGCACGGTCAATAAGCGGCCCTGGCGCACGTTCATGGGCATGGGTTGGTCATCGTGAAACCAGTCGGCGTAATATTTGATCCCCGCCTCGGCCACCAGATCAGGGGTGTTGAGGGTGTGAGAGGCCGCCGGAGAGAACCAGCCCGGCAATTGCCGGCCTGTCAGACGGCGATAGGTCTCGACACATTCCTGAATGATGGCCCGTTCGTCCCCCTCATCAAGGCCCCACAAATATTGCGTGTTGTAGATGCCATGGCACAGGGTATCCCAGCCTCGGCTCTCACAAGCTTCCATGATCTCCGGGTAATGCTCATAGACGCTCAAATTCAACGATGTCGTACAGCGCACATTGAAATGATCCATAACATCGAACATGCGCCACAAACCAACCCGGTTGCCGTAATCCTTCAGGCCATAGCCCAGCACATCCGGGTGCGGCATGCGCGGCCAGGGATCACGAATGCGCACGGGATCGGGCAGATATTCGTAATGTTCGATGTTCGGGCAGACCCAAAGCGCCACGCGGGCATCGTTCGGCAGCTTAAGTTTGGGCCGATCATTGATGGGCGAAAAATCTATACGTTGGGGGCGTTGCAGGCTCATGTGGCATCGTCCCATGCGGCAATGATCTCGGTGGCATCGTGGGTGGGATAGCGGGCCCGAAACAAGTTCATGGCACCGTCATGCAGATGGGCATTGGGCGAGGCGACATTGTCACCAGCAACGACGACGTAATAATCGTGGTAGGAGGCGGAGCGTATGGTGGATTCCACACAGCCTTCCGTGATCACACCAAGGACTATGACGCTTTCAATGCCGGCGTCGCGCAAATGTTGGTCCAGGCCGGTGCGGTGAAAACCATCGGGGCGGAATTTCTGCACCACAAATTCATCGTCCCGTGGTTCCAGGCCATCGACGAATTGCCAGCCCCAGGTATCGGGCAAGGTATAATCCGGCGTCTTGCCGTCCCGGGATTTGAAGCGCAGCCACGATGGCGTATCGGACGCACCGTCGGGCAATGTGGCCTGGCGGATGAATACTACTTTGACGCCGTGTGCCCGCGCCGCCGCGACAAAGGCGCGAATACCCGGCAACACCGCCTTGACCGCAACCATATCCTTGCCATGGCGGGCAAAATGGCCGTCGTCATGGCAGAAATCATTTTGCACATCGACCACCAACAAAGCCGTGGTTTCCGCTGCGACCAGTTCACTAAGGCTGTCGCGTACCATCGTGCCGGATACGTCCCGCATCGAATTTTCCCTTCAAAACTTTCCTGCATTGAAATCTTGCCACAGGCTTGAGCCGAACCCAAGCTCGGGTCACAATGGAGGTCCTGTATCATGCAACCTAACAGCTGCCGGAGCCACGCCATGTATCCCAATCCAACCGTGATCGAACCGACCGTCTTTGCCCAGGTACCGGACGAATTGCAGCTGATGGACAAGGAGTCCCATATGTCGCGGGATATTTTCCGTGGCCGGCCTATTGGCTCGTTCCTGGAAGGACCCTCGTTTGATCGGGATGGCAATCTGTTCGTGGTTGATATTGCCCATGGTCGGATATTCAAGATCGATCCGGCAGGCGAGTTTTCCGTGCTGGCGGACTATGACGGCAGTCCCAATGGTTTGAAGATCCACAAGGATGGCCGCATCTTCGTGGCAGACCGCCAGAACGGTATTGTTGAGATCGACCCGGTGAACGGCAAGGTCTCCACCTATATCGGGCCGGACCAGATGCCCGGCTACAAGGGGGTCAACGATCTGTTCTTTGCCTCCAATGGTGATCTGTATTTCACCGATCAGGGGGACAGCGGCTTGCATGATCCTACAGGCCGGGTGTTTCGCCAGGATGGCAATGGCGCCTTGCATTGTTTGATCGACAATGTGCCCAGCCCCAATGGCCTGGTCATGGACCCGGATGAGACCATGTTGTATATCGCCGTGACCCGGACCAATTCGGTCTGGCGCATGCCGTTCCGCCAGGACGGCAGCATCAACCGGGTCGGCCTGTTCTGCCAGTTGGTGGGCGGTATGGGCCCTGACGGCATGGCCATGGATGTGGATGGTAGTTTGTCCATTGCCCATGCGGGTTTTGGCGCGGTCTGGTTGTTCTCGGCCCTGGGCCTGCCGACATATAAGATCCCGGACCCCGACGGCAGCCCGTTCACCACCAACATGGCCTATGGTGGGCCGGAGAATAAGTCATTGTTTATTACATCTTCGTTCAGCAGCAAGATATTGAGGGCCGAAATGCCCAGCCCCGGTGAAGTCATGTATGCCCATATGTAGGTAGAGCAATTTTCAATTATTTGCGGTCGCCATTCTGATGTGGCCTTGGCGATCCAGGCAATTGGTTCAATTGCTCTATTTTTAGGATAAGGAGTTTTTGCGATGGCGATGAAACTGGGATTGATGACCGGCTATTGGGGCTCGCAACCGCCCCAGGGTCTGATCGATTTGGCCAAGCGGGCAGAGGCCCTGGGCTATTATGGCTTTTTCACGGCGGAGGCTTATGGCTCCGATGCCCTGACGCCGTTGGCCTGGGTCGGGGCACACACGGAAAAGATCAAGTTGGGTACGGCCATCGTGCAGATTTCCGCCCGCACGCCCACCGCTACGGCCATGCATGCCTTGACCCTGGATCACCTCTCCAACGGGCGTATGATCCTGGGACTTGGTGTTTCCGGCCCGCAGGTGGTTGAAGGCTGGTACGGCCAACCCTTTGCCAAGCCGTTGGCCCGGACACGGGAATATATCGATATCGTCCGTCAAGTCCTGGCGCGGGAAAACCCGGTGCAACTGGATGGGGCCCATTACACCATTCCCTATCCGGAAGACGCACCGGGTTCCTGGGGCCTGGGTAAACCGTTGAAGTCGATTACCCATCCTCTGCGCGCGAATATCCCCATATTCCTTGGTGCCGAAGGGCCGAAGAACGTCGCCATGGCGACGGAGATTTGTGACGGCTGGTTCCCGCTGTATTATTCCCCGGATCGGGAGGATGTCTATGCGGACGCTATTGCCGGGCGCAGTGATGAGTTTGAGATCATGTATCCCATGAAGATGCACATCACCGATGACCTGGAAGCAGGCCGCCTGGAAGTAAAGAAATCCCTGGCCCTGTATGTGGGCGGCATGGGTGCGAAAGACCGCAACTTCCACAACGAACTGGTGGTCCGTCTGGGCTATGGCGAAGCGGCAGGGAAAATCCAGGATCTGTATCTGGACGGCAAAAAGGCCGAGGCGGTGGCAGCGGTACCCGACGAACTGGTGGATGATATCGCCCTGGTCGGACCGAAAGACCGTATCAAGCAGCGTTTGGCAGCCTGGGAAGATAGTGCAGTGACATCGTTGCTGGTCTGGCCTAAGACGGACGAGGACCTGAGTACCTTCGCCGAATTGGTTCTGGATTGAGACGCAAAATTGGTTTGGGGGCGCGATGTTAAGAAAGATCCTGTTTCACCTGCTACCGTTTCTGTTGCCCTTCATCGCCTATGGCCTGTATTTGTTCGCCACGCGACGGGCCCGGCAGAAAGGTCAGGCGTTTGACGAGGCGCCGTGGTATTGGCTGTTCGCCTCCGGCATGCTGCTGCTGGTGATATCACTGGTTGCCGTGTGGTTCTTTTCCGGTGATCCGGCAGGGGGCGAATACGTGGCACCCCATATGCAGGACGGCGAAATGGTGCCCGGTAAGTTTAATTAGGGCGAATGTAACTAGCTTTTGGTGGCGCGATGCAGGCCTTGACCAAGCAACCATGGCTTACCCAAGCGGCCAGCCGGTCTGTGCTTGTCGCACTGGCCATGGGCGGGGCCACGCCACGTTTCGTGGGCGGTTGCGTCCGCGACGGCCTGTTGGGCCATACCAGCGCGGATCTGGATATCGCCATCGATCAAACGCCCGAAGACAGCATGGCGTTGCTGAAGGGCGCCGGCATCAAGGTCATCCCCACGGGCCTGAAGCACGGCACCATCACGGCGGTGGCGGGCGGTCAGCATTTTGAAATTACCACACTGCGCGTGGATGTGGAGACTTTCGGTCGCCACGCCAAGGTGGCTTTTACGGACGATTGGCAATTGGATGCGGCGCGGCGGGATTTCACCATCAACGCCATTTACGCCGATGGCGATGGCCAGATCTATGATCCCATGGGCGGTCAGGCGGACCTTGGCGCGGGCCGGGTGGTCTTCGTCGGTGATGCCGCCCAACGGATTGACGAGGACAAACTGCGCATCCTGCGTTTCTTCCGTTTCCAGGCCCTGTTCGGACGCGGCGATCCGAACGCGGCGGCTTTGGCGGCCTGCGCCGCTGCTGCATCCGGTATCGCGGCTTTGAGCGGGGAGCGTGTGCGAGATGAAATCTTCAAGCTGCTGTCCGCCCCCGACCCCCTACCCAGTCTGGAACTGATGGCCAAGGGTGGAATTCTGCAACAAATTCTGCCCGATGGTTTCGACCTGGATAAGCTGGCCCGCACAGACGGTGATCCCCTACGCCGCCTCTCCGCCATCGCCACGGATGGTGCCGCCGCCATCGCCTCCCGTCTGCGCCTGTCCAACAAGCAGGGCAAACGCCTGGCTTTCCTGATGTCCCCGCCCCTTACCCTAAGTGCGACCATCACCCGCCCCGCCCTGCGCCAACTGCTCTATGAACATGGCGCGGAGGTAATGACGGATCTGGCCCTGCAACAAGGCCTGCCGGACCTTGCCCCCCGCATCGTTGAGGCAACCCCGCCCCGCTTTCCCTTAAAGGGCAGCGATGCCCTTGCCCTCGGCATGAAACCAGGCCCGAAGATGGGTGAAGCTTTGCGGGCATTGGAGGCGACGTGGCGGGCCGATGATTTCAAAGCCAGCCGGGATGAGCTATTAGAAAAATTGGCTGCAGGATCGAACGAATGAAGGATTTTCACCATGACTGAAACCACGACTCTCTATCGTTTCCACTGGCCCGATGGGGTGAAGAGCGAAGGGCGGGGCGTGGATGTGGCGGATGCCTTGGAGAAACTGGGGTTTGGGGCCGATACGGCGAAAACCCTGGAATTCTACGAGGTCATCGAGGAAACCCCCGCCGATCATGCCCGCCATGAAATGCTCAAGGATGCCTATCAATGAAAATCCAGCCAGCGGCGGCTTATAAACAGAAGTGTTGCAACAGAACTGTTTGCAGCTATATATACAATGCATGAACTCCAAAGAGTTGCAACGTTGGCTAAAGAAGCAGGGCTGCACCTTTGAAGCCGACAAGGGCGGTGGCGGTCACATAACCGTAAAGCTAGGTACGAAAGCAAATCCCAATGCACGGCAGCCGCAAGGAACTTGGCAAAGGGCTGGTTCAAGCGATTAAGAGGGACCTGGACCTAAAATAAGAGTGGTCCTTACACACCCATTAGAAAGTCAGAAAGAAGATAATCCGATGTTGTCATATCCCATCACACTGACACCCGACGACAACGACACATTATTTGCGACATCGCCTGACTTTCCCGAACTCAAAACCTTTGGCGACGATCAGGACGATGCCCTCATGCATGCCGTTGATGCCCTTGAAGAAGCGATTGCCTGCCGCATCGCCGACCGCGAAGATATCCCGAGCCCTTCGCGGGGCCGGGTCCGCGCGGCCTTACCCACGCAGACGGCCATGAAGGTGTTGCTCTATCAAGCCATGCAGGAGCAGGGGCTAAAAAAATCTGATTTGGCCCGGCGTTTGGCATGGCACAGCCCACAGGTTGACCGCCTGTTTGATCTTCGCCACGCCTCACGCATTGATCAGATAGACGCGGCCTTCGCCGCTATCGGACGCCGCCTTGAAGTTGGTGTGAACGAGGCCGTTTAGACAAGGACGGCAGAAAAATCTCTCCCGCTCAATGAACGGAAGGTTTTTTCGAATTGGCCGGAGTGCGAGGATCAGAACCTCCACCTCCCTGCCTATGGAGTAGCGCGATATTTGCGTTCGCAGCGGGAGCAATCTGCTCCCCTAATGCCCGGCATGAATAACCAGCACCCAGCCGCCTAAACAGCTGTCCCACCTTGGATCGGGGACTGTAGGGTCTGGCCTACAGGAGGCCGCGCGTCGAGACACACGCCCCAATTTCAATAAATTGTGTGCAGGAAACAGGCCGAAACTTTCAGCCGCTATTTGGAAAAGGTTTTCCGGTTTGTTTCGGCCCAGTGACTGCCATCACAGCGTACTGCCAGAAAATCGCTATACGAGGAAGTGAGGGCCGCTAATGGTCGGGGTGTGCCCTTACATCACGACACCCCGACCGCTTCCTTGCGCGTTCCTCGCGATTTTTTCTATCCCCCCGGCGAGATCCCAATCACAGCGCGTCAGCGATATCAGCGGCTGGACCGGCACCGGCGAGCAGACCATTCGAGAAATTTCTAGGTACTACCATCCAGACTAAATGGCGTCGGCCAAATCCGCTGCGGACAATACAATAGGGCAGGAATACGGCGGGATAGAAAACGAAAAACCCTCCCGTTCCGAAGAGGGGAGGGCTAGTTAAGTGCCTGATTTCATAACTACTAATTCAATGGTCGGAGTGAGAGGATTCGAACCTCCGACCCCCGCCTCCCGAAGACGGTGCTCTACCAGGCTGAGCTACACTCCGGCACGTGATGTCCACCGTGAATTTGGGTGGACCGCGTGCTTATAGCGCCCAGGACGGGCGGCGGCAAGGTGGAAAGGGGCTAGTAAACCCGTTCGATGCAGAAATCGACGACGTCTGTAAGGGCCCGTTTGGCTTCGCCGTCGGGGAAAATGCCCAGGCCGTCCCGGGCCATGGCACCATAGTGGCGGGCCCGTTCGATGGCATCGCGATGAGCGTTGTGGCTCTCAATCAATATTATGGCGTGTTCCAGATCGCCGTCTTTTTGGTCACCGTCTGAAATAGTCCGCCGCCAGAATGTGCGCTCTGCCTCGTCACCGCGGCTATAGGCCAACAGCACCGGCAGGGTCACTTTGCATTCCCGGAAATCATCGCCCACGGTCTTGCCCAACGTGGCCTGATGCTGGGAATAGTCCAGGGTGTCGTCTACCAATTGAAAGGCGACGCCAAGATTACGGCCAAAGGCCTCCAGCGCGTCTTCCTCTGCCGTGCCACGACTGGCGATAGTTGCGCCGATCCGGCAGGCGGCCGCGAACAAGGCAGCGGTCTTGGCGGCGACGACTTCGAGGTATTTTTCCTCCGGCAACTCAACATTATTCAGGGTTTCCAGCTGCATCACCTCGCCTTCGGAGATAACGGCAGAGGCATTGGCCAGAACCCGCAACACTTCCAGGCTGCCGTCCTGCACCATGATCTGAAAGGCACGGGAGAATAGAAAATCACCGACCAGGACGCTGGGCTGGTTGCCCCACAGCACATTTGCCGTGGCATCGCCCCGGCGCAGATCACTTTCATCCACAACATCATCATGCAGCAGGGATGCGGTATGAATAAATTCCACCGCTGCCGCCAGACCGATTTGGCGTTCGCCGGTATAGCCGCACAGGCGCGTGGTGGCCAAGGTCAACATGGGGCGCAGGCGCTTGCCGCCCGAGGCGATAATGTGCCCGGCCAATTGCGGTATCAACGGTGCCCGGCTGTGCATTTTATCTAATATGGTGTGGTTGACCTTGATCAGATCATCACCCACCAATTGCATCAACGGCTCCATCGAAGGCCGCCGGGGGGCAGCCCCCTCCAACTGTATTACGTCCGCCACCAAGTATTCCTTTGGTTAATCGCGACCTCGTGCCACCAGAACATGTCTACATAAAACATGCCCAAGGGCGCTGGGACTCGCAAGAAAACAGCAATTGAACCAATCACTTGGATCACGAGAGTAAATCCAATTGATTGAAAATTGCTCTAGCCCTATAGACTGCATTCATGGGGCTAAAAGCAAGGGCCCATTACGGGAAATTGCCATGATCGAACTATTGCGCAGCAACGACGTGGTATTATTGTCCTGGGTGGAGGCCTATTTGCGGGACGCCGGCATCGAAAGCGTGCTGTTGGATCAACATATCTCCGTCCTGGAAGGCTCCATCGGGGCCTTCAACCGCCGCCTCATGGTGCTTGACGATGATGTAGACCGCGCTCGTGGGCTGTTGAAAGAAGCAGAGATTGAGAGCTATGGCCCCCAGTGATGACGCCCATAAAACCGATGATATCAGCCATGACGGCCTGTTGGACCGGCGCATTCAGCTGAACCAGCCGCGCAAAGGCTATCGGGCGGGGGACGACGCGATCTTGCTGGCGGCGGCTGTGCGGGCCACGGCAGGGCAGACGGTTTTGGATGTCGGTGCGGGCGTTGGCGCGGTGTCTTTGTGTTTAGGGGCGCGCTGTCCCGATCTGCACATCACGGGCCTGGAAATTCAGCCGGAACTGGTTGCCCTGGCGGCCCGAAATATTGCCGCCAACAAAATGGCCAGCCAGATCAGTATTTTTCAGGGCGATATTCGCAGGCCGCCGCCGGAAATTGGCCAAGCGGTTTTTGATCACGTGGTCTGCAATCCGCCCTTTCACCCGGCAGGCCGTAATTCCCCGCCTCCCGATGCCGGCAAAGCCGTCGCGCACGGCGAGGGGGATACCCCGCTGGCCGAGTGGCTGGCCTTCTGTCTACGGCGCACCATATCGGGGGGGACCATTACGGTGATCCATCGCAGCGAACGCCTGGGCACCCTGTTAGAGGGCCTGGGCCAGGGGGCCGGCGACATTGTGGTCTTCCCCCTCTGGGCTGCATCTAATAAACCGGCAAAGCGCGTGATAGTTCAGGCCAAAGTACAAGGCCGGGGCCCCACAGTTTTGCATCCCGGCCTTTGCCTCTTGGATGGCAATGGCAATGATACGGAACAAGCCCAGGCGGTGTTGCGTAATGGTGCGGCCCTAAATTTAATTACGATACCGTAATGACCGGATCGCCTGCCGTGCAATGGCCGATTATCGCGGCTGCGTCATAACCACGGGCGTGAAACAGCGCCAGTATTTCGTTCGCCGCGCCCGGATCACAGGCAACCAGCAACGGCCCGGCAGTTTGCGGATCATAGAGCATATTATTGTGCCAATCCGGCAGACCGCTGGGCAAACGGACGTTTTCTGCAAATGCCACCCGGTTGCGGCCCGTGGCACCCGTATTGACGCCTGCTTCCGCCAATTCCCGACCCGAGGCCAATAATGGAATGGCGCTTAGGTCCAGATTAGCGCCCAGGCCGGTGCCTTGGCAAACTTCGCTCAAATGCCCCAATAGACCAAAACCAGTGATATCGGTCATGGCATGGACGTCTTCCCGGGCCCCAAGGTCCGCGCCGATATCATTCAAAAGCGTCGTGGTCTCGATCATTTCCTTGTAGGCGGCGTCCGTGATGGTACCGCTTTTCATGGCGGAGGCCAGAAAACCGGTGCCCAAACCCTTTCCCAGGATCAGGGCATCACCCGGCCTGGCACCGATATTGCGTTTGATATTGCTGATATCCACCATGCCGATGGCGGCCAGGCCATAAATTGGCTCCAACGTATCAATGGAATGGCCACCCGCGATAGGCACACCGGCTTCCTTGCAGACAGCGGCACCGCCTGCCAGTACCTGTCGGAATGTATCGGTGGAGATTTTGTCGATGGGCATGCCGACGATGGCCAAGGCCAGCACCGGGCGACCGCCAACAGCGTAGACGTCCGAGAGGGCATTGGTGGCCGAGATACGACCGAATTCGTAGGGATCGTCGACCACGGGCATAAAGAAATCCGTCGTCGCCACCATGGCGCGGGTATCATCAATTTGATAGACGGCTGCATCGTCACCGGTTTCATGGCCGACCAACAGGTTGGCGTCCGGATCGGGCTTCGGTAAATTCGCAAGCAGCTCATGCAGCACGGCAGGAGCAATCTTGCAGCCTCAACCGCCGCCGTGTGCCAGGGATGTAAGGCGCGGCGGCTCTTGTTCAATTTCGTTTATGCTCATGGTTCCCTCGAATATTGTGGCTGCTTAAGCGTTAACGTCGATCACCGTACGCCCGCGAACCTGGCCTTTCAGGATGTCGGCGGTGATGGCCGGTACATCGGCCATGGCTTTCATATTGGTCATGGCATCCAGCTTGTCCAGGGGCAGGTCCGTGGCCAATCGGGCCCAGGCCTGGGCCCGGCGTTCGGCGGGGCAATATACAGAATCGATACCCCAAATCCGCACACCTCGCAGGATGAACGGCAACACAGTGCCCGGCAGATCAGCCCCCGCCGCCAGGCCGCAAACCGCAACCGTGCCCAGGGATTTGGTTGCCGCCAACACATTGACCAGGATCTGGCTGCCGACGGTATCAATACCACCGGCCCAGGTTTCCCGGCCCAGGGGTCGTCCCGGCTCACTCAATTCCGACCGGGGCACAATGGACGTGGCACCAAGGCCGCGCAGATAGTCATGTTCGCTCTCCCGCCCGGTGGAGGCCGCGACGCTGTATCCCAGTTTGGCCAGAACCGCCACGGCGACAGAACCGACGCCGCCCGCAGCACCCGTAACGATCACATCGCCATTACCCGGTTTAACGCCGGCATCTTCCAGGGCCAGAACACTCATCATCGCAGTGAAACCGGCGGTGCCGATGGCCATGGTCTGCTGCAGGCTCAATCCCGCAGGCTTTTTCACCAGCCAATCCGCCTTGGCGCGTGCTCTTTGTGACAAGCCGCCCGAGACCGCCTCACCCACACCCCAGCCGGTCAGCACAACTTCATCGCCAACCGCATAATCGGCGCTGTCGGAAGCTTCCACCACGCCGGCGTAGTCGATGCCCGGTGCCATGGGCAGGGAGCGCATGATTTTTGATTTGTTACCTTGAACGGCCAGGCCGTCCTTATAATTGATGGTGGAATATTTCACCCCAACGGTTACTTCATTTGCCGGTAGATCGGCATCCGCCACATCCGTCAGTGCCACATTTGCTTTGCCGTCGACGTCCGTGGCCCACCAAGCCTTGAATGTACCGCTCATAACCATTTCCAATCACATTTTACTAGAGCATGCCTACTTTAAGCATGCTCGGATTCTTAGGGAAAGAGCAATTGAACCAATCAATTTGATCACAAGGGTGACTCCAATTGATTGAAAATTGCTCCAAAGAGATATTTGTTGGGATCATAACGTCTGTTATCCGCCCGGCAAGGTCTCACCGAACCGTAGGGGCTGCCCAGCTGCTTTTGCGGCTAATTCACCATTCTGCATGACCACCTGACCCCGAATGATCGTTGCCATGGGCCAGCCGGTGACCTCCCGGCCATGGAAAGGCGTCCAACCGGACCGGTTAGCCATATCCGCATCCAATATGGTCCGTTTGGCGCTTAGATCCACCAGGGTAAAATCACCGTCATAACCGACCGCGATGCGCCCCTTGCCGGCGATACCGAACAGGCGGGCCGGCCCGGCACAGAGCAAATCCATCAGGCGCAACAGGCTTAACCGCCCCGCCGCCACATGATCCAGCATGACGGGCAGCAAAGTCTGCACGCCCGGCATGCCGGATGGGCTGGCCGGATAAGTGGCCGCTTTTTCTTCCAGTGTGTGGGGTGCATGGTCCGAGCCGATGACATCGACGACGCCCTGATCCAAACCCCACCACAGGCCCTGACGATGGTTTTCATCGCGAATGGGCGGGTTCATCTGGGCCCGAGTGCCCATTTCCGCATAACAATCCGGTGCTGCAAGCGTTAGATGCTGGGGCGTGACTTCGACCGTGGCGACATCTTTCTGCTGGGCCAGAAACTGCATTTCCTCGGCTGTGGTAATATGCAGCACATGCACCCGGGCCCCGGTTTCGCGTGCGATCGCGATTAGTCGTTTGGTGGCGCGCAGGGCTGTTTCAGGATCCCGCCATAACGGATGGGCTGCGGGGTCCGCGGCTTCCTCCGCCAGGTGCTGGCGTTCCTTCAGGCGGGGTTCGTCTTCCGCATGCACGGCGCAGCGCCGGTTGATGGCGCCTAGGATGCGCCGCAGGGTGGGGTCATCCTCGGTCAACAGGTTCCCGGTGGAAGAGCCCATGAAGATTTTGACGCCGCAAACACCCGGCAGGCGTTCCAGCGCGGGCAATAATTCCGCGTTCTCCCCCGTGCCACCCATATAGAAGGCATGCTCGCACCACATCCGATCCTTGGCCCGGGCCAGTTTGTCGGCCAGCGCCTCTGGGTTTGTCGTCAGAGGGGCCGTATTGGGCATTTCAAAGACACCGGTCACGCCGCCCAGGACGGCACCGCGGGAACCCGCCTCCAGATCTTCCTTATGCTCATTACCAGGTTCGCGAAAATGCACCTGGGTATCGATGACACCGGGCAAAACGTGCAGGCCCCTGGCATCCACGATTTCGCCGGCGGATGCTGTGGCCAGATCCCCGATCGCCACAATACGACCCTGCCGCACGGCAACATCCCCCAATGCGATACCGTTGTGGGTTACCAATGTGCCGCCGCGAATTATCAGATCATAAATTTTTTGGGTTTCTGCCATTGCTTCCTCTTAGGCTGAAGTGGACAGGGTTTCAAATACGTCGCCCTGGGGTGCTGCGCCCAAAACGTGATGGCGATGCCACAGGGCATAGAATAACAGGGTCCAGGCGGCAAATCCCTGGCGTTTACCGCTGCTTTGATAAAGTGCTGTAACACGGTCCGGATGGGCGATGGCATGGACGCCTGGTTGCGCTGCCACCAGCGGCCCAAGTTTCTCGCCCCGGCTACGGATCCATTCGGCGACGGGCACGGTGAAACCAAATTTGCGGTCAAAAGGCCTGGCCATGGGAGAGGCAGTGGCCAGCCAGCGGCGCAGCAGATATTTGCCTTTGCCATTTTGCAGTTTCAGGTCATCGGGCAGTCGATAGGCGAAATTTGCCACCACCGGGTCCAGAAACGGCGTCCGCCCTTCGACGCCGTGGGCCATGAGACAACGATCCAGCTTGATCAACAGATCATTCGGCAGCCAATCGGCGCAATCGATGGCCTGGGCAAGTTGCAGGCGGCTAAGATCAGCGGCCCCCAGGGTGCTTTCCGCCGCCCGGATACCGTCCCGCCAGGTATCGGACGGCTGGCGCAGGATGCCAAGCCGATCAAAACGTCCGGTCCGGCGCATAATGCGCGGCCCGCCAACCCACCAGGACCGCTGGGCGTCCTTATAGCGGCCATAGCCGGCAAACAATTCATCACCGCCCTCGCCCGACAATACCACCTTCATGCCAGCAGCCTTGGCCTTTGCGGCCAGTTTGTATGTGGGCAGGGTGGCATAGTCTGCCGCCGGGTCATCAAGGACCGCGGCAACTTCCGGCAGCAGGGCCCAGAAATCACTTTCCACGAAATCAATTTCGTAGTGCTCGGCCCCCAGTTGCCGGGCCAGGGCACGGGCCTGATCCCGCTCGTCATGGACTTTAGTGCCACTGAAACCGGCGGTGAAGGCATGCACGGGTTGATCGTTCAGGCGCGTCATCAAAGTCAGAAGGGCGGAACTGTCGATGCCGCCTGACAGAAACATGCCATAAGGCACGTCGGATCGTTGATGGATTTCCACACTGTCCATCAAGACTTGCTCCAGCTCAGCCAGGGCCGCCGTTTCGGTTTGTTCGCGCGGCGGGGTGAGGGGCAGGGCGCTACGGCGGCGGCGGTCGACAATGCGCCCCTGGGCAATGACCAGGGTTTCCCCCGGCAAGACGCGATGGATGTCCGGATGAATGGTATGCCGGCCGGTGGTGAACTGTATTTGCAACAATTCGTGCAGGGGCTGTTCGGCCACCCCGGGCCCAACCAAACCCGCCTTGAGCAGTGCAGCCGGCTCTGACGCGAAGGCAAAGCCAAAGGGCCCTTCAACATAGTACAATGGTTTAATGCCGAACGGATCCCGGGCCAGTATAAGCTGGCCTTCGTTTGGATCATGAATGGCAATGGCATACATGCCGCGCATCTGGTTGGCAAAATCCACCCCGTCCCGGCAGTACAGATATAACGCCGGTTCGCAATCGGACTGGGTCTTCAGTTGGATATCCTGGGGCCCAGCCACCAGGGTTTCACGCAATTCCAGATAATTGTAAATCTCGGCATTGGCGATCAGGGCAGTGCCGTCCGGACTTTGAAAAGGCTGATCGCCGGTCTTCAGGTCGATGATGGCCAGGCGTGTATGAACCAGACCGACGCCCTCGCCCAGATGTTGTCCCGCACCATCGGGCCCGCGATGGCGCAATGCAGCCTGTAAGATATCAAGCGTGGACTGATCCGGCGCGGTGCCATCCGTCGTCATGATGCCTGCGATGCCACACATCAGGCGGCCACCTTGGCAAAAAAGTCCAAATAGCGTTGCACGACGACCGCCTCCGCATAATCGGCCTGATAATCGCGGTATCCCACCGCGGCCAGGCTTTGCGCACCTGCCTTGTTAGCCAGAATATAGTTTATCGCAGCTGCCATGGCATCTGCATCTTCCAGGGCCACCAACAGGCCGTTTTCTCCGTCCCGGATCAGCTCCACCGGGCCGTCGGAAGCGGCTGCAACGATGGGTTTGCGCCGGGCCCAGGCTTCCAGCACTACATTGCCCAAAGGCTCGATACGCGATGGACAGGCGACCAGATCTGCAGCGGCATACAGAGGCCCCGGATCCTGCTGCCAGCCAAGAAATCGAATGCGCGGCGCGACGCCTAAAGTTACTGCCTGGCGGCGCAGTTCAGCCTCCAACGGTCCTTCGCCCGCCAGCCACAAATAGACATCGGGCAATCGGCGCATGGCCTGGATCAGAACATCAAATGCCTTATTCTCGTGCAACCGACCCAATGCCAGAACCACTGCCGCATCACCCGGCGTGGACAGTTTCAGCCGCTCCATGGGCGCGGCGGGCGTTTCGGCAACGAAATTGGGCAAATAATGGGATCGTTCCGCCGGCCAGCCCTGTTCAACGAAATAGTCGACGATGCCTTGTGTGTTGCCGACCAGATGATCACAATTTTGGTAATATTTCAGATCATAGTAGCCGCCCAGGCGGGCACAATGGACGAAACGGCCTGCCGGTTTCGGGCAGAATGAGGCGGCCCGGTTCATCCAGCTCAAAACCACATCAGGCTTGAAGCGGGAGATCTCCCGGCGCAGCCCGAGGCGGGTGGAAATATCCAGTTTGCCGCCAAAGGCCAGGGTTGTCGGCGCAACGCCGCCGTCGGACAGTTGTTGTTCCCGGGCCCCGTTGGGACGCAGGATGACCTTTTGATCCAGGCCGGCCTTGTGCAGGGCCAGTACCAGGCGGGTGAAAAATGCCTCCGCCCCACCGTGTTTGGCCCCCGCCATTGTTTGCATCACCCGCATTGTCTAGTCGTCCTCTAACCGGGCTTTTAAGTGCGCGAGAACCGGATACAGCCCCGCCATCAGGGCGATCAGGAAACCATAGGCGCCTTCGCGATAGCCTTTGCGGGATATGTAGCATTTGGCGAAGCGGGAGAACATGCGCCGGATATTGCTGGCCAGATTACCAATATCTCCCGATGCCCGCAGATCAGCAGCCTTGCTGGTAGTGTAGCGGTCCAGGCGTTGCAGCATGTCCGAGATATCCCGGTCGACATTGTGCCGGATCGGTGTTTTCAGCCAACGTCGTGGGCCGGTCAGGGTCAGGGATGGATGGATACGCTGATCGCCCCAGCGTTTGGCGTCCTTGGCCGATAATCTTGGTGCCGCCGATACCCCCCAAGAACCGCCCCAGCCGTGGCGCACCAGGCGCGTGCCGATATAATTGTCGAACGGCAACAGGAAATAGCCGTCGTTTTCTGCCCTTATTGCGCTCTGTATTTCCCGCCCCAATGCTTCATCAGCCCGCTCGTCCGCGTCCACTTCCAAAATCCAGGCGCCCTGGCAGGCATCGCGGCCTTGATTGCGTCGATGGCCCTCAATCTCCCATGATCCTTCAACCAGGCGGGCCTTGAAGCTTTCGGCAATGGCCTTGCTGTTATCGGTGCATTTGTCCAGGACGACGACCAGTTCATCGGCAAATCCCAGCGTGCCAAGGCAGTCCGCCAACTGTGCCTCTTCATTGTGGACGACGACCAGGGCTGAAAGGTTCGGCAGCGTCATTTCGCCTGCTCCGCCATGCGCCTGTACAGTGCCTGTGCCGCTGCCTCTGCCTTGTCTACCGACAATGTGGTCATCCAACTATCCTGTTTACGGTAATCGTATGCCGGATCGTTGCGGATGTCGTCAAAGCTGCGGTCCGTGCGAACCCATGCCGCGTTAGGGCCCCAGGGGGCATACAATTCATCGCGGCTGGGACCGAACAGGCCCAGGGTCGGTATGCGGGCGGCGGCGGCCATGTGCATGAGACCCGAATCGTTGCCAATGAAAAGATCGCTGCGCGCTAGGCAGGCCAGCACAACTGGCAGATCAATGCGGCCGATCAGGTCTACCACTTGAGCAGTGGGCAGGCCGTCCAAAAGCGCCTGTGCGGCGGGTCGTTCATTATCTGCGCCGAATACGGCAATCCGTGCATCGGGCAAAATGCCATCAGGGCCGGTTAAGCGCCGCGCCAGTTGCAAAAAACGCTCGATAGGCCATTGTTTGCCGCCCCAATTGGCGGTTGGGCCCAGGGCCAGAATTGGCCCTGCACTTGACTGATGGGGGGCCAGAATTGGCCCTGCACTTGACTGATGGGGGGTCAGATTTGGCCCACCTGTGGGGAGGAGATCGAGGGCGGCGGTCTTATGCGCCGGTCGCAGCCATAATTGCGGGGCCGGGGGCTCGGCCAGGTGCAGCAGATCGGCCACATGGCGTACCCGATGCAGATCATCGCTGTTGGCGGAGAGGACCCGGCGCTGTTTAGCCCATAGCAACCACGCCAGTAACGAGGCGCGTAAGTCCACCACCAGATCCCACCGCTGGCCAATGCACCGACGCCACAGCTTGCGCCAATGCCCGGCCAGGGGTGCCTTGTCCATCACGACAACCGTCTCGACATTAGGGGCCAGGGCTAAAAGAGAGCTGGGCACCGGGCCGCAGGCGATGGTTATCCGCGCCTCGGGATAGCGCTCCGCCAAATGGCTTAGCAATCCCGTGGACAGGACGGCATCACCAAGGCGGTTATGAGAGATAAACAGAATTTTCATCGCCGTTCGGTTGGCTTCCCATGAATTGGCGGCAACCGTGGTTTAAAGGGATGCCATGGCCATTGCCAAGAACCACCGCCATGACCCTTGCCAAGGGCCATGGCGGAGTGCATGTATAACCAGTGGGGAGCGAATGATGGAAGCGAATTATTGCCTATTACCGGGACGCGGTGTCTTGCGATTGTCTGGCGCTGATGCGCGCAGCTTTCTGCAGGCCTTGATTACCCGCGATCTTGATAAACTGTCGGTGACAGAGGCCATTTATGGTGCCCTTTTAACGCCTCAGGGCAAATATCTCTTTGATTTCTTCATTGTGCAGCAAGGCGATGATCTGCTGTTAGAGGCGGAGGTTGGGCGTCTGGACGATCTGGCCAAGCGTTTGAATATGTACCGCTTGCGCGCAGATGTGCAGATCGAGGTTTTATCGGACTGGGAGGTTCACGCCGCCTTTGGCCCTGGTGTGGACGCCGCATTGGGCTTGGATGCCGCGGCCGCCACGAAATTTGCCGGCGGTCTTGCCTATCAGGACCCGCGATTGGCGGATGCCGGTGTCAGAATTGTGACACCCGCCGGCCAAGCAAGCGGAAAATTTACAGCGGCGGGTCTCGTTGCCACGGACGCGGCGGCCTATGACTATTTCCGTCTTGGCTTGGCTTTGCCCGACGGCGGCGCAGACTTGGTGGTCGATAAATCCTTGATGCTGGAAAGCAATTTTGAAGTCCTGCATGGCGTTGATTTTGACAAGGGTTGTTTTGTTGGCCAGGAATTGACCGCCCGCACCAAATACCGTGCTTTGGTGCGTAAGCGCCTTTTACCGGTGTTGATTGACGGCCCGTTGCCTGATCCCGGCACACCCCTGATGGTGGGGGAGCGGGAAGTGGCCTCCATGCGCTCCGGCCAGAAGGATCGTGGGCTGGCCCTGGTGCGCCTGGACCGCCTGGCAGATGCGGGTGGTTTGGGACAAAGCCTGCGCGCCGGTGAGGCAGAGGTCACGATACAAATGCCTGATTGGGCCGATTTCGATTTGAATGCGGAAGTTGTATGAGGCCGCTGAATAAGGATTGGGCATGACTATTCGCCATGACGACGGAATTGTCCGCTGCGCCTGGTGCGGCGATAAAGACCCGACCTATATCGCCTATCATGATACCGAATGGGGCGTACCGGAGTGGGACGACCAGGCTTTGTTCGAGAAGTTGATCCTGGACGGATTTCAGGCAGGGCTGTCCTGGATTACCATTTTGCGCAAACGGGACAATTTTCGGGCTGCTTTCGATGGTTTCGATCCTGCTATTATTGCCAAATACAGCGAGGCGAAGGTGGCTGCCTTGATGGCTGATGCGGGTATTGTCCGTAACCGGGCCAAAATCACCGGCACCATTGCGGGGGCCCAAATCTGGCTGGATATGATGGCGGCGGGCAAGGGCAGCTTTGCAGATCATCTGTGGTCATTCGTGGACGGCAAACCGGTGGTTACAACGGCCCGCAGCCTCGGCGATTTACCGACCCAGGATGCCGCCAGTCAGGCCATGTCCAAGGATCTGAAAGCGCGCGGTTTCAAATTTGTCGGACCGACCATCTGCTATGCCTTCATGGAGGCCGTGGGCATGATCAATGATCATGTGGTCGACTGCCACCGCCACGATCAAGTCTGAGGCAAGGCCCCGTGGCACCCAGGATTACAGCGGATTTATGGGTTAAGGCCCACATTCGCAAATGCGGTATCCAGGCCATACCGGCCATGGTGGTGCGACGGGGTGATGCCACGGCGGGGGCCATTTTTATCAAGATCAATCACTTGGGCCCCGGCTGTATGGTTCTGGCACCTGCCAACAGCATGGATGGCACCAGTCTGGATGGGGGTCGGCAATGGCGTCGTGCCACGGGCGATGATCTGGTGCCAGAGGCGGATGCGGATGCCTATATTGCACGACAATACAATATGGACCCCGACCTTTGGGTCCTGGAGATAGAGGATCGGGAAGGCCGGCATCTGTTGGACGGCATCGTTGAATGAAATTCCCTATCGTGGATTGCCACCATCACTTTTGGCGTCTGGGCCAGGGCAATTACCCCTGGCTGGAAGCGCCGGACCCTGCGCCCCATCGCTATGGCCCGGTCCAGCCTTTGTTGCAGGACTATTTACCCGCAGACTATGACCGGGACACGGCTGCCTTCGAGGTTGTGGCAAGCGTCCATGTGGAGGCGGAATGGAACCCCGATGACCCGGTGACGGAGACCCGTTGGCTGCATGATGTGGCCGAGGCGACGGGCCGGCCCAGCGCCATTGTCGGTCAGGCCTGGTTCGCCCGAGACGATATTGAGGCGGTCCTGGCCGGCCATGCTGCCTTTCCCCTGGTCCGCGCGGTGCGGCAGAAACCAGCAGCTGCGCCCAACCCGGATGCAATGCGGCCTGGAATGTCTGTAATACCTGTAATGCCTGGCTCCATGTCAGACCCGGAGTGGCGCCGCGGCTATGGCCAGCTGGCGAAATACGGTCTGCATTATGAATTGCAGACCCGCTATTGGCATCTGGGGGAGGCGGCGGATCTGGCCCGGGACTTCCCCGACATCCCAATGATCGTGAACCATGCCGGTGTGCCCGAAGATCGCCACGAAACGGGCTTGGCGGCCTGGCGCGCGAGCTTGGAGGCGGTCGCCGCGCAGCCCAATGTATCAATCAAAATTTCGGGTATCGGCGAGGCGGGTTATGGCTGGAGCGCGGCACGACAGCGCGGCGTCGTGCGCGATGTTATCCGCATCTTCGGGGTAGATCGCTGCATGTTCGCCTCGAACTACCCCGTGGACCGTTTGACCGGCAGTTTTGACACCATCTTCAATGGCTTCTTAGAGGTCACCAAAGATTTGTCGGATCTTGATCGCCGCAAGTTGTTTCATGACAATGCCGTTAGGACATATCGGCTTTAACCTTCGACGTTGCGGATATCGTTGCCCAGGCCGGTGCTGCCGCGGGTGACGCCGGATTTGCGCAACATCGGACTTTCCGGGCCCGTGCCCCACATATCCGGGCCATTGGCGGTGACGCCGCCATCCACCACCATATTCTGGCCGGAGACATATTCGGATTCGTCCGAGGCCAGGAACACAGCCATGGCCGCAATATCATCGCCTGTGCCCAGTCGTGGCCAGGGCACCTTCTTCATGGCCAGCGCCTCGGCCTTTTCCGGTCGGCCCGCATGGAACAACGGCGTGGCAATGACGCCGGGCGCGATAGCATTGACCCGAATGCTGTGCCGGGCCAACTCGCCGGACACGGCCCGGGTTAGATTGGCCACGGCTGCCTTGGCCGCGGAATAGGCGTGCGGGCCCGCCCCGCCGCCCAGGCCGGCGATGGACGATGTGGAGATGATGGAGCCGCCTTCGCCCTGGTCCTGCATCACCTTGGCGGCGTGTTTGATCCCCAGAAAGACACTGCGGACCAGGACATTGAATGTAAAATCCCATTCATCGACGCGGGTTTCGGTGATTGGGCCAATGGCACCGCCGATCCCGGCGTTGTTATAGATGCAATCCAGGCGGCCGAACTGTGATGTGGCACAGGTTACCAGGGCTTCAATATCCTTTTCCTCCGCCACGTCCGTGACCAGGAACGCGGCGCGGTCGGCGGCACCCATTTTTTCAATCGCCGCCATGGTCTCGGCCCCGGTTTGCGCATTTAAGTCCCCCAGCACGACCTTGGCGCCTTCGTTTAAAAATCGATAAACCGTCGCCTGCCCCATACCGCTGGCCCCGCCCGTAATCACCGCGACCTTGTTTTCCAATCGTCCACTCATACGGTTTTCCCCTTACCTTTCATTTTTAAATCTATTTCCTGTAATTTAGCGGCGTTGACCGTCACCATGCCCTGACCCGTTGGCAATTCCAGAATATGATGATCATGAACGAGCCACCATTCCATCAGAGCTTCCGCCAAGGCCAATTGCTCCTTGCGACCGAAGTCATCCATTAAGACAATAGCACCGTTCGATAGTCTGCTTTTCAGGGCGTCCAAAGCAGCGACCTCCGCCTGGGCCGCATTAAGATCCAGATGCAGCAAGGCAATTTTCTTTGGCGATGTCTCTTCGAAAATATCCGGTACCACGCCCTTGATCACATCCACATTTGGATACTTGGCAAAGCGTTCACAGACCTTTTCGTAGGTGCCGTCCCATTCGTAGACATCATTCACGCCTGCGCGTTCCCGTTCCGTCGACCAATCATCAGGCAGGCCGGCGAACGTGTCGTAGAGATAGAAGCGCCGGTCGATTGTGGACCAATCAAGGTAGTCGGTCAGCATTCCGGAATAAAGACCCTTGTAAACACCGCATTCGACGAAATCACCAGGGATATACAAGGCCGTTTGACCACACCAGGCCAGGGTGTGCAAACGCCAAAGCTTTGCCTCATCGGCCTCCGTTCCCCCTTGCGTTGCCGCCTTAAAGGCATTCATGAATTTTTCATCATAGAGGAAAGTCAAGTTGCGATTGATCGCGACCAGATTGTCACTAAAGAAGCTGGGCACGCCCGTGTCGGAAAAAAGCTTCTGCAGGGCGGACAGGTGATCCATCATGATGCGGTAATCAGCATCTTCCCGTAGACCATAAAAACTCATAGCTTAATCTCCACTCCTAAATCGGTACGCCATAGAGATTAACTCCGAGCTATTGGCTTCCGCTTGCGGGTCGATCAATTCTCAAACCGGCTCCATGGGATCAGAATTATTGCGCTAATTCAACTCTTCGCGAATAGGCCAATGCGGCGGTGATGAATTTCGTTGCTACAAATGGTTCGCGATATCAGATCGCAATTCATTGGCTGTTGCCAATTGCTGTTAAATGACGTGGGTTCCGAAGCGCAATTGGAACGATACCGGTCCAGCTAATCCAAACGTTCAGAAGTTTGTGCGACAACGTGGGTGATCTCCCCATGCTCATCCAAAAGCGGCATCCAAAGGCGCGTGTAGGTCACAACCTCGCCTGCCATAAGACCTGATATAAGATGGAAGGCTGGCTTTTTCTCTTTGGCGAGACCGGCGAAGGAATTCAGCGCAATGTCGATAACCGGGGCATAGCCACGCATTTCACCAAGACTGCGTGATAGAAAGCTCTCACCTGAAAACTTGAAATCGCCCCGCCAGTAGACGGTCTGCCATTCGTCAATATCGTCGCCCCGGCGTTGGTAGACGGCGGCGCGATCCGCAAGCGCGCCGCTTTCAAGTAAGTATTGGAATTTTTCCGCCGGCGACCAATTCGCGCCAATGTTTTTCCACGGCGCGGCCAGGGCCATGGCCCCGCTGTCCAGCAGGTTCCTGCCGATTAATTCTTCATATTTAGGCGCGCGATCGGCGCGCGCGTCATTGAGGTTAACGACTACCACTTCGTATCCCCATCCTCCCCATTGCGCATCATTCCCCGAATTGACTCATCGATCAATACAAGTTCGGGCATGCCGGGATTTTTCGACAATATGGCGTAAGTGTTACAGATAAGCTGCGCCAGCTCCGCCGGCGTCCGCGCGCCCGTGGCAGCCCCGTCGAGGGCAACCACCCGGTCCACCGCGATACCCATAATATCCACATCCGGCTGGCAAGGTGCTACTTCGCGTGGTTTGCCAAAGGCAATGTCCTGAACATCGACCTCCAATGCTGAAGCAATGGCGTCAAGTCGCGAAAGCGGCGGTTCAGCCCGCCCTTGCTCCCACGATGCAACCCCTGTCTTGGTCAAACCGAGGTTTTCGGCCAGCTCAGCCTGGGTCATGTCGCGCGCGCGGCGGAAACGACGAATGCGATTGCCAATTTTCATTAGGGAGATCCCTCATGCAGACTTGCTGAGCCAATGATTGTACGAAATTATTGTATGTTTAGGCAAGCTTGGGTTACAGCCTGGCACAACGATTAAATGTATAAAAAAATATACAAAATAAATGTACTAAATACGAAAAAATAGGAATAATATGCTTAATGGCGGACAACTCTCACTCTGTTTTGGCCCGCTATCCTTTTTTGGTATACTTGCATATGGAGGCGTCAGCCGTGCTGGAGGAAATTAAACCCGATTTGAATGAAGCAGATTTGTCGTATGAGACATCCGTAGAGGATTCGAGCCAACAACTAAAGGCACAAATCTCTCAACTCGCGGAACACTTGCATGTTACCGGCCATAATGAAGCCGCACATTTCGTGGATATAGCCGTACTGGCTTTGCGGGACCTGGACTGAAACTGAATTCAGCCGCATTGCAAAGGTTGATTCTACACTATAACGGCACACCCGATGGCTATCCAGGGTTCAGGTTTTCCCAAAACGATGCGTCAGAAGTTGGATCGTATTGCCTCTGGGCACCGCGTTTCCCGTTTAGGCGAATGCGGCCATAAATTCGTCGATCATACGGGATAGACTATGGGTTGGTTGCCAGCCCCATTCCTCTCGGGCGCAGCTATCGTCGATGCTTTGCGATCTACCGTGCAACATTGCCCTGTTTGGGTCGGGCACGAAATCGATTTGGGCATTCGGGATCTTTGCCCGCACCGCGTCAGCGATATCGCCCGCGTTGGGTGTGGGCTTTTCGCCGTCGACCAGATAGTTGACCATTTTGATGGCGTCGATTGGTGCCTGGGCCAGTTGCACGGTGGCCGTTGCCGCCTCGGTGATATACATCACGGGCACCTTGGTCTCGGGTACGGTCCAGACCGTGAAGGGGTTGCCTTTGATGCTTTCCTCGATCATCCAGGAGGTATATTGCACATTGCTGGGCGTGGTGACGCCGGGTCCGATCACTGAAGGATAGCGGATGCCGCGAAAATCAAGGCCGTGTTTACGCTTGAACAGCAGGCCCATGTGTTCGCCAAAAGCCTTGGTCGCGCCATAGAAGGTCATTGGGCGCTGCAGGGTCGTATCGTTCAGGGCGCTGTCATCGATATTATAGCCATAACTGCCGATGGAGCTGGAAAAGATCACCTGGCGCACATCAAAAAGCCGGGCGGCTTCCAGCACGTAGAAGGTCCCCATGGCGTTGGTCTGGATGGAAGAGGCCGGGTCGATATCTGAAGGCCCGGTTAACATGGCGCCCAGGTGATAGATTACGTCAGGCCGGCTATCCCTGACCACTTCCAGGACGTGGGAGAAATTGCCCACATCACCGGCGACGGCGGTGACCCGATCCGTCAGGCTGCCAAGACGGTTGGGTGAGGGATTGCGGCTGAACACGGTTATGTCTGTTTCGCCGGCATCCAATAATTGCCGCGCGACCTCCAACCCGACGAACCCCGCACCACCTGTAATCAACGTCGCCATATGTTCTTCTCCCTAATTTTCTAATACCACTTCATGCCACGCCACGCAGCCTTTGGACAAGTGCGTCTGTTGCATTTGGATCATCGGGCAATTGGTTGCCGCGCCAGGCAATATGCTGATCCGGGCGGGCAAGGACAAGGTTGTGATCATACAGCGCCGCCCCCTCTGTATCGCCAATGTCCAAAACGGCAAGCGGCAATCCGCGATCCCTGGCCGCCTGCGTAAGTGGCGAGACATCAAGCGTGGGGTCCAGGCGTAGAAGTGTGTATTCCGGACCCAGGGCATCATAAAGGCTGCGGCCATTGCCAAGCCAAATGTGCGGCAACCTACAGCCCGGCACCGTCGAAGGGGTGTACGCCGACATGCTGTAGCCGGGTGCTGTCTCGTCATCATGGGCGATGATCGGGGAGTCGTCATAGTAATAGCCGAAGTTAAGGCCGGCGGCGCAATATTGCTGCACATTAAGATCATAGGCCTTGGCGCCAAAGGTCCGCCGCGCTTTTGAGCCTTCGGCATCGTCCGCCTCAATATTGTCGGGGACCTGGCCGCGTTGGCTGGCCATGGCGTGGGCATGGTTCATGACAAAATGGGAAACCTGCTCCGTGATCGGGTGGCGCTCCCGTTCATGGGCCGCCAAAATCTCGTCCGCTGCCCAGCCGTTAAGGTGCGCTGCCAGCAGCCAGGATAGGTTCATGGCATCGGCGATGCCCGCATTCATGCCGTAACCCGCGTAGGGCACCCAGATATGCGCCGCATCGCCCGCGATGAAAACCCGGCGGTCGCGAAACCGATCGGCGACCAGGCGGCGACCAAACCAATCCTCGTTCGCCAGAATTTCGTATTCGAAATTCTTATCGACGCCAAGAATAGCGCGAATGGCCCAATCACGATCAACAGCGTCAAAATCTTCTTCGTCCGGACGCAGATAGTTGTGGATTATCCACCTCTCAACGCCATCAATGGCATAGACATTGCCGGATCGTTTGGGGTTCAACGTAAACGTCGCCCAGGCGGGCTTTTCCGCCTGCAACCCGATCAACGATGGTGCCTTAATATAGGTGGACTGCACCCGCTGCACGACGGCGTCACCCTCGAACTTCGCGCCCATGGTCTTGCGCACGATGGAGCTGGCACCGTCGCAGCCGATTAAGTACTGGCAACTAAGGTTGAAGCTGTCGCCGCCATCAAGGTCGCGCGCGCTGGCGACCACCCCCTCGCTACCTTGGGTGTATGCGGTGATTTCGGTTCGGTTGAGGATTTTGACCCTGGCCATTTGTGCCGCATGATCGAACAGGATCGGTTCAAGAAATATCTGATTGATCCGATGCGCCGGCTCCGGTGTGGGCCAGCCCGTGTCAGGACCGTCGTTAGAAAAATAGCGGTCCCGGCGGCAGGGAATGGGAATACGGGTAAGTTCGGTGCCGGTAAACGCAGTGCGATACGAGACATCATTCGGATAGTCGGGGGGCAGTCCCGCATTGCGAAGTTTACCGGCAACCCCAAGTCGGCGGTACACTTCCATACTGCGGGCTGCCACATGATTGCATTTCGGCGATGGCGGTTCGCCGCGACGCCGTGTTTCCGCCACCACCACATCAATGCCGCGCCAGGCCAGATCCATCGCCAGGGTCAGCCCCACCGGCCCGCCGCCGACGATCAATACCGCTGTGGAAAGGTCTTTATGCATGCACTCTATTTGCCTCCGGCGTTTTCTCTTGGCCACCATTCAAGATTTGTTCCCATGGGATCAGAAAGAACAGGTCAATTCAACAAACCATCACCAGTTTTTACGAACACTTGAATGCATGCTTGGCAAATGGGTACCCTGGAATTGTTTTGAGCAAGCATTGGGAGAGTAAGGATGAGCTACGAAAACATCATCTACGAAAAGCGCGGACCGATCGCCTATGTTACCTTGAACCGCCCGGACAAACTGAACGCGTTGTCGGACGACTTACAGCTGGAAGTTCGCCACGCCCTCGAGGATGCAGGTTTTGAGGACGATGACATTCGGGTCATCGTGCTGAAAGCTTCAGGACGCGCCTTCAGCGCCGGTTTTGATATCACATCGTCTAGCAAGACCAACGCTGCTGAGTTTCGGGCCCGTTTCCTTAAAGGTAAGACGTTCAGCGCCTCGGCGTGGTGGGATGTGTTCTGGAACAATCCAAAGCCCATCATCGCCCAGATACATGGTTTCTGCATCGCAGGCGGGCTTGCCACCGCAACCTTCTGCGATCTTCGGATCTGCTCGGAAGATGCGAAATTTGGCGCGCCTGAGATCCGCACGGGCGGCCCCTACATCCCCGCCGTGTGGCCCTGGGTGGTCGGCATGACGAAGGCGCGAGAGCTCCTCTATACCGGCAACCTGATCGATGCGGCCGAGGCGAAACGCCTGGACCTTGTGAACCAGGTTGTGCCGCTTGACGAGCTGGATGCAGCGGTGGAACGACAGGCCCTGACCATCGCCAAGCTCCCCGCTGTGACGGTTGAGTACAATAAGAAAATCATCAACATGTCGTACGAATTGATGGGGGTGCGTCAGGTGGTGGAGCGTTCCATGGAGCTCGAAGCCATTGCACTTGCCAGCGCAGACTCCTCGCCCGAGATCGATGAATTCAATAAGATCCGGGCGAAAGATGGTTTGAAGGCGGCGCTCAGCTGGAACGCCGCACGTTTCACCGAAGAGGACGCCTGGTTCAAGACTTCGCGGGAGCGCGATTGATTTAGCAGTATTTCCGGTTTGCGGGGCCTCAGGTTCGCGGCGGGCGTACCGCCAGGATCAAGGGCATGGCGATCAGGGCCGTTAGGGCGAAGAACATAAAGGCGTTGATATAGCCGATCATCGCTGCCTGGCGGCCGATCTCTTTCATGATTGGCAGGGATTGCTGCACGCTGGGTGCCATGGCTTCATAGGTCCACAAAGCAGGCCTGCCCGTCTGCAGGCGGTCGGTGATCTCAACATAGGAGATCTTCGACGTGCGCAGGGCCAGTGCAACAGATAGCGAGATGTGCACTGAGCTGCCAAACAGGCGCAGCAGATGGAACAGCGAGGTCACCAGTGGGAATTGCTCCGGCCGCACCGCGCCCAGGGTAATGACGGTCAACGGCACCCAGACGAAACCCAGTCCCAGGCCGGAAAGAAAACCAGTCCAGGCGATTTGGAAATAGGTGACATTTATGTTGAAGGAGGCCATCGCCCAGCCGGACCATACCTGTGCACTGAACCCTAGGAAAAGCCAGATGCGCGGATCGAAACGGGAACCCCAAAGCAGAACGATAAAGCCCAGGGTCATGCCCAGGCCGCGGATCGCCAACAGGCTTCCTATGGCCTCTTCGGGAAATCCGCGTAGGTTTTGCAACAGGTTGGGCAGGAGCACGATGGGCGAATAGCTCAACATACCGAACGCGGCGACCAGGCCCAGCCCGACGGCAAGGTCTCGATTGGCCAATATACGCAGATCGAGGTAAGGCTGCCGCCAGGTTAGGCTGTGCACGACAAAGAGATAGAGGCAGATGATGCCGGCCACGCATTCAATGATGATTTCCGCCGAGTCGAACCAATCATTGCGCTCTCCACGGTCAACCATCAACTGAAAGCAGGCAATCGCGATGGAGAAAAAGATGAAGCCGCGCAGATCCAGGCGGCGGCTGGCCGGCGCCTCGTCGTGGGGTATTACCGCGATCACTGCAAGGCTGGCGGCGGTCGCGAAGGGCAGGCAGAAATAGAATACCGACCGCCAGCCATATTCTTCCGTCAGGATGCCGCCCAACCAGGGCGCAATGACCGGCCCGATGGTCACGCCGATACCGAAGATTGAAGTTACCACGCCGTGCTGGCTGCGCGGATAGGAGGCCATTACCAAAGCCATGCTCAAGGGCATGATAGGTGCGCCCAGCAAACCTTGCATGGCACGCAGCAGCACCAGGATTTCCAGGTTGGGCGCCAGGGCACAGGCCAGTGTGGCCAAGGAAAAGCCAATGGTCCCCCAGACAATCAAACGGCGGGTGCCGAAACGATCCGCCAGCCAACCGGTTGCCGGCAGACCCACAGCGTTGGCGACCAGATATGACGTCACGACCCAGGCAACCTGATCCCGGGTCGCCGACAGGGAACCCTGGATTTGCGGCAGCGAGACGTTGGCGATGGTTATGGTCATGGCGAGGAGGAAGATCACAAGCACACTCGTCGCCAGGACGGCTGTCCGGCTACTGCTGCTGTGTTCCGTTTGATCCGCCAACGCCATAGGTCATTCCCAATCCGGACCCAGGGCGCATGCGACGATGCCCCCGGTCACGGGTTTCCATGCTGATATTTCTGTCTTGATCCGCCTACAACAGTAGCCATGACGGTTGCGAGACGGCGAGATATCAAATGCCTCCCAATCGGGAAGCTTAGCGGTGATAACAACGGAAATCCATCTACGCCTCGTATCGGGCATGCACACGAATGGGACCAGGTGGTGGTTTCAGGCAAGATGGGCGAATATTGAGAAACGCGCCTGGCCATCCAAGGCGCGGGTGATGTGACCTTGACCGGTGGTGTCCTCGCCAAAATAGACCCCGCCGGGCAGAACCTGTCGGCGGCTGCCATCGCCGTTTTCACCTTCGATACCACCCGTTAACGGCAATACGATTTGCCGTTGAGGCGCGTTGTGGAAATCAAAACTCAGATCTCCCATTGAGAGGACGAATTGAAAGGCGTTGATGGCGACGTCGTCAGTAAACAGGTATCCATCGTCGCCGGCAAAATACGGCAGTGCGCCGTCTTCAAAGTGGGACTGACCATCATCGCCGGTAATGTTGCGAAGAAAGGGCAGCGATTGTTTCGAGGGACCTCGCGCGGGCTTCTCAGTCTCGTATCCTGTATCATTATCCAATTCGATCAGGGCGGCGCCAAAGGGCTGATCTTCACCTGCCCGGACAATATGTCCCCGGCCTTCGCAATCCAGCGTTTCCAGAACGTCACCGGGCCGGAATGTCCGAACTTCGCCGCTGCCGGCCAGCACTTCCGCAGTGCCCTTGGTGACCAAGACAATGCGCCGCCGGACCGCTGGGCGAAAACCGGACGCGTAATCCGCCGGCCAGGAATGGAAACTGATCGCCGTCACTGGCACGGTTGCTGTCTGACGTAATGGCCCCAGGTTCGAGGTATAGGAAATAACATTGTCCTCGAAGCAGCTTTCCCCATCGTCGCCGGCAACCAGGCGGCTTAGGGCGACATGTTGTGTTTGTGTATTTCTGGGGCCCGTCTTCTCAACTGCCATTGCTAACAACCATTGTAAAATTGGCCTCTGAATTTATCGTTGCGCCGGGTGAAATTCATTTCTTCCTTTGGAAATTGTTTTATTCAGGAAGCTGCATCATCGACGGTGATCTGATCGCCCAATGCATTAATCCCGTCGGCGAAGGCGGTGAAGCCAGAGGTCAGCGAGACCAGGGCAAGTGCTTCGATAATCTCCTTATCACTCGCACCATGATGCATCGCCTCACAACCCCGCTTTCGGGTGCCAGGTCCGTGGCGTATGGCTGCCGAACACGCCATCAGGATTAGCTCCTTGTATTTTCTGGGTATCTCCGACTCGGTTGCAAGGACCTGGCCGGTGAATGCGGCGACATGTTCCTCGAGCGCCGGGTCGACACTCTTGATAATCTCACGCCAATTGTGCTCATGCTCATACATCGATCTCTCCTTCATTCTTCGGCGCTTTTCAGGCTGGCGGCATGTTGGAGCATCAAACGAGCCGCCAACGTAGCCGGGTCATCCCGATTGATGCCAATCGCAGCGGCGGTTTCATTGAGGTAGCTTATGCGCCCGGTCAGATAGGTGCTTCGGGCATCGCCGACGCGGGCCGTCGTGCCATATACAGTAGCTGCCGGAACTTCATACGGATCCAGCAGTGCCAGGCCTTCAATACCTGAATCGTCTTTTGCGCGGCCGACATCGTTGGTTATGACGCCGGCCAGTTTGAAGCCCAGATCATCAACATAGTCCGCCATGGCACGCGCCGCATGCGACCCCATGCAAAGCACGCCGCCGGCGATCCGCTGGTCGGCATATTTGACGGTGTCGAGTGCAAATACATCGCCCAGTTCATCGGAGTGTACTTTGATCTGACGGCGGGCCGGCGGCACTTGAACGGGGTTGTTGTCCAACAATTGTTGTGCCGCCGCCGATACCGCCATCCCTTCGCGCAGCCCCATCCGATGTGCCGCCTGATTGACGCGCGAAATAATTCCATTTTGGTACATGTCCCGGCCGTCCGAAATTCTGGCGGACATACCATCGACGGCGGCGCAGGGTATCAAGTAAGCGTCCAGCAACTTTATGCCGTTGACGCCGCCGTCGCCCACGCCGATCCCGGCATCGTGGATAAATAGCCCACGGGGCCGCGCCCACATGACAAGTTGTGTCGCGCAAGGTGCGCCATGCGAGCCGCAGATCAGGACATCGGAAACATCATTCCGCGCATCAACATATCCGGCCGAGTCCATCGCCAGGATCCTGCCGCGCGGGCTGGAAACCATCTCGTGTTGTGGCCATTCTGTCATCGGTGCGTTTCTCCCTCCATGCCAAGTCCGATCAACTGATCAAACGCAATTCCGTGGGCAGTGATGTTGCCAAGTTCCTTCTTCTTTGGCTAGATGTGAACAACCTATCGGGACTCCACATCTAGTTATCCAAGCAGATCACACCGCCGGTTTTGGTGTCGACGCCCAACTCCTTGCATTTTGCCAAAGATACCGCATCGCCGGACGCCGGTCTTTCCTGACCGCTGGGGGCAGCCCGGTCGGATGACGAACTATCGTCATTGGGCGACGTTATTCGAAGGGAAGGTTTCGCGTTCGCTGAACTTCCCGTTACGGCATCGATTTCCGCCTGCAGGGCCTCTGGATCGTCGACCTGCTGTCGGATCAACTGAAAGGCCACGGGCCCTAAGGCACCATCAACGGTGACATCCAGATTTCCCTCAGGCGTGAGTTTTAATGTGCCTGGGCCCTGCAACGGTAGATCATCCACGGTAAACGTGCCGGTGGCTGTTTGCTTTATATTCAGGTTGACGACCATGCCCGGCTGGATGGAAAATAGGAACAGGTGAAGCCAACTATCCACCGCGTATCCTCGGCCACGTTCAATTCGGACCCGTTTTCCAATTGTTGATATCATCCAAACGCCGTCGATTGGCAGGGCCTTTCCCGCCGGTACTTCATCCTTATGGGGAAGCTGGGCCTGGATCTGAGCCATGGACGGGAAACCCCCGAAAATGCTCATTAGTGCAATCATACCAATCAATGGAAATTTGAATACGGATGACGCCATTTTTGTAATTAATTTCCCAATCTGATCTAGATCCAGTCCAGCCAATGCATGGAACAGATTAGATGTTCATGCTAACTTAGTACAAACTATTCCATACCCCGGCGTTGTCTTCGCCGGTCTGTTTCGTTGCGCAGTGCAAGACAAGGCAAATTAATTCGTGGCTGCGACAGAGGCGGGACACGCCCCAAGGCTCCTTGAGACGCAACACAGAAAAGAGCCATGGCTCAAGCCTCTGCTAGCGCGACAGTGTCCTGGCGAGCCGGAAGCCGAGATTGTGTTTTCGTTTCCCGATACCATTCCAATTGCGGAGGACCGTGCGCAGCGCCCATGGTCTGCTGCCCCAGGAACCGCCGCGCAGCACACGTTTCCTGCAATCACCGCCACTTTTCCATGCGGAGCCATCGGTCGGCGCGCCTTGATAGCCGTCGTGCCAACAGTCTTCAACCCATTCCCAGACGTTGCCGTGGACATCGTATAGACCAAATGCGTTGGGTTGAAAGCTGCCAACTTGAACTGTTCGCTTGCCCGAAGCGTCATTGCAGTTTTTGTTACGCCAATCTAAATCCGTACTCATGTCAGCGCCATTACCGTGTTGGCACAACGCGCTTTCATCATCACCAAAACTGTAGGTCCCGTTGCCGCCCGCCCGCGCCACGTATTCCCATTCCGCCTCGCTCAACAGACGATAATCCAGTCCCGTCCGACGGCGCAGCCAGGCCACATAGACTTTCGCATCGTCCCAATTGACATTGATCACAGGACGGCGGCTGCCGCCCCAACCTTCGTCGCCGCCATCTGCTTCCGGGCCCGAAGCATCACAGCCTCCGTCGTGGACGCAGGCGTTCCATTCAGACCATGTCACCTCGAACTTACCAACGGCAAAAGCGGCAGAGATCTCTACAGTGTGAACCGGTTTCTCATCATTGTCGCCGTCGCCGCTCAAATCGCCCATGTGGAAGCGGCCCGCCGGAACGATCACCATCTCCGGGCAGTCATCGCAGTCCTTGAAAACATCCCCAGGCCGTGGTGCCGCAACCTTTGGGGGACCGAACGCCGCGGCCCGACTGCGGGCCAGGGCAGCGAAGGCGCCTTTGGGGAATTGCTGTAAATAGGCTTCAAAATCCGAGGCGCGTTTGCTGTCCATGATTGACTGCCAGAAAACAATCTCCGCCGAACCACTGCCAGCAGACGCGCCAGTGCTGGCCGGCGGCACCCCTGCGCCGGTTACGGGCGGCGTCGCCACCTGGAATACAAAGTCACCCTGGTCCAGGTCCGGGTCATTGAGCTTTCCGTTGCGCGGCGTCTGCCCGCCGTTAGAGTAATTGGTGATGGCATCCGCCATGTACAGACCCAGCTCGCTGGCCGCTAAATAGCCGTCGCCGTTGGCATCGGCCCGGACCTGGCCATTCAGCGCACGGATGAACAGCTTGCGGAAGGTGCCATCGTCCGAGACTTCCTGTCCCGCATCGCCACTCGTCAGAAACTGCACCACCGGGCGCGTCGTGGCCCGCGTGATAGCGGGCGGCGGCTTTGCACGTCCAACATTGAAAATGGTGCCGGAGAAACAAGAATCAAACACGGAGAAGATATGCAGTGCCTTGGCCCCGCGCACATACTCCCCCATGCGGCGCAGCGACAACGAACGGCGCAGGAATGCTCCAGACGCATCCGTGTCAGGCGCGTCGATAGGGACCAAAAAACCTTCGCCGCCTTCCGAGTGGCCATGGCCCGCGTACCACAAAAACAACCGGGCCGTTGGGTCCTGGCCGGTTTCCAGGAAGAAGTTTTCAAACGCGTCTACCATATCCCGGTGTTTCAGGTTGGTCTTCAAACTTACTGAAAATCCTTTGGCCTCAAGTGCCTTAGCCACCAACTGCGCATCCTTCACCGCGTTGGACAGCCGGGGCCAAGCTCCGCCATAGGCGTCATTGCCGATCACCAGGGCATAAGACGCGCCATACAATTGCACCGCACTCGAAACGGGGGCGTCCTTGTCTTCGTTGACGCGGAGTTCCACTGTCAGGCCCCGAGCCGCTGTCGCCGCAGCCAATACCCCAATCGGAACAAGGGACAGGGTGAGGATCGCGATCAGAACAAAGGGCCAGCAGTCCTTTTCTTGTGTTTTTCGTAGGTCCATATCCTGTCCATGCCCTGTCCAGATGTGTCTTTCATGGTGAGGCATTAGTTTGTTACGGTCAATCTGGACACTTGGGTAAATGTGTGCGGGAACGTGCATCAATTCCGCACCCTTTGGCGCGCAGAATCCCACCCACCGGCATCTATGTACTATGTATTAGAAATGCCTAACAGGCCGCTTTTGGCACAAACCGGAAGGATGTCACCGTTAAGTTGAAGTCCGCTTAAACCCCAGCAGCGGTCGGCATATTCGGTGATGCTGAGCGTCCGAGTGCGACCTGTCTCGAGCATCGCGCCCTTGCCGCATTGCGAAAACGGCAAGGTGCTAAATGGCAAAGGGTTTACGAAACGGTATAGGCCTCAGGTTATTCACAGCCCATTTAGGAATTGGACCAGATATTCATTTACCTCTTCGGGCCGTTCCTGCTGCAGCCAATGACCGGCACCTGCTAGGGCGTGGAAACCGTGAAGGTCAGGCAGTGCGGCCTGCATGATCGCATGCGCTTCCGGATTATTGCCAGCAATGACATCATGTTCGCCGCACAAATACAACGTAGGCTGCTCAATAGTACAGCCGATGAAGGGGGCCAATTGGGCAGCCATGGCATCGATGTTCCGGTAATAGTTGAACCCGCCAGTCAATCCCGTACGCTCGAACTCCGATACATAGAAACGAAGGTCGGCCTCCGTTAGCCAGGGCGGCAGTATTTCGGGGAAGGTTAGGGCATCGCTGATGCCTTCGCCGTGCTCCATAAAACCATCCCACTGCTGGCCGGCTCCAATATCTCCGGAAACGGAATAGAGAATACCCAGTATATAGCTGCGGATGTCCTTTTCGAAATCCACCTCCGCTTTCGCGCCGGAAGCGATAAACAGCCGGTAATAATCTCGGTTCCCCGCTTGCTCCCGCACCAGATCGGAAATCTTCATGCCTGGCGGCAGCGATACCGGCGGTCGGAAGGGAACGCTCAACCCGGCTACAGCGCGAAACAAATCCGGGCGCAACAATGCGCTATACCAGGCAACCGGTGCCCCCCAATCATGGCCGACGATCACTGCGCTTTCGGCCTTTAGGGCACCGACCAGTCCTACCATATCACCAACTAGATGGTTGATGGTGTAGGCCCCGACATCGTCGGGCCGCGAACTGCGGCCATAACCACGCATGTCCGGGACAACCACGCGAAATCCTGCTGCTGCCAGGGCTGGGATTTGGTGCCGCCAGGAATACCAGGATTCCGGCCAGCCATGACACATCACCACCAAGGGGCCTTCGCCAGCCTCCACGTAATGGATGCGGATGCCGTTAGCGATCACCGCGTTATGTGCGAATTCGTCAATCATGATGGTGAACCCTGAATTTTCTGTTCAGACCCTCGCAGCCATTCGGCCCGCAATGCCGCAGCCGCCAATTGGATCAGAATTTCTTGGCGGCGCTCTATCTTCGCGGTCCCTATGCCTTTTTCTCCCAACCGCCGTTTTCTGTTTGCTGCCAATAAGTCAGCGCGAAGCCTTGATCGAGATAGTTGCGCCAGCGTTGACGGGCCGCTGCGACCATGCCCTCGTCCCGGCCATCGAACATGTCGATGATCCTGGCATAGGTATCCGCTGTGGCAGGGGTGCGGCCATCTACCGCCACCAATATATCGGCCCCGTTGGGGTTTTCGTCTTCCCGCGCCGTCAGGAATATGGGCTGTTCCGCCCCTTCGCCATCGCCGGCGCCATCGCCAGCACTGCCATGGGGCAGCCAGGCGTGGTCTTCATAGGTCCACAGGACACCGTTCAAGGTCTCCACCCGGTCCTTGGAGCCAGCCAGAACCACCGCGCGGTGGCCTCGTTCCATGGCCTTTTCCAGCAGCTTCGGCAGGGCCCGCTCCAACGGCAGGTGCAGCAGATGATAAAAGCCGACTTCGGTCATGTCACATTCAGGCCGTGCGTGATCGCGTTATTTGCCACCCTCGTAATGATTGGCCACAAGGCGGTCCAACATGCGCACGCCCCAACCGGTACCGCCCTTTGGCACGGTGGGTTTGCCACTGTCCGCCCAGGCCACGCCGGCGATGTCCAGATGGGCCCAGGGCACCTTGTTCACATAACGTTGCAAAAACTGTGCCGCGGTGATGGAACCTGCGTCCCGGCCGCCGATGTTTTTCATATCGGCAATGGCGCAGTTAATCTTCTTGTCATAGGCATCCGATAGAGGCATCCGCCAGACACCTTCAGCAACCTCCTGGCCGGCATCGAACAATTGCTGGGAGAGCTTGTCGTTGTTGGAGAACAGGCCCGCGTTTTCATGACCCAGGGCAATGATCATGGCTCCGGTCAAAGTCGCCAAGTTTACCATGAATTGCGGCTTGAAGCGATCCTGGGTGTACCATAGCGCATCTGCCAGGACCAAGCGTCCCTCGGCGTCCGTGTTCAGAATTTCGATGGTTTGCCCGGACATGGATTTGACGATGTCACCGGGCCGTTGGGCGTGACCGTCGGGCATATTTTCCACCAGGCCGACAACCCCGATGACATTGGCCTTGGCCTTGCGTCCGGCCAGGGCCTTCATCAGGCCGATGACCGTGCCGGCCCCGCCCATATCCCATTTCATCATTTCCATTCCCGGCCCGGGCTTAAGTGAGATGCCGCCGGTATCAAACGTCACGCCTTTGCCGACAAAAGCCACCGGCTGGGTCTTTGCGCCCGCGCCCTGCCAGCGCATGACCACCATACGGCTTTCCCGGGGGCTGCCCTGGCCGACGCCCAACAGCGCGCCCATGCCCAGTTTCTCCATCCGCGCTTCGTTCAGAACTTCAACCTTGACGCCAAGCTTGCTGAGAGTTTGGCATTCTTTTGCCATGCTTTCGGGGTACAGCACATTGGCCGGCTCGCTCACCAGATCACGGGTCATGAAGACACCGTCGGCGATGGCGTCCAGGGCTTTGAATTGTTTGCGCGCGGCGGTCGTGCTGCCGGACACCAGCACCGAAAGGGCGCTGACGCTGGGTAGATCCTTGGCCTTTAAGGTGGTGCGGTATTTATCAAAGCGATAGCTGGCCAGGCGGGCGCCATAGGCCAGGCTGGCCGCGCCCTCTGCCAAATCCACCTTGGCGCCTTTCACGGGATCGCAGGCGATGGCGATTGATTTCAGGCCACATTTCGACAGACGCTGATAGGCAGTGCCACCGAAGTTTTCCAAGATCTGCCGGTCCAGCTTCTTGGCCTCACCGATACCGCCCAGCAGAACCCGGTCCGCACCGATGCCGGCGGGTGCGAGAACGTCCAACCATTGCCCTTTGGCACCCGTAAATCGGGATGCCTTCATGGCCTTGGTGATCGCACCTTTGGAGGCTTTGTCCAGCTGTTTGGCAGTGGCGGGTAAAACGCCGCCCTTTAGGATGCCGATAACCAGCGCGCCGGATTTCGGTAGTTTATGTTCGGTGATGGAAATTTTCATGGGCATCCTCTGAAAAGCTATGACGACCGCATCAGCATCGCGGCAAATCGGAAATTGATTAGGAGGTATCTTACGGCTGATCGCTGACAGTGCAAGCTGCTATAAAGACTGCAGTTTGAAGTGTCGAGTATAGGGGAGCCGTTTTGAATGGGCCGCAAAATTCTGTTGATTACCACGGACCAGCAGCGACATGATGCGCTGGGCTGTACGGGGGGCAGCGTGGCGAAAACCCCGGCCATTGACCGACTGGCCGCCACAGGCTTGAACTTTCGCCAGGCGCGAAACCAGAATACGGTTTGCATGCCGGAACGGGCGACCATTTTGACGGGGCAGTACATCCGATCCCATGGGGTGACGTCGAACGGTATTCCCCTGCCTGTGGATGCGCCTAACCTGGCCGCCTATCTGCATGAACACGGCTATCGCACGGCATTGTTGGGCAAGGCGCATTTTGAGCCGGCCTCCCACACGGACTATTTCGAAAACTGGGCCGCCAGCCAGGGTGTGACGGGTCCCCATCGCGGCTTTGATCGGATGGAGCTGTGCGGTCATACGGGTCGTCCGGGCCGTAGCCTTACCCACTATCCCCGCTGGCTGCGGGACGAGCATCCCGAGGCAGTTGACGGCTTCCATGAATATACCTTCCAAGGTGCCCCCAGCGGTCGCGGCGGGGGCGATACGGGTGCGCCCCAGGTCTGGCACAATTCCATTCCCAGGGAGCAGTATCACACGGATTGGACTGCCGACCGCACAATGGCGTTTCTCGATACATTGTCTGATGCTGAAGATTGGTTCGTCTGGATGAGTTTCCCCGACCCTCACCACCCCTGGGATCCGCCGCAGAGCGAGCTGGGACGCGTGGATTGGCGGGATTTGGATCTACCCAGATGTTATCCGGGCTCAGCCGAAAAAACGACTGCCATTCTGGCGCAAAAGCCACGACATTGGCTGGAATGGTACGAAGGGCGTGGGCAGTTCAATTTCGAAGTGCCCCCCGATCTGGTCTCCGCCAATCTGACAGCGGATCAAATTCGTGAAGTCAACGCCATGGCCCATATTTCCAACGAACTGATCGATGAAGCCGTGGGCCGGGTGGTGGACCATATCGATGCCTTAGGTTGGGGTGAGGATACGGATATCTTCTACACCACGGACCATGGCGAATTTCAGGGTGATTTCGGCATGTTGTTCAAAGGCCCCTATCATGTGGAAGGCTTGATGCGGTTGCCGTTCATCTGGCGTCCGGCACCAGTTGCGGGCATCGCGCCTGAGGAGATCCACGCCCCCGTTGGCCATGTGGACCTGGCCCCGACGATTTGTACAGTGGCCGGGTTGGCGGTTCCTGATTGGATGCAGGGTCAGGTCTTGCCCACCAATACAATGGCTGCGGCGGGGCGGGAACGTACGATCACGGAATGGCAGGACAGTTTCGCAGGCAACGATATTACCATGCGGACCCTCTATCGTGACGGCTATATTTGCACCGTCTATGAGCGGACGAACTACTATGACAGCGATGATATAGGGGAGCTGTATGATCTAAGTACAGATCCGCAACAATGGCGCAATTTGTGGGACGCGGCGGATTGGCAAAGCCTGAAGTCGGACCTGGTTGCCGATCTATACGACAGCCTGCCTGCTGGCCGGGACACAGCGTTGGAAAAGGTCGCCCAGGTTTAAGATCTAAGCCTAAGGAATTGCGATAAAGTATCGTGTCGGCGTCTGTTCTTTCGCCCTACATGACTGTATGATTCGCAGCGTGCTCAGACTGCAAAAATATATCCTCCGGCAATTGGCCGGGCCGTTCGTTTTCTTCCTTTTTTCGCTGACAGGCGTGATTTGGTTGACGCAGTCGTTGCGCTTTGTTGACCTGATCATCAACAAAGGACTGTCGGCTTCGTTTTTTGCGCAGTTGACCTTGTTGATCCTGCCCAATGTGTTGATGATTATCCTGCCAATCGCCCTGTTTGCCGCGGTGCTGTATGTCTACAACAACCTGGATGGGGATAGCGAAATTGTCGTTATGCGATCATCGGGCCTGGGCAATCTGGCCCTGGCACGTCCGGCCCTGATCCTGGCCCTGGTGACAACGTTGTTTGGCTTTTTCCTGTCCCTCTATCTCATGCCTTCGGGCCAGCGGGCGTTTAAGGATATGAAAACGTCCCTGCGGACCAATCTGTCCTATGTCCTGTTGCAGGAGGGCACCTTCAATACCATTGGCGACAGCCTGACCGTCTATATCCGGGCCCGGCGCTCGGGGGGCGAGATGTTGGGTATCCTGGTGCACGACAGCCGGGACCGGCAGCGGCCGGTCACAATGATCGCCGAGAAAGGTGCGATGGTCCGAACCCAGGCAGGACCACGGTTTATCATGGTCAACGGCAATCGGCAGGAGATCGATCACAGCGCCGGGCAATTGTCTTTGTTGCAGTTCGACCGCTATGCCCTGGATTTAAGTCAGTTCGTGCAACAACCGGGCGAGAGATGGCTGGAACCGGGCGAACGCTATCTGCATGAATTATTCTGGCCCGGCAGCGGTGCTGATGACGTGGCCAATGCCGCCCGCATGCGGGCCGAGGGCCATGATCGCCTGGCCGCGCCCCTCTACAGCCTGGCCTTTACCTTGATCGCATTGGCAGCCGTGTTGGCGGGGGAATTCAACCGCCGGGGCCGGCGCATGCGTATCCTCGTGGCGGTCGGCTGCATCGCCGTAATGCGGGCCGCGGGTTTGGGCCTGGTCAGCCTGTCCGCCAAAATCCCCATGCTGATACCTTTGCTGTATCTGAACATCCTGGTGGTGATGGGGATTTGCGTTTATGCCCTGTTGCGGGGCCGGCTGTTGCCGCGGCAGCGACTAACCCAGCAACAACTACAACAGCTGGATGCGCAGATCGATGCGGGGCCGTCCTGATGCGTCTGTCACCGACATTCTCGCTTTATCTGGGCCGGCAATTCCTTCTTGGCATCGGCTTTGTGATGGCTGTGTTGATGGCCTTGATATTTCTGATCGATGCGGTTGAGCTGTTGCGCCGTGCCTCGGGGCGGGAGGATGCGGGCATTGGCCTGGTGCTTGGCATGGCCGCTCTGAACCTGCCCAGTCTGGCGCAAAAAGTATTGCCGGTTGCGACATTGTTCGGGGCCATCGTCACCTTTTCCCGCCTGACCCGTAGTAACGAGCTGATTGTGGCCCGGGCGGCCGGGGTCTCGGTCTGGCAGTTCCTGGCCCCCGCACTTGTCATCGCGCTATTGCTGGGCGGCTTCATGGTGACGTTGTTTAACCCTCTCGCCGCAATCATGTCATCGAGGTACGAGCAACTGGAGGGCCAGTATTTGGAGGGGCGGCAAAGCCTGCTGGCTGTTTCCGCCACGGGGCTGTGGTTGCGTCAGGCCGACGAATTCGGCCAATCGGTCATCCATGCCCGGCATGTCTCCTCCGCCGGGACAGAGTTGCGGGATGTCATTGTCTTTCTATACAAGGGTACGGATGAATTTGTCGGTCGGATCGATGCCAAAAGGGCCACCTTGGAAGATGGCCGTTGGCGTCTGACCGATGCCTTGTTGACCGAGCCTCAGGAGCCGGCCCTGCGTTTACCGGAGTATGAGATCAAAACAACCCTGACCCTGGCCCAGATACAAGAGGGCTTTGCTTCGCCACGCACCTTGTCGTTCTGGTCCCTGCCGGGATTTATCACGACATTGGAGGCGGCGGGGTTTTCCGCCACCCGGCATCGCCTGCACTGGCACGGGATATTATCGACCCCGTTGTTGTTGGCCGCCATGATCCTGTTGGCGGCGACGTTCTCTTTACGCCTGACCAGGTCGGGCCATACGGGTTTGTTATTGGGGGCGGGCGTATTGACGGGTTTCCTGCTGTATTTCGTCTCTGACGTGGTGAATGCCTTTGGCATCGCGGGTAATCTGCCGGTTATTCTGGCGGCCTGGACGCCGACGGGTGTCTGTACGTTGTTGGGCCTGTCCTTGTTGTTGCATCTGGAGGACGGTTAGCGCGATGTATTGGCGTGAGGGCCAGCGGACCCGGCAAACCCGACGGACTGGGCAGATCTGGGCATCCATTTTGTTATTGCTTTGGCTGTTCTGCCTGACCCCAACTTCGATCTCAGCCCAAGATTTGCGCCAGGTTCCGGCTTTATCGCAAGACTTAGGCCAGGCACCATTTCTGCTTTCGGCAGACCAGATGATCAACGATAGCCAGCTGGGCCAGATCACTGCCAAGGGCAATGTGGAAATCAGCAGCCAGGGCCGGGTGCTGATGGCGGACAGCGTCAGCTATAATCAGCGGGACGGCGTTGTCATCGCATCGGGCAACCTGACCCTGATGGAACCCAGCGGCGAGGTTATCTTTGCCGAACATATGCAGCTATCGGAAGACCTGACCGAGGGCTTTATCGAAAGCGTCCGCATCCTGTTGACGGATAATTCCCGTTTCGCGGCAAACGGGGCCCGCCGCCGGGGCGCGGACCGGATTGATCTGGCCAAGGCGGTCTATTCACCGTGCGAGATTTGTAAGGAAAATCCGGACCGCGCGCCCTTGTGGCAGATCAAGGCGTTCCGCGTGACCCATCATCGGGACGCCCATGAAATTGAATACCGGGACGCGGTGTTGGAAATTTACGGGGTGCCCGTGGCTTATATGCCCTATTTCCGCCATGCGGATCCCACGGCACCGCGCAAAAACGGCTTTCTGGCACCGGAGCTTAGCTCCTCCACAGAGCTGGGTACGAAACTGCAGGTGCCCTATTTTTGGGCCATCGACCGGGACCGGGATCTGACCTTTGCGCCAATTTTTACATCCCAGGAAGGCATTGTCGCGACCGGGGAATACCGCGCCCTGACCGCCCGTGGCGGCTATGAAGGCCAGGCCAGTTTGACCTATACAGATAAGCGCAATGACAATAATGAGCGGTTGGATGGGAAAGAATTCCGCGGCCACATCGATGCCCTGGGCCGGTTCAATATTGATGAAACCTGGCGTTGGGGCTTTGATTTTGCCCGCTCAACCGATGACACTTATCTTGACCGCTATGGCCTGGGTGATGAAGACGTCCTGACCTCAGACCTGTTTGTCGAAGGTTTTCGTGGGCGTGATTATATGGCGGCATCGGCCTACAGCTTTCAGGGCCTGGAAGTGGATGATGATCCGGGTTCTACGCCACTTGTAGCACCCTTGCTGGATTATTCTGCGACGTTGGAGCCCGAACGCCTGCCGGGCCGCTTGATCTTTGACGCCTCCGTCGCGTCCCTTTATCGGGATGATGATTTCGACAGCCGGCGGGCCAGCTTTGATGGTACCTGGCAGCTGCCCTATATCGGTCCGGCAGGTGATGTCTATACCCTGAGCACCAATCTGGGGGCGGATTTGTACTGGTTGAACGGTTTCAGTCCCACTGGACAGGTTTCGGACACTTCGTCGGCGGATGGTTTCGAGGCGCGTTTGCGCCCCACCGTCGCGTTGGACTGGCGCTTTCCCTTTATTCGCCGGCAAGGTAGCGTACGCCAGGTGATCGAGCCCGTGGCCCAGATTATCATGTCGCCCTATGGCGGCAATCCCAACGAAATTCCGAACGAGGACAGCCGCAGCCTGGAATTCGATGACACCAATTTGTTTAGCCTGAACCGTTTCCCCGGCTATGACCGGGTTGAGAGCGGCCCCCGCGCCAACCTTGGCCTCAAGGCCTCTGTCTACGGGGCCTCGGGTGGTTATACCAACCTGACCGTGGGGCAGGTTTTCCGCCTTAAGGACGACGATACCTTCGCCGAAAAGACCGGCCTGGATGATCATCGGTCCGACTACGTCATGGCACTGCATATTGCGCCCTCGGCATTCTTTGATTTGACCAACCGGGTGCGCCTGGACCGCAATAACTTTTCGCTTCGCCGTAACGAAATTTATTTAGCCATCGGGCCGAAGTACCTTCGCTTTGCCACCACGTATGTTTCTTTGGAAAGGGAGCTGACGACGGACGAATTGGAGGCGCGGGAGGAGATTTATAATTCCCTGCGCTGGGAAATCGACGAACGCTGGATCGCCACCCTGGAAAGCCGACGGGACCTGCGCGAAGACAGCCAGATCAACGCCTCCGCCGGGGTTCAATACCTGGACGAATGTATCGGCTTCGGCATCACGGTAGAGCGCGATTTCACCCGCGACAGGGACGTAGAACCCTCAACCTCCATCCGCTTCCGCTTCCTGTTGAAGAATTTGGGCTAGATGGCGCGACAGACCGGAAAACTCAGAATGCTAGCCTAGGCAACTAACCTGCTGCCCATCACCGATCGACCAAAGATGTTGGCATCAGCAAACCCTATGGTGAAAGTGATACCTGTCGTAAATTTAAGTGAACGTTTGTATGGGTTTACTCTGATCGCTCCGATTATCGATTCACGAATTTCAAGATGTATATTCCGCCCAATACAACAGTTGCCAAGGAGATAATCAGTGCCATGACGGCACCATGTGGGCTCCACAAAGGAAGAGACGGGAATAAACCGGTCCAGGCCAGCCAATAAGAGTCCAGGTAAAAGAAAATTGTTGCCAACATGATTTGTACTCCCATTTTGTGACGTGCGTTGCGGTTTATCTCTCTAGTTTAACCTCTTGTCTCTTGTTAACTATAATATAGGGCGGACCAGACCGCTCTACAGTGCTGAATATCACATATGAACTGATTAGTTTGGTAGAACGCCGTGATTTTGATAAAGTCCTATAATATAATTATAAACAAAATGGTCCAGTCAGCAGTAATAAACAGCATAATTGTCAGGATGAGAGTAATTCGGGTCCGTTTTTCGTCTAGCTGGTGATGAGGGGGACAAGGCCAATTCCGGCTTCATCGTTCAAGGTTACCTTGCCGCCTGTCTCGACAGAACTTTTTGTCGGGAACAATCCGCTGTCGTCGATGAACTGGCTGCCATTGAGCGCGGCGGGACCATGAAAATCGAATACGGAGACAAGTTGGCAGGTCGCTAATTTGGCCAGCATGCCGTCCGACAGGCCACTTACCAAAAGCCCTAGTCCCGCCGCCTGGGCGATGGCGATTTGCTGCGACGATGGCCAAATTCCGCCGCTGCGCGTAACCTTGATGACCAGATAGTCGACCAATCCGGTGCGCGCGTATTCGAAGAAGTTGGCCGGGCTTACGGACGCTTCGTCGACGGCGAGGGGAATTTGCGTTGCCCGGCGAAGTTCCCGCATGAGAAGCAGTTGATCTGCCGGCAATGGTTGTTCGAGCACATTTACGCCGATTTCCTGAAAGCCGGCAGCGGCATATTTGGCATCTGCAATCCCATATCCCTGATTGGCATCGGCGCAAAGAAACCCGTCTTCGTCCATAAGGGACCTGATCGTCTCAGCCACGACCAGATCGGTTTTCCGCTCGACCGCGGCCTTGAAGTTGAAATGCCGAAACCCGTCTTCCCGCGCTCCGTTGACCTGGTCCATAACCCCGGCCTTATCGTGGGCTGTTACCGTGAAACTAAGGTCGATGGAATTTCGCTCGTGCGTACCGCCGAGAAACTGCCGCAAGGGAACCTTGGCCCGCCGTGACAGAAGGTCATGCAGCGCCATATCTATTGCTGCCTTGGCAATGGGCTGGCCTGTCGTGGGCCCGGCCTGAATTGCCGCATTCATTTTTCCATGCGCGCCATAGCGGTCCCAGACGGGATGTCCAAGCAACACGGGCTTCAAATAGTATTCAATTGTCGAAATCGCGGTCTCCGCCGTTTCCGATGACCACTGCGGGACGGGCCGGCACTCTCCCCAGCCGACCGAATCTTCGCTGCCGACAATTTTGACATAGATCAGCGTGATGGTTTCACCGGCCTGACCGCCCGAGCCAGAGGCAAAATTGAATGATCGCAAAACCGGCAACTGCACCGGAAAAACCTCGATGGTCCGAATGACTTCCCGCCCTTGACCGCCCACAGGTTCGTTCATTTCGACGCTCCCCTTCAATTTTGCTGCGGCCCGATGACAGACCGGGTACAGGTCTGATGAACTTAGCAAGAAAGATATTTTGTGGGAAACACGTAAAAAGGCATCTTGAGCCCCATAGCATATCCGTACCGGCGATGAGTCGCGGTCGCTACAGTTTCGTTACTGCTTTGTTAGAGCATCGCTACAGCTTGGTCGGGTTTGGTGCGTCGCCGTAGACGGCCTTGGGGTCGAAAACTTTTTCGGTCTCTTCGAACTGCAGGCGCGGTGCGGCATCGGCCTTGGCCGGACCCAGGGGGATGGAGCGATAGAAGCAGGAGCGATAGCCAACGTGGCAGGATGCCCCACCAACCACATCGACCCGCAACCAGACCGAATCCTGATCGTCGTCAATGCGCATTTCAACGACTTTTTGCACCAGCCCTGACGTGGCCCCCTTGTGCCACAGGACCTTGCGGCTGCGACTGTAATAATGGGCCTCGCCAATCTCGATGGTGCGGCGCAGGGCTTCGGCATTCATATAGCCGTGCATCAACATCTCTCCCGACGTGGCATCGGACGTCATCACCGGGATCAGACCGTCGGCGTCAAATTTCGGAGCCAGATCGAAACCCTCCTCGACCTGTTCAATGCTTTGCCGCTCCACAAATTGCATAGGTGCGGTCTGAGTGGCGGTGGGCTTTGTCTCTGTCATGGCGCTCGGTCCTGATTAGTCATTTGGCGCTCTAAATAGTGCCTGTCCCGCCCCCTGGCAACCGCTTAACGACGATTTAGCGACCGTGAAAAACAGGCTTCCGTTTCTCCAGGAAAGCCTTGGCGGCCTCCGTGTTATCGTCCGTGGTGCCGCAACGGCTGTGACGGTCGGCCTCGTGGTCCATGGCCTCGACCATGCTCAGGCGGGTGGCGTCGTTCAGGTTCTGCTTGATGCAGCCCAGTGCAATGGGGGCGGCATCGGCCATCTGTTGTGCCTTGGCCCGAACATGGGACATCAGGCTCTCATCCGCCACGGCTTCCGAAACGATGCCAAGGCGGGCCGCGTCATCGGCGGTGAAGCGTTCGGACAGCAAATACAATTCCCGCGCCTTGGCGGTGCCGACAATTTGGGTCAGGCTAAAGGTACCGCCAAAATCTCCCGACAAGCCCGCATTCAGGAAGGCGGTGGAGAATTTTGCCGATTTTGCTGCATAACGCAGATCACAGGCCAGGGCCCAGGACAGGCCCGCGCCCGCGCAGGCACCATTGATGGCGGCGATGGAGACGAAGGAGCTTTCCCGTAGCCGTTGCGAGGTGCGCATGGATTGGCGCAGCTCGGCGATCCGGGTTTCGATTGGCTGTTCCGACTTGAATTCACCATCGGCAAATCCGGCCAGATCGCCGCCGGCGCAAAATCCACGTCCCGCCCCGGTCAGGATCAAAATCCGAATGGCCGGGTCGGATGCCACCTGTTCCAAAGTCTCGACCATGGCCGCGATCAATTCCTTGTTCATGGCGTTCAGTCGATCGGGGCGGTTCAGGGTGATGGTGGCGACAGCGCCATCGGTTTCATAAAGTACGGTGTCACTCATGATGGATATCCCTCGAATTACTTTTGCAGCGGATTTTTCTACGCGGCGATTTTAGCAGGTTGGCGGCCTTCACGGTGGAATATGTACAAACCACTGCCAATTAACAGGACCGTGCCCAACAGGGTCCAGCCATCAGGCACATCGCCCCAGACCAGGAAACCCACCGCCAAGGCCCATAACAGCGCGGAATATTTGAACGGCGCCACCAAGGCCGCCTCGGCGAAGCGGAAGGTCTCGATATGCAGATAATGCGCCAAACACAGCAATATGCCGGCCAGGGCAAAAAGCGCCATATCGCCCAGGCCGGGGGTGATCCAGCCAAATGGTGCCGTGGCCGCCCCCGCCAGGGCAACGCCCAGGGTGGAATAAAACAGGGTGGTGGAGGAGGCCTCGCCATGCGAGATGCGTCGGGTGAGAATATCGCGAAAGGCACCGCACAGGGCAGCACCTGCGGGCAGCAATGCGGCCCAGTTCAGACCCCCGCTGCCCCAATCAGTTCCGGGCCGCAACATCACCAGGACACCGGCAAAGCCGATTAACACCGCCGTCCAGCGTCGCCAGCCGATTTGTTCCTGCAGCAAAGCCGGGGCCAGGGCGGTGACGAAAATGGGGCCAACGAAGGCGATGGCGATATTTTCCGCCAATGGCAGATAGCGCAATCCGTTGACGAACAAATAGGTCGACGCGATCATCAGGGCGGCGCGGGCCAATTGCACCATGGGGTACTTGATCTTGAACAGATGCAACTCCCGCCGCCAGAATAGGATGATGGTGATCAGGATCAAAGCCGTCAGGCCCCGGGAGAATAGAATCTGGCCCACCTGAAACTCGCCCGAGACCCATTTGACGACCGCATCATTGCTGGTCAGCAGCAGGCTGCCGATGACCATGCAGGCAATGCCCCGGCCCGGAGCCTCGATGCGGCCGCTTCTGCCTCTGCTCATAATCGCTTCCCAAATAACAAGAGGGCCCGCGACAGCGCCGCGAGCCCTCCTATTTTTGTATCACGTAAGGTGTGCCTGACTTGACGAGAGAATTTCCGATTAGGAAATTTTTCGACCGTCAAAGTTCGAGCAATATTTCCGATCACTTACAATCGCCCAAAGCATTTGAGCGATCCGACTTAGATCGGAATTGCTCTAGCAACCAGCAGCTTTTTTCCACTGTGCGGCAGGCTTAAATTTCAGAACCTTGGATGCCTTGATCTTGATCGGCTCTCCGGTCTGTGGGTTGCGACCCTTACGGGCGGCCCGTTTGGAGATGGAGAAGGTGCCGAATGTACCGACCGTGTACCGGCCTTCTTTCTTCGCGGCCTTAAGGCCCGCCTGCATTTCGCCAAGGACAAGGTCGACTGTGCGACCGGCTTCTGCTTTTGAGAGTTTGCCTTTTTTGGCAACGCGCTCAACTAGTGCTGCTTTGCTCATATCAATATTCCCACTGATGCCTGAGTGTTAGTGATTCGAATCATCTAACAGAGCAAGTCAGACTTGACAAGCACTGTGCCTAGGATTCGCCTATTCCGCCTGGACTTCAGGGCAATTGCAGGGTTTTTCGCCTGTAACGGCGCGGTATTGCGGGGTGCAAGCAATCATTTTTTTCCGCCATATTAGCGATTCGCACTAGTAAGCCCCCATCAATAAGACCGGGGCATTTCCAGGACGTGTTGGCCGATGTAATTCAGGATCATCTCCCGGCTGACCGGCGCGATGCGGGCGATGAAACTCTCCCGCATGTATCGCTCCACATGGAATTCCTCGGCATAGCCCATACCGCCGTGGGTCATCACCGATTGAGAGGCCGTCGCCCATCGGGTGATAAGCTGACATCAGCGCGACGCTGACATCCTTTTGATTTGTGCCAAAGGCGGACATTGGGAGAATATTTCGTTTGCCAACTTCAATGAATTTGGCGATCTAGTAGACGCGCGAATACATTCGGAATCAAGATGAATGAGAAATGACACAATATGCCAATGGAGACTTACCTAATCTATCTTGTTGCGGTCGCCGTATTCTTTGCGACGCCACCGGATACGAGCCAGCTCCTTACTATCTCAAACAGTATCCGACACGGACTTCGTCGGAGTATCTACACGATTGCGGGTGATTTGACCGCCAATTGCCTTCAAATGACCGCTGCAGCGTTTGGCCTTGCCGCCATTATCGCGACGTCGGCAAATGCATTCATTTGGATCAAATGGTTAGGCGTTGCCTATCTAGCGTGGATCGGCCTTCAGCTAATGTTCTCGAAAGACCAGGGCAGTGAGGTATCGGCTAACATCTCCAGCACTTCGTTTCGCCTCTTTCGTCAGGGTTTTATCACGTCGATGGCCAACCCTTTTGCCGTCGTGTTTTTTGGTGCGCTTTTCCCGCAATTTATTGACCCAGCACTGCCTGTCTTACCTCAGCTTTTCATATTGGGCTTTACATATATTCTGGTTGATGGAGCAATTCTCCTCTTGTGGGGCTGGTTGGGGATACGTGCTGCGGCATCCTTGAAAAATTATTCTTATGGCATGATCAACAAGGTCTGCGGCGGATTGATGATTGCGGCTGCGGGATTGTTGGCCTCGAAGGACTTTCAGCCACAGAGATAGGTTGAGGTGGTGATAAACGAATTTTGATCCCAAACCGAAACCGAGATTGACTATCACGGCAGCACAAGGGATTTCCGTAACGAGTCAAATGCGGACCACCCGAAATTTCCTGTAATCCGGCTGCTCTTGGGGCAACAGCGGACATTGCAATTGACGCCACGTCTGGACTGTTTCACGCCGCGTCTCGGTTCCAAAGCCGGGGGCCGGGCCGGGAGAGCGGGTGGGTACTGATGCCAAAACTGATCTAGTAGGCCCCCATCAATAAGAGCGGGGCATTTCCAGGACGTGTTGGCCGATGTAATTCAGGATCATCTCCCGGCTGACCGGTGCGATGCGGGCGATGAAACTCTCCCGCATGTATCGCTCCACATGGAATTCCTTGGCATAGCCCATACCGCCGTGGGTCATCACGGATTGTTCACAGGCCTTGAAACAAGCTTCCGCCGCCAGGTATTTGGCAGCGTTGGCCTCGGCCCCGCAAGGCTTGCCGCTGTCATACAGGTTCGCGGCCCGCCAGACCATGGCATCGGCTGCTTCTAGATGGGCCCAGCATTCCGCCAGCGGGTGCTGAATAGCCTGGTTCATCCCGATGGGACGGTCGAAGACCACCCGCTCCTTGGCATAGGCGACCGCCTTGCGCAAAGCGGCCCGTCCCAGGCCCACGGCCTCTGCCGCGACCAGGATACGTTCGGGGTTAATGCCATCAAGCAGGTAATAGAAACCCTTGCCTTCCTCACCCACCCGGTCGGCCTCGGGGACGGGCAGGTTATCGTAAAAGGTGGCATTGGAATCCACCGCCTTGCGGCCCATCTTTTCGATGACCTGGGCCTCGCAATAATCCCGATCAAAATCGGTGTAAAACAACGTGATGCCGTCGGTGGGCTTTTTGCCCTCATCGCGCGGCGCGGTACGGACCAGCAGCAGGATCTTGTTGGCGGTCTGTGCGGTGGAGGTCCACATCTTACGCCCATTGACGATGTATTTCTCACCGTCCCAAACGGCTTTTGTTTCAATCCGTGTGGTGTCCAGGCCGGCATTCGGCTCGGTCACACCAAAGCAGGTGCGGTCCTCGCCCCTAATCAGGCGCGGCAACAGCCGGTTGCGCTGTTCGTCCGTGCCGTGTACCACCAATGGATGGGGCCCGAAAATATTCATGTGAACGGCCGAACAGCCGGAAAAGCCCGCGCCTGTTTGTGAAATGGTCTGCATCATCAAGGCCGCTTCCGTCACGCCCAGACCGGAACCGCCGCATTCTTCCGGCATGGCGATGCCCAGCCAGCCGCCGTCAGCGATGTCTTTTACGAAATCCTCTGGGAATTCGCCGTCTGTGTCCCGGGCCAGCCAATAAGCATCGTCATATTTCTCACAAAGCTTGGCGATGGTATCGCGCACTGCAATCTGTTCGTCGGAAAAAGAAAGGTCCATCTACTCACCCCGGACGTCGCCGGCTCCTATTGCTGCCACATTTGCGTCCTTTATAGCGGATGATTGGCCAGACTCCATAGGCCCGTATTGACGGCTGCCCCTCCTGCCCGGAGAATGGCCGCCAAACATTGTAGATAAGGAGCGTTTAAGATGAGAGACGGCGTCATTAAGGTCGGCGAAAACCGGTATCAGGAGACATTTGGCCGCTATTACGAGGATTTCACCATCGGTGACACCTATGAACACCGGCCCGGCCGCACCATTACCGAAGCTGACAATACCTGGTTCACCCTGTTGACCATGAACCAGCACCCCCTGCATTTTGATGCGGAATACGCCAAACATTCCGAATTCGGCAAGCCCATTGTCAATTCCGCCCTGACCCTGGCCATTGTCGCGGGGATGAGCGTCTCGGATGTTAGTCAAAAGGCCATCGCTAATCTGGGCTGGACCGATATTTACATGCCTGCCCCGGTTTTTAACGGCGATACCATCTATGCGGAGTCGGAAGTCCTCGCCAAGAAGGAGTCCAAATCCCGCCCCACCCAAGGCATCGTGGATGTGGAAACACGGGCCCACAAGGCGGATGGCACACTTGTGATGCGCTATAAACGCACAGTGCTGGTGCCAAAACGGGGCCACGGCGTGGACGACAAAATTCTTGCCGCCCAGAAGCCATCGCAGCAGAAATAAGGAATATTTTGATGACTGAGACACTGACCAACCGCAGCGGCGAAAGCATTACGCGGGAAGATGAACAACAACTGTTGGATGCGGTGCAACGCTGGCTGGACCGGGAGGTCAAGGACAAGGTGCTGGAGCTGGAGCACGCTGACGAATATCCCCACGAGATGGTGGCGCAGATGAAGGAACTGGGCCTGTTCGGGGCCACCATCGGCCAGGAATACGGCGGCCTGGGCCTGCCTGCGGGCACCTATGCGAAAATTGTCACCATCGTTTCGGAAGTCTGGATGTCCCTGAGTGGTATTTTCAATTCTCATCTGATCATGTCGGCGGCGGTGGAACGTTTCGGCACGGAAGAGCAAAAACGCCATTACCTGCCGCGCTTTGCCACCGGGGAAATTCGCGGTGCGCTGGCCCTGACCGAACCCAATTGCGGCACGGATTTGCAGGCCATCCGCACCCGCGCGGTCCGTGACGGGGATGACTATGTGATCAACGGCACCAAAACCTGGATCTCCAACGGTATCGAAGGCAATTGCGTTGCCCTGTTGGTGAAGACGGATATGGAGATGCAGCCCCGGCATAAAGGCACTTCGTTGTTCATCGCCGAAAAGGGCCCCGGCTTCACCGTGGGCCGGAAGTTGGAGAAACTTGGCTACAAGGGTATCGACTCGGCGGAGCTGGTATTTGATGATTATCGCATTGGTGCTGACAAATTGATTGGCCTGCAAGAAGGCTCCGGTTTTCGCCATGCGGTTGGTGGGTTGGAGTTGGGGCGCATCAACGTCGCCGCCCGTGGTGTTGGCATTGCCAATGCGGCGTTGAAGGCTGCGACATCCTATTCCCAGGTGCGCGAAACCATGGGCAAGCCGATCTGCCAGCATCAGGCAATTCAGACCAAACTGGGGGACATGGCGACACGCTGCGAAGCCTCCCGCCTGTTGGTGGAAAGTGCCGCAACCGCCTACGACAAGGGCGAGCGTTGCGATATGGAGGCGGGGATGGCGAAATTATTCGCCTCGGAATCCGCGTTGGAGAACGCCACGGAATGTATGCGCATTCACGGTGCCTATGGCTATTCCAAGGAATTCCACGTGGAACGCTATTACAGGGACGCCCCGTTGATGTGCATCGGTGAGGGTACGAACGAGATGCAGCGCATCATTATTGCCAGGCAGCTGATTGAGAGGAACCCGGCGTGAGCCTGCCCCTGGAAGGGTTGCGCATCATAGCGGTAGAACATTATGGCGCGGGGCCTTATGGCACCGGCTTTTTGGCGGACCTGGGCGCGGATCTGATCAAGGTGGAAAACCGCCAAACAGGCGGCGACGTCTCCCGCAGCGTCGGGCCCCATTATCTGGGCGAATTGGATTCTCAATTCTATCAGGCTTTTAACCGCAATAAACGCTCCCTCTCCCTGGATCTGAAGCATCCCGACGGGCGGGCCGTGTTCCATCGCCTTGTCGCCACCGCGAACGGCCTGATCAATAATCTACGCGGCGACCAGCCGAAAAAACTGGGGCTGCGGCACGAGGACCTCTCGGCGCACAACCCCGCCATCGTCTGCGCCCACGTCTCGGCCTATGGCAACCATGGCGAACGTGCCGGTTGGCCCGGCTATGATTTCCTGATGCAGGCGGAGGCGGGCTTTCTACATCTCAGCGGCGAACCCGACGGCCCGCCGGCCTGCATGGGACTGTCTATTGTGGATTATATGACCGGGGTGACCTCATCGTTGGCCCTGTTGGCGGGTATTAATCAGGCCAAGCAAACCGGTCAGGGCCGGGATATGGAAGTCTCGCTTTATGATGTGGCCATGCATCAATTGAGTTATCCCGGCGTTTGGTACCTGAACGAAGGCGATGTTACCGAACGCGCGCCTCGTTCCGGGCATCCGTTCATCGTGCCCTCGCAGCTGTATCGATCACAGGATGGTTGGATCTTCATCATGGCCCAGACCCAGAAATTCTGGGAGGCGCTTTGTGACAAGGTAGCTAAGCCGGACTGGAAGACCGACCCCCGCTTTCTGGATTACGAGGGGCGCTTTGCCAATCGGGATGAACTGACCCTGATGCTGGATGCGGTTCTGATCAAACGGTCGACGGCGGAATGGTTGGCGCATTTCGCCGGGGAGGTGCCGGCGGGCCCCGTCAACGACATCGCGCAAGCCCTGGACAATCCCTATTTCCGGGACCGGGGCGGGGTGCAAACGGTTGCTCATCCTGATCGCCCGGACCTGAAATTGCTGAACAACCCCATTCGTATGGGAGAGCCTATTCCGGCCCGCCCGGCGCCAAAGCTGGGCGCGGACAGCGAAGACATTTTATCTGAATTGGGTTATTCATTGGACGAGATAACCAAACTGCGCACTGACAATGCAATTTAACTGGGCCATCTAAGAAAGCACTTAATTATGAAACTCGAAGGTATCCGCGTACTTGATCTGTCATTGTTCCTACCGGGCCCCTTGCTGACACAAATGATGGCCGACCATGGGGCCGAGGTGATCAAGCTGGAACCCATCAATGGCGGTGAACCGAACCGGGTGATCGGGGCGGAGCGTGATGGCACCACGGTGTTTTTCGCCAATACCCATCGCAACAAACAAAGCGTACAGCTGAACCTGAAGACAGAGGAAGGCGTGGAAGCCGCCCTGCGCCTGGCGGAAAGCTGCGATGTGATGATCGAGGCTTTTCGCCCCGGCGTGGTCGATCGCCTGGGCGTCGGCTATGAGGCGGTATCCGCGCGCCACCCCGGCATCGTTTATGCCTCCCTCTCCGCCTTTGGCCAGGACGGCCCCTATGCCAAGAAACCGGCCCACGATATGGCGACGGAGGCCTATGCAGGCATCTTGTCCGTCAACCTAGGCCCCGATGGGCAACCGGCCATACCGGGTATTGCCAATGCGGATATGCTGTCGTCCATGATGGGTCTGTCGGCGGTGTTGATGGCGTTGTACCGCCGCCGGGACACCGGTGCGGGCGATTACATCGACCTGTCCATGATGGACAGTCTGATCGCCGCCATGCCCAATAACGTCGGCCCGGTGTTCGCCGAAAAACGCGCCCCCAACCCCAAGGACGAACGATCCTGGGGCGGTAATGCCATGTACAACATCTATGGCACCAAAGACGGCAAACACATCGTCCTGGGCGGGGCGGAAATGCATTTCGCCGCCGCCATCCTGAATAAGATGGGCCGCCCGGATCTGATCGATGTCTGCCTGCCCCCGCCTGGGCCCAACCAACTGCCGGCCAAGGAATTCCTGACCGAAAAATTCCTCTCCGAGACCCAGGCCTATTGGGTGGACTGGTTCGAAGATGTGGACGCCGCCTTCGCCCCCGTCAACGACCTGCGCCAAGGGGCCGACGACCCGCAACTGCGCCACCGGGAAATGATCATCGAGGATGACCGCGGCTGGGAACATATCGGCATCCCAATGAAGTTCAAGAACGAACCCGGCCAGGTGGTGTTCGATTTACCCGAACTGGGCCAGCACACGGAAAGCAATCTGCGTAACATCGGCTATAGTGATAGCGACATCGCCGCGATGAAAGAAAGTGGTGTGTTCTAACTATGAAGCCTGCTTCCATGTAGCGCAATCAACGTCTCTCGACCTTTCCTCGACGCTTCTGTCTTCGCAAACATCAGCTTTTTCAGAAGTGGATCGACTGAACAACCTCGTGAGAACTCACGTCTAATCAACAGCCAGCTGAATTGGTTCGGGCAGGGTGGCCCAATCCTCGTCCCCGGGGCCGCCGTCCATGTACATCAACAAGGCAAATGTCGCTGCGCGGTCCAAGCTGGTGAGGGGAAAATGCCAGGTGCCCGCGTTGTAGTTTATGCCCACGTCCCCCGGCACCGTAAAAGCGCGCAGGGTTGATAGGTCAGGCGGGCCGTCCGCTTCCCCATCCATGTTTTGGGGGTTTGCGACGATCACCAGATAGCGGTCGCAGTCCAGGGGCATGAAGGCCTGGGACGATAGCGGATGCCGCTCCATCTTCACGACATCTATGGGCAGGGTCTTTGGCGGATTGGCCCGGACCACGGCAAGGTTGATATCAACGCCGGGGCGACCGTTCGATAATTGGGCCGCATAATCGGTCCGATTGCCGCTGACCGGCGTCGACAGCGTCTGCCCATAGGGTTCAAACGCGGCTTGCTCAATGGGTTCGGCTATAAGTTCGCGCATGAAGCTCTTCCAATCATTGTAGACGAATACTAAACGGACTGCTTGGTATAGCCGCGCGCTTCATAGGGGAAATCCCAAAGCTCGCGGTTTTTCGGGTCTTGCAGAAAGCGGTTGTTGTGATAGCTGCGGATTTCCAGGATTTTGTCATCCCGGAAGATATACCACTCGCTGCCCCGTAGCACTTCCGCCACGCCAGTGGGCTTTGGGGTCCAGCGCATGCTCCATTCGATGACGCATTCGGGCTCTTCCACCATGGCATGATCCAGGCGCCAATGGGCCGCTGTGCGTGGGCCGATCTTGACCCAATAATTGGCCAGGGCGGCGGCACCTTTGACGGCACCATGATCGACGAAATAATGCACAACGTCCTCGTCGAAGGTGGACATCATCAAATCATAGTCAGCCGTATTGCAACCATCGTAATAGCGATTGATGGTTTCAATATAACGATGGCCCGATTGCCGTGGTGCTGTAGACATATCTTAAATACCCATTATTCATAAAAATAAGGGGGCGGCGTTCTTACAATCCGCCGCCCCCTATGATTGTTCTCAAGCTGTAGGGCTAGGGATCAACCCGGCCCGTTGCGTTGCCCATGACGACCACGTCGCCTTTTTGATTAGTGGTGGTGATGGCCAGATCGACCAGGGTCTCGCCGCCTTCTTCACGGATCGCCTCAATCACCGCCTTGCCGGTCAGATCGTCGCCGGGCCAGACCTGGTTGGTGAAGCGGACGCCGTATTTTTTGACGTTCGCAGCCCCAAAGGCATTGGTGACGACGCGCCCGGTCATGCCCATGGTCAACATGCCGTGGGCAAAGACCCCTGGGTAGCCGGCTGCTTCACGGCAATAAACATCGTCCGTGTGCAGGGGGTTATAATCACCGGAGGTGCCGGAATACATCACCAGTTGGGTGCGTTTCAGATCTTCCACCAGAACCTCTTCAAAGGTATCGCCGACGGAAATTTCACTTGCTTTCAATGTCATGATCTTGCTCCTAAATTCTGGCTCAGCCCTGATCCACGGGACGTTCGGTTTTCACACCGACACCGCGGGCGGTGCAGACCAGTTCGCCATTTTGATCCCGGTACTCCGTGATGCGTTCGGAAAACATCAACTTGCCCGCGCGCTTGCTTTCCTTTTCCCAGGTCTTGCCCGCCTTGGTGACGGCTGAAAGGACATCGCCGGGGACCACGGGACGTTCGAATTCAAAATGCTGTTCGGCGTGCAGGCCGCCTGATGAAGCGGGTTTACCTTCAACGCCGGATGGATTTTTGCCTGAACCGAACCACGCCTCGCCCGGCTTAATCCGCAGGAAATAGTCCGGGTCGAACTGCGCCACGGCTTGCGGGAAGGTGGGTGGTGCGGCGGTATCTTCCATGCCTGTATCGGGAACGGAAAAATCGCCGATGGACCGTCGAAACATCATGATGTGCGTTGCCTCGACGGGGAAAGTCATTGTTTTTTCGTCTGCCATTGTCTTCTGCCAATACCTTTGTTTTAGAGCAATTCCGATCTAGGGAAGATCGCCCAATAGCCGTGGGCGATCCTAAATGATTGGAAAAATTGCTCAATTCTTACGGGTCGGAACATTTCCGCATCGGAAATGCTTTGGGTTCAAAACGCGTGGCACCTAGGGTTCCACATTTCGACAGCTATCTGCAAGCCATCAAGTTGTCATCCAGTCTGCTAACCGACCGTGCCGTCCGTCTTCAGCGCCTCTATTGCGGCTGCATTCAGGCCCAGCCAGTCGCTGATCACTTGATCCGTATGTTCCCCCAACATCGGCGAAGACTTCAGGCGCGTGGCTTTGCCGTCCACGCGCACCGGCCAGGCCGGCATCTTGAACGGACGATGCACCGGGTGCACCATGGTCTGCATGACGCCGCGTTCTTCAAAGGTCACATCGGCGTTTAATTCCTCTGTATCCAGCACGGCACCAGCAGGGATGCCTGCCTCGCCGACCATTTTCATGGCGTCCAGTTTCGATAGGCCACGGGTCCAGGCGGCGATGATTTCGTCCACTTCCCCGTCACGTTCGACACGGCCGGCGGGCGTCAGATAACGCTCATCACCAATCAGATCCTCGCGCCCGATCAAGGTCAGCAGTCGGTCCCAATGATCCGGGTTGGCGCGAGAGGTCATGATATAGACGTAATCGTTCAACCCGCCCGGCGCGCAGGGATAAAGACCCATGGGGGCATTGCTGATGCCGGGTACTTTGCTGCCGGCCCGACCGGCGGCCTCACCCGTGCGCCCCGTGGTGGCGAAGTTGACCCGCATATAGTGCAGCATGGCGTCCTGCATGGCGACTTCCAACCGGTGGCCTTCGCCCGTCTCCCGCCGCTTATACAGCGCGCCCAGGATGGTGATGGCCATCAGCATGCCCGTGCCCGTATCGCCAATGGTGGTGCCGGGGCGAATTGGCGGGCCGTCGGGATCGCCGGTCACACTGAAGGCCCCGCCGCAAGCCTGGGCGATCATATCGAAGGCCAGGTTTTTCTCAAACGGGCCGCCTTCGCCAAAACCTTTCACCTGGCCATAGATGATGCCTGGATTGATTGCCTTCACCTCCGTATAGGACAGGCCCAGGCGTTCAATGGCACCGGGGGCGAAGTTTTCCATCATCACGTCCGCCTTGGCGATCATATCCTTGACCAGGGCCAGGCCTTCGGGCGATTTCAGGTTCACCGCGATGGATTTCTTGTTGGCGTTGAACATGTGGAAATAATAGGGGTCGGTGTCCGGTTGGTTGGGTTGCAGCCTGCGCCCGGGATCGCCCCTATTGGGGTTCTCAATCTTCACCACATCCGCGCCAAGCCAGGCCAGGGTTTCCGTGCAGGAGGGCCCCGCTTCGAATTGCGTGAAATCGATGACCTTGACCCCTTGCAGGAAAGTGAAGTCGGCGATGTTGTCGGACATTGGCATTGATCCTCCGGGCTGGAAAAGCGGAATTAGGTATTTTGCCGACAAGACTGGCACAATCCATCGGGTGATGCCAAGCGCCAGAGCGCATTTAGACAAAAAGCCTGCGGTGCCGGAAAAACGATAGGTCGCGATCCCTGGTATTATTCACTATTATGGTCGTAACCAAAGAAATAAGGTACGGAGTCTCATGCAACTTTCGTCAAAAATTCACGAAGCCGGTGATTTCAATGCGGTCCAGGAGCTGTACCACAGTCATGGCTGGACCGACGGCCTGCCCATTGTGCCGCCAACAGCGGAGGCCGTGGCGGCCTGCCTGGAATGGAGCATGCTGCCACCCGATCAGTTGATCGGGCTGGAGCCGGTGCGCGAGCGACCGATCACGGCGGAGAAACTGGCCATCAATGCTGTCATGGCCGGCTGCCTGCCGATGCATTTTCCGGTCGTCGTCGCGGCTGTGACGGCGATGTTGCAGCCGGAGTTTTTGCTGCATGGGGCAACGGCCAGCACGGGCGGCTGCGCCGTGCTTTTGGTTCTGAACGGCCCGATCCGTTTGGAATTGAATACCAATCCAACCTTTAATGTCCTTGGTTCCTCCGACCGGGCGACCATGGTTATTGGCCGGGCCCTGCGTTTGATCCTGATTAATATGCTGGAAGTCCGTCCCGGTGAAATCGATCGATCAACCCTGGGGCACCCTGGTAAAATCAGCTTTTGCCTGGCGGAGGATGAAGACGACAGCAATTGGCTTAGTCTGGCCGAACAACAGGATATTCCAAAGGAACTTTCCGCCGTCACCGTCATGGCCGCCGGTGCGCCGCGGCAAATCATGAATGAATGGACCACCGAGCCTGAGGAGATATTGGAGACATTCGCGGCTGAGATCCGGGCCAATATGCGGCATTATTCGATCTGGCCCGGCAACTATGCCATCATCATAGCAAAACAATTGCGCGACCATCTTGACGCTGCGGGGTGGAGCAAAAAGGATGTGGCGCAACGTATCTTCGAGCGCGCCCGCATCCATCGCCGGGAATGGGCCGATGTGGGCAAAGGGGCCGTGGTCCGTGATCGCGGCGATACGGTATATCCCGCCATGGAAAGTCCCGATCAATTATTGATTATTGCCGCCGGTGGACCGGCGGGCGGCTTTGGTGCCGTTATTCCGCCCTGGCTGGGCCATAAAAGCCACGCCGTGACCTTGCCCATTGGCGCCTGTCTTGATTGCGGCCCACCACCCACACTTTAATTTATGTCTAATCGTCACCTAGGAAGGGAAACAAATGACGCTTCAGGTACTAGATCCCAGCAGCGAGGCAGATGTCGCATTAGGTGCATTGGCACCCCGGCTGACCTCGCTGGAAGGGAAAACCGTTGGCTTTATTTCCAACGGCAAGGAAGGCACCAAGGGCTTTTTCCATCATGCCGAAACCATATTGCGTGAACAGTTTGGCGTGGCTGAGGTCCTGCTGCGGGTCAAATCCAACTACAGCGCGCCGGCGGATGACTATATCGCCGCAGAAATCCCCGAATGGGATGTGGTGATATCCGGTCTGGGGGATTGAGGCAGTTGTTCGTCGTGCAGTTTGCATGACGCAATTATCGCCGAACGTGCCGGGGTGCCTGCGGTCGCCGTAATGACGACAAATTTCGTCTCGGCCGCAGAATTGATGAGCCGGGTTCTCGGCATGCCTGATTATGATTTCGCGATCATCGACCATCCAGTCTCCTCCGCCACCGATGCAGGGCTGAAGGCGCAGGCGAATACCACAATCGAGGCCCTGAACCGCATCGTCCTGGGCCAAACGTCTGACGCCTAAATGTGCGACCCCATGCGCTGGATGTGACGTCTCACGAGGTTGTTCATTTGGTTCTCTCCTTGAAGCTTCTGTCTTGGTAAACATCAGCTTTTCAGAAGTGGATCGAATGAACAACCTCGTGAGACGTCACAGCCTAGTAAATCCCAGGGATCAAACGCCAACGAACACGCGCCAGGTACTCAAGGTAGCCAGCCAATCCGTCACGCAGGGTGGCCTCTTCAATCAGAATACGGGGCAGGAAACCCAGCATCACCATGGGCACGCCGGCCAGTGCCAGGGCAGTGGATTCGCAAACCAACCCTAGGCCCATGAATGCCAGAATGATGCCGCTGTACATAGGGTGACGGATATAGGCATAAGGGCCGGTATCGATAAGGGTTTGCTGCCGGTCAGCCTGCACTTCAACCACCGATACGGCAAAGGTGTTCTCCAGCATGGCCCACATAATCAGTGCCATGCCGAGAACGAATAGCACCAGCCCGATGAGTAACGAAACGTGTCCAGGCAGCGCCGGCAACAGCTGGAATTGATGCACGTCGAACGCCGTGGCGACGAACCAGCCGCATAACAACACCCCGATCAACGCCGTGGCCAGTTTGTCCGCGACGGGGTTTTTCGCCGTCAGCGACATCCGCTTTTCCAGCAGCGCGGGATCGACGCGTAACAGCCATAGGCCGGAGATCAATTTCGCGCTCCATAGTGCGCCGATCGCCAGCCAGCCGCGGGGCCAATCCAAACTGTCGGTGAGCCACCACGCCGGCCCGATCAGCAACATGATGTAGGCGACTGCGGCGACGAACAGAACAATGACAAAACGTGCCACCAGCATCGATCCCTCCTAAGTATACCCATTCAGATAATTAGATCGGCATCGCGCCATTGGGCAGCAAGGGCGCTGCGTCAGTTTGCCCTAGAATCTGATAATGTCCATTATGACAAAATATGTGAAGATAATTTTGATTGACCGAAAATCATCACCGCTCTGTGCCATCCTCTATATTTCTGAACCGTAATATTGGAGCCTGGAACGCCGAGCAAATCGACGGCCAGGCCAACCACAAATTCTAGCTTTAGAACGGAATATCAGCGCCCGGCCCCGGCTGAAGGTTTTTGACAAAATGGTCGGATAGCGTAGACGAAGAATCAGATATCGCTCTGAGTGCCCTGGTGGCAAGTCGAGCCACCTCCTCAAATGCAACAGGGTAACCTAGCTGCCACTTGTAGACTGTCCGAACGCCGACGCCCATGGCACCGGCGACGGCTTCGGGGTGGTTCCCGCGCTCAAGGCGCTTGAATAACCCGGTGAGACGTCACAACTACGTGGTCAGGACAACCTTGCCGATGGCCCGGCGTTCGGTGATGACGTCCAGGGCGGTTGCGAAGTTGGATAGATCGTAGGTGGCGTGTACCAGGGGTTTCAGTTTGCCCGCCGACTGCCATTGCGATAGTGCTGCCATGGCTTCGCGCACTCTGGTAATAGTCTCTGCCGTGCGGGGCTGTTTGGCCCAGCCGCCGTAATAGCCCCAATAGATGCCGTGGACCGAGATATTCTTCACCAGCAGGATATTGGCCGGGATCTGCGGAATGGTTCCGCCTGCGAAACCAATGGGAAATATCCTGCCCTCCGGCGCGATGCAACGCAGGGACTGGTCGAACACATCGCCCCCCACGGGGTCAAAGATAACGTCTGCGCCCCGGCCTTGGGTCAGCCCTAAAACAGCTTCGCGAAACGGTTCTTCGCGGTAGTTGATCAGATGGTCTGCACCTAACGATTTGGCCGCCGCCAACTTGGCGCTGTCTCCTGCCGTTGCGATGACCGTCGCGCCCAGGGCCTTGCCCACATCAACCGCCGCCAGGCCGCTGCCGCCACCTGCGCCATGGACCAACAGGGTTTCGCCCGGGCGCATGCGGGCCTGCCAGACCAGGGAGGCATAGGCTGTTGCGTAGATGGTGGGGAAATTGGTCGCGGCGGGAAAATCCAGTGTGTCGGGAATGGGAAAGACGTTGTCGGCATGGGCCACAACTTGTTCGGCGAAGGCACCGTGGGGCATGGAGACGACGACCCGCTGGCCCGGCGCTAAATTGCCGACGTTGTCCGCCACGGCGCGGATGCTGCCGGCGGCTTCCGTGCCGGGGATAAATGGTACGGCGGGCGAATTCTGATGCGTGCCGGCGATGGACAGCACATTGGCAAAGCCAAGACCGGCGGTGGCGATATCCAGCAAAACCATGCTGGGTGCCAATTCGTCGCTTGCTGCGGCGACGTCCTCGACGCCGATATCATGATAGTCGCCGTATTCCCGGCATAGGACGGCCCGCACGTCAAATAACGTCGTTTATACGATTAAGGGCCGCGCCCAGATCCTCCATCAGGTCTTCGGGATCTTCCAATCCTACGGACAGGCGCACCATGCCATCGCCGATACCGACCTTGGCGCGTTCTTCAGGTCCCACGGCGCGATGGGTGGTGGTGGCGGGATGGGTAATCAGGCTTTTCGCATCGCCCAGGTTGTTGGAGATATCAACGATCTGCAAACCGTTGAGGAAGCGGAAGGCCTCATCCTTGCCGCCCCGCAAATCAAAGGTGATGACGGAGCCACCGGCGGTCATCTGCGCCTGGGCCAGGGCATATTGGGGGAAACTTTTCAGGCCCGGGTACAGCACCCGTTCCACCGCGTCTTGCGCCTCCAGCATTTCCGCTATGGTCTGGGCATTGCGGCATTGTTCGGCCAGGCGCAGTTCCATCGTCTCCAGACCCTTAAGCAGGATCCAGGCATTAAAGGCGCTCATGGCAGGGCCCGTATGGCGCATGAAATTCATCAGATGATCAGTGATAAATGCCTGGCTGGACAGCACCGCACCGCCCAGGATGCGACCTTGCCCATCCATATGTTTGGTCCCGGAATAGACCACCACATCCGCGCCATAGTCGGCGGGGCGCTGTAGGATTGGTGTCGAGAAGACATTGTCCACCACCACCCGGGCATCAACGTCGTGGGCGAGGTCAATGACCGCCTTCAGATCAATCAGGTCCAGGGTGGGGTTCGAGGGTGTTTCGAAAAACACCACCTTGGTGCCGTCCTTTATCTTGTCCTGCCATTGGCTCAGATCCGCACCATCGACCAGGTCCACTTCTATGCCATAACGGGGCAGCAGCTGGGTCAGTATGTAGTGGCAGGAGCCGAACAGGGCGCGGGAGGCAACCACGTGATCGCCGCTTTGCAGCTGGCACAGTAGGGCGGCAAAGACCGCCGCCATGCCCGAGGCAGTGGCAAAGCAGGCTTCCGAGCCGTCCAATTGCGCCAGGCGTTCTTCGAACATGGCCACGGTGGGATTGCCGTACCGGGAATATATGAAGCCTTCATCGTCGCCTAAGAAACGCGCTTCGGCCTGTTCCGCCGTGTCATAGACAAAGCCGGAATTGAGGAACAGCGCCTCTGATGTTTCACCATGCGGCGAGCGGTCCAATCCCGCCCGGACAGCGCGGGTGCGTGACCGCCATCGATTCTTCCCGTCGTCACTCATAATTGATTATACTCTCAGGACCCGCGGGTCCTCCTATTGCCGATTTCTATCCCTGGCTCCACGGCAGGCCGGCAAACTTCCAGCCGCCGATTTTGCCTCGATGGTCGCTTTCATCCTTGTCGCCTTCAAATCCACCCGCAACATTGAAGCAGTTTTGGTAGCCCGCAGCCGTCAACAATATGGCCGCGTTCTTGCTGCGCACGCCGGAGCGGCAAAGCAGGAAAATTACAGCATCCTTGGCAATGCCCGCCTCTTCAATTTCCGCCAAAAAGCCTTCGTTGCGTGCCATGCCCGGATAGGATTGCCATTCGCTGCACACCACGTCGCGCTTCAGGCTGGACAAATCAGGCAGGCCCACATAGTTCCATTCAGCCGCCGAGCGTACGTCAACCAGAACCGAATTAGGCTCGTTCCACAACCGGTTCCAGACTTCCGTCACATCCAGATCACCTGCGTACTCCATGATATTGCTCCCCCTATTCGGTTAAATGGGCAGCCGTCGACCCTGCCCGCGAAAGGCGGTTTCTAACCGATACGGGGGGCGCTTGGCCAGAGGATTCACATCTCGCCTCAGCCTCTGGCCGCTAATTTTACGCTTAATAGGCCCAGTTCGCCGCACATCCTGTCCGTTCTGGGCTGGCGGTCTGCCCGATAACGTGATGGCTGCCAGAAAGCGCCGTGGCGAGGGACGGCAGGTTTTCCGCCGCGTTCCGATCGCCTGCGATCTGGCAGTCGCCAATTTGGCCTGACCAATCGTTTTGGTCGGTCAGATAAACGACAGCCCCGTCAGATAGGCGGTTGGCCGTCACAGCCAGTGCGACAGAAATGTTAGTGTGTTTTGGGATAGGTGTGGACACAATAATGCTCCGTTTTTGGCCTCAAAAAGGGCCCACGGAGCATTTACCCGTGGCGCTTTAGCAATTGTTGATGCGGTTGCAAGCTGCCCAATCAAATTTCCGCAGGTTCGGTCATCAATTTGTAATCCGGGTGAACCAGACCCTATCTCAAAGCGTACCTTATATTTACAATCAAAACCAAGTTTTTCAATATACAGCATAAAAAATGCTATTAATAAATTAATAACAAAATAGTTTGTGAAAAAAAGAGCAAAATGACAAATGCGAAGCCGGTTTTTAAATTATCCGGATCGTTGGTTTTAGGGCCTGGGAGGGCCTAAGTGGGCCTAAGTGGGCCTAAGTGGGACTGTCTAGGGCGGGCGTTCCGCCGCCTTCCACTTTCAGGCGTTTGCCATAGGCGTGCACACAGCCTTGCCCATCCGGCATCAATTCAACCAGGGTCCAGGTGCCTTGGCGTGAGGCGAACAGTTCCACCTGGTTGCCGTTGTCCAATTGCGCCTGGGCAATCCTGCCCTCACCATAGGCACGGTCCAGATAGCGGCTTAAGGTATCCTGGGCCAGGCAACTCACGTCCATGATATCGGGCATGGCCATGGCTTTGGCGGGGCTGCTGTTCAGCGCAAATGAAGTCGTCAATACGACTAAGGCTGAATAAAGAACTGATTTTGTTGCTGGCATGATCTTGCTCTCTGCTTTGTCCGTACCCATTCAAATAGGCGCGAAAGGTCACACAAAGAAGTCACGTCGCCTCAATTGCCTGTGACTGACCCGCCTGTCATGGCCTGATAGGTCAGGAACAAGGCAATCGCAGCGGTGGCCGAAACATTCAGGCTTTCCATGGCTGGGGCCATGGGCAGATGCACAAGGGTATCGCAATTCTTTTGGGTCAGGGGGCGCAGGCCGGTTCCCTCAGCCCCCAGTACCAGTGCAACTTTGCCGGTCAGGGATGTCTCGGAAAGGGCGTTGCCCTCTCCCATGGCCAGGCCGTGACGCCAAAATCCCATTTCTGCCAGCTGTTCCAGGCATCTGGCCAGATTGTTAATCCGGATCAGGGGCACCGTCTCCAACGCGCCACTGGCGGCTTTGGCCAGGGCCCCACCTTCGGGCGGCGCATGGCGGTCCTGCATGACGACACCTAAGGCATTGAAGGCGGCGGCTGAACGCAGGATCGCACCAACATTGCGCGGGTCGCTAATCTGATCCAGTACCAGGACGACACCGTCGCTGTTTGGCTCGGGCAGCAAATCAAGAATGTCCGGATTGGACAGCGGCATGGCCTGGGCGGCGATGCCCTGGTGCACCGCATCAAGCGGCAAAACCGCTTCCAGGCCCCGGCGATCCACCAATTCGGGTTTTGGCCTGTCCTCAACCGATGGGTCGGGCAGGGTGGCGTCTTCGGTATATAACAGTCGGTTGATTATGCGGTCTGGATTGTCCCAGGCGGCTGCAACCGCGTGGTCGCCATAGATCCAATAAGGACCGTTGCGTTCCCGTCCACGGCGCGCCGTTGGTTGGTCCGGCCGGCCTTCGGCCCAACCTTCCCGTCCACCACCCCGGCCGCCGCCGTGACGGCCACCGTGTTTTCCGCCTGATCTCTTGCGCCCTGCCATGGCACCGCATATAAAGCCGCACTGACGGTAATGCAATCATCGTGACGCTGGCTACCTGTTCTGCGGCCTGATTTCATCGGGCAACATGGCTATCTAATTTGCTATACACCGGGGCGGATGGGACCATATATGCCTCTAGCGGCGGTGAAAGTGTTGCTGTGTAGGGTTTTGTCCTTTTTTTGCATTGACTTGCGATGTTGAAAGGGCCATATCAGCCCACCGTCGCGCGTGGCGGTTTTTTGTGTGCGGAGGGGTGCCTGAGTGGTTAAAAGGGATGGGCTGTAAACCCATTGGCTATGCCTACGTTGGTTCGAATCCAACTCCCTCCACCACCACAAGTACCCAATTTCACGCGTAATGGCAGATGTTACGGCGGAAGCTAGGTTTGTTGGCGTTGATCTCTAGTTAACCCAAGTGCTGACAATGAGTGTTGGGCTTTCGCGGGTGTAGCTCAGTGGTAGAGCCCCAGCCTTCCAAGCTGGTTACGCGGGTTCGATCCCCGCCACCCGCTCCAACCCCGGCTTTTTGGTGGTTGGGTCGGCTGTAACGGTAGAGTTTTTGAAGTAGACGGATTGAAATAGGCACGGTCGGAGACTAAGCGAATGGCGAAGGCAAAATTTGAGCGTACGAAACCCCATTGCAACGTTGGCACGGT
>JABJKS010000079.1 GCA_018660265.1 Rhodospirillaceae bacterium | reverse complement strand
CTGGTCGAAAACTACTTCGCCAAGATCAAGGAATTCCGGGGCATTGCCACCAGATACGACAAGACAGATACAAGCTATGCCGCTAACCTAAACCTCGTCGCAGCGATCATCGCCGCAAGATAAATGTCCACGGGCCCTAGCATGAGTGCGTTTGCAAAGCGGTGCCCCCTCGACAAAAGCTGTTTTCCGGCCTTCGAGGGGTCCGGTGGCAACTTCTCGTTCGACAAAACCCAGCGTCGCTGCGGGATCCGTGCCGATGGTTTTCAGCGGGATCAGCTTGACCGGTATGCTTGCCAGTTTGCCTCGCTTTCGTGGGTTGATCTTGACGTGGCAGCCGGCGCATTCGCGGCCATAAATCTTCGCCCCGTGGGCAACCAGTTTCCGATCCAGTGGCGGCAACAGTTTCTTGTCGGCCAAATCGGACCAGGACGGCGAGATCAAGGTTTCCAACGTTTTTTCCAGATCAATCAGATGATCGACCCGTACCGAAGAGGCATAACCGGGCGGCAAAATCGACTCGACGATCGAGACCTCGCCAAAAACGCCAAGCACCTGGCCTACGTTGCGCCCAATTGCGCCGGCACCCGCATTGGGGACAACGCCATTGTATTGAACGACATCTAAATATGGCGCATCCCACAGGTGCGGTAGGCTGACCGGTGCGTTGGACGGTCGTGCATTGTCGGGACGGCCGATCATTTTCGCCGTGACCTGATTTAGGATTACATTCAAGGCATCCACACGGCCCGGACCGGGCACCACATCGGCGGCATTGCGGATCGCCCAGTTTTCCCGTTTTTGCACTACGCCGCGCAGACGCGCGCGCAGCCCCTTCAATTGCTCGCCATCGGCGTTCGTGCCCAACAGCCGGTCGGCGAAACGTTTGAACACCACATCGTCATCATGGGTCTTTTGCAGGCTTTCCAACAGTGCTTCCATGAAGGACCAAAAATCAAAATGGGATACCCCGCCGTCAATCAGGACCGTACGGCCAGACACCACGATCTCGGTCACATGACAGGCACCGCAATTCATGCCCAGCTGATTTTCAGGACCCGTAATACTTTTGTCTATGGTCAGACCGATCGGCAGGCCATCGGGATTGCGTTTGGAGCTGCCCCAGGGGATCATACCGAAACTCTCAAGATAGGCATTGTCGCGGAACAGCGCCTGCGCGCCGGGCTGTTCCAGGGCCAGAAACCAATCGTAGGGCATGATCGGAGAGCCTTGCGGCGTATGATAAAACAGATCGCGCGACGCCTTGTTCCAGCCCTGGTCAAGGGTGATAACTTCATCGTGTGCCGCCGCCCGGCCTGTCCCGGGCAGAACAAACAACAATCCTGAAAATAATGCGCAAATTGCGACAGTCATTGATTTTGTCATGAGTAATGTTCCATGCCGGTTGATGAATTTACAACTTAAAGGGTTTTTAGATATTCGATCAGTGCGAAGGCGCCCGGGATATCGTCGGACCAGTCGAGTTTGAAGCTCTTGTTTCCTTCGACAAGGTCCTTGTCGTGACCGCGGTTATTGAGCGCATGAAATTCCGTACTATCAAAAACATAGCCGCCGCTGTCCGTGCTATCCCAGGCGTAGCCACCATATTTGCGATCATAGGTGAGCGAGCTTTTGGTAAACTTTGCGGGGCGCTCCGATGGCAGCAACAAATGATAAAGTGTGGGTACCGAACCGTTATGCAGATACGGTGCGGTCGACCAAAGACCGCGCAACGCGGTGGCATTATAGCCGCCCTGATCGGAAAGCGGCCGCATGATCATCTCCTCGCGGTCCGCCAAGGGCACACCGTCGAATTTTTCGCAGGGCTTAATCGGATCATTGTAGAGTACCAGCACCGTTTCGGGATTACATACCGCCAGATATTCCGCGCGCGCCCCGGCCATAAGCAGTGTGTTGATCACTTCGGCACGGGAGGGATCGGTGCCGAGTGTGTCATAAACCCGCCCATTGTTTGGCTGATGGCAGGCGGCACAATTTTTGGCAAACAGCGCCTGCCCTTTGCGAGCCAGATCAACGTCGACCTCGAATGGATACGGGGTAGCCGGAAGTCCATCCAGCAGTTCGGCGGCAAAGGCGGCAACCCGAAGATCCGTGCCCTTTAGCCCTAACGTCATGGAGGCCGCGAGGTTTCGATAAATGGGAATTGGGATGTTGCCGTTATACTGCCCGCCGCCATCGATCAGTTGCTTTTTGCTCGGATCCCACCTTGCCGTTCGCGTGTTCTGCTCCCAGACCGCCATGAAATCTGTTATTCCGGGCGATCCCGGCAACAAAAATTCACGACCGAGCTTTTTTCCCAGCTCCGACGCGGCCAATCCCTCGTAACCATGAGAGGAGCTGACACCAGTGGCATCCGCCATACCTGGAAGACCCTTCAGCATCTGGGGCTGATAATTATCGTAGGTCTTGTCCAGATAGGTGGTGAAGGCGGCAACGAAGTTTTCCGTATAATCAACAAAGGCACCGACGTGGGCGGCAGCATCTTTTCGCAGCAGCGCGATCTGTGCCTGTTCGTAGGTTGCGTCGAAAACCATATCGCCATATCGGGCGTTCTCATAAAAATATGTGTCAGAGCGCTCGGTGACTTTATCAAGCGCCGCGAGGAAAGCTTCCGTGATTTTCTTTTTCGAGGCAGCACCTTCACTGCCCTGGGACAGCGCGGCAAAAGTTTGATGCAGTTTTACGAAAAATGCGTTGATGTTGAATTCGGCATTGACGCCGCCGTCGATATGAATGATTTCACCCTTCGGCCCTTTGACGCGCCCCATATGACAGGCAGCGCAGGTGAAGGATGTATAGTCCATGGCCGACGAATCGCCGCGTCCAATGCCACTGAAACCAACCCCACGAGGCAGCGGCAGATTCTTTGCGCGGGGATCATGGAACAAACCGACGTCGGACAAAAACGCTTCCCCACCGGCCCAGATGTCAGGCGCAACTTCGGGCAAAAGTTTCAGAAGAATGAGCGGGAAGCCATCTTCCGCCGAGAACGGAAAAATCGCAAACCAATCGAAAGCCTTTTGCTTGTCATGGATGTAGGCCGCCTTGGCTGCAACGCGCTGTTTATAGGCCGCGGGCCAATCCTGCGGCACCGCCCTGACGACAGGGTTTCCCTGGGGCGCATTCAACGCCACGCCCGTGTGGTCCTGATCGCCCCAGTAAATTGCAAAGCCAATACCACCGACGGCCAGTACGGCCAGGCCAACAATAGTTATGGCAATCGTCTTGATCTTCATCCAAATCCCCTATCCTGAACAACAATCATCAGGCCTACTCCGCTCCGTTCATTCCGTGCCGGAGCTCGCTAATGGCTTCATAAACAACCCGCCGCATACGATTTATTGTCCCCAAGGGTCGATGCGCCGGCAAGGCGCGCCAAGGGTTGTAGCTTAGATTCTCGCACGCTTCATTCTGTTTCGCCGTGTCAAAAACCTGCGCCGGTATAGTTATTTTTGCAACCCGAACAAATGGCGCCTGGGCTTCGTCCCAAGGGGTGATCACATCCTCGACGCTCATTTTTGTGGTGGGTGACTGGACCATGAACTGCATGCAGGCGGCGCCTTTGTTCAGGCTATCCTGCATCGCGTGGCGCAGAAAATTCTTCCCCGCATCCTCCGGCACGTCCTCCGATATTGCCGAACAAGGTCGGGCGGAATACTTCACCGGATGGCGGTCGTCGCCCAACCCCAACTGATACGGCGTGACGGAGAAATAGGTGCTGTGCAGTGGATTGGCGATGGTTTGCGACAACATATTGTAGGCGTTCTTGGTGCCCTGCCAACCGAGGATAAAGGGGATCTTAAAAAGCCGCGACAACTCGCCGGAGTTCACCCGTTCGAAAAAATCCGTGTAACCGTGGGCGTCATTAACAAAGAAGGACGGGCTTGAAATCAGGATAAAATCATGCACATTCCCGGCCCCTGGGTCGGACAATAATTTCTCCCCCCCGACACCGAACAACTTGATTGCCATGCCCCGTGTATCGCCCTTTTTATCATCCCCTGCCGCATCCGGTGAACCGTTGGAGAAGCGAATGACAGCCGCATAGCGCGCGTTGCTTTTGAAGACGCCGTGGGCCAGCCGTTCGGGCAGCGCGTCGTCGAATTGAACTTCAGCTTTTACACAGCCATGGGCCTTCGGGTGGGCATCCCGACGCGCGCCACCTGCTATATATTCAGCGCGGATTTTCGCCGATAACGAAGCCACGAGCGCGATGGCATCTTCAATTTCAGTCACCCCGAGCTTTTCGCCCAGAAAAGTGTCGACCTTGGGATATGTTGCCTCAGACACCTGTGCGACGGCGGCCAAAGGAATAAAAAGCAGCGCCCCAAGCAGCAGCATTGATCTCATAAAATTTCCCCCAAACAACTCTACTTCAACGACCCATGCTATCAGAGTCTCATTATCCCGACGGCACGACAAGAGGTCAAAATTCGAGATCACAAAGACCGCTCATGCACATATAAAGTAATCTAACCGATTTTGACAGTGAGTACACTACTGGATTGATTCCAGTCTTTTCAATCCTCTGTTCCGAGCAGCGATTTCGAATCCTTGATAACGCGTTCAAGCCGCTTTTGATCGGTCGCGGAAACCGTGAATGAAATGCTTGCACGCATGGCTAATAGCCACGCATCATCAGTAAATGAGGAAGCCTAATTCGGACTCTTTGGCTCCGTTCAATCCACTAGAACGCCTTCCATTATCGCCTTTTGGTATCGCCAAGTATATTTGCGCTGGTTGCATTGAAGCAATTCGCGCATAATTAGGGCAACGATTCTTACCTTTTTCCCTCAATTTTAGTGGAACCGGAATGTTGATTTTGCGAATGAGCACGTTTCCTATACTCGTCGGTATCTGGCTTTTGACCATCAGCATGGGATCCGGCGTCGCCCTGGCGGAACTTCCTGTCAGCCCGCACGATGCGCCGCCGACCGGGTTTCAAAAAGTTAACGGCATTGATCTGGGTCAGTTTCGCGTGACCGGGGAAATCTTCGAAACCATCCGCTCAACCAACAACCTTCTGCAGGACAGCCAATCGATAGACGATACGGTGTCGCTTACCACGCTGGAGCTGGGCCTGGCGGGCAAGTTGGGCAATTTCCTTATCACCGCCTCGGGAAAGGCGATCTTCGAAAGACCACTGGACCGCGACGATAAGAAGGCACATGAGACGGATTATTGGCTGCAAGGGCAATACTATTTCAATGAGGGCTTCAACCTCGCCGCGCGCCACGAGATCGATGACGATGAAGTTGAGGCAAGCCTTGCCGGGCAGATTAACGGTTTCACGAACACTTCAGTCCTGACCGAAAGCTATATCGTAAGGTCCGATTATAGCGCCGGGTCGTATTATACGATTTTTACCGGTAGCTGGGTTGACGTCGATACCACCGTTGATATTGAGAGCGCCTTCTTCACACAGCTTTTGAACCTCGACCGGGTCGAAACCACGTTGGCCAACGAGACCGGTCGCAAGGTTGGCGGCATCAATTTGTACGCGAAATTGGTGGCCAGTCAGATCGACTATCGGGGCACCAGCAGTGCCGTGCCGCAGGATCGCGATTCCGATGGCGGCGCAATTGCTTTTGGAACACGCAGGCTTTTTGGTCCGGTCAGGGCGGAGATCGAGGCCGGTTATGTAATGCGCAAGTTCGACGTTTCGGCCATCCGCGACTACGAGACATTCCTTGGCCATGTGGATTTGCGCTGGCCGCTGGATGATAGCAACAGTGTCCATTTCAAAGTGCAACGATTGTTTTTGGAAACCAGCATAGTGAACTCACCGGGCCTCATTGGCACGGAGGCAATTGTATCCTACCGGCATATTTTCCAACCCGGCCTTTACGCTGATATCGCTTTTATCAGAGATAACGTCGATACCGTCGATATCCGCAACGACATTGTCTCGTTCGCAATCGAGGGAGAAATCCATTATGCGGCTACCGACGCACTGTCACTACGCCTATCGGGTAGCCATGCTGAACAAAACGCAGACCTGAGCAGCCTGGACGTCGATGAAACCCGGTTCGAATTTTCTCTTCACTACGCATTCTAGCGCGCCAGATCATTTTCGAGGTTGAACTACCCACCCGCCGCGACCGTTTATTTATGGGCGAAATGCCAGACGCCATCCCAATCCGCGGGCGGGCTGGCCTCCAGGGTTTCCAAGCGCGCCAGCATAACCTCGCTGGCGCTGTCGGCGGCATCCCGTGCAAGGCATTCGGCAAAACCCTGCCGTGCCTCCGGCCATGCGCCCGCCCGGTAGTGCTGTAGCGCGGCTTGAAAACAATTCCGTCGGGCTGCCAATTCGGGGCTGATATCTCCGCGCACCGCCAACAGCTCAAACATACGCACAGGCTCGCTTTTCCCGGCAACCGCGATGGTATCGATCTCCCTGAATTCAAAAATTTCCCGCACCGATTGCCAGGTCGTCTCGCAGACCAGAATTTCACTGCCGTAATGCTTACCCAGGCTTTCAAGCCGCGCAGCCAGGTTAACGGTATCGCCGATCACCGTGTAATTGCGGGTCCGCTCGGAGCCGACACTGCCGACCAGGACATCGCCGGTGGCAATGCCGATGCGCATGGAAATATCGGGGTAATCGCGGCGCAGCCCGGTAATGTCTCCAACCGTTTTGCGAAAGTCGATCAGACGGCTTTGCTGCTTCAAGGCAGTCTGACAGGCCGCTTGGGCATGTTCGTCCGCCGGCGTGAAGGGCGGGCCCCAATAGGCCATGATGGCGTCGCCAATATATTTGTCGATGACGCCGCTGCTGTCATGAATGGGTTCCGACATCTCAGTCAGATATGCATTGATAAGCGTCACCAGGGCTTTCGGCGTAAGTTTTTCCGAAATGCTCGTAAATCCTGCGATATCCGAGAAAAATACCGAATAGACCTGACGCTCGCCATCAGACAGCCCGGCATGTTCCCCTTTGGTCAGGGTTTCGACGACCCGGGGATCAACAAATTTGCCAAAGGTATCCTTAATCAGGGCCTTGATACGAAGTTCGGCCGTCATCTCTTCGAAAGCATGGCTCAGATCACCGATTTCGTCCTTCGATTTGACCTCCAGCGTGGGGTCCAGATTACCCTGCTCCACCAACTTCGCAGCGGCCACCAGTTTGTGGATCGGCCGCACCAGCCCGCGGGAGACGAAGCCGGCCAGAATCAGACCAAGCAACGCCGCCGCCGCCGTGGCCATGATATTGGCGCGCAGGGCCCATGTTTCCGCCTGGGCGGCATTGTGCGCTGCCTGCCTGGTCAGGCCATGGACTTCTGCCGTGATGACCGCAATTTGCCGACTGAATTCCGTGTCGAGTTTGAGGCGGGCTGTCAGCAGGTCTTTGAATTTTTCACCTTCACGGTTACCCGCGACGGCCAATATCGCCTCTGTCTGCTGCCCCAGCTCCTTTAATATGGCAATCACTTGTTCCAGTTGCGTTGTCACGCGCTCCAGCTTGATCTTGAAATCGACAATTCTTTCGCCCATTTGTGCCTGCTGCAACAGGGCCAGACTGGTTTCAAATTCCTGTTGGAACGTTCGATTCCGTTCCTTGAGATCGCGCCGCAATTGGTTGATTTCGACAGCCCCGTCGCCGGCATAAAGTCGGGCCGGCACCCGTTCGAGCAATATTTTCTGCTCCAAGGCCTGAACCTCGATATCGTCGATGATGTCCGAGAGGGGTATATAGACGTCGGCAACGCGTTTGACCTCATCATTCACACTGCTGACGAAATAGAGCGAATTAATTGCCGCAATCGCGACGATCAGCGTCATGCAGGCTGCGATCGCGAATATCTTGTTGCCGATTGTAATGCGCATAACTGTCCTTTGTTCTGCCCTTCATTGATCTAGTGGTGCGAGCGAAACAGAAGAGTTCTTCTGCATCGTGTCTCGCGCACCACGATTCTTAAGAGTCTAGTGGTCTTTCGGTCCTAGCGGATGGGAACCATCCGTTAGAATCGGACCTCTAGGAACCGCATTGTACCGCATAAATATCCGAAAAATATTCATTGTTTGTCCGGTATTTGCCAGGGCACGGTCGGCTGGTAGGGTGGCAACTGATTATCCAGAGCATCGTCTTTGTATGTCATATTGTCGAGTGGTTCGTTGCTGGGTATCTCAACTTGACTGCGCGCCGCCATGAAATCGCCCGCAAACGGATCGGTCCCCAGCGGTGAAAAGGATGCCGGGCACAAATGTGCTGGTCGGCCCAGCCTACCCTTGATGTCCTGCATCACCGTTTTGCCTCTTGGTACGAGGTATAGGTTGGTGTATTCGAAAGGCCGTGCGTAGGAGGGCGATCAACGCCGCCCGAGGGGGCCTCATAGGCCGCTAATTTGACCGGTTCTCCGGATCTCCAGATGGCATCGGTCCAAATTTGAAACCGGCGCTTACTGGCCCTAATTCTGTCTACCGCTCCCTGGCCATCTTTCCAATATTCAACATTACTAACCATCACCTGTTTAGCGGCCAGCCCACCAACCACTTCGACATAAATTCTATGATTTCACTGGCATGCAGGTAAATTCAAATACATATGTCGCATCCATGGCGCACGGCGTAGCGGGACCATTTTGTAAGGTGTGGAAAATAGTGGTATTTGTTGCAATTCGCGCGACAAATTAAAAGCCGCCCCAGGGTGGTTAAGCTATTGATTATATGAAAGGTTTTGGTTGGGAACCCAGGATTCGAACCTGGACTTACGGAGTCAGAGTCCGCTGTCCTACCATTAGACGAGTTCCCAACAGGTGCGCCGCCTACGACTACCGGCAAAATTGTGGCGCAATAGCGTGGCATAGCGGGTTCCGGACCCCGATGTCAACTGATGTCATTGTGACTTCCGCCTATTGCCAGGACGGCGGCAAAGCGTCAAGTTAGGGGTACGGATAAATTGTACCGCCAGGATCGAGTATACGCAGTGTCGCCAAGGGATCGGACAGAACGGAAGGGACGTAACGACGCAGGTCGCAATGGCGTAAATGTGTCCCATACCTATGCCGCTATCGATCTGGGAACCAACAACTGCCGCCTGCTGGTCGCCCGCCCGCAGGATGAAGGTTTTCGCGTGGTCGATGCCTTCTCCCGCATCGTGCGTTTGGGTGAAGGGGTTGAGGGCAACCGGCGTCTGTCGGATGCGGCCATGGACCGCACCATCGCGGCCCTAAAGGTTTGCGCCGACAAGATGCGCCGCCGCAAAGTGACCCGGGCCCGTTGTGTCGCCACCGCCGCCTGCCGCAAGGCGGCGAATTGCGATGAATTCCTTAGCCGTGTCGACAAGGAAGCCGGCCTGTACCTGGAAACCATCACGGCGGAGGAAGAAGCCGTTCTGGCCGTGGCCGGTTGCCGCCCCCTGCTGGAGGCGGAGGCCAGCCATACCCTGGTCTTTGATATCGGCGGCGGCAGTACGGAACTGATCTGGGCGGAAAATGATCCCGAAACAGGCATCAAACCCATTGCCGTAACCTCCATGCCCTATGGCGTTGTCGGCATCGCGGAACAGCATGGCAGCGGAGAATTCAGCCCGGAACAGTACGAAGCCCTGGTACAGCGTCTGATCGGCGAATTTCAAGACTTTGAGGCGGCGCAAAATATCAATGCCAAAATGCGCCCCAATGGGACGGAAAGTGGCGGGGTGCAGATGATTGGCACATCGGGCACTGTAACGACCCTGGCAGGGGTGCATTTGGGGCTGGAGAAGTATGACCGACAGCAGGTGGACGGCCTGTGGCTGTCATTTGACATTGCCCGCGATGCCAGCGAGCAGCTGCGTCGCATGAGCATGGAAGAACGCGCGACACATCCCTGCATCGGCCGTGGCCGGGCCGATCTGGTTGTCGCCGGCTGTGCCATATTGGAAGCGATCCACCGTACCTGGCCGTGCGAGAGATTGCGCGTGGCTGACCGTGGTGTGCGCGAAGGGCTGCTGCTATCACTGATGGCAGCCGGCAAACCGGCCAACGGTGCGGCATGACAGGGAAATCAGGGACAGGGAAACCGGGGACGGGGAAATCTGGGGCGGGGAAATCAGGTGGCGGCAATTCCAAACCATCGGGGCGAAATTTGTCGGTGCGGGTGAAAACCGCCCGCCGGCGCAAGACGTCGTCGACCCGCTGGTTGCAACGGCAATTGAACGATCCTTATGTCATTTCCGCCAAGAAAGACGGCTATCGCTCCCGCGCGGCGTATAAATTGCTGCAGCTGGACGAAAAATTCCACTTGCTGAAGCGCGACCAAGCGGTAGTTGATCTGGGTGCGGCGCCGGGCGGCTGGACCCAGGTGATCCTCAATGTACTATCGTCCGGTGGGCGGTCCGGTGGACGATCCGGCGGCCAAGTACTGGCCGTCGATGTCGTGGAGATGGATGCCATGGCCGGGGCCCAGATGCTGGTGGGCGATGTCATGGAGCTGGAAACGGAAACCGCCATCCGCGATGCCCTGGGCGGGCGGGCTGATCTGGTCTTAAGCGACATGGCCCCGCCTGCAACAGGGCATCAGGCCACGGATCATCTGCGCATCATCGCCCTGGCGGAAGCGGCCCTGGATCTGGCCAGGGGTATCCTGAACCCTGATGGCGGCTTCGTGGCCAAAGTCTGGCAGGGGGGCGCGGAGCAGGAGCTGCTGAGCGCCCTGAAGCGGGATTTCAGAATGGTCCGCCATGCCAAACCTGAGGCGTCGAGATCGGATTCGGCCGAGATGTATGTGGTTGCCACCGGTTATCGCGGCCCAGAAAAAGAACCCGAGAATGAGGAAAATTTCGTTCCGGACTAATTTTACGTTGTACGAAGGATCAAAGCGGCGTAATTGAATACCGCATCATGAACGAGCGTACATCCAACCCCGCAGATGCTGAAGATTTTCAGCCCTACCTTGAAGCCGGCACCTTTGTGGATAGTGACCACGAGGCGGTAATTTCCTATGCCCAGCGCGTGGGCGGTAGCGAAGGCAGCGATCTGGAAAAGGCCGTGCGCCTGTATTACGCGGTGCGCGATGATTTCCGCTATGACCCCTATGGGGTGGAAATGACCGAACCCGGCATGAAGGGCAGCAGTGTCCTGGAACGTGGCAATGGCTTTTGCATCACCAAAGGTGCCTTGATGGCTGCCGGCTGCCGGGCCTTGGGCATTCCCGCCCGCCTGGGCTTTGCCGACGTGCGCAACCACCTTGCCTCCAAGCGCATGGTGGAATTGATGCAGACGGATCTGTTCGTCTATCACGGCTATGTTGAGATCTGGCTGGAAGGTAAATGGGTCAAGGCGACACCGGCCTTTAACCTCAGCCTGTGCGAAAAATTCGGCACCCTGCCTTTGGAGTTCGATGGCCGCAATGACTCGGTCTTTCATCCCTATGACGCCGCCGGCAATCAACATATGGAATATATCACCGACCACGGCACGTTCGCCGATCTTCCCTTTGAGGACATAAAGGCCTCATTCGAAAAGCACTACCCGGCCATGTACGCCGATGACCCAACCAAATTCGTGGACGGCGATATGGCGGCTGAGGCGGCAGCTGAGGCGGTGGCCGATAGAAAAAGTGACGGTCGATGACGGCCATATTTACCTATCGCAGGTCAGACAAATCAAAGGGCGCTTCATGCGCCCTATTTCGTCATAAGGGGCATGTTATCGTACAGCCCCGTTTAAAGCTTTTTAATGATCAAACTCGACGGAGGCAGACCGCACAATGAAAATATCCGAGGCACTGACGTTCGATGATGTTCTGCTGAAACCGGCGGCATCCGCCGTGTTGCCGAACCAGGTCACCACCCATACCAACGTGACCAAAGCCATTCCGCTGGGTATCCCCCTCCTCTCTTCCGCCATGGATACGGTGACGGAACATCGCCTGGCCATCGCCATGGCACAGCTGGGCGGCCTGGGCGTCATCCACAAGAACCTGACGGTGGAAGAACAGTCAGAAGAAGTGCGTCGGGTGAAAAAGTTCGAGGCCGGCATGGTCGTCAACCCGGTTACCATTCACCCGGACCAAAGCCTGGAAGAGGCCCAGGTGTTGATGCAGCATCATGGCATTTCGGGTATTCCCGTGGTTGAAGAAGGCTCCGGCAAACTGGCCGGCATCCTGACCAACCGGGATGTGCGCTTCGCAACCGACAAACGGCAGCCGGTGAAGGAGTTGATGACCCACGAAAATCTGGTCACAGTGCGCGAAGGTGTCGACACCGGCGACAGTGAGGCGGCCAAGCGTCTGCTGCACAAACACCGGATCGAAAAACTGTTGGTGGTGGACGGAAACTACAAATGTGTCGGCCTGATCACCGTCAAGGATATGGAAAAGGCGACCACCTATCCAAACGCCGCCAAAGATGAACAGGGCCGCCTGCGCGTCGCAGCCGCCACGGGCATTGGCGCGGAAGGCATGGCCCGGACCGAAGCTTTAATCGATGCGGGCGTGGATCTGATTATTGTCGACACGGCGCACGGCCATTCCGCCGGTGTGCTGAACAGCGTCAACGAGATCAAAAAGCTCAGCAATTACACCCAATTGGCCGCCGGCAACGTGGCCACCGCGAACGGCGCCAAGGCTTTGATGGACGCGGGCGCGGATGCGGTGAAGGTGGGCATCGGGCCCGGTTCCATTTGCACCACGCGGATTGTCGCCGGTGTCGGCATGCCGCAACTGACAGCCATAATGGAGGCGGTGGACGCTTGCCAGGAAAACGGCACACCGGTCATCGCGGACGGCGGCATTAAATATTCCGGTGACCTCGCCAAGGCCATCGCGGCGGGTGCCAACTGCGCCATGATCGGATCACTGCTGGCCGGGACGGAGGAAGCGCCGGGTGAGGTCTTCCTGTACCAGGGCCGCTCCTACAAATCCTATCGGGGCATGGGGTCATTGGGGGCCATGGCGCGGGGTTCGGCGGATCGCTATTTTCAGGAGGAAATTCGCGATACCATGAAACTGGTGCCCGAAGGCGTCGAAGGCCGGGTGCCCTACAAAGGACCCGTCGCCAATATCATTCATCAATTGATCGGCGGTTTGCGCGCGGCCATGGGCTATACGGGCAACGGCGGGTTGGATGATATGCGCAGCAAATGCGAATTCGTTCGCGTCACCCAGGCAGGTTTCCGGGAAAGCCATGTACACGATGTGTCCCTGACCCGGGAAGCGCCGAACTATCCCCTAAATCCGTCCTAACTTATCCCTCTTAATTTATCATCCTAAGGCTTTATTGATATGATCCCCGGCGCCCGCGTTCAAGCGACCATCGAACTGTTGGATGAAATTGCGGGGACCCGAACGCCTGCGGACCATCTTGTCGGCAACTATTTCCGCTCCCGCCGCTATGCCGGCTCGAAAGATCGCCGTGCAGTGTCCGAGATGGTTTACAGCATTCTGCGCCGCCGTGGCGAATACGCCTGGCGATCAGGGGGTGAAGACAGCCGGCATCTGATCCTGGCCCATCTGATGGCTGAAGGCGGCGCGGAACATGATGCCGTTGCCGGGTTGTTCAGCGGTGAGAAATTCTGTCCCACCGGGCTGGAAGATGACGAACAAAAATCCCTGGCCAAATTGGCACAGCCCGACGCCGATGACGTGCCCGCTTGGGTTACGGGCAACTATCCCGAATGGCTGCAAGAATCTTTGCAACGGCGTTTCGGTGCGGACCTGGCAGTAGAGATGGCCGCCATGCTAGGCCGGGCGGAAGTTGATTTGCGGGTCAACGATTTGCAATCGAACATGGAACGGGTCATGGCCGTCCTGGAAAAGGAAGAAATTCCCGTCACGCCAGGTGCCCTGGCACCCACCGCCCTGCGCCTGGACAGCCGCCGCTCGCTGACCAATCACCCGCTTTATCAAAGCGGCGCGATTGAGATCCAGGACGAAGGCTCGCAACTGGTCTCGTTACTATGCACCGCTCAACCGGGGCAAATGGTGGTCGACTATTGCGCCGGTGCCGGGGGCAAAAGCCTGGCCATGGCTGCGAAAATGGCCAACAAGGGACAGATCTTTGCCCTAGATAAAAACCCCCGCCGCCTTCGTCCCTTGCGCGATCGTCTGCAACGGGCAGGGGCGCGGAACATTCAGGTACATGCCCTGGCCGATCCGGCAGCCAAGGCGGTTTTGGCCGAGCAGATTGGCAAAACGGATCGGGTACTGTTGGATGTGCCCTGCAGCGGGTCGGGCGCGTGGCGTCGCAATCCGGAAAGCAAATGGCGCTTCAGCGAGGAGGAATTCGCCGGGTACTGCGTGACCCAGGGTGAAATCCTGCGTCAGTCCGCCCCCCTGGTAAAACCCGGTGGCCGGTTGATCTATGCCACCTGCTCCATCCTGATGGAGGAGAATGAAGATCAGATTGAAAGCTTCCTGGGCGAGCATCCGGAATTCGAAATTGTGCCCATTGGGGAGGTCTGGGACGAAGTCATGGAAACACCCTGCCCCGCAGAGGATGACTATTTGCGCCTAACCCCGGCCCAAAACAGCACCGATGGCTTTTTCGTCGCGGTCCTGCAACGCCGGGAGGCTGGATGAACCGCACCGAAAATGGTTATCATGATCCATCTATAGCAAATGCATGGCGAATTGGGGAATGACCATGAAACTCATTATTTCGGCTCTGACAGCGATGGTGCTCTGCCTGTTCGCGGCACAGGTTTCCTGGGCTGCAGGGAGTGATGAAGATACCGCTCAGGAAAGCGCCTGGTCGTCAGCGGCGCGCAAGGCCATTGACGACAAGGATTGGAAGGCCGCCATCGTCCTCCTGCAACGGGATGTTGAAGGCAACACGGCGACGGCGGATACCTACAACTACCTCGGCTATGCCAACCGCAATTTGGGCCAATATGACGAAGCTTTCAAAAACTATGCCCAGGCCCTGAAAATGAACCCGGAGCATCGCGGTGCCCATGAATATGTGGGCGAGAGTTATTTGGCGGTGGGCAATCTGGAGATGGCCAAAAAGCATCTGGCTGAATTGGATCGAATCTGCTTTTTCGGCTGCGAACAATACGATGATTTGAAAGCCGCCATCGCCGCCTACCGCCCCAAATAG
>JABJKS010000069.1 GCA_018660265.1 Rhodospirillaceae bacterium | reverse complement strand
GCGCGCGACACCGCCGAAAGCCTTCGTAAAGCGCCGAATTCGGTCGTTTCAGGCGCGCGCCGGCGGCGTCATGAAAGCTTGAAGGTACCAGTACAGCCTGCGCTTCCATTCCTACCCGGCGCACGCCTGAAACGATCTATATGGGTCTTTATTACCGCACCTTGGTATTACATCCAGCTATATGATGTTGTGAGCCGTTAAAAAATCGGCCACCAGATGATTTACCCTGTCGGGATATTCCCAGGCCGGAAATCCGCCTGACCCAGGGATTGTCGCCCGTTGGGCCGTTGGCAATAAGCCGCCCAGCGTATCCGCCGTGGCCACGAATTCCGCCAAGTCATGTTCGCCGTTATAGAAAAGTACCGGTCGTGCCAGGGCTGAAATCGCCTCATCAACGGGTTCGACCAATTGCCCCGGCGGCCCATCATATAGCCAAGGTGCGCCACCAAATTCAGCGATTATGGCTTGATGCGCGTCCGAGCGGCAGGGACCAGGGTTGCTACGTATAACAGCAAACCAAGCCGCTTTCGCAAACCACTGCCGGGCCGCCATCGCCATACCGTGATCCCGCGCCATATCGCAGGCCCGTTGCAGTTCCGCATTAACGCCAGGCATGATGTGACCGGGCAAAACAACACCTTCCAGAATAAGGGCGAGAAAGCGCCCCCCATCCCGATCCGGATCCCGACCATGGTCCCGGCCGGCGAGGCGCAAACCAAGGGCCGACCCGGTATGGGTCCCCCAATAGATACATTGTTCGATACCGGCTGCACCTATGGCATCACCAACATGGGCCGCCATCTCAGCATGCCCAAACGGCCCAGGCAGGTCAGCCGACAGGCCATGGCCAGGCAAATCAATCAGGCAGATGGGATGGCGCTGCCTGAAATTTTCGACCTGGGCCTCAAATATTTTATGGTTTTGCGACATGCCGTGCACCATGACCATCCAGGGGCCGTGGGCACCGGGATCTTCAATCGTGATAAATTTCGCGGTCATGGAAGTGAGAGTAACGCAAAATCTGCAAAAAGAGGCTATCATCAGAGAAATAATTGGAGATGACGAATATGCATGATCTGGTAATTCGCGGCGCAACCGTGATCGATGGTACCGGCGCTGAACGTAAGGTGGCCGATGTGGCCGTGGACAACGGCACAATCGCCGCCGTGTCCAATGACGTCGCAGTCGGCCCGGGGCAACGGGAAATCGATGGAGAGGGCCTGTTGCTAACGCCGGGCTGGGTCGACATCCACACCCATTACGACGGGCAAGCGACGTGGGATCCCTATTTGACACCGTCGTCATGGCACGGGGTCACCACTGCCGTATTCGGTAATTGCAGTGTTGGTTTTGCCCCCGTAAGGCCGGGTACGGAGCCTTACCTGATCAATCTGATGGAGGGGGTGGAGGACATCCCCGAAACCGTATTGGCGGAAGGCATCGATTTTCGTTGGGAAAGCTTCCAGGATTATATGGACGTTTTAGCCTCCACGCCGAGGATCATGGATATTGGTACCCAGGTGCCGCATGCGGCCTTGCGTTATTATGTTATGGGAGAGCGCGGGGCTGATTTCGCCGCGCATCCGACCGACGAGGAAATCACGCGTATGGGAGAATTATTGGAAGCCTCCCTGAACGCGGGGGCCTTGGGCTTTACCACCTCTCGTACGGTCAAGCATCGGGCCGCCGATGGCCGCCTGGTCTCCTCCTATGGCGCGGAGGAGGCGGAGCTGACCGGTCTGGCCCAGGCCATGCGCCGGGCCGATGCGGGGGTATTGGAAGTTAACTCGGATTTTGGTGAGGGTGACTTTGCCCGACTGCGTGCCGCAGCCGAAATTGCCGGCCGGCCCTTGTCCGTGTTGTTGGTCCAGGTAGACAAAAAGCCAAATCTATGGCGGGAAACTCTGGATCAGGTGGGGCAGGCCTGCGCCGACGGTATGGAAGTCACGGCGCAAGTGGGCAGCCGGGCCATCGGCGTCATGATGGGGTTGGAGGCCACCATGCATCCCTTCACATCCCATCCTGTTTGGTTGGAGATGGCGGCTCTGTCGCCACGGGAACGCTACACCCGTTTGCGTGATGACGAGAATTTGCGCCACCGCCTGATCGCGGAACGGCCCGATGAGAAAACCATGCACTTCAAAGAGGTCGAGCTGCAACGAACGTTCGAGCTGGACGCAGCGGTCAACTACGAACCCGCGCCCGATCAATCTATTGCGGCGCGCGCCAAGGCCCAAGGCCGCGACCCGTTCGATTTGGCGCTGGAATTGATGATGCAAAATGACGGCCAGGCCCTGTTGATGCATCCGTTCGAGAATTACTGCGCCGGCGATCTGGAAGTTGTGAAGGAGATGCTGGAAGATCCAAATACCGTTTGCGGTGTGGCGGATGCGGGCGCCCATGTGGGGGTTATCTGCGATGCATCTTCGCCGACATCATTGCTGACCCATTGGGGCCGTGATCGGACGCGCGGCGAAAAACTACCACTCGAGTTTCTGGTGCGCAAACAAACCCATGATACAGCGCGCACTTACGGCCTGCTGGACCGGGGTGTTATCGCGCCTGGCTATAAGGCCGACATCAACCTGATCGATTTTGAGGCCCTGCGCCTGCAACGTCCCCATATCGTCTATGACCTGCCCGCAGGCGGGCGGCGGATCATTCAAAAGGCGGACGGCTATCGCCATACATTTGTCTCCGGCGTCGAAGTCATGCGGGGCGGCGAGGCAACCGGCGAATTACCCGGTCAGCTGCTGCGCGGTGCCCGTGCCGTACCGAATTAGAGCGGTTCCAATATATTCGGCACCAAAACCTGGCCTTCCATGAGACGGCGGGAGGTGCGGTAGGTCGTGATCCGCTCTACCGTCGCATCCTCACCTTCGCCATGAACCTTGGCCCCGATGGGGATGGCACCCGATGGCGTGCCCAGGCGGATATCGCCGCCTGACATGTCGCGCTTTGGTTTGCGCAAACCATGCACCAATGTTCCGGGCAGGCTGGCGGCGACGGACAGGCACATACCCCCCGTCAACGGTACGGCTCGGTGCGGCTGGCCCATGGAGATCATGCGCACGGCCAGGTCCATGTCCTCGGCCTTCAAGGTGCTGCCATCCAACAAGGCCATATCCTTGGCCGGGCCGACCATGGCTATTTTCGGGCTGGCCCGCGATGTGGCAGAGATCGCCGCTGCGGTATCACCCAAACCCATTCGAACACCGGCCAGGGCACGAATTTCTTCCAACCGGGCCAGAACATCGTTCAGGGCCTCCAGATCGCCAGGCAATTCCGTGGCCGCTAGGCCCAGGTCTGTGGCAGCGACAAAGACGCAGGGTGTGGTGGCGTCCATGCAGCAGATTTCGACCTCCCCGCCATCGGCCAGCCGTACCCGGTCATTGACCTGGCCTGAGGGAAACAGTTTGCCCGTGCGGGAGCCTGCGGGATCGAGGAAATCCAGCTGTATCCGCGCTGCCGTTCCGGCCACACCGGGGATAACGAAATCGCCTGTGCTGACCGCCTGGCCGTCCGCCACCATAAACCGGGCCTCAAACACCTTGTCCGTATTGGTGTTGTGGACCCGGATCATAACCTCCACGGCCTCCCCATCCGCCCCATCCCCTACAGACACCAAACCGTCATCCACCGCGAAGGGACCGACGGCGGATGATAGATTGCCGCAGGTTGCGCCATAGTCGACGGCAGGGGCATCGACCACCACTTGTCCAAAGGTGTAATCCACATCGATGCCGGGGCGCGCGGAAGGTTCGATCACCACGACCTTGGACAGCGAAGAAATGCCCCCGCCCATGCCGTCAAGCTGCCGCCCGTAGGGGTCCGGGCTGCCAATGGCAGCCAGGAAGATGGCGTTGCGACCGTCCAGATCATCCGGCAAATCCCGTGCATGGAAAAACACCCCCTTAGAGGTGCCGCCGCGAATAAAGGCCGCCGGTATCCGTCGCTGGGTCATAGTTCCTTAACCCCCCGCACCCCGTGCGGCGCTGGCACCGGCGATCCTGCCGAACACTGCGCCCGAGGTCAGGCCGGTGCCGCCGGGATAGTTGATGTGGAACAACCCGCCGACCATTTCGCCACAGGCGAACAGTCCCTTGATGGGCCGCCAGTCCGTGCCGATAACGCGGGCGTTCTCGTCGATCTTCAAGGCACCGAAGGTAAAGGTAATGCCCCCCGTCGCGGAATAGGCCAGGTAGGGGGGTTGATCCAGGCGGGTGGCCCAGTTGCTCTTTTCGGGCGACAGGCCGTTGGATGACAGGCCGTCCTTTTGCGTTGGGTCAAAGCCGTCGTTAGAACCGGATGCAGGCACGGCGGCGTTGTATTCTTCCAAGGTGCGCAGGGCCTGGGCCTTGTCATCCACGTCCAACTGCTCCACCAACTCGGCCAGGGTGTTGGCAGTGATCGGGTCGGAGGTGCTATATCGCGGCTCCAGCAAATCAACGGTCTGTTGGTCGAAGATCTGCCAGGCCAGGGCGCCTGTTTCCTGCAGGATGCGGCCACCATATTTGGCATAGGTGTACATGCCCACGTCTTCGCCTTCATCCAAAAATCGTTTGCCCTCACGATTGAGCATGACGCTGTAGGGGAAGGAGAGGCGATTGCTGCGGTCCGTGCGTTCCCGATCGGCAAAATCCGGCCATTCGTTGGAAATGGGGGTGGAATGCCGACCGCTCCATTGCCCCCAGGGCAGGGCGCCAATATCCAAGGCCATGCGCAGGCCGTCGCCCTGGTTATAGGCGGTACCGCGCACCTTGGCATGATCCCACGGCGCGCCCAGATACTGCGCCCGCATCTGGGCATTGGCCTCAAACCCGCCACAGCCCAGGACGACCGCATCTGCCGTAATCTCCTCCAACGTCTCACCGGTGTTGGCCAGCACGCCGACAACCGTGCCGTCCTCATCCTGCAACAACTCCACCGCGCCGACGCCGTAGCGGACGGTGATGTTGTTCTCCTCAGACTTTTTGAACCAGTGATTGGACAGGCCGACGCCTTCGTGCAGGGCGCGGACGATGGCACCCTTTTGCCAGCGCACCTCGTTACCAACCCGAATGGCAGAGAGGCTGACCGCAGGCTCCATCGGGATGCCGCCGTAGTCATGCATCCAGCAAATGGTCTCGTAGGATTTGGAGATCAGGATTTTCGCCAGCATCTGGTCCGTCTTGCCGGCAGTGACCCGCATCAGGTCTGCCATCATCTCGTCTTCCGTATAGGTCGGCACATCTTTGAAAAAGCCCGGCAGCTCAACCTCCGCATCAGGCACCAGCGTCCGCAACGCCTCCGGCTGACCATAGGCAATGCGCAACATGCCGCCCGAAAAATGGGTATTGCCGCCGCGATCCTTCTCAGGTGCCTTCTCCAGCACCAGGACCCGTTCGGCCCCCTGTTCGCGGGCCGAATTAGCAGCGGCGAGCGCCGCATTCCCCGCCCCCACAACAATGACATCAAAATCAGACATGCGCGATTACTCCCAGTGACCGTTTATAATTTATAGTTCTTGGCCACATTATGCTGGAGGCAGGTTGCTTTTGAAAGCGGTGATGCGGTGGGGCGCGCTGCGATGCAGCGCAACAGATCAACTAAATGCACTGTCACCGCAATTGGCGTAATTTCAAGGGTAGCGACCCCTTTGTAGCATCCCCTTTGTAGCATCCCCTTTGTAGCATCCCCTTTGTAGCATTGCCGTTGGGTCGCCGAATTACATTGCCATTCTCGTCAGGGATAATTGCACGATAATTGCAAGATAATTGCAAGTACGTACCTCTTCGTTGCAGATATGCTTTTGGATTGAAATTCACTTTTTAGGATGCGCTGTTATTGGGAGCAGACCGTCCTATCATCATTAGAGGAACAAACACATGCGTATAAGGCAAATACTCGCGACTGTAATATTTATAATTGTAGCAACATTAGGAGCACCAAAGTATTCCGCCCATGCTTCCATTATTCTGGTTCAGACCGGCGGCGGCAGCATTACCGACACGAACGCCGACGGGGTGCTCGATATTTTTGCCCCTTTATCTTACGATATTTTATATGACAACAACGACGCGACCGGCGGTGAAGCTGGCGTACTGTATAGGTTCGATGTCGATATTCTGGACGTAGCAGAGCTCGAAATCAGCTCAATTACCGGACGTCACGACCCCGTTGGTGGCTCCACAATTTCCATGGTGGGGAGTTCTACTGCTGTAGAATACACTTTCAGCTACGGTGCCGGCTTATCCGACGGGGAGCGGATCGCCACCATCATACTTAACCTCTTGTCGGGTCCAATTGAGGGGGGTGCCGACTTGTCTATTACAGGTCTCAACGGACTTTCGGTCGTCGGCGGCCCGGGCTTTCCGAGTAGCTCTCGCTCCTTCGACCTCCTCCCCACCCCCAGCACGGTCCCACTTCCCTCTGCTCTTCCGCTCTTCCTTGGCGCTTTAGCAGGACTTGGTGGCCTTGGTGCCATGCGTCGCAGACGCAAGTCAAAAGCTGCCTAACTCGAATTGCACACAGACTAGAGAGCGGCAGTCTTCGGGCTGCCGTTTCTTTTCTCGAAACAAATGGGACACTACCCTTTATGTCGTATGGTTCTCTTAGAATCATCGGTAAAATAGTAAATTTTTCAGCTAAAGGGTAGCGTCCTCTTTGTTCGTGATATCCATGCTGGACCCGTTACGGCTAATAGAGTTATGCTTGCCAAGTGTGTTTAGAGGAACAAAGGAGCTTTCCCCTGGCTCAGGATTCCCACATAGAAGTCGTCTCTGAATGGTACGACGTACATCCCATCAACGAGCAGCAGATACTCGAAAAGCTCGAGCAGGACGATGTCGATACCTCTCAGCTATCTGAAGATATCCTGCAGAATTATGACCAGGACCATTTCGGTGGTGTCGAGGCGAATGACGAGCTGGCGCGCCTCGCCGGTCTCGATGAAAACTGTCACCTTCTCGACGTTTGCAGCGGCATGGGAGGGCCGGCCCGTTATCAGGCCCACAATTATGGTTGCCGCGTCACCGGCATAGATCTCACTGAAAGCAGGGTTGCGGGTGCGATCCGTCTGACCGAGATGGTCGGCCTAAGCGATCGCGTGACGTTTCAGTGCGCCAATGCGCTGGACAATCACTTTCCTGATCGCTCGTTCGACGTCGTAATCAGCCAGGAGGCCTTTTGTCACATCCCGAAAAAATCCAAGCTCGTGAATGAATGTGTCCGGGTTCTGAAAACCGGTGGCCGGATGGCCTTCACGGATATCGTAAAACGGGACCGCATGACCGACCAAGCGCGCGATAGGTTGCAGAACGAAATGATGTTCACGGAACTCGAAACACAAGCTGGTTACGGTCGGTTACTCGAGCGCGAAGGATGCAAAGTGATGGAGATGCAGGATGTGAGCGAACATTGGGCGGAAATTCTTGTCGCCCGTCTCGCCATGTACCGCAGCCTACGAAGCCAGACGGTGGCTCATTTCGGTGCCGCTCATTTCGAGAAATGGGACAACGCCTATGATCACTTCGTGGGCCTGGTCAAAACGGGCGAGCTCGGCGGTTGTCGCTTTCTTGCGCGCCGGAACTGAGGGTAAGTCTGATCCGTTGTCTGTACATTTTGTGGATTTCAGTGACGGTTTCAGTGCGATTTCAGTGCACTCAATTAACAGAAAAATGGCGATGATGCGACACCACGGATCATTGGTTGGACGTCGCAAAGCCGAAATAGTTATCGTTGTCGAAGGGGCCCTTTTGGCCCGAAGCGGGATTCCAAAGGTCTCGCTCGACCTCTAATAGATCGCCTAGATAATAGTGGATGGCGCGCGATGGTGTGTCACCGAAATTGGTTATGGCGTGAATGACATCTCTCTCCAATATCGTGACGGTGGGGGCTTCGAAGTCTAAACGATCGACTTGTTTTAATGCCCCATCCGCAGATACCTGGTAAATCAGGTTCGTCTCACACCCGGCATAAAACCCTATAACCACAGGCATGCGATGATTGTGGGGTGGATACAATATGCCTGGCGGCAGTTTTATATCGTAAATGGTCAATCCTTCAGAGGCGTGGAGCAGTGTTTCATCAGCATCGGTCTCAGGCAGTGCCGTCAAAAGCGCATCAGCTCGCCCCACGGTTTCGCGTAACAGATCCATTAATGCCGCCACCGGATCCGATGCGTTCGCCGCGCTTAAACTGTCTGAGATAAAGTCTTTCAAAATGAACATGGGGCTCATTAATATCGATAGGTGATCTGGTCACCAGGTTTCCATACAGGTAACTTTTCCATGATCGATAAAAAAGGCTCTGATACTAAAATTTGATTTAGCCATTTGTGTAGATATGGGTAAGGTGCCTGTGAAAACCACGCGACGTCAGTGTTCGCAAACTGTCGGATAAAGGGCGCGATGGCATAATCGGCCAGGGCCGGGCGGCTGCCAAAAAGCCATATACCATTGCGCAGGCGATTATCTAATTCAGCGATAAAATCTTCTGCTTTTGTGCGGTGGTCAATTGGATTGACCCCATGATATCGGTTGGCATATTTGTAGCGATCCAAGTGGGGCTTAAATTCAACCTCGCAACGCCCAATCAGATCCAACATAGAAAATTCATCCCCCCGTTCAGGCAGTTGTTCAGGTTGTTCAGGCAGCAGCCAATATTCCGGATCATTTTGCCGGAGCGCCCAGAGCATGACCTCCAGGCTCTCTTCAATAACTTGGCCCTCCCTTGTTTGCAGCACAGGCACGGTACCCTTGGGAGAAATTTCAAGCATCTGGGTTGGCTTATTCCGCAATACCAATTCTCGGACTTCACAGGTTTGTTTGCTAATGCTTAACGCCATTCTTGCGCGCATCGCATAGGGGCATCTGCGAAATGTGTATAAAACTGGATGGGAAAGAGAATTCATATCAGTTTGCTATTCGACCGCTACAGCTTGCCCTAAGAGCACATCACCACGGGCCTTTGCCAGATCAATTTGTTTTTGCCGTTCGGCAAAACGGCTTTTTTGATCTACCGACAATTTATCATGACATTTTGGGCAACAGACACCGGGCTCATACAAGGGAGAATTTTTATCTTCCTCATCTATGGCATGGCCGCAACCGTAGCACATCCCGTAGGTGCCTTGGACAAGCCCGTGACCGACCGAGACCCGTTCGTCAAAAACAAAACAATCCCCCTGCCAAAGACTTTCCTCCACCGGGATCGTTTCGAGATACTTTAGGATGCCGTCTTTAAGATGGTACACTTCCTCAACACCTTGTTGACGCATAAAAGCAGTTGATTTTTCACACCGGATGCCACCGGTGCAAAACATGGCAACTTTCTTTTTCGTATCAAGCAGGCCGCTTTCCCTTACCCACTTCGGGAATTCCCGAAAGGATGTGGTTTTGGGATCGATTGCGCCTTTGAAGGTGCCAATTTCGACCTCGTAGCCATTGCGCGTATCGACGACAATGACATCAGGATCAGATATAAAATCATTCCAGTCTTTAGCGTCGACATAGTGTCCCGCTGAATGAACGGGGTCTAAATTTTCAACCCCCATGGTCACGATCTCTTTTTTGAGCCGCACCTTCATGCGCGTGAAAGGGTATTCGTCGGCAAAAGATTCTTTGTGCGTGAGATCGGCCAAGCGCGGGTCTTGGCGAATAAAGTCCAGAACCTCTTTGATCCCCTGCGCAGAGCCGGAAATTGTGCCGTTTATGCCTTCACGGGCCAATAAAAGCGTTCCAATAACCCCTTCCGCTTTGCACTTGGCAAGCAATGGAGGCTGCAAATCCACATAGTCGTTAAGTGTCGCAAATTTATAAAGAGCCGCGACTAAAATTTTACGCATGATAACGTCTCTCTCGATGGCACCGTTCGACGAATCCATCCTCGCCCATTTGACCCTCTCGCCAACTTGATACCACTGATAAGCTAGTAAGATAAAGGGTAGCGTCCTCTTTGTTCACGACGGAAAAAAATATTAGTGTAACCTTATTATATGTTAATTATGCCGTTCTAAATTGGCAAATAGGGGCTTTCATAATCAAGGAGCCATCACTTTTATATCGATATCGGTTTTCGTTCTTTTACCGCCAAGAAAAAATGAAACTGAAGAGTTAGAGGGCCGGGTTCGTGGGGCATTGTCCAGATTAGTGATGCACTTAATGTTGTCGGCCTGCTCGACATGATGGATTATGATAATGCAAACGCACCACACTGGTCTTCGGCTCGTAAATTTTGAGCCAATCTCGTACGGTTGCCGGTTCATTGTCTCCCTATTTCTTGCCCTGATTTTCGTATTTATTGGCCTTGCGCCGTGTGATGCGCAGGAAACCGAAAAAATCCCGTTGACGGACGAAGAAGCCGCTTGGATCGCCAAGCATCCGGTGATCCGATTGGGAGTCGATCCCGCATGGCCACCGTTCGATTTCATAAACAAGGGCGGCGATCACGATGGCTTCGCCGCTGATGTTCTCGCTCGCCTCGAGGATCTACTAGGGATACGGTTTGAACGACAAGCAAATTTGACCTGGAAGGAGGCTTTGGCAAAGGCCGAATCTCGCAAGCTCGACGTCATTTCAATGGCGGCTCAAACGCCGGATCGTGAAACTTATCTACTGTCATCTGCGACTATCTTCACCATGCCGATTGTCATCGCCACCCGAGACGATTTCGAGCTGGTTTCCAATCCAAATGACCTTGTTGGTCGTCGCGTGGTCGTCGCCCAAGGCTATGCGGTTGTTTCCTATCTTCAAGAGAACAGTCCCGGCGTTGCCTTTTCCGAAGTGGCGACGCCCCTTGAGGGCCTCAAGAAAGTCGCTCTCGGGCAGGCGGATGCCTACATAGGCTACCAAGAAGCGATAGCGTACCTCATTCGGACGAAAGAGCTTCACAATCTTAAAATCGCGACATCGACCGGGTATCCGGCAAAGAAGCTATCCATTGCTGTACGTTCCGACTGGCCGGAACTCCTAGCCATCATCAATCGCGGACTGGCGGCTATTTCCTACGATGAGATGACGGTCCTCCGTGAAAAATGGGTGCCCGTCAATTCGCGAAAGCGTGCGGATCCGTCAAGATCGTCTCAATTGATCCCTATCCTGACCGTCATCACACTAGGGCTTTTGGTTTTTCTCGTCCTCATACTGTACGGGCTTGGACGGTGGCAGACAAAATCGGATCTAGAAGCGGTTTTTGGGGCGAGAAGATTCCGGATTACGATTTTGGCAGGTCTGAGTATCTTGGTGGCCCTCGTCATGGTCATGAACTGGCTCGCTATTGCCGACAGTCGTGAACGAACCGAGGTCAAAATTCGGCAGCAACTGAAAATCGTGCTGCATAGCTCGATTGAACTCGTGGATTTCTGGGTAAATAACCGCCTCTCTTTTGTCCGTCAGGTGGGGCGCGATCAGGATGTTGTTCGCATCACCCAGAAATTGTTGAGGGTCTATCGTCGGGGCGAACTATTGGCTAATGCTAAGGCATTGGCCGAGGCGCGAGATTTTTTCGCCGCCAACCATGGGTTCGATGCAACGGGGTTTTTTATTATTGCCCCGGATCGTGTCAGCATTGGATCGCGCCGTGATGCGAATATTGGCACACGAAACTTTATCGCCGACCATCGGCCTGATCTGATTGAACGTGTGTTTAAAGGAGAGGCCGTGTTCGTGCCTCCGATTCGCTCCGATGTAGCCATTGGAACTGGCACTCCGCTGACCAGTTTCTTCGCGGCACCGATAGTCGATAGCGCGGGTAACGTCATTGCGGTCCTCACTGAGCGCCTTCTTCCGAGCGGTCCTTTATCGAATATCTTGAAATTCGGGCGGATTGGTGAGACAGGCGAAACCTATGCCTTCAACGCTAAAGGGAAGATGATCAGCGAAAGCCGATTCCATGATCAATTGGTCAAAATCGGGATCATCAGATCGGAACCGGACAGGACCGAAATCGATCTGCGTGATCCCGGCGGTAACATGACGCAAGGGTACCAACCAACTACGTCACTCACCGAAAGGCCGGCGACGCTAATGATATCTGAAGCATCCCTTATGAGGGGCGACGAAAGAGGAAAGGTGTTTGAACAGCTAAGTCTGAATGAACTCCCCAGTAACATCGAGGGGTATAGGGACTATCGGGGCGTCCCCGTTATTGGGGCATGGTTTTGGTTTGACCGCCTTGATGTCGGTTTGGCCACCGAGATGGATCATGCTGAAGCCTATGCCGGTCACGTAACCTTCAGCCGTTATCTTGTGATCATTTCCGCGATATCGATGTTTCTGGCGGTCGGCGCGACGTTGTTTACCCTTGTCACCGGACAAAGGGCCCACCGCTCCATAAGCCAGGCTCGAGACGAGGCGGAGGCCGGCAATCGCGCGAAAACCGAGTTCCTCGCCAACATGAGCCATGAATTGCGCACACCATTGAACGCCATCATTGGCTTTTCCGAAATTATGTCCGGGGAACACTTCGGTCCAATTGGAAACGAAAAATACAAGGAGTTTTCTATCGATATTCAAACCAGCGGTGCTCACTTGCTGGAAATCGTAAATGATGTCCTTGACCTTTCCAGGATCGAGGCTGGAGCGTTTGAATTGAATGAAGGTATGGTGGATCTAAACGAAGTGATCGAAACATCATTACGCATCGTGCAGATTTAGGTCGAAGAGAAATCTTTGTCTATTGACACTAGGCTTGAACCGTCGTCGCCAGTCATCCAGGGCGACGAGCGCATGATCAGGCAGATTGTCCTCAATCTCTTTTCGAACAGTATCAAATTTAGCGATCCAGGCGGATTGATTTCCGTCGGCACGAAAATAGAGAGCGATGGTGAGACGTCCCTGAGCATCGCGGATACAGGACGCGGCATATCGCAAGATGACATTCCCAAGACACTCGAACCATTTGGACAGGTGGCAAATACATACACGCGTGACCACGGCGGCGCAGGTCTGGGCCTGTCTCTGTCGAAAAAATTCACCGAAATGCATGGCGCCTCCTTCGAAGTCGAGAGTGAAATCGGCGTCGGCACCACGATAGTCATTCGCTTCCTCCCGGAACGTAGCGTCAGCGCCACCGACGATGATGCCGCGCCGGTCGCAACATAATCCCTGCCTAAATTTGCTTGGTCAGGATGTCTATTGCTGTGCAGGTTTCTCGCAACAACAAAGGGGACGCGACCCTTTATGTCGTATGGTTCCCTTGAATTCATCGGATAATAGAAAATTTTTCAGCTAAAGGGTCGCGCCCCCTTTGTTCGTGAAACTGCGCTATCGTATTAGAAACTCCCGGATCGATATGGTGAGGGTGATCAGACCGATGACGGCGAGCGCGGCCAGGGCCCCATTGCGAAAGTGGCGGTGACCTTGGCGGGAGAAAAACCGTGCACCGACCCAGGTCGCAGCCATACCAATCGGCGTCACGGCAATGGAGATGAAAATCACCTCACGCGTAAACAGACCATGATACCATACGGGCAACAGCGCACACATTGACAGGGCGGTGACCGCGCCGATGACGTTGGCCCTTTGTTGCTGCGGCGTACCCGGCCGGGACAAAGCAACGGCGACGCCGGGCGGTCCACCAACGGCGGCGGCACCCTGCAATAATCCCGAGATGGCACCAGCGCCCAAAAAGACCCATAATCCTGGATTTTTGGCGGGCCGCCAATTTCCATACATCAGTGCGACCATAACGAGGACGAAGACCGAGATCGTCATTTTCATGACTGCAACGTCGAGGGACACAAGAACGATCGCACCAAACGGGGCGGCGGCAAATGCGGCGATGCCGTAGGGAACGACAAAGGCTTTCTCGGAATAACGAATGGCATTTGGCAGCAGCTGCACCATGACGGGCAGACCGCTTAGCATCGCAATCGGTACAGCCAGCAGCGGCTCGAGCACCAGGCTCAACACCATGACGATAATAAGCGAGGAGCCAAATCCGACGAAGCCACGCACAAATCCTGCCAACACCATCGTCCCGATGATGAGGCCAATTTGGATGTAGGACAGCGGTCCAATAATGGCGACGAAACTATCGAGCATTCAATTTTGGTTTCATTGGGGAATGACTATTTGACGTTGCGCGAGCTATACAGTGGATGTCCCCCACGTCATAGCGCCAAAGCGCTGGCAAAAGCCGAAACGACTGCAATAGGCTGCTATTAATTGCACCGTCGCCGGAACTGGTCACCGGAACTGGGCACCGTAGCCGTCCGGATCAAGACATTTATACAAGGGAAACTGTTCCGGTGTTATGATGGGGCTATGTCACAAATCGAATCTCTTTTTGTCACCCGTCTCTACCGCTCTACCCTGTCCGAGTTCTGCACGGCGCCGGATGCGGCCGAGCTTGAAGCCTCCTGCCTGTCGATTGCCAATGATGATGAGGCCGGGCAGGTATGGTGCGAGGAGCATGATTATCCGGGTTATACCAGCTATGCCTCGCTGGACGATCTGGCGTGGCGGTTTCCGATCTTCAAGGATCTGGTCCGGGTGCTCGAAAGACATGTCGCGACCTTTGTCAAGGACCTGCAATTCGATCTGGACGGCAGAAAGGTCAAGCTGAATAATCTGTGGATCAACATCTTGCCCGAAGGCGGCGTGCATACGTCGCATTTGCATCCCCATAGCGTGATCAGCGGCACCGCCTATGTCACGGTGCCGAACGGCGCAAGTGCCATCAAGTTCGAAGACCCGCGGTTGGCAATGATGATGGCGGCACCGGAGCGCGAGGCCGAAGCACGGAACGAACTGCGCAAGTTCGTCTATGTCGTGCCCCAGGCAGGCGAGGTTTTGCTTTGGGAAAGCTGGCTACGCCACGAAGTTCCTCCGAACAAGGCCGAAGAGGAACGCATCAGCGTCAGTTTCAATTATGGCTGGGAGTGACGGGCCCGCGGACGGGCTAGTTACGCTGATAGTGCATTTAATTGACAGAAAAATGGCGATGGCGCGTGTCCACCACGTCACCCCGCCAAAAGCACTGCCAAAGCGCTGCCAAATGCCGAACCTAACGGAATAGGCTGCTATTAATCGCACTGTGACCGGAGTTGGCCCACTCTTGGCCTTACGCTGCGGGGGTGCTAGCTTCGGGACAACGCATAACCCGGAGGATAATTCCATGAGCCGTATGAAATTTGGCGCATTTTTGGCACCGCACCATCCCATTGGTGAGAACCCGACATTGCAGTTTCGCTCGGACCTGGATCTGGTGGCGCAGCTGGACCGCCTGGGCTATGAGGAATTCTGGTGTGGGGAGCATCATTCCACGGGCTGGGAGATAATTGCCTCGCCCGAGATGTTCCTGGCCGCCGCAGGTGAGCGTACGGCGCGGATCAAACTGGGCACCGGCGTGGTCTCTCTGCCCTATCATCATCCCTTCCTGGTGGCCCAAAACATGGTGCAATTGGATCATATGACCAATGGCCGGGCGATTTTTGGTTCCGGCCCCGGTGCCCTGGCCTCCGATGCCCATACCATGGGCATGGACCCCATGACCCTGCGGGACCGTCAGGATGAAGCCATTGGCGTCATTCGCAAGTTGCTGCGCGGCGACGAACGCTTCAGCTATGACAGTGACTGGTTCACCATGCGGGATGCGAAATTACAGCTGTTGCCGTTGCAGGAGGATATGCCCTTTGCCGTTGCCTCCATGATCAGCCCCTCCGGCATGACCCTTGCCGGCAAGCACGGCACGGGCGTGCTTTCCATCGGTTCCATGTCGGAGGCGGGCCTGGCGGCGCTGCCGACCCAATGGAGTTTCGCCGAGGATGCGGCCAAGGAACACGGCAACATCGTCAACCGCAAGGATTGGCGCATCGTCATGTTCTGGCATATTGCCGAGACCCGGGAACAGGCCAGGATAGAGGCCAGGGACGGCTTATTCCGCTGGCGTAATGAATATACAGCCGGCACATTGATGCAACAGGGCGTGGAACCCTTCACTTCTCCCGACCAGGGCGTCGATGAAATGGCCTTTGTTGATGGTGCCACATCCGTTATCGGCACGCCTGACGACCTGATCGCACGCATTCGCGATATGATCAAATTGACGGGCGGTTTCGGCACCGTGATCGGTTTCGTGCACGACTGGGCCAGCCGCGAAAACACCTCCCGCAGTTGGGATCTGGTGGCCCGCTATGTCCTGCCGGAGGTTAACGGCATGCTGGACGCCTACCGGGAATCCCGCCAATTCGTGGTGGAAAACCGAGAAACCTTTGACCGCGCCCGGGAAGCCATCATGGACAAGATCATGTCCAACGAAAAAGCCGCGGAAGCCCTGAAACAAGCCAGCACCGCCCCCGCCGCCTTCGCCCCCCACTCCGCCCCGGATTTGGATAAAGAAGCCGGGGATTGAGGGAGCAAATTCGGTAAACCGTAGTAAGGACGTGCGCTATTATAGTTTTTGGCTAAAAACGAAAATAGGACGCCTTGCTATTTTTGTTTTTTTCCCAAAACGAAAATAAGAGATGATGCTATTTCTCTTTTATGCTAAAATCAGAAATAACAGTATTGTTGTTTCTGATTTTAGAGGAAAAAGCAAAATTGAAATCCTTCAATGCAGGGCGTTACGTTCAACAGAATAATTATAAAAGCTTTCAACCCAATTTTATTAATCGGGAATGGGAGTTGGAAAATATGGAGCTGCAACACCTGTTGGGCAAAGCGGACCGTGAATTGGGTCGGTTGGACATGTACTCCGATTACATCCCAAACATCGACCTCTTCATTCGCATGCACGTCCTTAAGGAAGCCACACAATCAAGTAAAATTGAGGGCACTCAAACAAATATGGAAGATGCCCTGCTTGATCGAGAGGATATCGCCCCTGAAAAGCGAGACGATTGGGAGGAAGTACAGAATTATGTAGAGGCTATGAATGACGCAATAGAAAAGCTGAATACACTGCCATTCTCCGGGCGGCTGGCACGCGAAACACACAAAATCCTGCTTCAAGGCGTCCGTGGAGAGCACAAGCAGCCCGGTGAATTCAGACAAAGTCAAAACTGGATCGGTGGGGCCTCAATCGACGATGCCGTTTTTATTCCCCCTATTCATGCCACAATTGGTGAACTTATCGGCGATATGGAAAAATTCGCACACAATGACGCGCATTTTTTTCCCGAACTGCTCAAAATTGCCCTGATTCACTACCAATTCGAAACGATCCATCCCTTTCTAGACGGGAACGGTCGCGTAGGCCGGCTATTGATAACATTGTATCTGGTCAGCAAAGGAATTCTGAAGAAACCAGTACTCTATCTATCAGATTTCTTTGAACGCAATCGCACCCTTTACTACGACAACCTAATGGTGGTTCGGGAAAAGAATGATCTGCTCCAATGGCTGAAATTCTTCCTCGTGGGGGTCATAGAAACGGCGCAAAGCAGTATCGATACATTCGATAAAACCCTCCAACTTCAAAGGGAGGTCGATGAAAAAATTCAATCATTGGGCCGCAGAGCTGCGAATGCTCAGAAAGTCGTGCACTACCTCTATCAGCGCCCGGTCATCAATGTCGCTATAGTAGCCCGTGTCGCAGAAATATCTTCAACACCAGCCTATAAACTCATAGCTGACCTGGAACGGCTGGAGATTATCAAGGAAATGACCGGCGCAAAGCGAGGGAGAACGTATCTATTTACGTCCTATGTGAATTTGTTCACATAAACGGCAATAGAAGGATTCGAATTTTGGCATAATTCAAAGAATAGGTTGACGGCAACCAATAGGGGCGAGGGCAAAAAATGACAGATGGCGAAGAACAGGAATTTGGCAACAATCCCTCGGAACCTTCGATTTATTTTCATCACTCCGACGAGTGCGGCCCAGTCGTTTATCTTTTGGGGCTAATTGCTCTCGATTGGAATTATTGTGAACATCTCTTCAGCACACTTATTTGGCACTACGTAGGCGGCCATGAAACAGGACTATCGATAACGCCAAAGATGGGCAACCAAACGCGTGCCGACGTACTCTTAGATCTTGCCCGCAAGTTTGAACCAGACAGTGGTGTATTGGACCGAATTCAATTTGCTAGAAAGGCATTCAATCAACTTAGAGAAGTTCGCAATGTACTAATGCATACGCATTCGATCATACCACATGAGTCGGGGTCATATGAATGGCGTAGGGCTTCAACAAAGGCACCAACGGGACACGGCGCATCTCTTGCCAACCTTGATGAATTGACTCAAACCATCAATGCCATTGGCACCTTGGCAATGTTCATACTGCAAATAGTGCTTTTGCACATGGCTCGGGAAAAAGGCGATGAGCTTCCCGAACTACCTGAGAAGTTTGAAATGCCAAAAAAACTGACCCAACTTCCATTTGAAGAATTACCAGAGGATTAGTCAGGCTGGTGATCGGGTTCTCCTTCATATTCCCCTCACCACCCCTACTCCCGGCGTTCCGGCGTCACGCCGTCGCAGGCCCAAACCTCTTCTACCGTGAGGTTGGTGCGGTCGGCGCAAGGGTCCTCACCTTCGAAGTTTAGGAATAGCACTACGGTTGTGATGACGCATAAAGCTATGACAAAGGCCGCATTCAAGATGGCGGCCTTGCGGCGCGGGTCGTTCGCACTGCTTTGCTTGAATATCCCCATCGCGCTCCCATGCGCATGTTCTCTTAGAACACGCCCTTCTCTATCATTGCAGCAAGAGCATCATCGCCATAGCCAATGTTGCGCAGGCCGCAGGTCGGCCGCGATGATGCGCCATTTGCCAATCAGGGCGCAATCAAAATGCCCTGTCATGTCGATGCCCCAAACAGCCATGGCAATCGAGGCTGGTCATAGGCGGCAATGTCGAAAGGCGCTCAGCCTGGAGTTTCTGTCTGAGACAGAAACTTCTATCGGGATAGAAGCTGGCGCACTAATGGTGCGAAATGTTCCAGGGGTAGGCTGTCGTAATCGGGATCAAAGGCGGCCTGGTCCCAGGTATCGCAAAAATGGCAGCAGGCATCATAATGGGGCTGATCGCGATATTGCTCCCGCTCGTGGCGGTCTGCAGGGAATGTTCCAGACGGGAGACCTGGTAGCCGGACATGGAACCTTCCAATGCCGCCAACGCCGCCAAAACCCGGTCGGCTGTGCCGGCGGCGAATTCCCGCTCACATTGATCGAGGAGTTGATAGTCCTCAACCCCGCCGTCTTTCATCTGTCTGAATTTTACCGTCTCCATATTTGCACTTTAACCTAAATAACGGCGCAAGACACGGACCCTGCTATCCACGTCCTCCCATTCCACATAAGCCCCCTGCAAATGGCGACGGCCACTTTGGGCCGCAAAGGCCCGGCGGCCATGCAGGACGCGGCGGTTATCAAAGACGGCAATTTCGCCCGGCTGCATGCGGGTTTCCGCCTGCAGGTCCGGCCGCCGGGTCAGTCTCAGGAAGCAGCGATAGGCGCGTTGGAATTCCCTGAACTTCGAGGCGGCGCAATCCGCCGTCGTCATCACGGCAGGGTTAAAACGAATATTTCGGATGCCACCGCCTGGGGCAAGTTCGATCACCGGCGCAATGTTTTGATAATCACAATCCTGATCATGATATCTGAACAGCACCGGTGTCCGCACCAGTGTCGTAAATGCCGCTGGGTCCTCCGCCCGCAAGACCTTGGCCAGGTGCAAACCATCACAATAAAGGGAGTTACCGCCGCTGGTCTGGTTCGAGAGGCAATGGAGAAACTGCAGGCCGGGCTGATATTCCCGCGCCGGCAAATCAACATGCAGCGGTAATTCCACAGCCGTATAGGCATTGGATATACTTTCCGCCAGGGCCACAACTTCAAAGACGCTGCCGAAATTTGTCTCCCGTATATTGCCGATACGCCGGGCCAAATCGCACACGGTGCCTTCCGTGGTCGGAGCATCGGTGACATAGGTCAGGCCCGTCTGCCGCAATGCCTCCAACCAATCCAACAGGACATCGTCGCGGGACAGCAGCGCCGTGAAGTCGAACCGGGGCATACCCTCGGTCAATTCGGCACCCCAGGTTTGCGGCAAGGTCGATAGGTTGGGTGGCCGTCCACCATGGCGCAGCCAGCCCGCACTATAGCGGCTGACATGACCGTCATCGGCCCAAATGATCAATAAAGTCTGGTCAGCTTCCACGGTGATCAGGGCGGGTAAATCGTCCAGGTCATAGCCGTCCTGATCCAGGATCCGTTCCAGGCTGGCCACATGCCGGCATTCGTCACAAACACATTGTTCCCGTAACCACAGGGCGTGCAGGGGCTGCTGCCAACCATCGCTCCATTGCAATTGCAAAAGCTGTGGGTCTGCGGGATCAATGACCACATCGTGCAACTGATGTTCCGTAAGGTAGTGGTACAAATCCCCCATGGGCGGCGGCGTCGGCGCGCTGTCGACCGATACCGCGCCAGATACCGCCTCAGATACCGCATTTGGCAGGTGAGCTTCGGATACTTCAGATAGCGCCATCGGTTTGCTCCTTCGATGGTTGTCGAATTGGCGCACGCTGACGTCAAAAACAGTATCTGAAAAGTGAATTTTTATGGTATATATGATCGGATTTCTCGATCATATATATTCTATAGGGTGCCTGATGAATATTGAGCATTTGCGGACCTTTCTGGATGTGTCCCAGACGGGCAGTTTTCACCGCTCCGCCGACCGGCTGAACGTCAGCCAATCCACGGTCAGTGCCCGCATCAAGGCCCTGGAAGATCGCCTGGACCGCACGCTTTTCAACCGGATGAAAAACGGCGTCACGGTAACCGGCGCGGGGCAGCGCCTGTGGCGACATGCGGATGTCGCGGTGCGGGCCTGGGAGCAAGGGCGTCAGACTTTATCCCTGCCCGATACTATGCGGGCGTCCTGTGCCCTTGGGGTTCAACAGGCCTTGGCGGAATGGCTGGCCCCTGAATGGCTGCATTGGATGCGCCAGCAGCATGGCGATGTCGCCATTCGTATCGAATCGGGTTATTCAAATTTTCTGCTGCGGCAGCTGGACGATGCGCTATTGGATATTGCCGTGCTGTTCCTGCCGCAAACCCGGCCCGGCCTGACGGTGGAGACGTTGTATATCGACGATCTTTTGCTGGTTTCGACAGAGCCACGGGATGTCACCTCCCAGTGGCTGGACGACTATGTCTTTGTGGATTGGAGTTATGATTTCCAAACCGCCCATTCGGCAGCCTTCCCGGAAATGGAGCTGGCACCCATGACCGTGCCCCTGCCCAATGTCGCCCTGAACCACATTCTGTCCCATGGTGGTTCCGCCTATCTGGCCCGCGCCACCGTGGAGCCATGGATGGCAGACGGCCAGCTGCACGAAGTGACGGGTGCGCCCGGGTTTGAAAGGCCGGTGTATTTGGTCTATCGCAATGACCCGGTGGATGGCGAAGTACAGGAAACCGCTTTGGCGGGACTGCGGCAAATTGCGGGCAACTACGATTGAGCTGAGATTTATCCGCATGCGGCATCTGTGATCTGTTAAACTGCACCCCGGGGACCCAATACCAAGATATTTAGGCGTAGATGGGGAATAGTGAATGTATCTGGACGCGCGGCTATGGCGTTTCACCAAAGGCCTGCGCCACCGCCTGTATGGTGCGGTGGGGATTGGCCTGCTATCGGCCAGCGTCGGCGTATTACGCCTGATACTGCTGGGCTGGTTGCTGGGCCTGGTCTTTGACGGTGCCGCCCTATCCGCGATGTGGGGCCCCATCGCCCTGGTCGCGGGCACGATGGTCTTGCGGGGGGCATTGGAATACAGCCGCAATATGGTCGCCCATCGCACCTCCGCCCGGGTGCAAATGGTCCTGCGACAACAGCTCTATGAACGGATCGTCCACCTGGGCCCGGCCTATTTTGGCCTGAAGCGGACCGGCGATGTTCTGGTCTCTCTGGTCGAAGGCGTGGAGCAGTTGGAGACCTATTTCGGCCAATACCTGCCGCAACTGTTCGTGGCCGCCCTGACGCCCTTTATGATTTTTGGCTTTATCGTCTTTCTGGACCCCACCATCGCAACCTGCTTTTTAAGCTTTGCCATTATCACCTTGTTCGCACCATCGGCCTTTCATTTCTGGGACAGGGACAGCGCCCGGGCGCGTTCACGTTCCTATGGTGCCTTCGCCGCCGAATTCCTGGACAGCCTACAGGGCCTGGGTACCCTGAAGGCCTTTGGGCAAAGCCATGTGCGGGCGCAAAGCCTGGCCGACAAGGCGCATAAACTATTCCGGGATACCCTGTGGGTGCTGGCCACCAACGCCCTGGGCCGGGGTATCACGGATACGGGCATTGCCTTGGGCGCGGCAGGGGCGTTGGCGATCGGGGCCTGGCAGGTCAGCCAGGGCGAGACCGAATTATGGGTCCTGTTGGTGGTCTTGATGCTGGGGGTAGAGGTCTTCCGCCCGCTGCGCGATTTACGCAATCTGTTGCATCAGGGCATGGTCGGACAGTCGGCAGCCGAAGGTATTCTGAATATTCTGGCCGCAGAACCCAGCCTGGTCGATGACGGCAGGGAAACATTGGCGCTGACGGAGACGGCTTCGGTCGAATTCAGGGACGTCCGCTTTGCCTATCCCGGAACAACCACAGCCGCCCATGACGGCCTGAATTTCACCATTCACCCTGGCCAGCGGATCGGCATCGTCGGGCCATCGGGGGCGGGCAAGACCACGATCCAGCGGTTATTGTTGCGCCTGTATGATCCCGACCTGGGTCAAATTCTGATCGCCGGTCACGATATCCGAAAACAGTCCCTGGCCAGCCTACGGCAACAGTTCGCCGTCGTGCAACAGGACACCTATCTGTTTTTCGGCACTGTCGAGGATAATATCCGCCTGGGCAAACCGGACGCCAGCACCGATGAAGTCCAGGCTGCGGCAAAGGCTGCCAACGCGACCGACTTTATTAAGGCCCTGCCCCAGGGCTACGACACAATTGTCGGGGAACGTGGCCTGAAACTGTCCGGCGGCCAGCGCCAGCGTATCGCCATTGCCCGGGCCCTGTTGCGTGATGCCCCAATTCTGGTCCTGGACGAAGCACTGTCGTCCGTGGATGCGGAGAACGAGGCGGTGATCCAACAGGCCCTGGACCGTTTGATGGCCGGGCGCACCACATTGATCTTTGCCCATCGCCTCTCGTCCGTGATCGATGCGGACAATATCCTGGTTCTGGATGGGGGCCGCATCACCGAACAAGGCCGCCACAGCGAATTAATGGCACGGGGCAGCATCTATCATCGCCTGATGGCAGCGCAGGCACAGGACAAGTCAGCACCGGAACAACAGTTGGGCGCCCGCGCGACGGCGGATGAACGCCCCCCAGCCGAAGATTTGGCCCCAGATCTGGCCCCAAATCTGGCACTGGATGCGGGTGACAGCGACGCCATTTTGCGCGCCCGGCAACTGGGTTGGGCCGGGGCCTTTGCCACCCTGTTGGCCCATATAAAGCCGTGGAAAGGCCGCCTCGTCCTGACCTTTATTTTTGGCGTCAGCCGGGTAGCAGCCTATACGGGCATCGGCATCGTCGGGGCCTTGGCCGTGGCGGCGGTAAAGCTGGGTCAGCCGTATAATCATCTGTTGTGGATCCTGGCGGCCATGGCACCACTGGCGGGCATATTGCATTGGCTGGAATCCTGGATCGCCCACGACATGGCCTTTCGTCTGTTGGCGGAAATGCGCATCGCCCTGTTTGAAAAACTGGACAAACTGGCGCCTGCGTATTTGCTGGGCCGGCGCACGGGGGATCTGGTCTCTGTCGCCACGCAGGATGTGGAAACCGTCGAATTCTTCTTTGCCCATACGGTGGCACCGGCCTTTGTCGCCGTGTTGGTACCCTTGATTGTCCTGGTCACGCTGTCCTATTTCGGCGCACCCATGGCGCTGGCGCTGGCACCGTTCCTATTGATCGTGGGACTAAGCCCCTTTTTGATGCGGGGCCGGGTTGATCGCCTGGGCTCCGCCGCGCGGGAGGCGTTGGGGGAATTGAACGCCCATGCGGTCGACAGCATCCAGGGCCTGACGGAAGTCGTCGCCTTTCAGGCCGAGGACCGCCGGGGGATGAGCTTCATGGAACTGGCGAAAAAGCATATCGCCATCCGCCTGCCGTTCTTTCGGGAATTGACCCTGCAAACCGTGCTGTTGGAAATGGCCACGGGCCTGGGTGGCCTGGCCGTCGTTGCCACCGGGGCCAGCCTGGTCAATAGCGGCAGCCTGCCCCCCGAACATCTGCCCCTTTTGACCTTGTTGGCCATGGCGGCGTTTCTACCTATATCCGAGATCGCCAATATTGGCCGCCAGTTGGCCGATACCCTGGGCGCGACCCGACGTCTTTATGCCGTCCACGAAGAACCTATTCCTGTGCAGGACGGCCCCGGCGTACCAGGGAGCGTGGCAGGGGGTGTGGCAGGGGGCCTGGCCTTTCATAATGTGGATTTCCGCTATGGTGGAACCAAGGCACCCGCACTTGCCGATATCAGCTTCACGGTGCCCATGGGCAGCACCCTGGCGCTGGTCGGCCCCTCGGGCGCGGGCAAGACAACCATCGCGCATCTGTTCATGCGGTTTTGGGATCCTGATAAGGGCCGCATCGAACTGGATGGTCATGATCTGCGGGATTATCACCTGGACGCGATGCGCCAGCGCATCGCCCTGGTGGCCCAGGATACCTATTTGTTCAACGATACCCTTGGTGCCAACATCTCCATTGCCCGACCGGAGGCGACGGCTGATGAGCTGGCCCAGGCGATCCGCCGCGCCGCCCTGGATGATTTCATCGCCGCATTGCCCGATGGTCTGGAGACCCCGGTGGGGGAGCGTGGCATGCGGCTTTCAGGCGGGCAACGGCAACGCGTCGCCATCGCCCGGGCCTTCCTAAAAGACGCACCGGTCTTGATTTTGGATGAGGCGACATCGCATCTGGATGCGGTGAACGAGCAAATGGTGCGCGGTGCTTTGGACGAGTTGATGGCGGAACGCACCACGATTGTTATCGCCCATCGCCTGTCCACGGTACGGGATGCGGATCACATTGTGGTGCTGGAAGCGGGCGAGGTGGTGGAGCAAGGTCGTCATGATCAACTCATCGCGCGGGGCGGACTGTACGCCCATCTGGTAGCTCGCCAAACCACGACTGAAAGAACCGACGCTGCTGATTGATGGGTCGTGCGTCAGTTTAAAAGTCCTAACAATTGACAACCCTATCGAAATTGGCCGCAAGCCGCTATATGCTTAGCGGAAAGTATTAGGAGAAGCGATATGGAGTTTCGGGTTTCGGTCATCAAGGATGGACGTGAATTGGTCCACGAGATTGTTAGCGCCCCTTCCGAAGGCAATATCACTGGAGCAATAATTCGAGTGGTCGCGGCGGCGCGTGAAATTGAAAGCCCATTATATCCTTTCCAGGTAGATGTGCGCGATGCCTAAAAGATCGAAAGGCCGGTCAAGCATCCGTTTAAATTGAGTCCGATCATTGTAAGCCCGCATCTTCGGGTAGCCATTGATGTGATATATTGAAGGGTCGGGCCGACTGGTTTAACCTGTTCTGGTCGGAAACCAATCAGGCGGGGAACATCGCAATGGCATTGAGCCTACAAGAGGTCGAACAATTCAAACGCGATGGATACGTCTGCCCCATCGACATCATGGATGCCACGGAAGCCGCCGGCTTGCGCCAACAATTGGAGGCGGTGGAAGCCAAACAAGACGGGGCGTTGGAAGGCAGCCAGCGCAATAAATCCCATTTGTTGTTCAAATGGCTGGATGATTTGATCCGCGACCGTCGCGTCCTGGACCCGGTGGAACAGTTGATCGGAACTGATATCCTCTGTTGGAACACAATCTTCTGGATCAAGAATGCGGGATCTGAAAGTTTCGTGTCCTGGCATCAGGACCATCGTTATTGGGGCCTGTCCAATAATCAGGTGGTTACCGCCTGGATCGCTCTGTCACCGGCCAGCATTGAAAGCGGCTGCATGCGGGTGATGCCGGGCACCCATGCGATCGGTACTCTGCCCCATGAAGACCGCTATCATGATGCGAACATGCTGACCCGGGGCCAGGAGATTACCGAAGGTGTCGACGATGAACAAGCGGTCTATATGCCGCTGGAAACCGGTCAGATGTCGATCCATAACTACTGCCTGGCGCATGCCTCTGGTCCGAATATTTCATCCGACCGCCGGATTGGAATTTCGATGCATTTCATGCCGACATATACGGAGCAGGTGGTTGGCGATTGGGACAGCGCCGCGCTGGTGCGGGGGCAGGACATCCACCACAATTTCGACCCAACGCCCATCCCTAACGCGGACTTTGACCCCGACGCCGTGGCCTTTCACGCCCGCGCGGCGGATGCCTTGAACAAAGTCCTTTATACCGGCGCTGCCGAAAACACCGGCAAGCTGTAGCAATTTGTGACCACCAATAACGACCTGTAGATCTGTAATGGGAGATTAGGCCATATGGCTAAATGGAACCTGCCGAACGACGCCCGCATCGCACTATCCGTTGTTGTGAATGTCGAAGAAGGCTCGGAGATGAATATCCGGGACGGCGACCGGGGCCCCGAAATTGTCGACGAACTGGGTGTGGCCCTGCACAAGCCGGTACGCAACTATTCCAACGAAAGCAATTATCAGTACGGCCTGAAGGCAGGCGCACCGCGGATCATGAAGCTGTTGGACGACTATGGCATCCAGGCCACGTTCACCGCCGCCGCCCAGGCCCTGGAACGGGCCCCTGACCTGACCAAAGCCATCGTCGCCGGCAATCACGAAGTTTGCAGCCACGGCTATCGCTGGGTGCATCAATACTTCATGGACGAGGACAAGGAGCGGGACTTTATCCGCAAAGCCATCGCCTCAATCGAAGCCACCACCGGCACCCGGCCCTATGGCTGGCTGTCCCGCTATCTGTTGACGGACAACACCCGGCGTCTGTTGATGGAGGAAGGCTTTACCTATCACATGGATGATTTTTCCGATGATCGCCCGTTCTGGGATACGGACTATGAAAAACCGATCCTGATCCTGCCCTATGCCCTGGATTCCAACGATATGAAGATGTGGACGGCTCCATCGTTGACGCCGTCGGATTGGTTGCAATACGCCATCGATACTTTTGACTGGCTGTATCGCGAAGGTGCGGACGACCCACAGATGATGTCCTTCGGTCTGCATCTGCGTATCATCGGGCGGCCAGGGCGCATCGGCTATTTGGAGAAATTTTTCCAGCATGTGACATCGAAGCCCGATGTCTGGATCACCACCCGGCAACATATCGCGGAAAGCTGGGTCGCGCAGAACCCGGCCCCGGTTTAGACCGATCATGACCGAAGTTGTTCCCGCCAGCCTGACCGACCACCCCTGGGAGGAGGTCGCCCGCGCCGCCCAGGCCGCCGCCAATGCCCCGGATGCCGAGGCGGCAATTCGGGAAATCGTCCATGCCGCCCTGCGTATCACCGGCGATGCTACGGCGCACGAACGCCCCGGTGCCCTGAAACCGGGGGAGCGGCATTTTCGCGTCGGCGGCGTCTTCATGGTCAGCCCGGATGCCACATCGCATTTGTTGCTGGCGGAATGGGGCTTCCCAGCCGAACAGCATCGCCTGTTTTACCCCTTGAACACAGGTCATCCGGGCTGGGTCTGGAAGAATGAAAAGCCCCTGATCCTGGAAAACACCGATGATCATGGGGATTTCAAACAGATCCTGAAAACCGCGCGCATGGGTTCCGCCATCTATGCCCCGATGATCTGGGAAGGCGTCTTTATCGGCCATTTGATCACCGCTGCCCAAGCCCGCAATACGTTTACGCCGCCAGATCTGGTCCGCCTGCAAGCGTTGGCGGCCCTCGCCACGGCAGCCTACATGGCCAAGGACGGCCCCAATTTTCTGGCGCAAATTTGGCAGGACGACTGCGGCGGGGGCGGCGGGGAGTTGACCAATTCGACCTGACATGCTCGAGTATTGGCCAAATTGACCAAATTCCAAGAAGGGGTACGCCAAAATGCATGTCGGAATGACCACTTTTTTCCAGAACCTGAGCGGAGATCACACGGATCGCGAGGTTTACCAGCACGAATTGTCCATGGCCGATATGGCCGAACCACTTGGCTTTGAAAGCATCTGGACGGCAGAGCATCATTTTGATGACTACACCATGTGCCCGAACCCGTTGCAGTTCCTCACCTATATGGCGGGCCGGACAGAGCGCGCCCTGCTGGGCACCATGGTCATGGTCCTGCCCTGGCACGACCCCGTGCGCGTAGCGGAAGAACTGGCCGTGCTGGATCATATGTCCAACGGGCGTTCCATCCTGGGTGTCGGACGCGGCCTGGGCCGGATCGAATTTGAAGGTTTCCGCGTTGCCATGGGTGAAAGCCGGGAACGTTTCGTCGAATATACCGAGGCGCTGATCCAGGGCCTGGAAACCGGCCATATCGAATATGAAGGCAAGCACTACAAACAGCCAAAAGTCGGCATCCGCCCCTTCCCCTTCAAATCCTTCAAGGGACGGCTTTATGCCTCCGCCGTGTCGCCCGAAAGCTCCCGCATCATGGCGCGCCTGGGCATCGGCATTATGATCATCGCCCAAAAACCCTGGGACAAGACGTTGCATGAGTTGGAGCAGTATCGGGAAATTTATCGGGAAATGAACAACGGTGAAGAAGCCCCCCAACCCCTGATGGTGGTCTTCAACTGCTGCCATGAAGATGAAAGCATCGCCAACGAGATGCATACGAAATACACCCGGCGCTACAGCCGCTCGGCCCTGGATCATTACGAATTCCACAACGAAGGTCTGGCCGACATCAAGGGTTATGAGTATTACGGCGGCCTGTCGAAAAACATCAACAAGCATGGCATCGACAGCTTCGTGAATTTCCTTGCCGACCTGCAGGTCAGGGGCACCCCCGACCAGGTATTTGAGCAAATGCGCGACTATCAGGAAATGACCAACGCAGCCGGTTTCATCAACGGCTTCAGCTTTGGTGGCATGCCCCACGAATTGTCCAAGACCTCCATGCGGACCTTCGCGGAAAAAGTCATGCCCCGCCTGAAAGCCCTTGACGTCGGCCCGGCCATCGGCGGCGGAAACCCTCTGACTATCGCAGCGGAATAATCCCGAGCGATAGCGCTGCAGTTTCGTGACGCAGGATAGGGCCTTCGACTTCGTCATCATTGGTGCCGGTATGGCGGGGGCATCTGCGGCTTATTTCCTTAGTCGCTCAGCCCGTGTGCTGGTTTTGGAGATGGAGGCGCAACCGGGCTATCACACGACAGGGCGCTCGGCCGCACTGTATACCGAGGCCTATGGCAACGCGCCGATCCGTGCCCTGACATCTGGCAGCCGTGAATTCCTAACGGGTCCACCCGATGCTTTCACCGAGACCCCGGTCCTGACGCCCCGGGGCGTCATGTTCATTGGCCGGGAAGACCAATTAGGCTCTTTGGATGAAGCTTTTGCCTCCGGGTCGGAGCATGTGGACAGCATGCAGCGCTTGACCGGGGCGGAGGTTCTGGAGCGGGTGCCCGTGCTGCGCCCTGGCTACGCTGCGGCAGGCGTGTTGGAGCCGGAGGCAATGGACATGGACGTAAATGCCCTGCATCAGGGGTTTTTGCGCGGTGCCAAGCGAAATGGTGCCGAAATACGATCCAACGCCCCGGTAGACGGCCTAAATCGCAGCAACGGCATGTGGAACATCCATGCCAATGGCGAACAGATTTTAGCCAAGGCGGTGATCAACGCGGCCGGTGCATGGTGTGATGTCATTGCCCAGATGGCCGGTGCCCGACCGGTCGGCCTGATCCCGAAACGGCGCACGGCAATTCTGTTCGATGGGCCCGAGGGGGAGGCATTCGCCGACTGGCCCGCCATTATCGATGCCGACGAAGAATTCTATGCCCGGCCCGAAAGCGGCGCCCTGATGGGCTCGCCAGCCGATGAAACACCCATGGCACCCTGCGATGTCCAGCCGGAAGAGCTGGATATCGCCATTGCGGTGGATCGCCTGCAACAGGCAACCACTTTGGAAATTCGCCGCATTATCCGCAGTTGGGCCGGGTTAAGGTCGTTCGTAGCGGACAAGACACCTGTGGTTGGCTTTGACCCAGGGGTCGACGGTTTCTTCTGGCTGGCCGGACAGGGCGGCTATGGCATTCAAACCGCGCCGTCCATGGGCCGCGTCGCCGCAGCCCTGGCCATCGGTGACGGGGTTCCAGACGATTTAAAAGCGTTCGGCGTGGCCGCCGCCGATCTGTCACCCAGCCGCTTTGGCCAGCTTTGATCGCAATGAAGTCTTCTTAACCACCATCAGCCCGGCGGGCGAAGTCACCGATCAGGTCGGACAGATTTGTCGCCAACGAAGCGGGCGTCTCATGACCCATGCCGACGATGGCATGGTATTCCGAATTTGGAATGTTAGCAGCGATGTCTTCACCACCCGAGATATGCAACAGCGGATCATCTGTGCCGTGAATAACCTGACTGGGCACTGTAATGGTGCGCAGCATCTCCACCCGATTGCCTGATTTGACCACGGCGGCCCGTTGCCGTAGGCGCCCATCGGGGCAATAACAACGATCATAGGCCCGCTCTGCCATTTTGCGCCGATCCTTGTCCGGTGTTGGATAGCCAGGCCCTGACAAGACCTGACCCGAGGCGATAATGGCCTCAATCGCGGCCTCTCTATCGTTGGGGTCTTCGGGCGTGTCCATCAAGGCGGCCCTGGCCGCCGGGTCGGCTTGGGGCAGATCGGGATTACCACTGTGGGACATGATCGCTGCCATGGAACGCAGCCGTACGCTATGTTTGGCGGCCAGCACCTGGGCCATCATACCGCCCATGGAGATACCGGCAATGTGGGCCCGATCAATATTCAAGCCGTCCATCAGGCCGATGACATCACCTGCCATGTCTTCCAACGTATAAGGCACATCAATGCTTTCACCCGCCGCTTGTCTGGCCGTCAGATCGGCAAGGTCCGAGGCACCGGCGGCTTCGAACTTGGTGGATAGTCCAACATCGCGATTGTCAAAGATCACCACATAAAAACCGGCCACGACCAAACGTTCTATCATGACCTGGGGCCAATGAATAAGTTGCGTTCCCAGACCCCGGATCAGGATCAACGCGGGGTCATTGGCGCTACCATGGACCTCGTATTCGATGGTGATGCCGTTCGCATTCATTGCCGTCATGGTCTCGCCTTACCTTGTCATTATCGTTGCCCGGTTTTGCCACCTGATCATACTACCACCTCATAGAGATTGGCGCGATTGTTCTGGCCCAGGGATACTGCTATAGGGCGTCCGTACCGATTAACCAAATACCTAGGTAAATAATGCTGCGTAAGCTTTACGACTGGACCATGGACCTTGCCCGGCATCGCCACGCCAATTGGGCCCTGGCTGCGGTCTCGTTCATTGAAAGCTCGGTCTTTCCCATCCCACCCGACGTGATTTTGATTCCGATGGTTTTGGCCCAGCGGCACAAAGCCTTTTTGATCGCCGCCATTTGCACCGTCGCCTCCGTCCTGGGTGGATTATTGGGCTATATGATCGGGCTATATCTGTTCGACGCCATTGGATTGCCGATCCTGGAATTCTACGGCTATGGCGAAAAATTCGCCTCATTTCAGGAGCGCTATAATGAATGGGGCGTCTGGATTGTCCTGATCGCCGGTCTGACGCCCTTCCCTTACAAGGTCATCACCATTGCATCCGGTGTCACGGGGTTAAGCCTGCCGGTTTTTCTGGTCGCCTCCATCGTGGCACGGGGACTTCGTTTCACCATTGTCGCGGCGCTGTTATGGCGCTTTGGTGAGCCCATTCGTGACTTTATCGAACGCTATCTGGGTTTGTTGTTTATTCTGTTCATGGTTTTGCTGATCGGCGGTTTCGCCTTGATCAAACTGGTTCTTTAGGGGGAAAATTTTGGTGTTTGCGCAGCTGTTTGCCCCAAAATGGGCCCTGATCCTGGTGCCCCTGGCAGCCGTTACGGCCCTGGCCCTGGCCTTCATCGGGCAATATGGCTTTGATCTGTACCCTTGTGTGCTGTGCATCTATCAACGCTGGCCCTTTGTTATCGTCGCCGGACTGTGCCTGCTTGCTGCAAACCCCGCTATGCGGACCGGCAAAGCGGCGCGCTGGATATTGCTACTGTGTGCCGGCGTCCTGGCGGTCAATGCCGCCATTGCCGTCTATCATGTGGGGGTGGAACAGCATTGGTGGGCCGGCAGTGAAGCCTGTGTCGGCAAGACCGGTGCCACCCAAACCTTGGCGCAGCTGAGGGCGCAGATCATGTCGGCGCCTGTAACCCGTTGCGATGAAATTGCTTTTTCGCTGTTTGGTGTTTCCATGGCGGGCTACAACGTCCTATTCTCCTTTGTACTGGCGCTTTACGCTGGCCTGGTTGGATATAGAGCAAGATAATTGCGATGATTGAAGCAACACCGGAAGCAATCCCTCACCGCCCGGCAACTTTGCCAGGTGATGCCGCCAGGCAAGCGAGGGTCGGCCCGATGATCCGGGTCAATCAAGCGGGTGAGCTGGGCGCGCGGGAGATTTATCGTGGCCAGATCGCTGTCCTGAAAGACCACCCCTGCGCCCCTGTATTGGTGGAGATGGCGGAACAGGAAAATGAGCACCTGGCCGCATTTGACAAATTGATTGCCGAACGTGGCGTACGCCCCACGGCCCTGTCCCCGATCTGGCGTCTGGCTGGATATGCCCTGGGCGCGGGCAGTGCTTTGCTGGGTGAGCGGGCCGCCATGGCGACCACGGTCGCGGTCGAAGACGTGATCGAAGAACATTACCAAAAACAGCTCGACGCCCTAGACAGCCTGGATGAAGGCGATGAAGCTGAATTGCGGCAATTAATCGCGGAATTTCGCGCAGATGAGCTGAAACATCGCGATGTGGCGTTGGAAAATGGCGCTGAAGACGCCCCTGCTTACCAAATATTAAGCAGAAGCGTTAAGAGTGGTACCCGGCTGGCAATTTGGCTGGCCGAGCGGGTGTAGTCGGGGGATCTCACAAACATGTTCTATGGCAAAAAACTGTGCGGAATTATCACGCGCCCGGCTTCATGCCCGGCCTCATGGGCATTGTTGCTTTTGGCGGCAGTCACCGCCCTGGGACTTCTCAGCCAGGGCGCGGCCTGGGCCAAGGGAACCCAGGAACTCATCGTCGAACAGGCCGCCCGCCTGAATATTGAATTAAACGAACAGGAAGCTGCCGTCCTGCGGCGCACTTTGCCAATTATCGGCCGTCGCTATCTGCGTGAAATGGACTCAACCCCCTTGTTGAAAGCGACCATGGAAGGCCTGAAAGAATATGACGCGGCCCTGGCGGGAATCAAAAAGACGGCGAAAGACGAAGATGCAGAAGCACCGGAAGTAACCCCCAGCGAATACCGCCGCATCGCCCTGGCGCTGAACAAGGGCCTGAATACCTTGGATGCCCACAGCGCCTATATGGACCCCAACAGCTATAAGGAGCTGAAAATCCGCATCAGCGGCAAATTTGCCGGCTTGGGGTTGGAAGTGACCATGGACGATGGCCTGGTCAAGGTAATCGCCCCCATCGACGACACGCCGGCCCAGCGTGCGGGCATGCAGACCGGCGACAAAATCAGCCATGTGGACGGCACCCCGATCAAGGGCATGACCCTGCGTGAAGCCGTCAGCCGCATGCGTGGCCTGGTGGGCACGACCATCCGCCTGACCGTGTTGCGGGAAGAGGTTACCGACCCCTTTGAGGTTCTGATCGTACGTGATGTCATCCGTGTACCGGCGGTACGGCACAGGGTGGAGGCGGACTACGGCTATATTCGCATATCGGGCTTCAGCCAACGAACGGAACAGGGCTTGCGTACTGCAATGACGAAAATTGACGATGCCCTGGGCGGCAACAGTCTTGGCTTGATCGTTGACCTGCGGAATAATCCAGGCGGCCTGTTACGCCAAGCCATCCGGGTATCGGATGTTTTTCTGGATGAAGGCACAATTGTCTCTGTTCGTGGCCGGCTGGAAGAAGACAACGATCTTTTCCGGGCCAGCGACGGTGACCTGGCAACAGGCAAGACGGTTATCATTCTGGTCAACGAGGGCACGGCCTCGGCGGCGGAGATTGTGGCCGGTGCCTTGCAGGAAAACCACCGGGCCATTGTTGTCGGCTATCGCTCGTTTGGCAAAGGCTCGGTGCAGACGATATTTTCCATGGGCGATTCCGGTGCCCTGCGTCTGACCACGGCATTGTATTACACCCCATCAGGCCGGACCATCCAGGCCTGGGGCATTCTGCCCGACCTGTTGATAGAAAGTGACGGAAAAAAATCCGGCCGCCGGGAAGAGGAATTAAAAGGTGCCTTGAGCCGGGGCGAGGCAACCCCGCATGTTATTGGTCCCAGAGCGACCATCCGGGGCGAACGCTGCAATCAATTGCTGGCAAAACCTATGGATGACCATGACCTGGCCTGTGCCGTGGCCCTTCTGCGCGCCGGAAGCCTGGATCGTTTGGAGCATCTGGCATCGTCCGTCGCGGGCAGCCAGCAAGATGCTTCCCGCAAGGAATAGCTCTTAATTCGGCAAGAATGTCTTGGCCAAACTGCCGTCTTGGTGTAAATCCTGTGGGTACAGTTGCGGAAAGGGCCGGTTATGAGTGAATTATTTCTGTTGATCATGATGATGGTAGCGACATTCATCCTCATGGGCGGTATGGCGATCCTGTTTGGCGGATACGCCAGCAAACGGGAAAAGATCGAGCGCGACGCAGGGCGTTAGGCCCCGTCCCTTCGATCAGGTTACACACGGTCGTATAACCGCCATCCAGCAGGCCTCACCAGCCTGGCATTGCCGATTTCTGGAATTCTCTGAAATTCGTCCGCATCAGGGCTGAATGCTTGGTCGGTCTTATGCATTCATATGCCTGGAACTTCCCCCTCCCACCTCAATGTGCTCTATTAGCCCCAATTATAAAACAGCCTGGGAGATAGACCGTTGGCGGACAGTTTTGACTATGTAATTATCGGTGCCGGGTCTGCGGGCTGTATTCTGGCCAACCGCTTGACGGCGGACGGCAAGCATACGGTCTGCCTGTTGGAAGCGGGTCCCCCCGATTGGAACCCCTATATCCATATTCCCGCCGGCTTTATCAAAACCCTGACCAATCCGAATATTAACTGGCTGTATCAATCCGAACCCAGCCATTGGACCGGGGGGCGGTCCATCGACGTGCCTCGGGGCAAAACCCTGGGCGGATCTTCTTCGATCAACGGACATATTTATAACCGTGGCCAGCGCATGGATTTCGACAGCTGGTCCCAGCGCGGCAACAGGAATTGGGGCTATTCGGATGTATTGCCCTACTTCCAACGCTGTGAACAGCGGATCGGTGATGCGGATGACTTGTATCGGGGGCGGGAAGGTAATTTAAAGGTCACGGACCTGAACTATAGCCACCCATTGTGCGAAAAATTCATTGAAGGGGCGCAACAAATCGGCCTACCGCGCAATCCTGATTACAACGGCAAACAACAGGAAGGTATTTCCTACGTGCAGCGCACGGTTCACGGCCGCCGGCGCATGAGTACGGCGCGGGCATTCCTAAACCCTGCGAAATCCCGCAGCAATCTGACACTCCGAACCAATGCCCATGCCTCCCGCATCCTGTTGGAAGGCAAGCGCGCCGTCGGCGTTGCCTATGCCAAAGGTGGGCGGGGCGGCAAGGAGTTTGAAGTCCGCGCCAATCGTGAGGTGATCTTAAGCGGCGGGGCGATCAATTCGCCCCAGCTGTTACAGCTATCGGGCATCGGGCCGGCATCCGTATTGCAACCCCTCGGCATAGATGTGGCACACGAAATGGCAGGCGTCGGTGAAAACCTGCGTGATCATTACGCACCTCGCTTCAGCGCCCGGGTCAAAAATATTGAAACCCTCAATGAACGCTCCAAAGGCATACGACTGGCAGGGGAAATTGCCAAGTATCTGATTGGTGCCAAAAGCATCGTGAATTTGAGCCCCTCGATGGTCTATGGCTTTTGGCATTCCAATGAAGCGACAAAAAGCAACGACCTGCAATTTATCTTCACACCGGCCAGTTATAAAGTAGGGGTCCATGGACTGCTGGACGATCACCCGGGCTTCACCGTTGCCTGTTGGCAGCATCGCCCCGAAAGCAAGGGGTGGGTGCGGGCGCGCACCGCTGATCCGTTCGAAAAACCTATTATTCAGCCTAATTATCTGTCAGATGCAGAAGACCAACGCCTGGTGGTCTGTGCCATGAAATTCGCGCGGCAACTGATGCATACGGAGTCTATGAAGCCCTATCTTGATGTCGAGGAATATCCCGGTGCCCAGGTGCAAAGTGACGATGAACTGCTGGAAGCCGCCCGTCACTACGGCAACACAACCTTTCATGTCATGGGCACCTGCCGCATGGGGCCGGAGACGGACCCGACGGCAGTTGTGGATGATCAACTAAAAGTCCGGGGGATGGAACAGCTACGCGTCGTCGACGCCTCTGTCATGCCGGCCATGGTCTCCGCCAACCTGAACGCCGCCACCATGATGATCGCGGAAAAGGGCTCTGACATGATCCTGGGCCAACCGGTACTGGAACCCATTATTGTGCCGGAATAGGCACCTTCCCCGGCATAGCGTACAGGGTACCCGGCCTATCTTTTTTGCCGGGCCTTGCGGGCGGCGTATTTCGCATCACGGGCTGCTTTGCGTTCCTCGATCGCCGCGATTTCGCGGGCGGCGGCTTCCTCAATCAGGCGGGCTTTTTCTGCCAGCTTTGCTTCTTTTTCGGCCAATCTGGCTGCTCTACGCTCGGCACTACGGGCTTTACGCTCTTCAGCCGCAGCTTTTCGCGCAGCCAGTTTCTCGGCAAACTTCGGATCATTGGATGGGGCGTTGGCGCGGGCCTTTTCAACCAAGGCCTGCTTTGCCTTGGCGGCGGCACCCAACCGATCATTAAAGTTCGGCTCGTATTTCTTCATGTCTCCCGACCTCTATCGGTAATTCAAATTCTACTGTGGATTTCTGATTTATGTGCGGATAGCACGGACATCAGACGAAGGGAAGTCAGTGACGGGTAAAAACTTTCCCATTATGGCATTCCGGTGGGAATAACCTCATAGCCTGACACCTCTGGCGCAACCCAGGCCCCATCAATATAGAACTGCCGCCAAGTCATGACGATCCGTTAACTCAGCCAAGCCGGCGCATCACCACCCAAGGCGGGCGGCGGGTTGGACCATTGCGGCCTGGTTTCCGAGAATTTTATAACCGGGGCAAGATGGCGGATCGGGCCATAGACGCTTTCAGCGGTCATCTGCAAAGGCAGTGCCTCTGCCTCGGAAAGGCCGATGTCGTTTGCCCCATAATCTACCCGGCCCTGGCGATAGAGGAACATGCCGGTCTGACACAGGGATACTTTGACATGATAGCTGCCACCTTCGACGGCGCGCCGGGCCAAGGCCAACAAGGTGCCATAGGCCCCAAGATAACCGGTTATGTAATCGCAGGCGGGAACGGGCAATAACGCCGGTTTGTCTCCGCCATTCCCATGCCGGATTTGATGTCCGTTTTGATGCCCGTTTTCATAACTGATACCGACCATGGCCTGGGCCACCTGTTCCCACCCGGCCCTATCCTGTAAGGGGCCGTGCTGGCCATAGCAGTTGATGGAGGTATAGATCAGGCCCGGACGCAGGGCTGCCAGTTCCGCCGGCCCAAAGCCGCGCGCCGCCAGCACACCTGGGCGGTAGCCTTGGGAGAAGACATCGCCACTGCGTACCAGCTGCCGCAACTGTGCCGCTTCCATAGCCTCATTCAAATTCAGATAGCAACTGCGTTTGCCGTGGGAGAGATCAATGACGAACTTCTTAATCTGCGGCATGCCCTTTGCGGCAACCATCAAGACGTCTGCGCCATGTTCGGCAAAGGTCCGGGCCGCGACGGGGCCGGCCAGAATGCGGGTCAGATCCAATACACGGAGGCCTGCCAGGGGCGGGCCATCCGTTGGCAATGGTTCCGGCGCGCTATCGCCGATCTTCTCAATCTCCACAACCGGTTGGGCGGCGAGGGCCTTGCCATGAGGATGGGCCAGCCATTCCGCATTATCACGCACCATGCCGCCGCAGGCATTGGCCTCGGCGATGGCGTCCTCCAGCGTCTGGGCATCCCACTTTCGAATGGCAGCCGCAATAGATTCCGGTGTCGCCTCGCACTTCAAGACGCCCAGCATCCGGTCTTTCAAATGGGCAATGCCGAAATGAGGTTGGAACCAACGGTCATCCCTGGTGGCAAAAGGTTGCGAGATTTGATAGCCAACTTGCGCCGCCGGGCTATCGGGCACGGTTTCATAAGTACCATCGCCGTGACCGTTCTGCAGGTAGGCGAAGCTGTTGATAGCGGCACCTGCATGACGCACATCAATCCCGGTGGCCTGGCGACGGCCGGTCTTCATTTCCCACAGATCAGAAACTGCAACCCCGATCGCAGCCAGCACTCCGGCCCCTGTTTCCGCGACTTTGAAGCGCGTGGAAAAGACCGGGTCCGCGCCGGTAATGTCCGCAACCCCATTATCGGGCCGGGCGCGGACGTCCATTAGCTCCCGAAAGGCACTGTTTGTCGGTGTGTTCATCGCCGTGTTCACATCGGTGCGCATGGTGTTTAGGCCGCTGCCCGGACGGCACGGGCAATCTCGCTCCATTTGCCAAGGTTATCGGGATTTTGCCGGATGGATTCTTCCGCCAAGTACATCACGACCCTGCTAGCCTTACCCAAATAGCGGGCGATCAGCTGGTCGGCCAGATCGTCCCAACGGGCGACAATGCCGAAATGATCCATCATCTCGTCATCGATCAGGGCAACGAGCGCATCCGTATCGCCGCTTTTCAGATGCACCCGCAATTTTTCGCGCATGCCGACATAACCCAGATCATCGAACTGGAAGGAATAGTTCGGCGTCGCACCATAAAAACCAATCTGTGTCTTACACCGCAAGACACCCGCCGCGCGTTCTTCCGGGCTGTCGCCTGGAATGGCAAAAACCGGCACGATCAAATCAATTGCGGCGGCATCCCGCCCGGTTTGCGCCGCGCCCTCCACAAGGCCCGGCAGCAGGCGGTTTTCGATATAGGGCATGGAATGCATGGGGTGGACGTGGATACCATCAGCGATCGCACCTGCCACTTTAACCATGTAGGGGCCAACGGCGGATATATCGACCTTCACATCTTCATAGTCATGCCGGGCCGGCGACCATTGTTCCGGCAGCAGGCTGAGGGGATAGTAGGGGCCGTCATGATGCAGGGCCTCTTCCCGGCGGAAGGCGCGCAGGCAGGCCTTGAAGGCCAACAGGTAATCTTTCATCTGGGGTGCGGGCCGGTCGAATAGGGAGGCATAGCGCCGGGTAATGTGGGCTTTTACCTGGCTGCCGAGACCAAGGCGAAAGCGGCCTTGGGTATTGCGGGCCAACTCCCAGGCGATCTGGGCCGACATCATGGGGCTGCGGGGGAACGCCACGGCAATCCCGGTGGAGAAGTCCAATGTGGGGGCCGCCATGGAGGCCGCCGCGATCATCATCCAGGGTACCTGGCTGGCCTCCGTCACCAGCATGCCGGAAAATCCCGCACCTTCAAGACGTTTCGCCAGATCGGCGCTTTCGGCCCATGTCGAGCCCCGCGCCATCAGATCGAATTCCATACCTCGCACTCCCATTTTTCACAGATACTCTGTTCCTGACATAGCACAAAACACTATGATGACGCGAAACCGTATGGAGGAAATATTGTCGTGGAAAAGCTCATTCAATTGACGGCCCGTGAAGCCGTGGAAAATTTGCGCCGGGGTGAGATCTCCCCGCTGGAGCTGCTTGACGCGGTTGAGGCGCGTACAGGGGAGGTTGAGCCTCAGCTCAACGCCTTGCCGACCTTATGTCTGGATCGTGCCCGCGACCATGCAAGGCGGATTATGTCCGACACTGATGATGCGGCAGCAAAGCAACCTGGCTGGCTGGGCGGCCTGCCGGTGGCAATCAAGGATATGACCGATGTGGCCGGTGTGCGAACCACCTATGGCTCCCGCATATTCGCCGACCATGTGCCCGGCATCTCGCACCCCCTGGTTCGGCGCATCGAGAGTTTGGGCGGCATCGTGGTGGCGAAATCCAATACACCGGAGTTTGCCGCCGGCGGTTCCACCTACAACGAAATATTCGGCATGACCCGCAATCCCTGGAATACCTCCCTAACGCCTGCCGGCTCCACAGGCGGCGGGGCGGCAGCTTTGGCGGCAGGCGAAATCTGGCTGGCCCAGGGCAGCGACCATGGCGGCAGTCTTCGACGCCCGGCCACCTATTGCTCAGTCGTGGGTCTGCGCCCATCGCCTGGACGGGTGACCAGAGGGACACAAGAGACTTTATTTTCGCCCCTGTCCGTACATGGGCCCATGGCGCGGAACGCGCCTGATCTGGCGTTGTTTCTCGATACCATGGCAGGGTTCTGCCCGGAAGATCCCATGACCTTCGATGCCCCCGCCAGGACATTTTCACAGGCCGTGGCTGAGGCCGTACCGCCGCGTCGAGTTGCCTTTGCGGCGACCATCGGCGGCTCCCCCATAGATCAGGAAACGCGGGATATCTGCCGGGCATCAATGGAGCCATTTCGGGCCATGGGGGCGGAGGTTGAGGAGATCAACATCGAGATTGAGGGCCTGGAGGAGACGTTTTTGGCATTGCGTTCACAGCAATTCGTCATTGACCGGGAATTGCAATTGCAAAGCCATCCTGATCTGATCAAGGCGGATATCATCTGGAATACCGAGATCGGCTTGAAGCAATCAACCTCCCAGCTTGCAGGGGCAGAACGGGCGCGGGCGAAACTGTATCGCCAGTTCATGGCGTTATTCCAAGACTTCGACCTGATCGTCACACCGGGGGCCAATACCCCCGCCTTTGATGTTAACCTGCGCCATCCCGAAGCCATAGATGGGGTAAAACTGGAACATTACATGGCTGCCTCCAATCTGACGGCGGCGGTGACCTTGTCAGCTTCACCCGCGTTGTCTGTGCCCTGCGGCTTCGATCAATATGGCCGCCCCATCGGCTTGCAATTGGTTGCCCCGCCACGTGGTGAGGCGGCCTTGTTGGCGGCAGGTGCTTTGTACGAGGCGCAAAGCAGCCTGGACAAATTGCTGCCAATTGATCCCCGCGCAGGTGAGGTCCCACCCGTAGCGGGCCTTTGATAAATCAGGTTACAGTGGTGGGGCGTTTATACGGGGTCGAACGATATGTGGTCGAAGAATGCACTAACGGAACGGTTGAACCTGGAATGGCCGATTTTTCAGGCCCCCATGGGCGGCCTTGTCACACCAACCCTGGCAGCAGCCGTTTCCAACGCAGGGGGACTGGGCGGCCTGGGTTTGTGGGGCTTTTCGGCGGAGGATGCGGAACGACGCATCGCTGGTTTTCGCCAACAAAGCGGCGGCAGCTTAAATATCAATTATCCACTGTGGAGCAACCAGGGGGATTTGACCGGTGTCGGCATGGATATGCGGGCCCGGGTGCAGAAAATTTATGACGACAAAGGCTTGGGGCCCATTCCCACACCGGAGCCATCCGCCGGTGAAGTCTCTCCCGATCATCTGGCTGTCCTGCGGGATACCAAGCCCGAAGTCGTCAGTTTCCATTTCGGCCTGCCGGATCAGGAGGTCATGGCAAGCCTCAAAGAAGCGGGCATTTTCATCATCTGCACCGCCACCACGGTGGCTGAAGCGCGAACCTTAGAGGGCATGGGCGTGGACGCAATCATTGCCCAGGGGATAGAGGCCGGCGGCCATCGTGGAACATTCACGGAAGTCGATATTTCCATGCAGCCGGGACTGTTTGCATTATTGCCCCAGGTGGTCGATGCGGTCAGCGTGCCGGTCATTGCAGCAGGTGGCGTTGGAGACGGTCGCAGCATCGCCGCCGCCTTCATGTTGGGTGCCAGCGCGGTCCAAATGGGCACGGCGTTTTTGCGTTGTGAAGAATCCGCTATTCCCGATGTCTACCGGGACAGCTTCGACGAATTTACAGACGCCAACACGATCGTAACCGATGCGGTCAGCGGACGCCCGGCCCGGTTTCTAAAAAACCGGTTGGTGGATGAATTATCGGCACCAGGTGCTGCACCTTTACCTTTTCCGGCACAGCTGGGTTTGAGTAATCCGCTAACGGCAACAGGCGATCCTCACGCCTCTGTTTTGCTGGCCGGCCAGGCTGTAGCCTTGACCCGTGCGAGGACCGCACAGAACCTGATGGAAAGCCTGGCTGTGGAAGCCGGCCAACGACTGAAGGCGTTTGATTGATGCAGGACAGCCGCGAGATCCTAAGCGATATCTGTGACCAGATCAGCTTGCCCCTGGATGGCCTGGACGACCTAACCTTAACCGGCCAGGATCCAGTCCTGCCGTCATCCTTCAGGATCGGTACCATCGCGCAAACCGCGATTGCCCTTTCCGCCCTGGCAGCTGGGGAGGTCTGGCATCAACGCCGGGAGAAACGTGGGGAGAAACGCGGGGGCAAACGCCAGCGGATATCCGTGGACATGCGGCACGCGGCGACGGAGTTTCGCAGTGACCGTTATTTGCGCATCAACGACGGCCCACCGCCCGAATTATGGGACAAAATTGCCGGCACCTATCAGACCGGCGATGGTCGCTGGGTCCGCCTGCATACCAATTTCCCGCACCATCGGGACGGTATAATGGCGCTGTTGGGCGTGCCCCATGATCGGGACGCGGTCGCCGCCGCTTTGCAACAATGGACGGGTCTGGACTTTGAAGATGCTGTTAATGCCAATGGCATCGTCGGCTCCATGATGCGAAGCCCGGAAGAATGGAACCTGCACCCCCAGGCCAAGGCCTTGGATCAACAACCCCTGATCGGGGTGGAGCGGATCGGCGATGCCCCGGCCCGAGCCTTGACCGCTGGCGCGCGCCCTTTATCCGGCGTGAAGGTTTTGGATTTAACCCGGATCATTGCGGGGCCGGTTTGTGGCCGCACATTGGCGGCGCACGGTGCCGATGTCATGCGCGTGACCGCATCCCACCTACCCTTCGTGGCGGCCCTGGTCACGGACGCCGGGCGGGGCAAGCTGTCGACATATTTGGATTTGGATACGGACGAGGGCCGGGATGGCCTGCGCAAGCTGATCAGTGAGGCGGATGTTTTCGTCCAGGGCTATCGTCCCGGCGGTTTGGCGAAATGGGGCTTTTCCCCCGACGAGGTCGCGGCCATTCGACCCGGCATCGTTTATGTTTCGTTATCTGCCTATGGCCACGAGGGGCCGTGGGCCATGCGCCGGGGCTACGACAGCCTGGTACAAACCGCCAGCGGCATCAATCATGCAGAGGCGGCGGCGGCGAATGAGGAAGGGCCCAAGCCCTTGCCCTGTCAGGCGCTGGACCATGCATCGGGCTTTTTCATGGCGGCGGCTGCCATGGCAGCTTTGGCGCGACGGGCGCGGGAGGGCGGCAGCTGGCACATTCGCGTCGCCCTGGCCCGTACCGGGCGTTGGGCACAAAGTCTGGGTCAGATTGAAGGCGGCTTCGATGTTGCCGACCCGGACCTGGATGATATTGGCGATTTGATGGAGGAATATTCATCGGGCTTTGGCAAATTGCAGGCGGTGCGCCACACAGCGCAAATGTCTGAAACACCCCCCCGTTGGGAGCGTCCCTCCATGCCGCTTGGCAGTCATCCACCGATCTGGCCAACCTCATGACGGAGCACAACATGATCAAACGCATCTCGCTACTGACCCGCAGCGAGGATTTGAGCCATGACGAATTTGTCCGCCACTGGCTGGAAATCCACGGCCCCCTGGCCCGCGCCGTGCCGGGCATCCGCCGTTATGTGCAGAGCCACATTCAGGGGGAGACCACCCGCGCCGACATTCCAGCCCCTGACGATATGCAGATCGATGGCATTGCGGAGCTTTGGTACGATAGTGTCGAGGCCATGGAGCAATCGTCGGCCACGGCAGAGGCTCAGGCCCTTTACGCCGACGGTGCCTTGATCATTGGCAAAATCAAAAGCTACGTGATCGAGGAAAAGGTAATCATCGAATAGCTGCCACAGACATAAGCGGGCACAGTAACAGAGCGACAACAACGGGGACACAATATGGAACAGGAATTGGAAATGGTCAGCAAGCTGATCGACACCTTGCTGGAATTCGCCGTCCAATACGGCTTTCAAATTCTCGGGGCGCTGGTTTTTCTGATTATCGGGTTGAAGGCAGCGACCTGGATAGGCGGCAGGGTCACGCGTGTGGCCGAGGCGCGGGAGATCGACATTACCCTGGCACGCTTTATCGGCAATGTGGTCAAGTTGGTGGTGGTCGTATTTGTCGCCATCATTACCCTGGGCAATTTCGGCATCTCCACCGCACCCCTGATCGCGCTGGCCGGTGCATCCGCCTTTGGGGCCACCTTGGCCATGCAGGGCCCATTGTCCAATTATGGCGCAGGACTGTCGATTATCCTAAGCCGGCCCTTTGCCGTAGGCGACACCATCACGGTTAAAAACGTCTCCGGCACCGTGGAGGAGATCACCCTTGCCGCCACGGTCCTGGTCGGGGAGGATGGAGAGCAGATAACCGTCCCGAACAAGGAAATCGTCGGTGAAGTTATCGTCAATTCACACACCCAACGTGTGGTCGAAACCAGGATCGCCATCGGCTTCGGTGAAGACGCCGAACGAGCAGTGTCGGTGCTGCGTCAGGTGCTGCAAGACGCAGACGATGTCGGCCAGGAGCCCAGACCCCAGGTTGGCATTCACGATTTCACCTACGGCGGCGTGATCATCGGCCTGCGCTTTTGGGTGCCGGGGCGGCAGTATTTCCAAACCCGGTATCGGGTCAACGATGCCTTCCTGCACGGTTTGAAAGCCGCCAGGATCGGCCTGTTACCAGCCAATGGCACGGCAATGGCGGCCCATGCCCTGACCGCCGACCACGAGGTCTAATCTCTGGTCTTCGGCAACTCGAAATCGGCGGCCCGTTCAACGACCCGGATAATCTCGCTGTAATCACCGCCACCCAGGCCCATGGCCAGGGCCTGTCGCATGGTCTGATACGTGGCGGAGGCTACGTTTTGCGGGGTTTCCAGACGTTCAGATTCCATGCGCCACAACATCGCGTCTTTTTCGATGATGTGCATGGGCGCTTCCATGTTGAATTTCCGGTTCAGGATGAAATTTGGGATCTTCGTCAATGTGGCGCTGTTCTGGCCCGAGCCTGAATTGAACACGCCCAAAGCCTTTTCCGGATCAACGCCGCCCTTGGCCGCCATCACCATGGCCTCGGATGCAATCACCATATTGGTGAACGACATGATGTTGTTGCAGATCTTAACCAGTTGCGCCTGGCCGATCTGATCGCCCACATAGTGGATATCCCTGGCAAAGGACTGCAAAAACGGCTCCACCTGATCAAAGACCTCCCCGGGCCCGGACGACACAACGGTGATGTCCCCGTCCCAGGCCCGCTGTACACCGCCGGTTATGGGCGAATCCAGCATGCCGATGCCCTTGGCATTCATGATTGCCTCAATCTGCCCCACCGCCTCCGTGCCCATGGTGCCCAGATTGACGAAGGTCTTCATCCGATTGTTTTGGGTGGCACCCTGCAAAACACCGTCCGGTCCCGATACAATCGCATGAAAACTATCGATCGTTGGCATACAGGCGAATACGACTTCGGCCTCCGCGGCCACTTCCGCGGGGGACCCAAGCACTCTGGCCTGTTTCTCGGCCAGGCCTTTCGTGGCTTCTGGGTTGATATCAAAGACCGCTAACAGTCTGCTGAAAAACTCCGCCATCATCGCTCATTTTATGATTCAATACATTATTGAATCGCTTGGAGATTTACGATGCGTGGAGAAGATCGGCACAACGGCAATCTATTCAGCTACATTGATCTTGAAGCACGGAT
>JABJKS010000033.1 GCA_018660265.1 Rhodospirillaceae bacterium | reverse complement strand
ACTCGTAAGAATCGAGCAATTTTTCCAATCACTTAGAATCGCCCCAGTGCTTAGGGCGATTCTCTTTTGATCGGAATTGCTCTAGACCAAAACGCGCTGGCAACCGGACCCGCAGACAAATTAGCGGATCGCCGCCATAATTTATCACCAAATTCCTAACCAATTTATTAACTGATTGTTAGATTATCTGGCCTGACGCAATATTTCCGCCAGTTCCCGCTCGGATTCAGATAATTTTGCCGGCGTTTCATCTGTCCCGGACTGTCGGCTCAACTCCCGCCGTAGCTCAGCGGCCGCATCTTTTTCCGGACCCGCCCCTGGTGTTCTCTGACCTGCGCTTTGAGTTGGTCGACCAACGAGGCCACTTTCAATACGATCCGCCAGGCGAGCACCCGATTGAGTTATGGAAGACAATTCATCCGTCAACGCCTGGGCTTTCGTCATTCTCTCGTCCAGAGCACCGCCAATGTGATCGCTCGCCACTTTCAGATGGGCAATACTGGACTCGGCGGCCTGGGTTGCCCTGCCAAAATCCTCCAATAACTTACGCATTTCCGCCTGATTGCCCCGCAATGCGCTCAAACGATGGTTCAGGACCAGGCAATAAATGACGGTGATAACCAACAGGATCGCAACAAGGCCATCGAGCCAAATTTCCAGATTTCCTGTGTATGCTGATAGATCCATTAGGCACCCCTGTCCGGCAGGCCTTCAGTGACATTCACCGCAACATTTGGGCCGACCCGACCCATTTTACCTTCCACCAGGGAAATTCCGCCACAACGAATTTGTATGGTCGAGTCGGCGGTGGAATTCAACATCATGGTATTGCCCACTTCCAGGTTCATAACCTCGCCAATACTCAGGAACTGCTCTTCCAAAACCGCCTCGACCTCGACGTTCGTCGACCATAATTCTGTCGCCAAATGGCTTTCCCAAATCGCATCACGGCCAAATTTCTCACCCATGAACATTTGCAGCAGCAACTCGCGAATAGGCTCCAGCGTGGCATAGGGCAGCAACAACTCCAACCGGCCGCCACGATCCTCCATATCGATGCGCAATCGGATCAACACGGCGGCATTCGCAGGGCGCGCAATCGTCGCGAAACGGGGATTCGTCTCCAATCGGTCGAAGGCGAAATTGACCGGGCTCAACGGTTCAAACGCTGCACTTAGATCCGCCAGCACAACATGGACCATTTCCTCCACCAACGAGATTTCGATGGTCGTATAGGGTCGCCCTTCAATTCGCATCGCAGCGGTACCCCTCCGGCCGCCAAGCAGAACATCAACGATGGAATAGATCAGCGATGAATCGACGGTCAAAAGGCCATAGTTATCCCATTCCGTCGCCTTGAACACGGTCAACATCGCCGGTAATGGTATAGAATTGAGGTAGTCGCCAAACCGAATTGAAGTGATGTTATCCAAGGAAACTTCGACGTTGTCAGACGTAAAGTTCCGTAACGATGTGGACATGACCCGAACCAAACGGTCGAACACCACCTCCAACATGGGCAGACGTTCGTAGGACACCAAGGCGCTGTTGATGATAGCCCGGATGCCCAGGCGCTGACCGTCGTCATCGCCATCGGCATCAAAGCCAAGAAGACTATCAATTTCGTCCTGGTTAAGAACCCGGTTTACCGCGCCGGAGCTTTCATCATCATCGTCATCACCGCCGTCGCCGCCACCGTCGCCGTCTTCATCGTCGACCATCGCGGCCCATTCGGCAGCCACATCGTCATCATCATCGCCGCCGTCATCATCAACCATGGCCGCCCATTCAGCGGCGACATCATCGTCGTCAACAACATCGTCGTCGTCACCGTCTGCGGCTTCGTCAATCATGCCAACTCCAACACAAAAATATACTTATAATTCAATGTATTATAACTTTTTACTTATATGGTACATGAGCAAAACAACCTCTACTGCACCAACATTTCCTTGAACAGGACATCATTTACCTTGATCACCCCGGCGGCGCGTTGCACCCGGATCAGCAATTCTTCCTTAAGACGCAGCAGACCGGCGGATCCTTTCAAATCCTCCAACCGCAGCTCCCTCAGGTAGACCTGAAAGTTGTGCACGACCCGGGGCATAATCAGCTCCAACTTCTTCACAGCGGCGGCATTCTCCAGTTCCAAAGCGACGGTGATTTTCAGATAGCTGGAACGTTTTCCCCCTGAATTGAGGTTCACCAACATTTCAGGTAGATCATAAAAGACGATCTTGCCGCCCTTGCCACCACCTTCGCCGTTTTCGCCCTCACCACCTTCACCGCCCTCACCATGGCCGCCCTCGGCGGATGCCTCGGCATGTTCATCACCTCCCGACATGAGGAAGAACGCGCCAACACCACCGCCGATTAAAATCAGCAGTAGCGGCAGGGCAATAAACATAACCAGCTTTTTGCCAGACAGCTTTTTCTTGCCACCGCCTTCGCCTTCAGCCGCTTCACCCTCTTCGCCGTCTTCTGTCTCGACGGCATCCGCGTCCGACATTCCCGCACCTATAATTGCTCAACTCATCTAACCGTTGCCCTAAAGGTAAGGAAGTTAGGTTAACAAGGGGTTGATACGGGCCGGCCTTTGTTAAGTGAACACCTCCAAAGCGCCCTCTGCGCGCCGCACTTCGGCAGATTTTGCCGGGCAAAGCCTGCCACAAGCACCTAAAATGCCTGGTACAAAATGATCTCGCACTCCTTAACCCATTGATTCCATGCGGAATAATAGTTGGCATGACCCATGCAAGGAAGGGGCTGAAGAATAACGAAACCACAATGGATTTGATGAGGCAAGAATGCCAGAAATTACAGGCTATATTACATTATCCCGGCAAATGGCCATGGAACGGCAGATGGAAGTTATCGCCAACAACCTGGCGAACCTAAGTTCCACCGGCTACAAGGGCGAAAGCGTCCTGTTCGAGGAATACCTGGAAACTACGGAACAGGGCGACAGCATCTCTTATGTGCGTGACTATGGTACTTCTCGCGACTTGTCCGAAGGTGAGTTTTCGCCGACAGGCAACCCCATGGATATCGCCATATCGAAGGGCGGCTATCTGACGGTCGAGACGGATACGGGCCTGTACTATTCCCGCAACGGCAATCTGCGCCTTGATGCGATTGGCCAATTGGTCAGCGATGAAGGTTTCCCGATCCTTGATGATAAGGGCAAGCCCATTGTCCTTACACCTGATGATCCGACATTCGAGATCGCCAAAGACGGCACAATTTCGAACAGCCTTGGGCCATTGACCAAATTGAGCATTGTCAGCTTCGAAAACGAACAGAATTTGAGCCCCGTCGGCTCCGGTCTGCACCAAACGGACGAGCCTGAAATCCCGCCCGAAGGCGTATACGTGGTGCAGGGTATGTTGGAAGGTTCAAACGTTACGCCGATCAAGGAAATCGTAAAGATGATCGATCTGTCCCGGTCCTACCAATCGACGGCAACGTTGATGAAGGACGATGCGGAACTTGTGAATGAAGCAATTGAATCCCTGGGTCGTGTCTAACAGCACCCTCCAGCGCCATAAATCAACGCCAAGAGCGAAAATTTTAGCGACAGTATTAGCTACAAGGAAGACCCAAAATGAGAAGTTTAAGCATTGCAGCGACCGGTATGTTGGCCCAACAGCTCAACGTCGAGGTCATCTCCAATAACATCGCCAATATGAATACTACGGGCTTCCGTCGTCAGCGCGCTGAATTTCAGGATTTGCTGTATCAGAACCTACGCCGCAGTGGCACCCAGTCATCGGACACTGGTACCGTCGTACCCGCCGGTGTGGAAGTTGGCACGGGCGTGAAAACATCCTCCGTCTATCGCATTTCCGAACAGGGCAACCTGCAAAGCACGGACAACACTTATGACGTAGCCATTCAGGGCAAGGGTTTCTTCCGGGTTACTCTACCCAGCGGTGAAGACGCCTACACCCGCGCGGGCTCTTTCCAGGTTAGTGCTGACGGCCAATTGGTCACCACGGATGGTGATGTGGTGGCACCGGGAATTACCATCCCCGCCGATACCATCGACGTCTCCATCAATAGGAACGGTGAAGTTTCGGTCAAGGTTGATGGCACCGTCGCCCCCACAGTGGTCGGTCAGCTTGAAATGGCGATCTTCTTCAACGATGCCGGACTGGAAGCTAAGGGCGGTAACACTTTCATGGAGACGCCGGCCTCTGGCACGGCATCTGCCGGTGTACCGGGCAGCCCTGGATATGGCTCCGTCCTGCAGGGCTTTCTCGAAACCTCGAATGTGAACGCCGTCTCTGAAATTACATCATTGATTACGGCACAACGGGCCTACGAAATGAATTCCCGCGTCATCACCGCATCAGACGAAATGCTGCGCACCATGGCTAACCTGAGGTAGGAGCGGTTCCATGAAACAGATCATCTCAATTCTGACCTTCTTGGCAACTGTCTCAATCCTCGTGGCAACCGCCACCTCGGTGTCCATGGCAGCCTCTACCACTGCCGCCTCTACGGACGAAGGCCCAGTGCGGTTGCGGGTTCAGTCTACCGTCGACGGAGATGTTGTCACATTAGGCGATCTGTTCACAGGCATTGGCGAGCTGGCCGACCAGGAAGTCGGACCCGCACCCGAACCAGGGCGCAGCGCGACCTATAAGGCGGATCATCTGTCTGCCATTGCCCGGGCCCATAATGTTGATTGGCGTCCGGCAAGTGCTGTAAGCCGGACTGTAATTCGCCGGGGTGGCGAGACTGTTGGCGAAGATGAAATTGTCGAGCTTCTGCGCCGGGAATTTCGCCAGCAAGGGGCTGTCGGGCGCATCAAGATACGCTTGAACCGAATGCGGAATAACATCCTACGGCCAACAACCGGCAATAATTTGCAGATTGATGATCTGACTTTCGAGAGCGATGGCGGCCCCTTCAGCGCCTACATCAAGGGCGATATTTCCGAGCGCGAAACACAGCAGGAGATGCTGCGCGGCCGGGTGGATTTCGTGGCCCGTGTTCCGGTACCCAACCGCGGTATTCGCAAGGGACAGATCATATCCCGCTCGGATATCAAACTCTCGGAACTGAGTTTGCGCAAACTGGGCTCGGATACTATCGAAAGCATCGACCTTATAGTCGGCCAGGCCGCAAAACGAAACTTGCGTCAGAACCAATCAATTAGGGCTTCGGATTTGCGCGCCCCGATCATTATCCCCAAAGGTACAATGGTCACCGTCTCCTTGAAAACCAATGGTCTTAGCCTGTCCGGCACCGGCCGGGCGCTCGAAGACGGCTCGCAGGGGGAGGTTATCCGGATCCTGAATTTGCAAAGCAAACGCACCGTTGAAGCCAATGTCGTGGGACCCAGTCATGTCCTTGTCGCTTTACGCCGACAGCTTGCCGTGGTCGTGAACAAATAATAGGCAAGCCAAAATAGTAAGACGTCAGTTTATGGAGTTAAAAGTCGTGATAACATCAGTCGCAAAATCAAAGCTGTTCCGCGTCGCTGTATTGAGCCTGGGCATGGCCCAGCTCGGGGCCTGCAACATGATCGATCGCATGGTCAATGTTGGTGGCGAACCGAAGATGAGCCAAATCGTCAATCCTGTACAAGAGCGGAAATACAGACCGGTTGTTCTGCCAATGCCGCGAGAGCGCCATGCGGTGCATGAGCCCAACTCTCTTTGGCGGCCGGGTGCACGGGCCTTCTTTAAGGATCAACGGGCCGCTAAGATCGGTGACATTCTAACCGTCAATATCACGATTGAGGATGAAGCCACTCTGGACAACGAAACCTCACGCACCAGGGACAATGCGGAAGACTCGGATTTGACCAAGTTGCTGGGTTATGAATCCAGCCTGTCTAAAGTATTGCCCACCGCCATCACACCCAGCAGCCTGGTTAGCCTGGGCACCAAATCGAAATCCGCTGGTACCGGCTCCATCGCCCGATCGGAATCCGTTAAATTGGTGGTCGCCGCCATCGTCACGCAAATCCTGCCAAACGGCAATATGGTGATCTCGGGTACCCAGGAAGTGCGGGTCAATTTTGAAAAACGCGTCCTGACCATCACCGGTGTCGTGCGACCGGAAGACATTTCCGCCGCCAATATTGTTAAGCACACGCAAATTGCCGAGGCCCGCATCGCCTACGGCGGGGCTGGTCAACTGACCGACGTGCAACAACCACGCTATGGCCAGCAAATCTTTGACGTGGTCTTCCCCTTCTAAAACTAGGGATAGCGGACAAAACAGCCTAGCAGTCTGTCGGATTAGCACTGCATTTATGTTATACTCTCTGCATGGCAAATTTCATTCCCTACGACCGCAGCCAAGCTTTTCTGTTACCGCCCGATCTTCGCGACTGGATCGGT
>JABJKS010000105.1 GCA_018660265.1 Rhodospirillaceae bacterium | reverse complement strand
GTTGACCCTTCGCTCGGCTTGGACGAGGTCAGGGCCCGCCAACGTTCTTCTGCGATCTTGAAATCCAGCCGTAGCGGCTCACCTTTGATGTTCACCACCGGCACACCTTCTTCTGTCATCAGCACCAGGCCTTCGCCGTCTGCCGTGTTGATCCAACGCCCGCGTTCCCGGATAGTTTCCAGCCATTGTTCGTGTTGCAGATCAGCCGGAAAGCGCGGATCAATCTGTCCGGGATCGGCGTTTTCAAGCCCGTTTTCCAGCAGCCAATCCCCATAGGCACCAACCGAATTGGCGTGATATTGCCAGGGCACCCGGTAACCGTACTGATAGCTGAAATGATCGTTGAACAACATCTTGGCTGCCGTCTCCGCCGCCTTGACCGCATCCATGGCCCCGGTCTTACCGTTGCCGCCGCCCATGTACGACAGGGCCAGCAACGTGACGCTGTCCTGTGCCTGATTGGCCAGAGACGCCCCACCCGAACCACCCGCCAGGGCCGTGCCGCGAAAGTCGGCCAGGGCACTCATCACTGATTTTTTCAATTCCGTGATCGCCGTCGCCTCTAAGCCCTTTTCCAATTCTGTGCGGCCTACCCGTTCGGCTTCCAGGGTGCGGGCCAGAACCGGGCGCATTTGATTATCACCGGCATGCATCATCAACACCGTTGCGGACGGCGGTAGTTTTGCCTCGATCAAATCTTCCATTCCAGCACGGCCATGCTTGCCCGCCTCTGTGACCAGCGCTGAAAGCAGATCGATCTTGCCATCATCAGGGGCCTGTTCGTATTTCTGCACCCAGGTGCCGGCTTCCGCTTTCGTGAACAGGCTGTAATCGGTGATGCCCATGCTTTGCTGCAGCGCAATATTCTGTTCACGGGTTTTGATCGCCGGGTTTGTGGCGGCATAGCCGGCAGGATCATCAGCCAAGGCCTTCTGTCTGGCCTGAAATGCCTTCACGGCTGCCAGGTGCAGTTTCTGGTTAAAGGCAAATCCTTCGCTGCCCGCTTCCGGCTTGCTTGCCATGACAGACGCCAGGGCCTCTTGTGGAGCGGTGTAGCGGATATCCTGCATGGTCGAAAAAAAGACATCGGCTTGCGCCCGCTTTTCATCGTAATCAGCCAAGGCCCTTTCATCGCCCAAGTTCGCTATCCGTTGCCGCAATCCGGGCACGCCGCGCCCCGTGGCTTCACGACTGGCCAGATCGTCCTTCATCAGATCATCCAGCACACCCGCTTCCACGGCGCGATGAACCTTCAGCCCTTGGTTGATCTTTGATTGGACGTTGACGCGATCAAGATCACTGACAATCAGGTTGTCATATACGCCGCCCTCCAGTCGCTGCGCCGCCAACGCCGGATTCTTCGCCACATCTACGGTTATCGTGGACGTGAGCAGGTTGGCGCGAAACGCTGCGATGGCCTTTTCGCCGGCATGGGGCGTTATCGTTCCTTCGTCGATAGCATCACGGATATCATCGACCGCCACACCGATCATTTGCTCCTGATCGGCACCACGGAATTTGGCCGCCTGGGCCCCGTAGCTACCGACCCGCTTGTTCAACTCTCTGCGTAGAAAATCGCCTTCTTTTTTTGCCTGACGTTTCCGGGCAAGGATCTCAGTCTTGGCGGAGACAAAGTCCATATCGTCGCCAAGGGCCAGGCGCAGAGGTTCGTTTTGAATGCCGGACAGGAGTTTGTCTCGGCTCTCCTGCAACTTCTCGCGAACCGTCGCCTCGATGTTGCCGCCAGCTGGGTCTGACCCCTCTATGGCCTCCTGCAGGATGCTGTCGGCGTTACGCATGAACTGGGTGCGCGCCGTCGCCGCCTGATGGCGATGCATCGCTTGATTGCGCCGCTCTTCAATGGCCCCAAACGTCTGGGCAATACGACTACCGCTGGCCAACAGCGAACCGCCCAAGTCTTGTATGGCATCGCCCTGTGCGACCAGTGCCCTGGTTTCATCATCTATGGCACGGCCCACGCTCTCGAACCGCCGCATGACGGCCCCACCGGTCGCCTGGGTGGCGTCCAGCTCTCCGCTGGGCAGCGGCTTAGGCGCGAATACACCGTTGCCTGCCTCCAGCCCTTGGCCGGCGAATGCGCGCCTTACATCTATCACCATTATCTTTCTCCTATCCGAAATCCGGCCTTGCATCGTATGGGCTAGACATCATTTCCGCGTCCATATGCCGTTCCGGGCCACGTTGCCGGCGTTCCTGCTTCCGCAACACCACATTGCCTTCACCGCCGCCCAGCAGCAGGTATTGCAGGGCATCATGGGGATGCGAATATTTGTTCTTGGATGGCTTATCGTGATATCGCTCATCGCCCGTTACCTTGACCCGCTTGTAATGGAAGCCGCCGACAAAGCCCTTGCGGAGCATCGTGCAGGACGGCGAAACCAGGAAACCGGGCCGACCATCGATCATACGTGAAAGAGCCTGTCCAACGGCCTCACGGCGCATGGTGACGTCATTTGATGGTGCAGGCCTGGCCTTGATGCCGGCGTACTCGGTGACGATCTCCAAACAGATCCGCTCATCAGTTTGTGCCCGCTGACTGCCCGCAGGATCGCCCCAAATATTGACGAGGCGATTGTCCGGGAATTTTTCCGCCAGCCGTCCGGCCAGGAGTTCCGAGAACCGCATGCGTAGGGCACATGAGGCAACCGCGACTACGACGAACAATTTGCGGTTACCCCAAGTGCGGTGGGGTGTGCATATGTGGTAGCCAGAAACGTCCTGCCTAAAAATGGGGGTTTAGGAAGTTTCTTTTTTTTCGATGAAATGTTTTTTCAGATGATTAAGAAAATGTGCGCCTGGCTCTTCATAATCGCCGTTGTGCGCTTCTTGCATGAACGTGTGGTAGTAGTCTGAGGTTTCCTGATCTATGCGGTTTGAGCGGAGCTTATCTCTCCAGCCGGACAGAGCGCTCGCTGACCATCCTATGCGCCGCCCGACCGCCTTCGTCGCGTCCCCTTTGCTGTAGCCCTCTTCCATCAATAACGTGACACACGCGCAGGCTTCCGCACGTTGGAGCAACATCTCTCTGGGCAAGGGCGTGCGTCCGGCTTCTCGCTCCTGGACCTTCACAATAGGGCTTACGACGCCTCTCTCTGCATCCGCGAGAACGCCCATCAAGCTAAGCAGCGCTCTCCGAGGGGGTTGGGATGGTAGACCACGGAGGTAACCCAATACGGCCACCATCGCATCGGATGCGCCCTGGCGCTGGTTCTCTTCGAATACTGTATCCGCCGCTTCCAACTGTTCGCACAGCGCCATAATAGGATTGTCATCAGCCATGGAGCGCCACCACTTTATCGTCAGGCTTGCCGCCGGTCAGTTGCCGCAGGTAGGCGTCCCAGGCGTCGTGCGCATGCCGCCGTTCCTCAAAATAGGCGTGGCGATTATAGATCGCTGTGACGCCCATCAAGGTCGATGGGGCATGGTTCAGTGCGGCGGACGTGGTGTGCAGGGGGACGTTCAGCTTAGCTAAGCCGGTCGCGAAGGTGCGGCGCAGGTCATGCAGGCGCCAATTGGCAATCTCGATATTCTCGGGGTCGTCGCCTCGATCCTCGGCTTCCTTGCGCAGAATCTCCAACATCAATTCATCAAGCCGACGTTTCGAGCGGGACCAACCGCTTATTGGATTGGCCTTCTTCTTGCCCCTGGGCCCCGAAGTGAACACAAGCTTCTTATCAAACTCGGGTAAATCGTCCAGGATCTCAATCGCAGTTGCCGACAGGGGAACATCATGCTCCCTGTCCATCTTTACCCGTTCGGCTGGAATGGTCCATTTTGCCTCATCGAGATTCAATTCCGACCGCTCCATGCCGGCGACCTCTTCGCGCCGCTGGCCCGTCAGCAAGAGCAACCGGAAGAACTGACCAAACGGCCAACCCATTTTGCCCGAGGCTTCCCACATGGCGCGGATCTCATCATCGCTCAAAACACGGTCGCGGGATTTCTTTGCTGCCGGGGCAGGGGCTTCTAAGCCGACACAAGGTGAGTTCAATATTTCGCCGCGACCGATGGCCCAGTTGAATATTCGCCGGATGATGGCGTGAAGCCTGTTCGCTGCCGCAGGCTTTCCGGCATCCACCAAACCATCAAGGACAGTGTTGATATCTCTCTTTGTAATTTCCGTGATTGGTCGGTGACCCCAATCGGGCAGAATTTCACGCCGCACGATACGCTCAAATTCCCATCCACGGCGCTTGTCTGATTGGACCCGTTTGATGAACTGAAGCACTACGGCACCGAATGTGCCAGCTTCGTACGCGTCGCCCTCGGGGTCCGTCACGGATGCCCTGCGCTGGGCGGTCTGGCGTTCCTTGGCGACCTTCAGCTCTTCGGCAGGGTCGATACCTTTGTCCACCAATTCCAGAGCGTCACGAGCCTTCTCACGGGCGCGGTCAAGCTCGATACGGGGGAAGGGGCCCAGGGTCATACGGCGCTGCTTGCCGTCTATACGGTAGCGCACCGCCCATGTCTTGCCGCCCTTGGAAGTCACCCGAAGGGCCAGGCCGGGCACGATGGCGTCAAGCATTTCAACGCGACCTGACTTGGGCGGTCGTACTCGTTCGACAGAGGCAACGGTGAGGTTTTTACGGGCCATTTCCTGTATCTCTCCCATTCCGGCAGAGGGCCCATTTGGGGCCCACTGGGGTCACATCGGGTCACTTTAACCAGTGTGACCCCGTGTATAGCTATGTAAGCTATATTGCCGTAAATGCAAGGTATACTGCGAAAAAATATAGCGCCGATGCTCTGCTATGTTGACCTATGTTTTAAGTCAAAATCTGCTTTGGGAGCAGAGGGTCGGAAGTTCGAATCTTCTCTCCCCGACCAGTTCCAACGAACGCTATCACCAAACGCCAAATAGATAGCCGCGCGCCTTGGCGTTGCCGGTGCGTTGCGCCACAGCATCGTTTGACAATGTGCTGCGCATGGCACGGTTGCGGAGCCAGTGGAACAGTTTTTCGTGCAGGTCCGCCCGTTGCCCGGCATAGGTGGGGTCGGTACCCAGGTCGTTCTGTTCCTTCGGGTCCTCCGCCAGATGAAATAGCTGCGGGCGATAGCCTTCGTAGAAAATGTATTTCCAATCCTCGGTCCGCACCATGTAGGCCCGGGCCCGATCAGGGGCAACGCCCAGGGTGTTGCGGGCCGGGTGAAAGGCGTAATCGGTCTCTGAGAACACCGCATCGCGCCAATCTGGGGCTTCCCCCGTACCGCGCAACAGGGGCAAAAGTGAACGACCCTCCAATCGATGAGGATGTAAATCGCCGCCCTGGCTGTCCAGGAAGGTGGGGATCAGATCGATGGCTTCGACCAGGCGCTCCTCGACCACGCCACGACGGCTGTTGGCGGCCGCGTCCGGGTCATAGATAATCATCGGGATGCGGGCGACTTCTTCGTGGAGAAGGTCTTTTTCGCCCAGTCCGTGATCGCCCAGATAGTCACCATGGTCCGATGTCAAGACGATCATGGTGTCCTCCAGACGGCCTTGATTCTTGAGGAACGCCATCAGACGACCGAATTGGTCATCGCACTGGGTGATCAGACCCATATAGGTGGGAATGACCGTTTGACGGACTTCTTCCCGGCGGAAATTCTCGCTGCCCTCATGCCCCTGAAAGGCGGCGATCACGGGGTGCGGATCGGCCATTTCCGCCGCACTGTTATTGACCGCCAGAATTTGGTTGGGGCCATACATATCGTTATAGGGAACGGGTGCCACATAGGGCCAATGGGGCTTGATGAGGGAAAAATGCAGGCACCATGGTTGTTCGCCGGCAGTCTTTATGAAGTCCATGGCCCGGTCGGTCATATAGGGGGTTTCAGTATGTTCATCAGGCAGGCGGGCCGGCAGGCGGGCATAACGCATGCTCCACCCGCTCAATATCTCGCCATTGGGACCTTCTGCTGAATTGGCGAAATCATGCCAGGGGTTATCACTGTCATAGCCCAGGGCGCGGAGGTAATTGTTATAGGCCAGGTTGGGATCCAGGGACTGATCCGGATGCAGGCCGTCATCACGCTCAAACGGTTCAAACCCGCTTTGAGAAATCCAGACGCCCAGGTCAGAGGCCGGATTGATCTGTAAACGCTGCATGCCTTCGCGATCCGGTGCCATATGGGTCTTACCCACCAGGACGGAGCGCATGCCCACCTCGGCCAGATAGTCACCCATGGTCCATTGATCGAGGGAAAACGGCACGTTGTTATAGCCCGCCCCGTGGCTGGACATATAGCGCCCGGTATAGAACGAAACCCGCGACGGCCCGCACACAGGTGCCTGGCAATAGGCCCGGTTGAACAACACCCCTGTCTTGGCGAAGGCATCAATATGGGGTGTCTGAATGGTCGGATGCCCGGTACAGCCGAGATAATCCGCCCGCAATTGGTCGTACATAACAAACAGGATGTTTTTTACTCTGCCCACGGGCTGTCTCTCCACGCAAGTTTCTTTTGTTGAGGCGGTTTTTCCCGCATTGCGGCCAGTTTCTCCTGATCCGTGACCCCCGCAGGATTGGCACTGCTTGGCATGAAATCCTTGAAGCCTGCATAAACTTCCTGGCCCACTGCATAGATCCGGGCGAGTTCCGTCGGCGCATTGGGGTGATCGTCCACGCGGATGTCCCAGTCGGGGTAGACTTCGCTGGTATAAATCTTCAACACGGCTGATTGCCGACCCCGTTTGTCACCTCCCGCTTGATCACCTGCCAATAGGGCGGCCAGAAGACGTTCGGCGAAGGGCAGGGCGGTTTTGTCGTTGTATTCAACCAGACTGGCCTGCAGCACCTTTGGGCCTACAAGCATGTTGCCCGCAACCGAGATATTCACCCCGCCTATGTCACCGCACCAATCAACACAATCATTGCCCGTGTGCGCGGCCCGATTGCCGGCCTTATCCAGGACGTGAATCTGTCGCACGTTGTCGCCATCATCATCGCCCCAGGCAACGTCCAAGGCGGCATCAACGGTGTCTCCCGCTGCGAGGCGATCCAGCACGGCCGGGCCCAGCATGGGGTTAACCATGGCCTGGGTTGCCACTGCACCGACGCCGCTTTTAATCCAGGGCACGACGGCACCCAGGGCGAAAAAGCGGGAGGCGGCTGCGATCCCCAACGCGCCAGTCTCCACATCGCGAGCAATAATCGACCACGTCATTTCATCCATCCCTTTCCAGCAGTTGCCGTCGTGCTACTGTCATGCAAAATGCACGTAAGGTCCAGAAATGGAAGGCGAGAGATGACGATTTTACTCGGCTGTATCGCCGATGATTTTACCGGTGCCACCGATTTGGCCAATACATTGGTCCGTCAAGGCATGCGAACGGTGCAGTATTTTAGCCCACCAGATAACGATGTTGTGGTGCCGGAGGCCGATGCTATCGTCATCGCCCTGAAATCCCGGACCAATCCTGTGGAGGAAGCGATCACGCAATCATTGGACGCCTTGCAATGGTTGCAAAAGGCGGGCGCAGCGCAGTTCTTTTTTAAATATTGCTCGACCTTCGATTCCACACCCAAAGGTAATATCGGCCCCGTGGCGGAGGCTTTGTTGGCGGCCCTGAAAGAAGACTTCACCATTGCCTGTCCTGCTTTTCCTGAAAACGGCCGCACCATTTGCTATGGCTATCTGTTCGTGGGCGATAAATTGCTCTCGGAATCAGGTATGGAAAACCATCCCCTGACGCCCATGACGGATGCCTCCCTGGTGCGGGTTCTCGATGCCCAGACAAAATACTCCGTGGGTTTGGTCGATCACCGCACAGTCGCTGCAGGGCCTGAGGCTGTACGTGCAGGGTTCGACACATTGCGATCCGAGGGCCATCGTCATGCCATTGTCGATGCCCTTAGCGATGATGATCTGTTCACAATCGGGACGGCCTGCGCGCACCTGAAATTGGTCACGGGTGGCTCCGGCGTTGCCCTGGGCCTGCCGGAAAACTTTCGCCGGGCGGGAAAATTGTTTGCCGGTACGGTGGCCGATCAATTGCCCGCTGTTCCGGGGCTATCCGCAGTTTTATCGGGATCATGCTCGCAGGCAACCCTGGGTCAGGTGGCCGCCATGCAACGGTCCCGGCCGTCTTTTCAGCTGGATCCGTCAAAGCTGGCGGCGGGTGAGGATCAGGCGGCAGAAGCCCTGGCCTGGGCGGTACCCTTGTTGGCGGACGGCCCGGTCTTGATCTATGCCTCCGCCGCCCCCGACGATGTCCGCGCGGCCCAGGACAAACTGGGGCGGGAAGCCGCCGGCGCGTTGCTGGAGGCAGCCATGGCCAAGATCGCCAATGGTTTGGTGGCGGCGGGCGTGCGCCGCCTGGTGGTTGCCGGTGGTGAGACATCGGGTGCCGTGGTCCAGGCCCTGGGCGTAGACGGTATTCGTATCGGCCCGCAGATCGATCCGGGGGTGCCCTGGACGACGACGATGGGGACGACGACGATGGGCTCAACGACGATGGGTGGAACGGAACTAGCCCTGGCGCTCAAGTCCGGCAACTTCGGCGTTGAGGACTTCTTTCTCAAGGCACTGGATTGCGCACCATGAGTGAAGCCCAGCTCCGTCAGGAAATTTGCGCAGTCGGTGCCTCAATCCACAGTCGCGGCCTGACACACGGCGCTACGGGCAATATCTCCGTGCGTTTGGCCGATGGCTGGTTGATGACGCCTACAGGATCGAACCTGGGCAATCTTGATCCAGACCGCCTGTCCCGCCTGGACGGGAGCGGCAAACATATTGCCGGTGACAAACCGACTAAGGAAAATTTTCTGCATCTAGCAGTCTATGATCAGCGACCGGGCAGTGGTGCCGTCGTCCACCTGCACGCGACACATTCCGTCGCCGTTTCCGTTCTGGCAGATTTGGACCCTGCGGATCTATTGCCGCCCATCACAGCCTATTACGTCATGCGCATCGGCAAGTTACCCCTAGTACCGTTCTATGCGCCAGGCGATGCCAAGCTGGCCGAGGCCGTGCGGCAGACGGCCCGGGAGCATCATGCTATGCTACTGGCCAACCATGGCCCGGTTGTCGCCGGCACGAATTTGGCGGCGGCTTTGGATGCGACGGAAGAATTGGAGGAGACGGCCCGATTATTCCTGGCTTTACAAGGGCACCGAACCCGTTACCTTACGAAAGAACAAACAGAAACGTTGCGAACGGCCTTTCCCAATAAGGCCTGAATTGAGGAGATTATCATGAGCTATACATTAGAGGCGTTTTGTCAGGATTGCCGCGAGGCATTAACTGCACAGCCCGGACGTGCCGGTCGTGATGCAGCACGGGGCAAATTGGAAGAGTTGTTGCTGGATCAGGATTTTGTGGCTGCCACATTAGGTGATGATCAGAAACCTGGTGTACGCACCATCTATGAAGACCCGGACCTGGATTTTTGTGTCCTGGCCTATATCGCAGGTGCTGATCGTAGCTCGCCACCCCATGACCACGGCAATTCCTGGGCCATCTATGGCCAGGCCGCTAAACACACGGATATGAAAATGTATAACCGTGTCGGCGGCGGCGAAGGTGCGGGCGAGGCGAAACTGGAAGTGATCAAGGAATTCCGCCTTAATCCCGGCCAGGCCGGTCTGTTCGATGTGGGCGAAATTCACATGATCGACCACCCCAAAGGCGCATCCTTTGTCCGCGTTACAGGCACGGATCTAAACCACGTTGAACGCCTGCGTTTCGACGAAAAAGCCGGCACCGCCGAAATCATCGAAGACCAGGGCGTGCCTCATCCGGATAAGGCGTAGGCGCTATTCGTTAGCGATCAGCTTTGATCGTTGATCACCGGGTCATGCCCGATGATGACGGTATAGTTGCGACAGATGATGGAATTGTCGCGGCATAAGCGGCCCCTTCGTCATTACCGGGCGTGACCCGGTAATCCATTCGGTGGCGCAAATTCGGCTTCCGTTAGCGCGCCTCCAGACGGGCCAGGACGAATTTGTGCCAGGGCGTGTAGGCGAAATCGTCTCGGTCCTCCACCGCTGTGAGTTCGTTCGGGGAGATGCCGGTGACGACTTCGTTGCCGTTGGCGTCGGGGTAGGATAGGCCGAAACCGTTGGGCAACGAAATGGTGCCGGGCAACATGCGTTTGTCCAGCTCCACCACCACTTCGACACTATCCCGTGCCGTGGTCAATTTTGCCGTGCCGCCGTCGTTGATGCCAAGGTCGGCGGCATCGCCTGGATTAATGGACAGGGTCAGGGCATTATTGGACTTTGCCCAGGCCGGGTCGCGGACAACAGTGTTGGCGGTGTACGACCGCCGTTCGCCTGCGGCCAGGACCAGGGGGAATTCGTCCGTGGTTTCCTGGGCCTCAAACGTGGCGAGTTCGCGCACCTTATCCAGCATTTCGGGGATGTGAAGATTGACCATGCCGCCTGCCAGACGGTTGCGTCGGAAGCTTTCTTCCGGATCATCGACCGAGAATACCATACCCGACTGCGCCTCCAACAAACCTTGAAACAGTTTGTTCCCGGCCTCGTGCGGCAGGCCAGCAATACCCGCGCGGGCCAGCGACGCGGTTTCGGTCGCCGCGAACATCTGCGCCACGCCCCATAGGGCCGCACCTTCCGCCATGCCCGCAGGCAGGCTGGGACCCAGGGTACGATAAAGCACATAAGCACCGTAATGGTTGATCTTTGGGTTCGCCTTGGCGGCTGCGCTGTAGGCCGCGCCGAAAGCTTCCAGCCCCTGTTCAGCAGCGACACGTAGGGGCTCAAGCTCCGCATCGTCAAAAGGATCGACCGCCTCCAACAAGCGGGCATGGATCTCCGGTTCCGAGAGGGTGCCGGGCAGGGGTGCCATGAGGGGGCCGCGCAACTGGGCGCAGTTCTCGGGAAATTCGAAATTGAAGAACGCCATCTCCGGCTTTTCGTATTGTGATGATGCGGGCAGGACATAGTCCGCCAGCTTTGCCGTTTCGGTCATGGCCACATCGATCACCACCAACAGATCCAGGGCGGAGAGCGCCTCCCGCATCCTCTTCGCATCCGCCAGGGAATGCACCGGGTTGGCACTTTCAATCAACATGGCGCGGAACCGATCCGGATGTTCGCCCAGGATCTCATCAGGCAACAGATTGCACGGGATCAGGCCCGAGATGATCCGGGCCTGGGTCACGGGCGTGGTCTTAAAGCCCACCTCATAGCCACGCTCGTCACGCACCTCACTGATCCGGTCGGGCGTGAAGATGCTGACCAATTGCGCCGGTAGATTTACCGCGCCGGCCTTGCCGAAATTACCGGTCAGCAGAAACAGCAGGACACAGTGATAACTATTCACTGTGGAATTGGGTGCCATCTCGATGCCAAGATCCTCAAGCACGGACAGGCTGTTGGTCCGGCCCAAAATCTGTGCCACGTCTTCAACCTGGGCCATCTCAATGCCTGCAAAGGCGGCGTATTCGGCGACGGGAATTTCGGCCAGGGCCGCGACCACCGCTTCCGTGCCCCCATCCTGATTTTGGGCATGTTCAGCCAGCCAGTCGTGGTCGATCAAATCCTGTTGCACCAATTGACCCAGAATGGCCGACAACAGCCAGGCATCCCTGCCTGGTTGGACGCGCAGATGGATATCCGCCAACTCCGCCGTCTCCGTCACCCGTGGGTCGATCACGATTAGCTTGCGATTAGGGTCTTTCGATAGTTGCCGCAACGTGACCCTCGCCCTGGGGAAACCATTGGATTGCCAGGGGTTCTTGCCCACCAGCAACGCGGTCTCGCAATGTTCGAAGTCGCCGTGGTAGAAACCGCCCACCGTACGGTCAAAGACCCAGGACAAGCCGGTCTTTTCCTGTGCCAGGGCGTTGCCCCGATAGCGGCTGCCGATGGCCCGGCGGAAGGGCGGTGAATAACCGCCACCTAAATGGTTGCCCTGTCCGCCGCCACCGTAATAGACGATCTTGTCGCCGCCCAGGTCATCACGAATGGCCAGGAATTTGCCGGCGATTTCGGCAATGGCCGTGTCCCAGTCAATCTCCTCAAACGTGCCGTCGTCACGGCGGCGCAGGGGCGAGGTTAAGCGTCCCTTGGCGGATTGGTAATAGTTCAATTGCAGGGCCTTATTACAGGTATAACCCTTAGTACCGGGATGTTCCTTATCGCCGCGCACACGGACAATTTCCCGATTATCCTTGCCGCCCAATTGCACCAAGACGCCGCAATTGCTGCCACATAGGACACAGGCGGTTTTTTGCCATGTGGCCGTTTGTTCCCCTGCCATCGTTTGCTACTCCCCTAAATCGTTTTTTAGATCCTGATACATTTGCAGGGCGTCCGCCGCAGTCATACCCCGGTGCACCACCGCGCCGACGGCCTGGATCATGGCAACCGGGCTGTCGGATTGGAAAATATTACGGCCCATATCGACACCCGAGGCACCCTGATCGATGGCCCGATAGGCCATGTCCAGGGCCTCCGCCTCGGGCAATTTCTTACCGCCCGCGATGACGATGGGCACGGGACAGCCCGCGACAACTTTTTCAAAGCCATCCTCGATGAAATAGCTTTTCACATAATGGGCACCGATCTCGGCCGCGATCCGCGTGGCCAGACCGAAATACCGGGCATCGCGGACCATATCGGCCCCGACGCCGGTAACCGCCAAGGTGGGAATACCGTACCGGCTGCCCGTATCGATTAGCTTCACCACATTGGCGATGGATTTATGTTCGTATTCCGCCCCGATGTAGACCTGCGCCGTAATGGCGGCGGCGTTCAGACGGATGGCATCCTCAATATCCACGGCAACCAGTTCGTTCGACAGCTCCGTCAAGATGCTTTGCCCCGCCGACGATCGCAGGACCACAGGCTTGTTCGCAGTAGGCGAAATACAGCTGCGCAAGGCACCGCGGGTACACATCAAGACATCGGCATGGGGGATCAAGGGGGGAATGGCCAGATCCATCCGCTCAATACCCGTTGTGGGCCCTTGAAAATAACCATGGTCAAAGGCAAGCATCACTGTGCGCCCCGATACGGGGTTAAAAATGCGGGAGAGGCGGTTCTGCATACCCCAATCCAGGGCGTTGGAGCCTTTCAGGAAGAACGGTTCATTCCGGGCTGGATTATCCAAACCGAAATCCTTGCCTTCCTTGATATCATCAAGATCCGCCATTAAATGCTGTCCTTAAAACTAAGGTTGAAATGTCGACTGATTGTAGAGCGGACAGGGAAAAACAGCCAGTCTCTCGGCTCTATTTACCTCTATCAATTCGCCCGGTCATTTCCGGGCGTTTAGGGCGATGATGATCTCGATCAGGGCCGCCTTGCTTTTAGCCTCCAGGGTGACAGAGCGTTCAGCCTGGGCGTGCAGGTTGCTCAGATTAGCATTGTGCAGCTGGACCAGGCGTTGCACTTCCGCCTGATGGCTTTTGATCAGCCGTTCGATCTCACCATTATGGCGGTCCGCCAATTCAACAATAACCGATTTTAAATCGGTGATTTGCGACCCATACAGTTCCTTCAAGTCCGCGATGCGGGCTTCATACAACAAATGTTGCCGGCCCGTTTGATCTTCACTGGGCAGGGCCGGGGTGGACGCAAAAGTTAGTTTTGGTGCCAGTTCGGGCGCCAATTCCGGGGCCGGTTCTGGAGACGTTTCCGTTTTTGGCTCCGCTTTCGGCTCTACGATTGGTGCAGGTGTGGGGGGCAAAGCAATTTCCGGCTCTGGTGCCGATACGGCCACTGGTTCGGGTATGGTTTCCGGAGCAGGGGCGGCCCTATAGGAGGCAGGGTCACGGACTACTTCCGGATGAGGCAGCGGGGTATCGGAATGTGATCTCGCCAAGGCCTCTAGGGCGCTTTTTGGCGGGCCATTGTCGGGTATATTCGTGCCGTCGACATCGACGTTAGCTCCGGTTTCGACGTTAGTTTCGGGGCGATCATTCGCCCAGCGTCTCGCAGCCCAGCTTTGGCCAGCCCGGCGTCCATGTAGTCGACGTTCCCGGGCCCGTCGGTCGGGGGTCTCCCGGCTTCCAGTGCGGCGTTCCTGTGACCGTCTATCGTTGCTGCGGCGTTCGTCGGCCCGACGCTCTTCCGGTGCCTCGACCGTTATACCCGCCCGAACATAGTCGGTTAGATCATAGGGGACGCGAACAAGCACCTGGCCATCGGCTTCGAACCGGGTCCGTATGGTTCGTCGAGACATTCGTAAGCGCAGCATTTCATCGCTGATGCCCAATACGACAGCGGCGTCGGATACGGGCAGCCAGCGGGCCTGCATATCGGCGGATGCATCAGTTGCCATTGTCGTTTGTCACGGTACAGTTTTCAGGTTGCGATATTTACGAATAGACGCGTTTAACCCGATTGTATACCTGAAAGCCGTATACCGCTATCAATGGTTCCATGTAGTTGAAGTTTGATGAATGGCTTAGGCGACGCGGAAGCTTTCGCCACAACCGCAACGGTCGGCTTCATTGGGGTTATTAAAAACAAAGGTGGACTGAAATTTGTCAGTCTTGTAATCCATCTCCGCCCCGATCAAAAACATAATAGCGGTGGGGTCGATGAATATTTTCACGCCGTCGGTTTCGACCTCTTCCTCAAAACGTTTCTTCTCTCGAGCATATTCGACTTCATACATCAGACCCGAACAACCGCCCGTTTTGACGCCAACACGCAGGGCCAAAACGTCGCCATCGCTGCGCGCCATCAAGGCCTTGGCTTGCGCCACGGCTGTATCCGTCATTGTTAAAACTGCTGGTCTTTCCATTGTCTTACGTCCCTTAGGTTCCCCAATTTCCCCATATTAGTCTTAACGTAGCAACAGCTTAGCTGCGGCTACATTGACATAATATTAAAACATATCCAATTCAACGCGGGCTGCCTCGGACATCATATCCATACTCCACGGCGGATCCCAAACCAGTTCAACCACCACTTCACCCACGCCTTCGGCCTCTGACACTGTGCGGGCCAGATGTCCGGGCAGAATACCGGCCACGGGACAACCCGGTGCCGTCAAGGTCATTTGAATATCAACGCTGCCCGCAGGATCGATTTTATAGTCATAGATCAGACCCAATTCGAAGATATTGACCGGAATTTCCGGGTCATAAACCTCTCGCATGGCATCGATCACGGTAGATTCCGAGGCGACCGCAACGCCATCCCCCACCGGCGCACCTGCACGTGCCTTGCCGTCATCATCCAGTTCCGGTCCATGCAAATGACCGAACGGATTGGGCATCCCATAAAAATCCATATCTGACATAATTTACCCCTACCTTTACTCTGCCGCAGCCGAACGATCGGCCCCGTTTTCAGCTCTTTGGCTTAACTTTTGCATATGCTTCAACATTGCCATCATCCCCACCTGACGCTGCATTGTCAGGGCACCTAGGTTCAGGCCGCGGACCTGATCCAACGTCACCGCCGCCAATTCATCGCTGGTCAAACCGCTGAACGACCCGGTCATCATGGAAACCAGACCTTTGACGATAATAGCGTCACTTTGGCCGCGAAATTCATGGACACCGTCCACGACCTCATGGACGATCCAGACTTTGGACATGCAGCCATGCATCAAATGGACATCATCCATACAGTCGCTAGGAAACGGCGTCTTATCAGCCCGTTTGCCAATATCGATGATGTATTCAAAGCGGCTCTCTTCATCAAGAAGATCCAACGCTTCGACATATTCGTCATATTGGGTCAATTTTTCTGCCGGGATGCTCATACGCTTAACTGTGCCCTTATTATCCGAACAAAGCCCGGGCCCGTTCCAGGGCCGCGATCATGACGTCAATTTCCGCCGTTGTGTTGTACATCGCCAACGATGCCCGCACCGTACCGTCAACACCCAGCCGCGCCATCAAAGGCTCGGCACAATGCTGGCCAACCCGTGTGGCAACACCGGCCCGGTCCAGGGTGGCGGCAGTGTCAAAGGGGTGAATGCCTTCCTGGATGAACGAGAATATGGCCGCCTTTTCAGGCGCCGTGCCAAACAACTTTATATCCGGCATCTCGCCCAGGCGTTCCATGCCGTAGGCCAGTAACGCGCTTTCATGGGTCTGAATGGCATCCATGCCAATGGCGGAGACATAATCGATAGCGGCTCCCAAACCAATGGCTTCGATAATCGGCGGGGTGCCGGCCTCAAAGCGATAGGGCGGCTCGGCATAAGTGGTCTTGTCGTAGGTTACCGTGGCGATCATATCGCCGCCGCCCTGATAGGGCGGCATCTGCGCCAACAATTCCGCCTTGCCGTACAATACGCCTATGGCCGTGGGGCCATATAGCTTATGCCCGGTGAAGACGTAGAAATCCGCATCCAGGGCCTGCACATCCACCTTGGAATGAACAACGGCCTGGCTGCCATCCAGCAATACCGGAATACCGCGATCATGGGCCATACGCACGATTTCAGCTGCCGGGACAACTGTGCCCAAAACGTTGGAACAATGGGTCATGGCAACCAATTTGGTGTTCTGGTCCAACAGATCGCCATAAGCGTCCAGATCCAGAACGCCGCGATCATCGATAGGCGCGATCTTTAGCTCAATACCGATTTCATCCCGCAGCATCTGCCACGGTACGATATTGGCATGGTGCTCCATATCGGAAATCACCACGCCGTCGCCTTTGCTGAGGAATTTCCGGCCATATGTGGCGGCGACCAGATTGATCGCCTCCGTCGTGTTGCGGGTGATGACGATTTCGTTTTCGGAACCGGCATTGATGAAGCGGGCGATGGTCTCGCGCACGCCTTCATAGCGATCCGTCAGTGTCTGGCTTAGATAATGGGCCCCGCGATGGACGTTGGTATATTCATTCTCCATCACCTCGACCATTGCATCGATCACGGCGCGGGGTTTCTGCGCCGAAGCACCGCTGTCGAAATAAACCAATGGTTTGCCGTGAACTTCCCGGCTCAAAATCGGGAAATCCTGGCGAATGCGTTCCACATCGAAACCGGCTTCGAGATTATGGTGCTTCGCGGCCCGTGCCAGATCTTGCGCCAAGTCCGTCATGACGCCATCCAATCGGTGACCAGGCCATCCATGACGTCACGAATAGCCTCATCATCAATATGGCCCAGGGTTTCGACGATAAAGGCGGCCATCAGTAATTGCCGGGCCTCGGCCTCCGGTATGCCGCGAGACCGGAGATAAAACAGCCCCGCCTCATCCAATTCTCCCGCCGTTGCGCCATGGCTGCATTTCACATCGTCGGCGCGGATTTCCAGCTCCGGCTTGCTATCGATTTCAGCCGTATCCGACAGCAGCAGGGTTTTGTTCAGTTGGTGTCCTTCGATGCCTTGAGCATCTGGCTGGACGGTGATTTTGCCCTGGAAGACACCGTGGGCTTTGTCATCCAGTATGCCCCGGTAGTCCTGATGACTGTTGGTAGCGCCGACCACATGGTCCATCAGAATGGCATTGTCGCAATGCTGTTTGTCCCGCAACAGATAGACACCGTTCAGGGAGGCGTCCGCCCCATGACCCTGTAAAGCCATATGAATTTCACTGCGGGCGAGTTTCGCGCCCAGATTAAGGTCGAAATTCTCGAACCTGGCGTCAGCTTCCAACTGCCCCGCCAAGGTCGCGATATGGCTGGCACCAGGGCCGTCCCGTTGAATTTTGTAGCGCTTGATATGTGCCCCGGTTGCGGCATGCACTTCCGTAACGCCGTTAACCAGGTAATCATCTTCACTGGTCCCCAGATAGTGCTCCACCACGCTTACCTGCGCGCCCGCACCGGCCAGGATCAAATTGCGTGGATAGGCTGCACCGGTACTTGATTGAAACAGAATTTCAATTGCCTGGGCGACGATGACGCCGGGCTCCAGCACCAGGACATAGCCGTCCCGGCTAAGGGCCCGGTTCAGGGTCGGCAAAGGCAGATCGCGGATTGCCCCGATGCCTTGCTTATGATCCGTCAGAATTTCAGGGTCTTCAGCCAAAACCTGTGCCATGCCTTTAAGGCTGACGCCATCGGGCAAGTCTTGCGCACCGGCAATCAATAAACCGTCGGAAAATACCATACGATGACTGTCGGATAGCAGGGCAGGGGTGGTATCGCCGGCCCGGACCCGATCAGCTTGGAATGTATCAGCTTCGAATGGGCCAACTTCGAACAGACGGGCCTGGATCGGCTTCAGGTTGGTATAGCGCCAGGCTTCAACCTTACGGTCCGGCAATCCAATGGAGGCAAAACGGTCCGCCGCCCCCTGACGCAAATCCGCCAGCCACGGCAGATCCGTCTGCGGTAGGTTTTGAGCCAACTGCGCCTGATAATTTTCTAACGTCATCGCCTAGGCCGCCTCGGATCCGTGCGGCGCATCGGCGAATTCGCCATAGCCTTTTTCTTCCAGCTCCAGCGCCAATTCCTTGCCCCCCGTCCGCGCGATCCGGCCATGGGCCAGGACATGGACGAAATCAGGCACGATGTAGTCCAACAAACGTTGGTAGTGCGTGATGACCAGCATGGAACGGGTAGGTCCGCGCAGAGCATTGACGCCGTCGGCGACCACCTTCAGGGCATCAATATCCAGGCCGCTATCGGTTTCATCCAGGACCGCCAAATAAGGCTCCAAAAGCGCCATTTGCAGGATCTCATTGCGCTTTTTCTCACCGCCCGAGAAACCCACATTGACGCCACGGCGCAGCATATCGTCGCTGATATTCAGGGACTTTGTGTGCACGCGCAGGCGCTTCATGAATTGCACCGCGTCCAACTCATCCTCACCCCGTTGACGCAACACCGCATTCAGGGCGGTTTTCAGGAATGTTGTCGATGAAACACCGGGCAGCTCCACCGGATACTGAAAGCCCAGGAAGATACCGGCCGCCGCCCGTTCCTCGATCGCCAGTTCGAACAGGTCCTGGCCGCGATAGGTGATCGACCCTGACGTCACCTCATAGCCGTCCCGCCCTGACAGTACATAAGACAAGGTGCTTTTACCGGCCCCGTTCGGGCCCATAATGGCATGCACCTCACCTTCACCGATGGTCAGGCTAAGACCTTTGAGAATTTCCGTGCCGCCGACCTCGGCATGCAGGTCCTTGATTTCCAACATATTCGTCATGACTTAGCCCACACTGCCTTCTAACGATATTCCAACCAGTTTTTGCGCCTCAACGGCGAATTCCATGGGCAATTCCTGCAAAACCTGTTTGCAAAAGCCATTGACGATCATGGATAGCGCTTCTTCATCGGTCAGGCCCCGCTGACTGCAGTAAAACAGCTGATCCTCGCTGATTTTCGCCGTTGTCGCCTCATGTTCGATCTGGGCTGTGCGGTTGCGGTTTTCGATATAGGGCACCGTATGCGCGCCGCATTTATCACCGATCAATAGGCTGTCACATTGGGTATAGTTGCGCCCGCCCTTGGCGCCGGGCTGCATCCGCACCAAGCCCCGATAGGTGCTTTGACTGCGCCCGGCAGAGATACCCTTGGCGATGATGGTCGAAGACGTATTTTCCCCGATATGGATCATCTTCGTGCCCGTATCCGCCTGTTGCAGGTTATTTGTAATGGCGACGGAATAGAATTCACCGACCGAATTGTCGCCCTGCAGGATACAGCTGGGGTATTTCCAGGTGACGGCAGAGCCGGTCTCAACCTGGGTCCAGGACACCTTGGAATTACGGCCCCGGCAGGCGGCCCGCTTGGTCACGAAATTATAGATCCCGCCCTTGCCGTCCGCATCGCCGGGATACCAGTTCTGGACAGTGGAATATTTAATCTCCGCATCATCCATCAGGACCAATTCGACCACGGCGGCATGTAGCTGGTTTTCATCCCGTTGTGGCGCTGTGCAGCCTTCCAGGTAGGAGACATAGCTGCCTTCATCGGCAATGATCAACGTCCGTTCGAACTGGCCCGTATTGGCCTGATTGATGCGAAAATACGTCGACAGCTCCATAGGGCAGCGCACGCCCTTGGGAATGTAGACGAAGGATCCGTCCGTAAACACGGCAGAATTCAGGGTCGCATAGAAATTATCCGAATAAGGCACGACGGAGCCGAGATATTTCTGTACCAGCTCCGGATAATCTTTCACGGCTTCCGAGATCGGACAGAAAATCACCCCGGCCTTGGCAAGCTCTTTACGGAACGTGGTCGCGACGGAAACACTGTCGAAGACAGCATCCACGGCGACACCGGCCAGCATTTGTTGTTCATGCAACGGGATGCCCAGTTTTTCGTAAGTGCGGAGGAGCTCCGGGTCCACCTCATCCAGGCTTTGCGGGCCGTCTTTCTGGGATTTCGGCGCGGCGTAATAGTAGGCGTCCTGAAAATCAATTTCCGGATACTCAACCTTGGCCCATTCCGGCTCTTCCATGGTCAACCAGCGTTCATAGGCCCGCAGTCGCCATTGCAGCATCCAATCGGGCTCGTCCTTTTTGGCCGAGATAAAACGGATGATGTCTTCGTTCAGGCCCATGGGGGCCAGTTCGGTCTCAATATCGGTGACGAAACCGTATTTGTATTTCTCCCCCGCGATAGAGGAAACCTGGTCCGCCGTTTCTGTCGTGTAACTCATTTACGACGCACTTTCGATATGGGTTTCTCCAACATTATCAGAATGTTGAAGTTCGTTTCTGATGTCTGACTTTAATTTTTCGGACGGTGGTACAAAGGCGAAAGGCCGTGGCATCATGTCGGCAAGACTGACGCTATCCAAGGCTGCCTGAATAGCCTGATTGACCTGGTTCCAATTGCCGCTCATGGCGCATTGCGGCATGGACCCGCAGGATGTATCTGCACCATCAATGCAGGCGGTCAAGGCAATGGGGCCCTCCAATGCGGTGACGATTTCCGCCACGGATATATCGCCAGGCGAACGATCCAGGCTATAGCCGCCGCCGGCGCCGCGGTGCGAGCCTAATATTCCCGCCTTGCTTAATTGTTTCATCAATTTCGAGACAGAGGGCAGGGGCACGCCCGAATCTTCTGCCATCTGCACCGCCGTGGTCACGGATGCGCTGTCGCCGGCCATATGGCTCAACATAACAACGGCATAATCGGTCATTTTATTCAGGCGGATCATTGGTAAATACCTAGCAGGAATTCTATGCAGTTTCTCAAACAGGACTAAATTGGTACTGTTTAAATAGCCGATTGTCCCATGAAGTCAAGCGGCAAGCTGTCGCACCCCGTATTTAGCTAACATCCCGTCTGCCCTTTGCTATTCCCCATGCTTTATTGCTAGAACAGAAACGCCTCAACCATTTCCAGAAAGCGCCATGATGAACCATAATTTCCGACGAGCTGCCCTGGTGTTCATCGCGGCGGCAAGCCTGCATATGACGCCGGCATTGGCAGAGGAAAAACCACTGTTTGAGCTAGGCGTGGCGGGCGGTGTCGGTTACATACCGGATTATCCGGCTGCGGGGCAAAGCCATTTCAATGGTATCGCCTTGCCGTTTCCCATCTATCGCGGCGATTTTTTCCGCTCGGACAGCAAGGGCTTGTTACGGGGGCGGTTGGTGCACAGCCGTGATTTTGAATTGGATATCTCGCTTGCAGGGTCGTTGGATACCGATTCCGATGATAACGATGCCCGCCTTGGCATGCCTGACCTGGACCATATGGCGGAATTGGGCCCGCGTATCCAATGGACAGTGGCACGGGCCGCGAAATGGGCCAAGATCGATCTGGAACTACCTATTCGCGCCGTATTTTCAACGGATTTCTCAAGTGTAGAGCATCGGGGTTTTTTAATTGAACCGCAAATCGCCTATCAGCACGGCAACTTTTTCGATAGTGGCGCAAAGCTGAAGCTGGGTATTTCCGCCCTGATTGCGGATGAGGATTTGCAGGATTATTTCTATCAGGTGGATGCCCCGTTTGTGACCTCCGCCCGGGCCGCTTATGACGGGCAGGGGGGCTATCTGGGCAGCAAATTGCGATTACTTCTACAACTCCCCTTGAGCAAAACCATGAAGGTTTTCATGGCTGCCGATCTGAATTCCCATCATGGTGCCGCCAACGAAGACAGCCCGCTCTATCGGGAAGATCTAACCTATGGTGCAGGCGTCGGCCTGATCTGGTCCTTTTATCAATCCAGCCAGACCGTCAACGAATAGGGTCTGGATGCCCTCTATTGCGGGGCCTGTCTGATCACGCCGGCTGCATCTGACAGGGCCGTTTTGTTGCCGCAGGTATTTGCGGCCTCCATGAAATAGTTGGGAGGCCCCGGTAGGCACCTTGACATCTGAATGCAATCGATCTAAATATTAGGTCGGTCGACCGAATGGATAATCCTATATTCGAGATCTCCTGGTCGATATGTGGCTTCAGTTCAAGGAATGATGATTAAAATGCCGGACAGCACCACGATCGAACACTTAAACGAGGGAAAACGGCAGGCCAAAAACAAAGATGCCCGCCTCACTCTCATGATGGCCGCCGAACACTGTCTGCAGCACGATGGCTACGCCGCCCTTTCAACCCGACGAGTGGCCGAGAGGGCGGAGATGCCGCTTAGTCAAATCCACTATCATTTTGGTTCCAAGCAAGGTTTGCTTCTCGCGCTTTATGAGTATCTCAATGCCAGCCTGCTTGACCGGCAAAAAGCCATGTTCGAAAGCGATCTGCCCTTGTCGGAGCAGTGGAACCTAGCCTGCGACTATCTGGATGAAGACGTCGCCTCTGGCTACGTTCGTGTGCTGCAGGAATTGACGGCGGCGGGCTGGTCGGACCCGGCAATTGCCGCGGCCATACGCCTTAACAGCCAGGGTTGGATTGATCTGCTGACAGATGTCGCGCGACGCTGGGCTGCCAACCAAACCAACATCAGCCCTTTCACCCCGGAAGGTCTGGCCAATTTAGTCGGCTCATTGTTCCTTGGCGTGGAAAGCCGATTGCTATCTCAGGATAGTCAAAAAGAGACAATCCTTCGCAGCCTCCGCGATGTGGGTTCGCTTATCAAGACATTCGAAGACGCCAATAAATAGGGAAACCCGCCATGCGCGCAAAATATCCTGATTTAGAAGGCAGCATTGATCGAGATGGCGTCAACATCCATTACGAAGTCTATGGGGAAGGTGCGGAAACCCTTCTGTTTATGCCGGCCTGGGCCATCGTTCATTCCCGCATGTGGAAAGCGCAAATCCCCTATTTCAGCCAATACTATCGCTGTATTACCTTTGATCCGCGTGGCAACGGCAAGAGCGACCGCCCCGAAGAGGTTGAGAAATACGCTATCCATGAATATGTCGCCGATGCGTTGGCAGTGCTGGATGCGACGAACACGAAACAGGCGACACTTTTAGGCGTCTCCCTGGGGGGCCTTTTAGCCCCCATTCTGGCGGCGCATTACCCCGAACGGGTCCGCGCCCTTGTCGCGATCTGCCCCGCTTCGACAATTGGTCCTGACCTTGGATACGCGACGCCGGATCGTTTCTTTGGCCAGACGGAAAACCATGAAGGCTGGGAAAAATACAGCCAATCATATTGGCATGAAGACTATGAGGATTTTACGCGTTTTTTTATTGGCCAAATCTTTCCCGAGCCACACTCAACCAAACAAATTCAGGATGGGGTTAGCTGGTCCCTTGAGACAGACGGCCAGGCCTTGGGCAAAACCGTCGAAGCGCGCATGACCCTGGCACCCCATTTCACAGTGAACGAGGATTTGTATCGCAATATCAAATGCCCCGTATTGGTTATTCACGGTACGGAGGATCGGATACAGGCGCATGATCGTGGCAAATTCTTAGCCGCGTTAATGCAGGCCGAATTCATTTCCTTCGAAGGCGCCGGTCATAATCCCCAGGCCCGTTTTCCAGCAAAAACCAATGCCTTGATCCTGGACTTTCTGGATAAAATCTTGGCCCGACCCCGACAAACCCTGCCGGACAAAAATGGCGACAGGAATGGCATCAAATATAACGCCAATGGCGGCGGCAAGCGGGTGCTGTATCTATCTTCCCCCATCGGACTTGGTCATGCCCGACGGGATCTGGCCATTGCGCAGGAGCTGCGAAAAGGCCATCCCGATATTCAGGTGGATTGGCTGGCCCAGGATCCGGTGACCCGGTTTCTGGATGCCGCGGACGAAACCCTGCATCCCGCCTCTGCCCTGCTGGCCAACGAATCCAACCATATTGAGGCGGAGGCCGGCGAACATGATCTGAATGCTTTCCAGGCGATCCGCAATATGGATGAAATCCTGATCGCCAATTTCATGGTCTTCCAGGAGGTTCTGGAACAACAAAAATACGATCTGGTGATCGCTGATGAAGCCTGGGATGTGGATCATTTCTGGCATGAGCATCCGGAGCTGAAGCAAACCCAGCTGGCCTGGTTCACTGACTTTGTCGGTTTCATTCCCATGCCTGATGGCGGTCCCCATGAGGCATATCTAACAGCGGATTATAACGCCGAGATGATTGAACATATTCAGGCCGCGCCCAACTTGCGGGACCGGGCGATCTTTGTCGGCAATCCCGATGACATCGTGCCTGGCACCTTTGGCCCCGATCTGCCTGATATGCGGTCCTGGACGGAAAGCCATTTCGATTTCTGTGGTTATATCACCGGTTTTGAGCCGGACGAATTTGCCCGGCGGGCTGAGTTACGAGAGCGGTTTGGCTACAGAGAGGGTGAAAAGGTCTGCATCGTCACGGTTGGCGGCTCCGGCGTCGGTGGTCATTTATTACGCCGGGTGATGGATGCCTATCCAGCCGCCAGGGCGCGGGTCCCGGAACTGCGTATGATCGTCGTGACAGGTCCGCGTATTGATCCCGCCAGCCTCGTCGTGCCTCCAGGCGTTGAAACGCGCGCCTTCGTCCCCGATCTGCACCGCCATCTGGCGGCCTGCGACCTCGCCCTTGTCCAGGGCGGGCTGACGACTTGTATGGAACTGACGGCAGCTAAGACACCGTTTTTGTATTTTCCCCTGCGTAATCACTTCGAACAGAATTTTCATGTCCACCAGCGCCTGCAAAGTTACAATGCCGGGCGGCGTATGGACTATGCCACTGCCGATCCTGATAGCATTGCTGCGGCGATGGTCGATGTTCTGGCGAAACCGGCGGCATTTCGCGATGTGGAAAGCAATGGTGCCCAGCGCGCCGCCGCTATGTTGGCGGAGTTGCTTTAGTTCGGGCCACAGGCCTCGCGCGCGCTCAGGTCCACGGCCTGGAATTGACGCATCTGATCCCAATCAGCGAAATATGACTGCGCGGGCAAAGCGGGCGTCGGCAATTTAAAATAGGCGCTGAACAGATCGCGATAGATATTCACTGTGTTGTAGACGCCATTTTTGATGACGGGAATTTCCGGCCTGGTCTGAATGGCAAACAAATTTGAATAACGTTCCCAGGCGCAGCCGCGTTCCAGCTTGTTGTGGTGATAGAAGACGCTGCCGCCATGATCACTTTGCAGAATAATCACCCGCGGTTCAGGAATTTCTGCCACGACCTGATCAATATAGGCCAGGATCGCGCGGTTGATATATTTCACCTTCTCCAAATGGCCGTCCAGGTAATGCTGCCGCCGGGCCTCATCGCCATGGATGACCGCATTCCCGGTGGCGATGAAGCGGGTGTATGGCAGCCATGCTTTGGTATCTTTACCTTTCGCAGTGATCGCAAAGGGCGGATGCGGGGCCAGGGCATGTTGATAAAGGTGGATGGGTGCGCCGCTTGCCGCCGCAGCCTTGATTTGATCGCGAAAATTGCTGAAATCGAAACCGTACCGTAAGTCCCGGTTCATCTGCTGAAAATTATTCCAGGCGACCCAACGGCCCAAACCAGGAATGGCGTTGGCGAAGCGATCGCTCATCAGTGTCTGTTCAAAGGTCCAGCGGTTGCGCTGCTTCGTATCGGACAGCAGGATCGTGTCGTCGGGATATTGATAGAACCCGGTCATCCCAATAGAGGTGGCGAAAAAGCGATAGCCCCGTTGCGCCAAAATATTATGCACCGGTCCTTGGGTGACATTATCGAGCAGGCGGCGGCGAAATTGTGCGTCGCCATCATTTAATCCAGCCAATTGCCCGGCATTGAAATATCCACCCTGAAATGTTGCCCCCAGGGAGAGATGGGTCTGATTGTAAGGTGCGGTCGATTGACTTGCGATTTCAAAGCCCCGTTGACGCAAAGCCTTTAGAAACTTTGAATTATCATAGCCATAGGCTTTCAACATCACATCAGCGCGGGAATAACCGTCAAGCACGATATGCACGATGTTGGGGCGAATTTGAGCTGTCGGCTCGGTTCGCTCTGTGGCCGCAATGGGTGTTGTTGCCGCGATGCCGTTTAAAGTGAGGGCGGTATCGCGAGGCACCGCGCGCCAGTCTTCCACAAGGATGCTGCCACAGGCCCAGATAATGGCTGCAAGTGTCAGAATGTTATAGGCAACGTGAAAACGACTGGCAAAGCGTCCCTTGCGGGCGAACACTAAAACCGTCACATAGATGAAAAATCCGATCCAGATCAGATGCGACAGCAGGCGTGGTTCGCCGCCTGGCTCAAACATGATCTGAATAGGCAGGATCAGATATACGAAGGCAAAGAAACAAACCGCAGACACCACGGCACCGAACGGGCGGGGCAGGGCATGCGCGGCAGCGATCAGTATGGCCATGCTGGCGGACGAGAGCAGTAGATAATCCACCGCATCCGCCAAGCGTACCTGAAACAGATTCAATTGATAAATGTAGAGGACGAAATAGACATTCACCAAAAGTGGATAAAGGGGATATTTCCCAACCGTCTTGATTATCTCCCACATCCGAGTAGGCATGACTTATCCTTAGTGCGCTTGGTCACAAATTCGGTGAATAAAGCTAGCATTTATCAAAGCCGTTAATATTTTAAATACCTAATTGCTATTTCAATGGTAAATGCAATTGCTGCCAGACACTTATTACTTAGTAAGTTATTTGATTGAGGGATATTCACGTCATGAAACGCGGCTTAAGGTTTCTCACCCCACGCAAAATGTACATACAGCTCGTTGTACTGACTTATTTCGTTGTCGGTGCCAATAGCGCCTACGCATACGTTGACCCGGGCACTGCGGGCATGGCCATTCAGGCGTTGTTGGCAACCCTTGCCGCAGGTGCCGCTACCATTGCCGTGTTTTGGCAGCAGGTCAGGGCCAAATTCGACAACTTGTTTGGCGGCAAAGCCGATGCATCACAGGTTGACCCAGGCGAATGAACAACCCCGTTGCCGGATCATTTCGTGACCCGGCAGGCCATGTCTACGATATTGATGGCCGCATCATCAGAACCATTGCACCTGAGGCGGTGGAAGATTTCCGCCAGGTCATGGCAGCACCCTGTTTTCAAAGTCTGATAGATGATGGCTGGTTGATCGACAGCAATATTCTGTCCGCCGAAGACTGTCCCCTTGATCTGCCGGACAAAACAATGGCGATTGAACATAGCCGCATACCTTTTATCAGCTATCCCTATGAATGGTCTTTTGCCGCCCTGAAATCTGCCGCGTTGTTGCATCTGGATCTGCATATCCGCTGTATGGACGACAACATTACCCTGTGTGACGGCAGCGCCTATAACATCCAGTTCATCGGCCCCCGCCCGGTCTTCATCGATCTGTTATCCCTGCGCCCCTATCGGGAGGGGGAGCCATGGGCGGGATACCGGCAATTCTGTGAACAATTCATCAATCCCCTGTTGTTGGGGGCGAAGCTGGGCATCGCGCCGAACGCCTGGTATCGCGGTGCCTTGGAAGGCATTACCGCTGGTGATCTGGCGTCCATGTTGAAATGGCAGCATCGTCTGTCATGGAACATGTTCTGGCATGTCTTCATGCAGGCCAGCCTGCAAAACAAAGCCACGGCGCAGAGCGGAAATTCCGTTCCCAAAATTCCCCACGTGGCGCGCGCAGGCAAAATCGCGATATTGAAACAGCTGCGTAAATGGATCGCGAGCCTAAGCTTAAAATCCAGCGGCATCTCCACCTGGGGAGACTACGCCCACAGCCACAGCTATGACAGTGACGCAGAAAGTCAAAAACGGGATTTCGTAGCCGCTGCCGTAAAAGATGTGACGCCAGCGACCCTGCTGGATCTGGGTTGCAATGTGGGGGATTACACTGTGCTGGCGCTGGAAAGTGGTGCCGGTCGCGTGCTGGGCGCGGATGCCGACCATCTGGCATTGGAACGCGCCTTCAGTCGCGCCCAGGCAGAAGACCTTGATTTTCTGCCGCTTTATCTTGATGGTGCCAATCCCACGCCCAGCCAGGGCTGGAATGGTGTGGAGCGCGATAGCTTTACCACGCGGGCAAAATCGGATATGAGCCTGAGCCTCGCCGTCCTTCACCATCTGGTGATCGGGCGCAATATTCCCCTGGATCAAGCCGTGCCCTGGATCGTCTCTTTGGCCCCCAACGGCGTGATGGAATTCGTCACCAAGGACGATCCCATGATCACCCGCATGCTGGCCCTGCGGGAAGACATATTCCCCGACTATACCCAAGCCAGGTTTGAAGAAATCCTGTCCGAACACGCAACCATAACCGCCAGCCAAGTCGTCCTGGGCGGCAACCGGGTGCTCTATCGCTTTACGGCTAGGGCCTGAAGACCCTTATCCCTGGATGCCCGTGTCAAGCACGGGCATGACATGAATAATCGATTTTAGGCCGCATCCTCCAATATCATGGCGGCGCCTTTTTCGCCGATCATCAGGCAGGCCGCGTTGGTGTTGCCAGAAACTAGCGTCGGCATGATGGAGCCATCGACCACCCGCAGGCCATCAATGCCGTGGACCTTCAATCGTTCGTCCACCACATTGCGATCCGGCGTGCCCATGCGGCAGGTGCCCGTGGGGTGATAGGTGGTTTCCGCCGTGCGTCGGATCCAATCCAGCATGGCATCATCACCCTGGACCTGTTCGCCGGGCGCTTCCTCCACCCCGCGATAGGCATCCAGGGCGGCGGCGTTCATCAGATCGCGAACCTTTTGAGCGCCATCCAGGATGCACCGTTGATCGGTTTCGGCGTCCAGAAAGTTGAAATTGATGGCTGGATAGTCCTCCGGGTTGGCGGTTTTGGCGTGAATATGGCCGATGCTGTCGGGGCGGCACTGATAAATCGTGGCGATCATGCCCGGTTCTTTGCCTAAGTAGCGCTTGTTGGGATCGTCATAGCGGAAGGGCACCAGGTGCAACTGGATATCCGGGCTCTCCAATTCTTCCCGCGTACGCATAAAGGCCAGCATGGGCGCGGACGGCATGCCCAAAAACCCCTGCCGATTAAACGCATAACGCAAGGCCTGCCAGCCCAACCCCAGGCCATTGACCTTGCCATTATAGGTCGCCTGTTGTTGGGTCACTTTCCATTTCATGCGGGGGGCCACATGGTCACGCAGGTTCTCACCCACGCCCCACAGATCATGCTTCACCTCTATCCCAAGGTCCTTTAGGCGCTGGCCCTGGCCGATGCCCGACAGCTCCAATATCTGGGGGGATTTTATGGAACCGGCGCACAGGATCACCTCCGCCCGGGCCTTGGCCTGTTGCCGCTGGCCGCCCTGGCTGTATTCAACACCGACCGCGCGTTTGCCCTCCAGCAAAACCCGCTCCACCAGCACTTCCGCCTCAACCCGTAAATTCGGGCGGCTCATGGCAGGTTTCAAATAACCGGCAGCAGCTGAGGCGCGCTTGCCGTTACGAATGGTGGTCTGGGTCTTGCACATGCCTTCCTGGGTGGCACCATTGTAATCAGGATTAAACGGCACCCCAATCTCGGCCCCGGCTTTTATCCAGGCGTCATACAGCGGGCTTTCATCCTTGCATTCAGAAACATGGATCGGCCCGCCTTCACCACGGATGCCGTCGTCCCCACCTTCGAAATCCTCCAGCTTGCGGAAGTAGGTTTTGACCGTGTCAAAGTCCCAGCCCCGGTTGCCCTGTTGGGCCCAGGTATCATAATCCAGCGGTTGCCCGCGCACGTAGACCAGCCCGTTGATGGCAGACGAGCCGCCCAAAACCTTGCCGCGCGGCACTGGAATGACGCGGTTTGCGGTGCCCTCTTCAGGCTCCGAGCGAAAGCGCCAATTGGCTTTGGGATCATCCAACAGCAGGGCAAAGGAGATCGGAAACTGCGTCCAAAAATTACTCTTCTTGCCGGCTTCGAGCACCAATACCTTATGCTTGCCATCGGCACTCAACCGATTGGCCATGACACAGCCCGCAGAACCCGCACCCACAATAATATAATCGTATTCCATGACCTACCCCTCCCAGGAACAACTAGATTTTCCACAGGGTACGACGTTGACGTCGGTGGGTCTATGGTTGGTGGCGCTCAATCAATACAAAAACGGCGGTCTTGAGTGACCGCCGTTTTGGAATTTCAGTATCGCATTTCCTGCTCAGATGTTTAAAACCCGACGCTTCCGATAACGGGCAAACCCTAACCCGGCTAGGGCCGTTACGAACAGCGGCAGTCCGGCAGGTACTGGAACAGTGGCTGATAATAGTCCCGGCCCGGGGGACCCGTCAGTTGGCAATATGTCTGAAATCGTCACTTGGGCTGGCGCGCCGAAGGCATAGCTGTACCAGGGATCGCCGAAAACCTGGCCTTCGCTTTTTAGTTCAAGGCCGGACGCGGTCGCCGTCGCGCCGCCCAAATAGGCTTCGTGAAGGCCGTCCGCCAGATACATGTGCAAATTCGTCGTTGCACCGACGACAGGTGCGGTATCGAAAAATACGTCTGCCGTGAGACCGCGCCGATAGCTGATTGAGGTGACGTCGCCGATATCCCAGGATTTGGAGCCAAAATTCGCCGATAAATTCGATATTGAGGCGATTGAGAAACCGTAAAAATCGCTGCTAAGGTTACCCAATGATGTTGAGGTGCCGGCGGTATGAATTGTCGCGCCATCGGTGTCTAGATCGAATGAGACAAGCAATGTCCCACTGCTTCCGGGATTAACGCCAAATATCGCGTCCTGCCCAATAATATCCAGGGTAGATTCGAACTCTACCTTAACGATTGTTGCAGATGCGCTGGTTAAGCTAAAGCAGCCGAATACAAAGCTGGCGACGACCGTCGTCAAAAACTGGGCACTGATGGTATTATCCTCACTATTATAATCAGACGATCCAATAATAAGATCGCCGTTAATCCAGTGACGTCATTCGATGTGCCCTCAACGCCATATTCATTCCTGCCAATCCAATCTGTACCAAAGTAATGGTAAAAAACTGGGCATGGAATCAGTATATCCAATTGTATCACATAACCGCACAAACCCGTCAACACTTTAAGAATGGGTTAACCAAGAAAAAAGGCCCGCACCAATGATGGCGCGGGCCCTTCCATTCGAAATTCGGACGTTTGGTACGCCTGTTACATATAACCGCGACCCTCTGTGCCGGCGGCACCGACATTGGTTGGCCGCAGGCCGATGTCCTGCCGGATATGGTTATCCACGGTGGCGATCGGGGCGTTATTGAAGGATTTGAAAAATCCCGTCACACCATTGACGATGCCGTGAAAGGCCAGCCCGAACAGGCGGCTCATTTCAGCAGCCTGCAGACGCCGGCCATAAAAGACGGCATCTTGATAGTCGACCAGGATGGTCTCTCCTTTGGTAGAGAAATCCTGGGCCAGTTGTTGTTCGATTTGCTTGTGAAAGCTCATGTCATGTCCTTACTTTTGTCTACACGGGTCTTGCAGGAACCCCATGTCCGTGCCCGTACTGATATTTTTATTGTGCACTGCATATAACCTATTTATTAACAAAACCAATATCTTGCTTGGATTATTTGATTGTTAATATTGCATTGCAGCATTGCGTTTAAGGCATGGCTCATGATTTCGATTGCCACGTTGCCAAGCCTTACTCCGCCACGGCATAATCGGGTCTCGTTTTGGGGCGCAAAAGTTGGGGCGTGAAGATGCAAAGTGGTGGTGAAAATTGGGCTGGACGTCTGGCCAGCTTGCGGGCAGAGATGGCGGCGCAAGGGCTGGATGGTTTTGTCGTGCCCATGGCGGACCAATATCAGAACGAATATGTCCCGCCCCAGGCCCAGCGTATTACCTGGCTGACGGGCTTTACAGGCTCCGCCGGCATGGTCGTGGTCTTGGCGGACCGGGCCGCCGCCTTCACAGATGGTCGCTATACCTTGCAGATTGCCGAACAGGTGGATGGAGAGCTTTATGACTGCCTGCATATTGCCGAAACACCGCCCCCCGATTGGATTGCCAAAAACCTGAAATCAGGGGACAAACTAGGCTTTGATAGCTGGTTGTTTACCCAAGACGGCGTTGGCCGGTTCCGCAAGGGGGCGGCGGCGGCGGGGGCTGAGTTAGTTGCCGTAAGCGAAAACCCCCTCGATAAGGTATGGCAGGATCAACCGGATGCACCCATGGCCCTGGTGGTGCCCCATGACATCGCCTTTGCGGGTGTAACATCGGCAGAAAAACGGGCTCAACTGTCGCGTGATCTGACAGAGGCCGGACGCGATGCGGTGGTGATCACCGCGCCTGATTCCATTGCCTGGCTGTTGAATATTCGCGGTGGCGATGTCTCGCATTCTCCCCTGCCGCTGTCTTTGGCCATTCTGCACAATGATACTAAGGGGGACGGCCGGGTTGATCTGTTCCTTGATGACGCCAAGCGGGGCAGGGGGTTGGGCGACCATTTGGGCAATGAAGTTTCCATTCAGCCCCCCGACAAATTCGCATCCGCCCTGGATGCCCTGTCCGACAAGGTGGTCCAGGTGGACCCTGGCGGCACAGCAGCCTGGGTGTTTGAACGTCTGGGCGCAGCGGGCGCAACGATTAACCCGGCGCCCGACCCCTGCCAACTGCCAAAAGCCATCAAGAACGATGTTGAGCTGGCGGGTGCGCGGACCTCGCATGCCCGTGACGGCGTCGCCCTGGCGAAATTCCTCCATTGGTTGGAGGTTTTCGCCCCCCAGGGAGAGTTGGACGAAATGGCGGCTGAGGCGCAGTTGGAGGCATACCGCCACGACGGCGATCATTTCCGGGATCTCAGCTTCCCCACGATCACCGGTTCAGGGGCCAATGGCGCCATTGTGCATTACCGGGTCACGGAAAGCAGTAACCGGGTCTTGCGGCCGGGTGAGTTCTATTTGGTGGATTCAGGTGCGCAATATCTCGATGGTACCACTGACGTCACCCGAACAATTGCGATTGGTCAGCCCAGTGACGAGATGCGGGACCGCTTTACCCGGGTCCTGAAAGGCCATATCGCTATCGCCACCACGCGCTTTCCCACCGGGACCACGGGGGCGCAGCTCGATGTGCTGGCCCGCCACGCTTTGTGGCAGGCGGGGCTGGATTTCGATCATGGTACGGGCCACGGGGTGGGCAGTTACCTCAACGTCCACGAGGGGCCTCATTCCATATCGAAACGGCAGCAAACCCAGGATCTTCGCCCTGGCATGGTGGTCTCGAACGAGCCTGGATACTACAAAACCGGGGCCTACGGCATTCGCATAGAAAATCTGTTGGCGGTGCGGGAGGTGGGAGAGGAGATCCCGGGCGGCGAACGCAAAATGCTGGAATTCGAAACCCTGACGCTCGCCCCCATAGACCGCAATGCCATGATGATCGAACTATTGACGGAACCGGAAAAGACCTGGCTGAATGGCTATCATCAACGGGTCTATGACGCCCTGTCCCCGAAAGTAGACGACCCCACCCGTGAATGGCTGGATGAGGCGACCCGGCCAATTTGACCAAATATCAGAAACTGGTCGGTTTTCGCCGGGTTCGACCTCGCATTTCAGGACGCTAAACGCAATAAGCTGCGGATCTGGCAGCAACTTTTACGATTTTACTTGCGGCCTAACTCAAATTAACCAACCATGACTGCGTTTGGAATGTTAATTGGTGAGTGAGATGAATGTGGCGTCATGAAAACCGCCCCGCTGCCTTTGCGACTTGGACCCATCTGTCGGATGAGGCTGGAGAAAGCCTGATGGTCCGCATCGGAATTGACAATACTGGCGTTGCGAATGGGGACGAAGTGTGGACGGGATGAGGGCGTTATAGATGAGCATCGCCATATCAGGCCCTGAAATTTCACGCGGTATCATGCGGATGGTCTGTGGGTTGCTGCTTTTGGGGATTGGCGGCTGTGCCTTCCCGCAAGCGCCGTCGACCGTGCCGTTGTCGAAAGAGCAGTTGACGGAGATCGACAAGCGGCGTCACGCCTTCATTTTGAAGGGCGAAATGATCTTCGAGGGGGAACGGGTTCTCTTCGACGATATGATATTGTGCGGTCCCCGCATGGTCACGCGCGGTACATGGCCAAGGCGCGGCATCAATTTCGGCCCTAGTTTGAGCCGGATTTCCCGCAAACTGAAAGGTGGCGGTGCCTTGCACGTTCGGGTGCCGTCAGCTTGCCAATTGTGGCGGGATATTTGGGAACTGCCTAAGGGCGCAAAGAAGCCTCATGGCGAGCGGTACTTCGAATACATGCTCCGCCCACCTGATAATTTCCTGCCCTTTGTCGCCTGGACAGATAATTGGCAAGGACCTGAAGTGGCGCAGATTTTCGCTTCGGAAGGCTATTACGACCAACCTAAAGCGCGGTTGAAGATCCTTAACTTCGCTATCGAACAGGGGCCCTATCCACTGGACGCTGCCGCCGAGCAGAGGATCGAACGGGATTTTCAAGCCAATCGGAAGATCAAGTTTTATCCCCCCATACCGAAGCCAAAAACTGATCCACAGGGTCTGGAATACCGGAGAATACGGGCCGAGCATGCCTATGATGGGCGTTATTTGATCCCCATGTATGAGGCGGAATGGCGTCAAGCACCCCTGATCGCCGCCTTCATCAACGCCCTGCCCCCAGGCGATGAATTGGTGCAACTTCCTGCGGCTACATTTACGCCAAAAGACTTTAAACCCAAAGGGTCACGTAGAACCATGACACAGCTGCAGGGCCGAACTTGGCAGCGCAGTCAATTATGGCTCAACGCCTACCGAAAGGGAATTCCCCAGCGAGGCGAGCGGCATGGGCTGCTTTACACTAAAAGAAACCGGGCCGACGTAGGCGACCCCACCTTGGGCGGACCTGGTGCCAAGTTGCTCAGGGTGGCCGACGACTTGATTCCGCTGGATTGCAAATTTGGCGTATGCAGCGCCCGGTTTGAACAACAGGGTTCGTTTCTGTTCCGCCCGCGCAACAAGGCGCGCAAAGCCCATGGGCGCGAACCGTCCTTTTTCCGGAACAGAACCCTCGTGTTCGATGGCCGCACCATACCTTACCTGGTGCAGTTCAAGAACCAAGAGAAAAAAATTGCGAAAGCGCGCGCCTTTTACGCTAGCCCGAAGGCCTGGAAGCTAACGGAGGAGCGTAAGAAATGGGAGCTCTTTTTCGTCGATAAGGGGCATTCCGTCGTCTACGACCAAAGGCGTCGCACCATCTTTCGCATCAATCAATCGGATATGAAGTTCTAAGGACAGGAGAACCAGTTCCATGACCATCAGCTTACAAGACTACGCCTTGATGGCGGCAGATGCATATGATCAGTTTGCGGATAACGGAACTGAATTCACTAGATTGAAAATTGAAGAGTTGTCCGATTGGGAGTATCCCACGACGCTTACCGGCGACGATCTGGACCCAGCGGTTAGGGGCTTAGCCTACAAATTTTCCAGTTATTACGACGCTGCGACCGGGTTGAATGCGAATGTATATCAGCGTGAAATTCCTGGCAGTAACGGAGTGTTCGAATACGGGATTACGGTGACAGTTTACTTATCTCTGAAACCCGTAAATCATCTGTCGCGGTCTGGATGTGATGGGTCATGGCGGCTTGTGCGGCTTCGCCGTCTTTCCGTGCTATAGCGTCAAATATGGCCCGATGCTGGGTAAGGGAAATCTGGGACAGAGCCTCAACCCGGTTCGGTGCCAAGGCCATGCGTTCACCGATCCAGGTTTGGATCTGGCCGCGAATGACATTAATCAGGCGAAACAGGATCTTGTTCTGGGTGGCGCGGGCGATCTCAAAATGGAAATTGGCGTCAAATTCCTGAAAACGGGCCGGATCATCGATGAATTCCGCCATGCCGTGGACCGTTGCTTCAATCGCGCCCAGGTTTTCCGGTTGTGCCCGAAGTGCTGCCCACAGAGCGGCATTGGTTTCCAACATAGCCCGGGTTTCCACCAGATCGTCCTGGCCGTGCAGGTTCGACAACAGGCCCCATTCAAGGGATTTTTTGAATTGCGCCGCCTCTGCCGCTACATAGGTGCCACTACCGACCCGGCCTTCCAAAACCCCCATGGCAATCAAAGGCTTCAGCGCCTCCCGCACAGATGTGCGGCCAACCCCGAACCGTTTGCACAAATCACGCTCAGAGGGCAGTCGTTCGCCTGGCTTCAAAACATCTGTTGTGATCAGGTGCAGTAATTGATCGACGATGGCGTCACTCACCGTGGCCCGTTTGACCTGCTGATAGGGACCGGATGGGAAAGCATTTTGGACCATGATTTTTGCTCAGGGCTTCTATTTCATGTTTACAGGGCCGAACAAGTTAGCTTAAAATTGGTCTGACCAGCTGGCCAATTCTGTTCTTTTGGCCCCTTTGCGTCAAGCTTCCATTCCGGAGGCCATGTTTTTTTGCAGGAGGACGTTCATGGCAGACCCCTTTTCAGATCCTTTCGCAGATTTGGGTGTCCGTGTGGAGTTGGTCTCAACCGACAAGTATTTCCGTGACGTATCTATTGGCCTTTATGCCACTGAAAGTGACGGCATATGGTGCTATCGCATCCGCAGTTTTGCCAAATACGACGGCATAGCCGATCGCATCACCTACCTATTGGACGCGATGGTAAAGCTGGGTGGTATGGTGCCTGGTTCTGTCGAAGACAGCGTGCAATTTGTCTGCGGCGGGGAACATCTTGTGGCCGTGCGCCGGCTGTTCCTGCAGGCTTGCAAGGAAAAACCGGATGCAACGCCGACCGCACGAACACTGTCCATGTGGGACAAAAAGTCCGAACTGACCATCAATGCCGTCAACGCGGGGCAGGGGGTCTATGATCTAGCCTTAGAAAACGGCGAAAACGACCGTCGTCTCGGGGCTTTGCGCAATGCCATGGTGAAACTGGCGGATGCCAAGGCGGATGAAGCGGTGGCGGTGCGGTTTTGCTTTGACTGCGGCCACGACCATGACCCGCTGGTGGGACTGTTGCTTCAGGCAGCACCTAATGTGCGCGCGGTTATGCGGGAATACGAAATGAATGCAGCCCGCGGCGTTCTTGCCGCACCCGGCGCCCGGGAATAGGGAAAGAGGGGACGAATATCATGTCTGAAGTTCAAAGCATGACCAGTAGAGAGCGGGTTATGGCCGCATTGGCCGGTCAACCAGTGGACAGAACCCCGGTTTGCTGCCCCACATCGGTCGCGACCGTGGAATTGATGGATTTGGTGGATGCGCCCTTTCCTGACGCCAATCGACAGGCCGCCCCCATGGCGCGCCTGGCAGCCACGGCGCACACGATCCTTGGTTTTGACAGTGTGATGCCGGTTTTCTCCATCATTCAGGAATCCTCCGCCCTGGGCTGCAAAATGCAGTGGGAGGGCAAGGATAACTGGCCCACCGTCCGCATGAGTGAGCCGATCTGGGACAGCGTCGATGATATTTATATTCCCAACGATTTAACCTCACATCCCGATACCCAATGTGTTCTTGATGCGATCAAGCTGTTGCGGGAGGAACTTGGCCCTGATGTGGCGATTATCGGCAAAACCATGGGGCCCTGGTCCCTGGCCTATCATTGTTTCGGGGTTGAGAAATTCCTCCTCCTCTCCCTCGATGATCCAGAGGCTACGAAAGCTATCCTGGAAAAACTGAAAAAGGTCACTATAGATTTCGGCATTGCCCAGGTCGAAGCCGGCGTCGATGCCCTGACCCTGCCGGATCACGCCACGGGAGATCTGGTCAGCGGCGAATATTATCAACGTTACCTGCGGGATTTGCATATCGAATTCGCCGAGCGAATTCCCTGCCCCCTGATCCTGCATATTTGCGGGCGAACGGTGGACCGCATGGGCTTTATCTCTGAAACCGGCATGGCGGCCTTTCATTACGACTCCAAAAACGCCCCGGAGGAATCCATGCAGACGGTTGAAGGGCGCATTGCCCTGGTCGGCAATATCAATAACCCGGAAACCCTGTTCTCCAAGGGCCCTGAGGATGTGAAGGCAGAGGTTTTTGCCAATCTGGATGCAGGGGTGCAGATGATCGGGCCCGAATGCGCCGTGCCCCTGCAGACCTCCATCGCCAATCTGCGCGCCATACCAGAGGCCGTGCGTGAATGGCATGCAGCACATTAATTATTAGCCACTAACAGCTTCATTTTATTCATAGATTGGTATTCGACGTCATGGCCGAATTGAGTGATATCCAGAACCAAACCATTCAGGACGAGATTGAGGAATATCTTGAGCGTGCGGACGAGATTGAACGCTTTACAGAGCTTTTTGCCCGGGTCAAACCGGCCATGCAGGACATTGCCGCCGCTATTATCGAGGGCGATGATGATGAGGTCGACGCGCTGACCGCCAAGGCCCTGGAGAACGGCATCGATGCGATTGAAATCATGGATGATGGTCTGATCGCCGGCATGGGTATCGTTGGCATCAAATTTCGCGAAAACTTCGTCTTTGTCCCGGAAGTGCTAAGTTGTGCCCGTGCCATGCGGGCGGGTATGGCGCATATTGAACCGATTTTGTCCGCCTCCGGTATTGAAAGCCAGGGCAAGGTGATCATGGGCACGGTCAAGGGTGATTTGCACGATATCGGCAAGAACCTCTGCATTATGATGCTACGCGGTTCCGGCTTTGAGGTCATCGACCTGGGCGTTGATGTGGCCGAGGACACGTTCATTGATGCGGTTGAGGAAAGCGGGGCCAAAGTCTTGGGCATGTCTGCCCTGTTGACCACGACCATGCCCAACATGGGCAGAACCATCGAGGCATTCATTGATGCCGATGTACGCGATGATGTCCTGATCATGGTGGGTGGTGCGCCTGTTACCCAGGAATTCTCCGACGATATGGGGGCGGATGGCTATGGTGCCGATGCCTTGAGTTGTGTGGCCATGGCCAAGGAATTAATTGCCTCTGCGGCCTAACGTTTTGGTTATGAACAGGAATTCCTATCTGTGAGTGGTCCCAGTAAAAAAGACTATCAACAAAGCCTGGACAAGATGACGGATATCTTTGCCGATATTCTGTCCAACGCCCAAGATAAGATCCAGGATCAGGGCCGTTGCCCCTATCGCAGCGCAAAAGATATTTGCACGGCGAAATTTGGCTGCGCCAATCGGGCCGATCCTGGCTCAAAAGATCCCGGTTCAAAAGATCTGGGCACAAAGGAAGGCGAACCCATCTGTGCCCACGACGGCACCCTCGATTTCCGCGGTGCCTGGGAAAGCAAGCCCGAAAGCTATCAAAAAACCAAAGAGAAGATACAAAAAGTGCGAAAAAACGCTGCCGGTAAGCGCGCAGAACGCCCAGAACGCCCAGATCGCCCAGATCGTCGCGCCGGCATGGCGGGGCACACGGCGGAGGCGAGAACCCTGTTCGACCTGGCTGATGATCGGGGGATACGCCTGGCCAGTTCCTGCGGGCGCTATGGTGATTGCCACGAATGCATCGTTACCGTTGATAATACGACCGGGGCCATGGACGCCCTAATTCCACGTACTGAATTTGAAGAATTCCTAAACGATAACTATCGCTTAGCCTGCCAGGCTGAAATTTTAGATGAAGGCGTGGAGATTTCTTTTGAACCCTTGATCCGGGCGCCGCGTATCCTTGAAACACCCCTGGAAAAACAAATAGCCCTTGTACCTTCCATCACAAGGGTTGATGGCGATGTTCTGCGCAACGGCGATGTCATCGATAAATATCGCGGCCATATCTATGGCCTGGCAATCGATCTGGGAACAACAACCGTTGCCGCCAATCTGTTTGATCTGGAAACGGGAAAGTCGATTGCCATCGCATCCTTTGAAAATCCGCAACGCTTTGGTGGTAGCGACGTCATGCATCGGATCTCCTACGACGGTGGGGTCAATCAGGGAGAATTGCACAAGGTGATTATCAATGCCCTGAACAGGGAGATTGAGGCACTTTGCACCCAGTTTAACTTCAAACGCCGGGAAATCTACGAAATCGTGGTGGCGGGCAATGCCACCATGCGGGATCTGTTCTTTAAGGGCGATGTCCAGCCCATTGGCCAGCGCCCCTACAAAAGCCCTTTCGAACTGGCGGTTTTGGACGGCAAACGGGACAGCACCACGTTAGAGGTGGAGGCGCGCAAGCTGGGCCTGCGGGCGCATCCGAAATGCCAGGTTATCGGCTTGCCTCTGATCGCCTCTCATGTCGGGGGTGATGCTGCGGCCTCGCTATTGGCCCTGGGTGTTTCTCCCGACGACGACGACGTCATTATGCTGGTGGACATGGGCACGAATACGGAGATTGTGCTGGCCGGGCAGGGACGTCTGATGGTCGCCTCCTGCCCCGCCGGACCTGCCTTCGAAGGTGGCCTGGTAGACTACGGCATGGCCAGTTATGACGGTGCGATTGAGGCGGTCAGCGAAGGTGAGGGGGATACCTTTGAAATTCGCACGATTGGCGATACCAGCCCCCTCGGTTTATGCGGTTCCGGTCTGATCGATCTGCTGGCGGTGCTGCGCCGGAACGACCGCATCAATGAAAAAGGTGCCCTGGCCCGTGTTGATGGTGCGCGGATCAAGGTCATACCGGTAGTGCCGGGTTCTGATATTTGCCTTTCCGGGCTTGATATCAGTCACTTAGCACAAGCAAAGGCGGCCTCAAATGCCGGGCAAACCATACTTATGGAACGCTTTGGCGTCGGTGTAAAAGACATTCAAAAGCTATATTTAGCTGGCGGTTTTGCCTCCCACGTGAACTTTACCAACGCGGTCGATATTGGCCTGTTGGCCGCGGTCCCTGAAGAACGGATGGTCAAGGCGGGGAATACGTCCTTATTGGGCGCGGCGGAGGCTTTATTAAACCTGGATCGCCGGGCCCATCTGGAGCAATTGGTAAGACGTGCCGAACATGTGGAATTGGAAAGCGAAGCGAATTTCTTCAATATTTTTGTTGAGGCCTGCTTTTTTAAACCAATGCCAGTGAACTAAATCCGGTGAACTAGAGGAAACGAGATGAAAATCAACGGCATGGACCGGGCTTTCATGGTCATTGGCGAGAACGTGCATACCACCCGGGCGCTCATCAAGCGCAACAAACGGGTAAATCTGGACGAAAATGGCGGTGGGACAATTTCTTATGTCAGCCGTGACGGAACGGATGGGCAATTGCCCATTCCCGAAAACATCACCGCGACCCAGGATTTCCAGGAAGGCCGGGTCAAACATGTGAAGGCCGCCCTGCATCAGGCCATGCATGGGGCCGGTGATCTGGCCGACATTGGCCTGAACTATATCCGCGCCATTGTCGAACATCAGGAGGATGCGGGCGCAGATTTCCTGGACATCAACGTGGATGAAGTCTCTTTGAAGAAAGAAGAACAAATAGAGGCCATGCAATGGTTGACGGATAAGGTCCAGGGCATGGCGACGCGGCCGTTGTCTATCGATTCCTCCGATATTGACGTCATTGCCGCCGGTTTGGCAGTCTATGACGGGTGCAACGGCCCGCCCATGTTGAACTCAGCCTCCATGGAGCGGCCATCGGCCCTTGATCTGGCAGCCGACTGCAAGGCTGCCGTGATCGTTACAGCGGCCGGCGAGAGTGCGATGCCTGATGGCACCGAAGGCCGGGTCAAAAACGCCACCACGATGATTGAGGCAGCCATGGAAAAAGGTATAGCCGCCAATGACATATACCTTGACCCGCTGGTCTTTCCCGTTGCCGTGGATCCCGAATATGGCCGCGACTGCTTGAACGCCATACGCCAGATCAGAGAGCGCTTTGGCCCTGAAATTCACATTACAGGCGGCATATCCAATGCCTCGTTCGGCGTGCCGGGGCGAAAATTCATCAACGAAGCCTTCCTGCGCCTGGCAGTGGAGGCGGGGGGCGACAGCGGCATCATGGATCCGGTGCAAAATGATCCGGCAGCCGCCCTGGCACCCATAGCACCGGGCGCCCCCTCACAGGGTGTTGCAATGGCTATGGAGGTGGTTTTAGGGCAGGATAAGGACTGCGCCGCCTACATCAAAGCCTGGCGCAAGAAAGTCATACGATAAGTCTTCGTAATATCAAGGCTCGGGGAGATGTTTCTGCTCACGACAGTCAATAGAATAGGCGTCCTGGCTGAAGACGATAAAGGCCTGCGCCTGCGCAAAAACCTGCTCGTGCAATCGACCATTATGATGGCCATTGCGGCGGTCTTTTGGGGCGGCATTTATCTCTATTACGAGGAACCATGGGCGGCAGCCATTCCAATTGGTTATTCAATGGCTTCGATAATATCCGTGCTGTTGTTTGCCAGAATTCGCGTCTACCGAATATTCCGCTTCAGCCAATTCACTTTTAGCATTCTTCTGCCGTTTTTCCTGATGCTTGTGCTGGGTGGGTTTATCCCATCCTCCGGTGTTATCATCTGGTCCGTAGTGGCACCGTTCACGGCCCTATTATTTGCCGACAGGCGTCAGTCCATGGCCTGGATGGTGGGTTTGGTCTGCCTGTTGATCCTGGCGGCATTTTTGGAAAGCCAAGGTGTTGTCGGCACGTCCAATTTACCGCCTGATATTATCAGGGTATTTTTTGCCCTCAATATCATGGGCTTAGGCAGTGTCTCATTTGTTTTGATGTACTATTTCGTCGGCCAGAAGGATGCCGCAATGGAACTGGTGGCTGAGGAGCGGCAAAAATCAGATATGGTATTGGCCAATATTTTACCCGATAGCATTGCCCGACGGCTGAAATCTAACGATCGGCCCATCGCTGATGGCCTGGACGACGTCACCATCATGTTCGCCGATATTGTAGGCTTCACGGAATTCGCCAATCGCCGCAGTCCGGAAAAGGTTGTCTCTCTGTTGGATGAAGTTTTTTCAGCCCTGGATGATTTGACGGGTCGTCACGGCGTGGAAAAGATCAAAACCGTGGGTGATGCCTATATGGCCGCAGCCGGTATGCCAACCGCTGATCCCGATCATGCCAGCCGAATGGCCGATTTCTCCCTCGATTTGATGGTTTATCTGGCCAAATTGCGTCGCGAAAACATCCATGATGTCAGTATGAGAATTGGTATCCATTCCGGACCGGTTGTCGCCGGCGTGATCGGAAAACGGAAATATTCCTATGACGTTTGGGGCGATACGGTAAATGTCGCGGCCAAGCTTGAACAATGCGGTCGTGCCGGGCATATCCTGATCACGGAGCAGACCAGAGCCCACCTCGGCCCGGAATATGATTGCAGGCCCCACGACCCGGTGGAAATTTCCGGCCACGGGCCCATGACAGTTTTCGAATTAATCGGACGGAAATAGGAAATAATGGTCAGCAGACTGCAATGGACTGTTGCCATTCATAACATCGTGCGCCATGTTGCCCACGTTGAGTACAGGTTTCTTACACGGCCCGTATTCACAGCATAATACCCTGGGACGACCTGGGGGCGGTTAGCTCAGATGGTAGAGCGTCTCGTTTACACCGAGGATGTCGGCGGTTCGATCCCGTCACCGCCCACCAAACCCCAACTCTGCATTAATGCAATGTCTTAGGCGCTGTAATTGTACCGATAAATCAGTATATTATTTGTCATAATATACATTATCGGATTTAGCATATAGAATTACAGTGCGCGGCAGCCACCGAAACCGGTTACAATAACCCTATGTCAAAAGACCTCGAATCCCTCCCTCCGATGGATAAACTACTGGCCATCATGGCCCGCTTAAGAGATCCCGATGACGGTTGCCCGTGGGACCTGGCCCAGGACTTTGCGTCGATCGCACCCTATACAATAGAAGAAGCCTACGAAGTCGCTGATGCGATTGAGAAAAATGATCTCAACCATCTGCGTGATGAGCTTGGCGATCTGTTGTTGCAAGTGGTGTTCCATGCCCAGATGGCATCGGAACAGGATGCTTTTGACTTCAATGCGGTGGCAGATGCCATTTCTGACAAGATGATCAAACGGCATCCCCACATATTTGACACGAGCCAATATCGTAACGCCAAGACGCAAACCATTGCCTGGGAAGAACAAAAGGCGATTGAAAGAGCTGAACTGGCAGCAAAAGAATCGCGCGCGGTATCCGCCCTGGATGGGGTGGCAAGCGCCCTGCCCGCTTTAACCCGCGCCCTGAAATTACAGAAACGTGCGGCACGGATTGGTTTTGACTGGCCTGATGCAGCACCCGTGATGGACAAGATTCGCGAAGAAACCGCAGAATTACAGGTGGAAATGGATGCCGGCAATGGCCCGGGCATGGTTGATGAGTTAGGCGACCTATTGTTCAGCGTGGTCAATCTGGCCCGTCATCTGGATATTGATCCCGAGGCCGCATTACGCGCCGGCAACGCCAAATTCGAACGCCGTTTTCGCCATTTGGAAGCCGATCTGGCCGATCAGGGCCTCGATCCCAAAGACCTTGACATCACGGCCTTGGAGGCGGCGTGGAAAAATTCTAAAACACACGATAATTCAACAGATTAGACTTAATATCTAAACTCAAATAGTCGCTCATGCAGTCCCTGCCAAGACTCCTTACCTATCGTCGCAAGTAAGGGTGATGAGTGATTGATTATATTAACATTATATGGGCTGCCATCAAGGCGCGCCGTATATCCGCCCGCCTCCTCCAAAATCAACAAACCCGGCGCGTGGTCCCAAGGGTTGGTGGATTGATAAAGGGCATAATGGAGACGCCCGCGCAACATGGTTTGATATTCCAGGCCGGCGCAATGGAGAACCAACAACGGGCCTACCTGGTCGAAATTCCGGGCTGCCGTCGCCACCAATTCCCTGTCCGTTCCGCCCAGATGCAGAACACCTGATAGGGCCGATAGTTCTTTCGACTGATCAAACCTGACCTGTGCCTGGTCCAGATAGGCCCCCCCGCCCTTCTCCGCCATCGCCATTGCGTCATGCACCGGATCATAGATCCAACCGCCCACGACCTCGCCACGGACCACCAAGGCGACCATGGTGGCAAACAGAGGTACCCCATGGGCATAGTTGATGGTGCCGTCGATGGGATCGATGATCCAACAGGTATCTTCAACGCTCTGTAAAGCGTCGAGAAGCCCGGGATTGTCCGCAACCGCCTCCTCCCCCACCATAACGGAACCGGGCAAGAGGGCCTCCAGCGCAGCGTTCAGGGCGCGTTCCGTCTCCAGATCCGCGATGGTGACCAGATCACCAGGTGATTTCTCTGATATTTCATGCGCTTGCAGGCTTTGAAAGCGGCTTAGCGCCTCCGCCCGCGAAACCTCCCGGATCACCTCGGCCACCGTGGCAACATCGGGTGTTTGGCGCATTTGGGGATATCTTCCTATGCGGATGGTTGGTCCATGGCACAGGCGGCAACCACAGAATCAAAGATGCCCGCCACTATACAATGGCGGGCATCAATTGTGTCGAAAGGATAAATCCGGCGAGGCCCTAGGACTAAACAACTACGCGGCCAATTCAGCCTTCGTTTGGACGTTTTTGCGTTTCTTGCGCCAGCCGGCAAAACCCATCAGCGCCAAGCCACTACCGAATAAGGGCAGCGCAGCAGGAACGGGTACCGGATAAGTTTCCAAGCCAGCGAGATAAATCTGCTGGTCATCGTACATGATGTGAACGAACGTGCTCGCAGTCAGGGTCAATAGCGGTAAGCCGACCAACTCGGCACCGAGTGTACCGTCATTCGGTATGTTTGCCTGAAGGAGATACTGGTCAAAGTCACTGATATCCAGGTTGGCCATTCCATCACTCGTTGCAATCAACACATGCTTGTT
>JABJKS010000087.1 GCA_018660265.1 Rhodospirillaceae bacterium | reverse complement strand
AGTCATTTTCATAAATCCGAATAAACATGACATTACAAATTCATATGGAATGTCAAATTATATTTTTTCATACCTTGTTTTTAATCATGAATATTTCAGGCATAAGTGGAAATTTTCCATTTTTACTGGCCATGACCTAACATCGAAGTTACCCGATAAATTATCACTTTTTGACGAGAGCCTGCTCGCCATTCTTTATGGTGGCGACCTTATCTTTTCGAAAGATGTTCAAACGGCCACCATCCAGCTGCTGGATGAATTGTACTTGCGATTAGAACAAAAAAATGCCCTGGAGGAATAGAAGATGTCAGATGCTTTAACGCCAACCAGCTTCAAAATAAATCTTAGTGACGGCACATTCGAAGGCGATAAGACGCTCTTGAAAATGAATGCGGGCATCGCCAAGGTTTCTGCTACAAATTACGGTGACAAAATTACGGTGACAGTTTACTTTACTCCCAATCCTGCTAGGATACGTCATGGCTCGATTGGCGCGCATCGTTATTCCCGGTATTCCGCACCACGTCACGCAACGTGGCAATCGGCGTGCGGAGGTGTTTTTCGGGGCGGACGACTACCGGGCCTATATTGACCTCCTCGCTGAGGCGGGGGCGAAATCGGGCACTGAAGTCTGGGCCTACTGCCTGATGCCGAACCATGTACATCTGATCCTGGTGCCCAGCCACCCTGACGGCTTGCGCGCCATGCTGGGTGATGCCCACCGCCGCTATACCCGGGCCATCAACGCGCGCAACAAGTGGACGGGGCATCTATGGCAGGGGCGCTTTGGCTCGGTTCCTATGGATGAAGATTATCTGGCCAGTGCGGTGCGCTATGTCTCCCTCAACCCGGTGCGGGCGGGTCTGGTCAGGGCGGCGGTTGATTGGCCCTGGTCCAGCGTGCGGGCGCATCTTGCAGGCGAGGATGATGATCTTGCCGTGACCGCCCCGGTGCTGGAACGCATACCGGATTTTGCCGCCCTGCTGGACAGCGGCGAGGACGAAGGGCGGAACCGGGCACAGAGCGAAGCCCAAATCAAAGCCTTACGCGCGGCGGAAAGCATCGGACGGCCCCTGGGCTCGGATGCCTGGCTTTCGGACCTGGAGCATCGCCTGAACCGCCCCCTGAAGGCGGGCAAGCGCGGGCCGAGAGCGCGGGAAGAGCGAGATTAGTAAACTGTCACCGCAATATGTCACCGATATAAGACGCTTGCCCCAGGAAAGCCGCAAACCGGCCCTCACCCGGCCTTAATACACCCCCATCTTTGATCCTGACGACAGGTCCTAATTTGGAGCCTTAACATGATCATTGGTGATCTAAACCTGGACTGGGCCGAACAGGACCCGGACTATCTGGCAGAGGTGAAGGCCTTTCTGGTCTATGGCAGCCCCGCCTCTCTCCCCAATGGCGCAGCGCCCGAACTTGGTCTAAAGTGGCGGGCTATTGGCGAGGAGGAAGCAAATGACATTGGATGTGAAACCATTGCAGCAGGCCTTGGGCGCTGTTGTTCACGGCTGGGAGCCAAAGGCAACACTCAGCCAAAATGATGAGGCCACAATACGGCAAAGTCTGGCCGATCATTCAGTTCTGGTCTTTCGCGGTCAGACGACACCCACCGATGACGAGATGATCGCCTTTGCCCAAAGATTTGGTGATCTGGTCAAAGGTTCGGAATGGTTCGGGGATATCGATGCGCGGCCGGAAATCCTGCGCGTCACCAATCTGGTTGACGATGAGGGCGTGGCAAAGGGCATTGGCGCATCCGAGAGCCTGGAGTGGCATGCCGACTATTCCTATGCCCCGGCTGTGGGCAAGGAAAGCTTTCTGGAAGCTGTGGAAATTCCGAACCTCAACCCGCCGCAGACTTGTTTCTGCAGCCAATACAGCGCCTATGACCGCCTGCCACAAGCCATGGTCAAAATGTTACGGCCCCTTACGGCGCATCATTCCATCACCAGCTATGCCAAAGGTCAGGAGAAGGGTGAGGAGAGCGAGCAAGAAAATAGCGAAGATTACAGCGTCAGCGAAAACCCACGGGCGGGCACCGATTTTCGAGCGGAATTTCAAGCCAAGCGGGAACGCAACCAACGTCTTGGCGTCTCCCACCCCGATATCCCGGAGGCCGAACACCCCATTATCCTGCGTCATCCGCAAACCGGGCGGGAGCTGCTGTATGTCTCCAAAGGCATTACCCGCCATATCATCGGCATGCCCGAAGACGAGAGCAAGGCGCTGTTGAAGGAACTGGCGGCCCATTCCACGGCGCCCGAATATGTCTACGCCCATGATTGGCAGGTTGGTGATCTGGTGATGTTCGATACCTTGGGCACCTTGCACCGCCGGGATGCGTGGGATCCGACCGAACGCCGTATGATGCGGCAGATGAGTACGCGGTGGACGCCCACGGTTGATGGTGTCGGTGGGGAACATGCCCTAAACTAGGCCTACAACTAAGCCCAAAATATCTAATTCGGTTAGCGCAGGATAAAGCCCCATGGCGATTGCTTTTTATGACTTGATGGGCCAGGACGGCCGTAATTTCAGCCCCTATTGCTGGCGTACGCGCCTGGCCCTGGCCCACAAGGGGTTGAACTATGAACATAAGGGCACCGCCTTCACCGCCATTGGGCAGGTCGGCGCGGGAGATATGAAAACCGTGCCCATCATCGATGACGGCGGCAAAATGGTTGGGGATTCCAATGCCATCGCCGATTATCTGGAGGCGACCTATCCCGACCGCCCCAGCCTGTTTGGTGGACCGGGCGGGCGGGGCATGTGTTATTTCTTCCATAGCTGGACCAATGCGGTGGTCCATGCGGGCCTGGCCAATATGGTCATCAAAGATATCCACGACCACGTCTGCGCGGAAGACAAAGACTATGTCCGCACCAGCCGGGAGAAGATTTTCGGCGCCGCGTTGGAGGATGTGCAGGCCGGGCGAGAAGATCGCGTTGAAGCCTTCCGCGCCTCGTTAACGCCCCTGCGTCTGACCGTGCGCAGCCAGGCCTTTCTGGGCGGTGATACGGCCAACTATGCGGATTATACGGTCTTTGGTGCCTTTCAATGGGCCCGGACCATTTCGGATTTCCAGCTGGTAGCGGATGACGATCCGGTTTTTGCCTGGTTCCTCCGCGTCGGGGAATTGTTTGACGGCCTGGGTCGCAACACGCCCGGCTACTACTAAAACTCTTAATCAGGGGAATGTGAGATGAGCGAACTTTACGCAGGTGGCCTGCTGTTTGACGGCAGCAACGACCTCCACGACGGCCAGGCTGTATTGGTGGAGGGCGGTCGCGTCACAAAAATCGCCCCGGCGTCGGAATTCGACGGCTTTGCAGGTGAAACAATCGACACGTCCGGTGGCACCCTGATGCCGGGCCTGTTCGATTGCCATGTCCATCTGTGTTTGGGAGGCGAGGGTGATCCAGGTACCGCCGCCGATAAATTATTGCCGGGCCAAACGACCATGCGGGCCCTTGACCGGGCGCAAGCCTCGTTAGCGGGCGGCATCACCGCCCTGCGGGATTGCGGCGGCAAAGATTTTTTGGAGTTCGCCGTGCGGGATGCCTGCAACAGCGGCCAGCAAATGGGCCCGACCATTCGCGCCTCGGGCCAGGTGATCTGCATGACCGGTGGCCATGGCAACCGTACGGGGCGCATAGCAGATGGTATCGATGACATCGTCCGCGCGGTGCGGGAACAAATCCATGCTGGTAGCGACCTGATCAAGATTATGGCCACGGGTGGTGTCATGACCCCGGGCGTGAACCCCGAAGATGCCCATTACACGGCCGAGGAAATGGCCGCCGGCATCGCCGAAGGGCGGCGTTTCAATCGCCGCTCGGCCTCTCACGCCCAGGGCCGGGATGGGATATTGAACGCGGTGCGCGGCGGCGTTACCTCCATCGAACATGGCATTTTCATGGACGAGACATGCGTTAGGGAAATGCTGGCCCAGGGCACCTATCTCGTGCCCACGGTCTCTGCCCTGCGCAATATTCTCGACAATGCGGCAAACGGCATCCCGGCCTATGTGGTGGAGAAAGCCGAACGCATCTCGGAAAATCATCGCCGCTCCATCCAGATGTACTATGCGGCGGGCGGCAACATCGCCATGGGCACGGACGCGGGTACGCCCTTCAACAAACACGGTGCCAATGCCATGGAGCTGGAATTCATGGCCAACCTGGGCATCAAGCCCATTGATGCCCTGCGTTCGGGCACCTCTATCAGCGCCGATTTGATGGACCTGTCCGACCAGGGCCGCATCAAGGCGGGCAACGCCGCCGACTTCCTGGTGGTGGACGGCAACCCCGCGATCGACATCCAAATGGCCTCCCGCCTGGAAAACCACCGCCTGGTCATAAAAGGCGGCACGCCGATCACGGGCCAGCCAGCCCACATGCCCAGCCCCAACTTCCAACGCATGGCCGCGTTCTAAAAATTTTCAGAAAGATCAGGAAACCCGCAAATGAGAGGTTGAGCCCAAGCCCACAACCAACTAAAACCCATCCCCAACGCCGGCGTAGCTCAGTTGGTAGAGCAACTGATTTGTAATCAGTAGGTCACGGGTTCGACTCCTGTCGCCGGCACCATGAAATCAATGACTTAGCCGGAAACAGCTAAGTCATTTTTCGTTGGGGTAGCAAATGGGGTAGCGTTTTGTGACTGCTGTAGCCAACCATCCCAGCGATACCGCCCGGAATCTTCGTGATCGTGATTGGTGCGGGGTTCTTGGCCAAGCGCATCGTGCACCAGCTGAACTCCAATCCGCCCAAGGTGGTCATCAGGTCAGTGACCCTGGAATACGAAACATATGAGCGGGACGCAGAGGAAGTTCATATGAATGGGCATGTCGTTTGGATGTCGAGGCGGCTGTAGGTTCGTTTGATTTGAATACCTTATTCTTCACCTCCTTCGTCGTTTGCCTCGAATTCTATAACCTCCTTGACCATGATGCCCGATTTCGCGAGGGCATCTATCCTAGTGGATTGACTCCAACAAACCGATCCCAGAAGGTCGGGCCAATCCACTAGCTATCTTATTGTGATGGTTCAACTTTTCTCGGTGGAAGGCCCGGCGTTCGCCGGACTCTTCCGTCTCGGTTGAACCACTAGTGGATTGATTCCAACGTTTGGTGCCGTCGATATTTCTAATTTTAAGCTAATTTCTGCCAATACCAAGAGACTCTTTCGTTCCGATCAATCCACTAGACTCGGCAACGATGCAGGGGGATACTCAGATGAGCCAAGAGCACTAGAATCTCTTATAATGCGGATCTTCGACGTAGCATGTGGAATTGCCGTGGATTGATTCGCATCGGATCTATGACTGGGAGGCTCTTCAACCTGTAGCCAGAATACGGCGTTTGAACGCTAACCTGAGAACGGCGGTGACAAATTGGTCCATGGTAGCGGCGGGATTTTCCCAGCTGCGGGCGGGATAAAACCTTGCCACCTGTAACCTTCGATCCTTTTGGGATGGACGGTGGGAGATGTATACCGTGGAGCTTTATTTGCGTGTTCGGCTGGCCTGTCATGTTGACGGACTGAGCCAGCGAGAGGCGGCAAGTCGGTTTGGCATTGCACGATCGACGGTAAGGAAGATGCTGCGGCATGTGGAGCCACCTGGCTACCGCCGTCGCCAGCCAGTCAAGCGGCCAAAGCTTGATCCCTTCACCGCTATCATTGACGATATTCTGGAAGCGGACCGCACGGTCCACCGCAAGCAGCGCCACACGGCGAAGCGGATCTTCGAACGTCTTCGCGATGAGCATGGCTTCATGGGCAAGCAGACCATCGTGAAGGACTATGTCCGCCTCCGCCGCCGTCGT